>JAVBOL010000015.1:0-69402 GCA_031550615.1 Rikenellaceae bacterium | reverse complement strand
TGGCCGAGTCGATCTTGTTCTTGACGAACTGCAGCGCGTCTTTGTCGCTTTCGCTCTGCTCTTTGCCCGTGGTCATCTGGCGTATCATCTCGACGTAGCGCTTGTTGACCTTCACGTCCGGTATGTTGTAGGCGTTGAGGCGTAACTCGAAACAGCCGTTATGCTGGTCGAGGATGAAATCGGGGATGATATATGGCTGCAGGTCGCTCTGGTCGTCCGTGTAGAGGTTGCCAGGCTTGGGCGACAGGCGCACGATCTCCTCAAGGCCCTCGCGCAGCTCGTCCTCGCTCACGGCGAGGCGTAGGAGCAGCTTGTCGTAGTGCTTCTTCGAGAATTCGTCGAAATAGTCCGTCAGTATCCTGCGGGCCAGGCAAACCGAGGCGGTTTGCAGTTGAGAGGCGAGTTGCAGCAACAGGCATTCGCGAATGTTGCGCGCGCCGATGCCCACCGGCTCAAGCGTGTGTATCACCTTGAGCAGCTGCTCGATGTGCTCGACTGAAGCGTCCACGCCCAGGTTGAATGCGATGTCGTCCGAAACGGACTCCAGGTCGCGGCGCAGGTAGCCGTCCTCGTCGATGCTGCCGATGATATAGCGCGCCAGCCGCAGGTCCTCGTTACTGAGCGACTTGTAGCCCAACTGCTCTTCGAGGTATTCGTGCAGTGACCGCCCCGAGGTTATGAATACCGGGCGCTGCTGGTCGTCCTTCGAGTAGTTGTTCGCGTTGTATTTGTAATTGGGCGTGTCGTCGTCCTTGAGGTACTCTTCTACCGAAATATCCTCTTTTTTCTCTTCCTGGTCGTCGGCGGTTGCGTCCTCCTCAAGGACGGGGTTCTCCTCGATCTCCTGCTTGATACGCGCTTCGAGCTGCATTGTGGGCAGTTCGAGCAGTTTTATCATCTGTATCTGTTGCGGCGAGAGCTTTTGGAGTAATTTCTGTACCTGCCATTGGTTAATAGTAGTCATCGCGGGAGCAGTTAAATAAGCTTATATAAGATACTTATCATGGTTAGGTTATATGTAACCTAACCTCTCCATCAATAATCGTGCCTAAAATTCGGCGTTGCCCGGAGTGCGCGGGAAAGGTATCACGTCGCGTATGTTGGCCATGCCCGTAACGAACAGCACAAGGCGCTCGAAACCGAGCCCGAAGCCGCTGTGCGGGGCGCTTCCCCAACGGCGCGTGTCGAGGTACCACCACACGTCTTTCTCAGGAATGCCCATTTCGCGAACCTTGCCCAGCAGCTTTTCGTAACTCTCCTCACGCTGCGACCCGCCGATGATCTCGCCGATCTTCGGGAACAGCACGTCCATCGCGCGCACCGTCTTGCCGTCCTGGTTGAGTTTCATATAGAAAGCCTTGATCTGCTTGGGGTAGTTTATCAGGATGACGGGCTTTTTGAAGTGCTTTTCCACCAGGTAGCGCTCGTGTTCGCTCTGCAGGTCGAGCCCCCAGCTTACCGGGAATTCGAATTTCTGCCCGCTCTCTTCGAGTATTTTGATCCCTTCCGTGTAGTCCAGGCGCACAAAGTCGTTATCGATCACGAATTTAAGGCGCTCGATGAGCTCCTCGTCGTACATCTTGGCGAGGAACTGAAGGTCGTCCATGCAGTTGTCCAGCGCATAGCGGATAAGGTATTTCAGGAAATCCTCGGCCAGGTCCATGTTGTCCTCCAGCTCGAAGAAGGCCACCTCGGGCTCGATCATCCAGAACTCGGCCAGGTGGCGGGGGGTATTCGAGTTTTCGGCGCGGAAAGTGGGACCGAAAGTATATATCTGCGAGAGCGCCATAGCGCCCAACTCACCCTCGAGCTGGCCCGATACGGTCAGGTTGGCGTGTTTGCCGAAGAAGTCCTGCGTGAAATCCACATCGCCATCCTGCGTGCGCGGAGGATTTTCTATATCGAGCGTGGTTACGGAAAACATCTGCCCTGCACCCTCGGCGTCGGAGGCGGTTATGATGGGTGTGTGAAGGTAATAGAAACCGTGCTCGTTGAAATACTTGTGTATCGCGTAGGCCATTGCGTGGCGTACACGCAGCACCGCGCCGAAAGTGTTGGTGCGGGGGCGCAGGTAGGCGATCTCGCGCAGGAATTCCAGCGAGTGGCCCTTTTTCTGCAACGGGTATGTTTCGGGGTCTGCAGCACCGTAAAGCTCGATGGCGCGGGCCTGTACCTCTACGGGCTGTCCCGAGCCCTGCGACTCCACCAGACTGCCGTCCACCCTCAGGCACGCGCCTGTGGTGATGGCTTTGAGGAGTTCTTCGTCGAATGCGGCGGGGTCGGCCACCACCTGTATGTTATTTATCGTCGAACCGTCGTTCAGGGCCAGGAAGACCACGTTCTTGTTGCCGCGCTTGGTGCGCTCCCATCCTTTAACTGTTATTTGCTGCCCCGCGGGCGATGTTGCGAGCAGCTCTGCGATCTTGGTCCTTCCTCCTGTCAGCATTGTTTATCGATTTTTGAAAAATAAGTGAAGTGCAAATATCCGAAATTTTTCCGAAAAATTCATACATGGGCAATAAAAAGTCGGCCGCAATAGCTTGCGGCCGACCCTGTTCGTTGGCGTTTAAGCTACCACTTCTTGGAGTAGGGGCCGTAAGTCATCAGCGCGTTATTTACCCCGGTCGAGGCGTCGCCGTCCCATTCCATCGTCAATTCGGTGTATGGGTAGGCTTTGGGGTCGGCGGCGTTGAAGCCGGGTGCGTACACATCCTCCGTGCCCGAAGTGTAGAAGAACTGGCCCCTCGAGAAGGCGCTCGCCAGCCTGTCGGCCGAATAGACGTCGTAGTCTATGTTGATGGTAGAGTTGATCGCCTTGCCCGACCCTGAGCCGTAATGCCACAGTATGAGGTTAGTGAAATTGTTGTACGAGGGTGTGGCGGCATACGCGCCCTGGGGCTGGAGATAGTATTCGCCGCTCCACTCCGAGGTGTAATCCTCGTACCCCGGGTAATAGGTCTCGATGGAAGGGTATGCTATATCCGCGTTGCCGGCGTCTTCCCCTGAGATCGTGTATGAGCCTTCGTCCCATTTGTGGTAGCGGTAATAGCTGTTGCCCTCGTAGCGGTTGTAGGCATTGGCCGTGGGGGTGTCTATTTCCCATTGCCAATCCCCGGCGCTGTCGAAGAGCTTTTTACCGTGTGTGTTGAAGGTCAGTTTGCCGTAGCGGTTGCTGAAGCCTGTGAATGTGACGTGTATGATGTCGGGATCGCCCGCATCGCGCGACACCGACGAGAGGCTGCTGCCGCCGAAAAGTTCGTTTTTGACGTTGGTCGTCCCGGACATGACCAGATTGAGGTCCGTGACGCCGCTGACGGTGGCTTCATACAGCAGCGTATTCACGCGCAGGGCGATCATGGCGGGATCCACGGCTATTCCCTGCATGTTGGTGGCTATGTTGTAGATATCCAAACCGCCCGAGATGGCTATCTCTTCGGCTGTGAGTTTTGTGCTTTTGAAGCATGAGGAGAGCGAAAGCCCCATAATGGCTATCGCGGCTGTCAGGAACAGTTTTTTCATATCGTT
This sequence comes from Rikenellaceae bacterium, assembly GCA_031550615.1. Taxonomy (GTDB): domain Bacteria; phylum Bacteroidota; class Bacteroidia; order Bacteroidales; family Rikenellaceae; genus JAVBOW01. The sequence goes on along the minus strand of JAVBOL010000015.1, from coordinate 65,877 downwards.
GTCTTCTTGGTTGTTTTTTAACAGATGCCCTTACCCGGTCGAACGTTGCACGGCCGGCGGATATTGTATGGCAAAGGTAATCAATTTATGCCGTGTTAAAGTAGGAGTTTTGTCGAAAAATCGTACTTTTGTTCCCCTATGGACGCCACATACCGAAAACTCACACCCGACCAGATCGGGCAACTCAGGGCGCAGGGATGCCGCGCCGCAAATTGGGACGATATAGAGGTCGCCGGCGGATTCGACTGCGAGGGGATTCATGGAGCGGCCTTCGGCGGAAAAGTCCGCATAGGCGCCGGCGTGGTGATAACCTCCGTCGGCATTTCGATCTCCGACTGCCATATCGGCGACGGGGCCCGCCTGGAAGACGTGTCGCTGATCGAATGCGACGGGGAAAGTTCATTCGGCATCGGCGTCGAGGTTGCAGCCGTCAACGAGGGCGGCGGTCGCGAAGTGCCCCTGCACGCCGGGATGACATCCCAGACTGCCTACCTTATTGCCATGTGGCGCCACCGCACGGCTATGCGCGAACGCATGTACGAAATGATAGATGCCGAGCGCCGCGCAGCCGTGAAGCCATTCTGCACCATAGGCGAGGGCGCCGTGCTGCGCAACTGCGGCACGATACGCAACGTCAATATAGGTCCTTACGCGACGCTCAACGGGGTGCAACTCCTTGAGAACGGCACCGTAATGAGCACCAGGGAGAACCCCACCCGTGTCGGATACGGCGTCAGGGCGGTGGATTTCATCTTCGCCGAGAGCGCCCGCGTCGACACGCGCTCTTCGCTACACCGCAGTTTCGTGGGGCCGGGCAGCGTTGTAGAGGAGGGATTTACCGGTGTGGACGTACTCGTTTTTTCGAACTGCATGCTCGGCGCCGGCGAGGCCGCTTCGGTTTTCGCGGGACCCTACACCGTTTCGCACCATAAGGCCACGCTGCTGATAGCCGGGTATTTTTCATTCTTCAACGCCGGCAGCGGCGCCAACCAGAGCAACCACCTGTTCAAAACCGGGGCGGTGCACCAGGGCATAAACGACCGCGGATGCAAGTACGGAAGTAACGCATATATGATGCTGCCCGTGCGCAACGGGGCTTTCACCACGATCCTGGGCAGCCACTCGATACACCACGACACCTCCGATTTTCCCTATTCCTACCTGATGATGCAGGACGGCAACTCGATCCTCGTACCGGCTATGGGGCTGCGCAACTGGGGGTTGGTGCGCGACCTGAATAAGTGGCCGGCCAGGGACAAGCGTCCCGCCGGCGTGGGCGACATAATTAATTTTTCGGCCTATAACCCCTACGTCGCCTCGAAGGTGGTGCGGGCGCTCGAAATATCCGATGGCCTGTTGGCCAACCCCTCTGCCGAGGTCTACACGCATGGCCGCATGAAGATACGCAACGCCATGCTGCGCCGCGGTCGCGGATTGTATAGATTGGCCCTCGACGCCGCGCTGGGCGAAATGCTCGCCGGAGGGCACGACGGATCGTGGGTTAAAGGCGAGGGCGAATGGATCGACATGGCGGGGATGTTCGCCCCGCGCATCCTGATCGAGCAGCTTGCGGCTGATATAGAGAACGGCGTACATAAGGATATGGCCTCCGTTACGGCGGCGCTTAAAAAGATCGACGCCGGATACTCATCCTATGCCTATGGCTGGGCGCTCTCACGCCTCGATCCCGAAAAGGCGACAGACGGGGCTGTCCAGGCGGCTATCGCCAGGGGGCGCGAAGCCGCGGCGACGCTCTATAAATACGCCCAGGACGACGCCGACCACGACGCCGACCAGCTTATGGCCACGGGCTACGGTATGGACTACAACGACGACGAAGTGGTGGCGGCGGATTTTGAGGCCGTGCGCCGCGTTAAAATAAACAGGAAATGATGAAAAGGATATTGACCGCCCTGCTGCTCGGCGCAGTCTGCGGCGCATACGCGCAGCCCGCCGTGCTGCGCCCCTCCGAGGGACGCGCCCCGGCGCGCAGCCAATTTATCAGCTACGACACCCGTCCGGTGGCGGAGGGCGGCGTGCGCGAGAAATCGGCATGGTTCATCCCCCTGGCGCAGAAGTTCACACGCGCAGCCGACGGCACATTCGCCGCGCAGCTCGACCTGCCCGCGTCATGGGAGGACCGCGAGGTGTTCCTGCACGTGGAAGGCATCTACCCCGGCTATAAACTTACGGTCAACGGCAGCCTGGCCGGATATACCTCGGACAGCCGCACCCCGGCGGAGTTCAACCTTTCGTCGCTGATGCACGAAGGGGCTAATTCCGTGGTCATCGCACCCGATGAGTCCACCCCCGGCGCGAGGCTCGAACCGGCGGGTAAACCCTCCGTAGCCGTAGGCGACGTGTACCTCTATTCGCAACCCCGCACCCGAATAGAGGATTTTCGCATGTCAGGCTACGACTCTTTCCTGAAACTGGACATTGCGTTGGCCAACAGCTTTAACTACGACGAGAAGATCGCGGTGGGTTACGATATCTATTCCCCCGACGGCAAACTGCAATATTACGATAAGCGCGAGATAACCCTACCCGGCAACGGGCGCGACACGATCCGCTTTAACGAGTACATCCGCGGCGCCGGGGCGGGGGTGTGGAGTCCTGCCAAGCCGGGACTCTACCGCGTGATGATGATCGTGTGGTACCGCGGACGCATCGTGGAGTACGTGCCCTTCAAACTCGGATTCACGGCGCCTGACGCCTATGCCGCCAACCTGGCCGGCGTTAAAGCCGCCGTGGCGGCGGGCAAAGTGTCGCTCTATAGCGCCTCCTCGTCGCAGGTTAAGGCCAAGGGCGAGATAGCCGGTATGAAGAAGATGGGCGTTGCGGTGCTGCGCACGCCCTATCCCCAGCCAGAATGGTTCTACGGCATTTGCGATGAGCTGGGAATGCGCGTTATAGACCAGACCAACATAAACGCCCCTGAAAAGCGCCTCGACACAGGGGTGGGGGGCACGCCGGTCAACGATCCTGCCATGAGGGACTTTGTCCTCGAACGCGAAGAGTCGATGTTTGCGCGCGTGCGCAACCACGTCTGCATCTCGGCATGGTCGCCCGCCGCTATGAGCGGCAATGGGTATAACATGTACCTGGCCTACCGTTGGCTCAAGGCCGCGGACCCCACGCGCCCCGTTATATACGACGATGCGCAGGGCGAATGGAATAGTGATTTATAGCCGGTTGGCTGCGCATATCGCACGCTATGCACAGCTTCGTTGTTAATTGATTTTATTTAAATGACTATCGAGTTGATCGTTGTCGGCAAGACCGACATGGCCGAGGTGGCCTCGCTGGTCGATATGTACCGGGGGCGCATAGGCCATTACGTGAAATTCACGATCAGCGTCGTGCCGGATGTGCGCCGCGGGAAAACCATACCCCAGGCCGAGCAGAAAAAACAGGAAGGCGAACATATCCTGAAACTTTTGCAGGATTCAGACTTCGTGGCGCTGTTGGATGAACATGGCGCACAGTATTCGTCCGTGGATTTCGCGAAGTGGATCGAAAAGCGCATGCTGGCCTCCTCACGCAGGTTATGCTTTATCATCGGGGGCCCCTACGGCTTTTCGGATGAGATGCGCAGTCGCGCCGACGCCACGCTCAGCCTCTCGAAGATGACCTTCTCGCACCAGATCGTCCGGGCGCTGTTCGCAGAGCAGCTATACCGCGCGTTCACGATCCTGGGTAACGAGCCTTACCACCACGTATAAAAGAAAGGCGAACCGCAACGGTTCGCCTTTTCCTGAAATATCCGGGAGATTACTCTTCGGCGGAAACGGTGAATTTCACCACGCCTTTGATCTCTTTGTAGATCTTTACGATGGCCTCATATTCGCCGACGGTCTTAACGCCTTCGACGCTGATGGCTTTGCGGTCGATCTCGATCCCTTTGGCTGCGATAGCCTCGGCCAGGTTGGCTGCGGTGATCGAGCCGAAGATACGGCCTTCTTCCGCTTTGGCTTTCAGCTCGATGCTCAGGGCGGCCAGTTTAGCGACCATGCTTTCCGCATCAGCAACCATCTTGGCTTCTTTGTGGGCCTGTTGTTTGATGTTTTCAGCCAGTACCTTCTTCGCCGATTCGGTTGCCGTGCGGGCGAAACCCTGGGGGATGAGGTAGTTGTTGGCGTAGCCGGGGGCGACGTTCACGATGTCGTTCTTGTAACCCAGCTTTTCGACGTCTTTAGTCAGTATAACTTCCATGTCTATCGATTTTTGTGGGTTATTTCATCATGTCGGTAACGTAGGGCAGAATCGCGAGGTGGCGTGCGCGCTTAACGGCCTGGGCTACTTTCTTCTGGAACTTCTGCGAGGTGCCGGTCAGGCGACGGGGCAGGAGCTTACCCTGTTCGTTGAGGAACTTCTTGAGGAATTCGCCGTCTTTGTAGTCGACGTACTTGATACCGGCCTTTTTGAAACGGCAGTATTTCTTCTTGCGGACTTCAACCGTTACGGGGTTGAGGTAGCGGATTTCTGATTGCGAGTTGGCTGCCATGGCTTATTCCTCCTTTTTGTTAAGTTTGTTACGACGCTTATCGGCATATTCCGCAGCGTACTTGTCCTGCTTGAAGGTCAGGAAACGTATCACGCGCTCGTCGCGGCGATACTGCAGTTCGAGCTTCTCGATGATGTCGCCCTCTGCAGCGAATTCGAGGAAATAGTAAAAGCCGGTGGTCTTCTTCTGGATAGGATAAGCCAGTTTGCGCAGGCCCCAATCTTCTTCATTGGTAACCTGACCACCGTTCTCGGTGATAACACCGCGGAATTTGCCAAGGACCTCCTTCGCTTGTGCGTCGGAAAGGACCGGAGTGGCGATGAAAACGGTTTCGTAATTGTTCATAATCGTATTTAGTTAAACGAAAAGTGGCACAAAGGTACGACTTTTATCTTAATATGCAATGGGAATTGCGGATTATTGATTATAAAGCGTCGATCTGGCCGCAAAGCCTGTTGAAAACGTCATCTACGCTGCCCAGTCCGTTGATGGGGTGGTGCTTTTGCTGCGAGGCGTAATATGACGCTACGATAGCCGTCTGGCGTTTGTAGACCTCCAGGCGGTTCTGTATGATGGCTATGTCGGCGTCGTCGTCGCGTCCGCTGTCAAGGGCGCGAAGGCTGATGCGCTGGATGAGCACCTTGTCGGGGACTTCGAGCGAAAGCATGGCGTCGACTTTCAGCCCGCGCGAGGAAAGTATGCGGTCGAACTCTTCGGCCTGGCGCACGGTGCGCGGAAAACCGTCGAAAATATTACCTGCGCCGTCGCGGTGGTTCTCTATGTGGTCGGTGATTATCTCTATCACGAGGTAGTCGGGGGCCAACTCGCCGCGGTCGATCAGCTCTTTGGCGATCATCCCGTGGGGCGTGCCGCGGCGGATCTCATCGCGGATCACCTCGCCGGTCGAGATATGCTCGAAGCCGTATTTCTCCGCGATCAGTTTGGCCTGTGTGCCCTTGCCCGCGCCCGGGGGGCCGAATAAAACAATGTTCGTCATCTTGATGTTTGAGCCGGCAAAAATAAGGCTTTTTTTTGCCGTAACAAAAGTTAGGACTATCTTTGTTGTTAAATTTTATACTATGGCGTTAAAAAACGGCACTCCGATAGCATCGCTCGGCCAATTCGGCCTGATCGAAAAACTGACCGCACCTTTTACACCCGCGAATCCTTCGACCCTGCGTACTGCGGGCGACGACGCCGCGGTGGTGGCGTGCGGAAAGGGGCGGCTCAAACTGCTCTCGACCGACCTGCTCCTGGAAGGGGTGCATTTCGACCTGACATATTTTCCCCTCAAGCATCTCGGGTATAAGGCCGTGGTGGCCGGCGTGAGCGATATCTACGCGATGAACGGTCTCCCCGAGCAGATCACCCTGGCCATAGGCGTAGGTTCGCGCATGAGCGTGGAGATGCTGGAGGAGTTCTACGAAGGCGTGCGCCAGGGCTGCGCCGACTATGGCGTCGACCTGGCCGGTGGCGACCTGACCACTTCGCTGACCGGCTTTACGATCGCCGTTACTGCGTTGGGGTCGGCAGAGGAAAAGAAGATCGTCACACGAGGCGGGGCTGGCGTCAACGACCTTATATGTATAACGGGTGACCTGGGCTCGGCCTACATGGGGCTGCGCCTGTTGGAGCGCGAAAGGCGCGTACTGGAGGGGCATAACGATCCCCAGCCGCAATTCGAGGGCTATGAGTACCTGCTGCGCCGCCAGCTTAAACCCGCCGCCCGCCGCGAGGTTGTCGAGTCGCTTGCCGCCGAGAAAATACTCCCCACTTCGATGATCGACCTTACGGACGGCCTCGCCTCTGACCTGCTCCAGATATGTAAAGCCTCGGGCAAGGGCGCGCACATCTACCTCGACCGCATGCCTATCGCCTCGCAGACATATAAGCTGTGCGAGGAGATGCACTCCGATCCGGTCGTGGCGGCGCTGAACGGCGGCGACGATTTCGAACTGATGTTCACCATACCCTTGGATTTGCAGCAAAAGATAGTCGATATAGGCGGCATAGACGTGATCGGCCATATAACCGCCCCCGAGGCCGGGGTGATGCTCATAACGCCAGACGGCGCGCAGATCGGCATCACCGCACCCGGCTGGACGGCGCTCATATAATGAAGAGGGCTATAATAATAGGTGCGAGCTCGGGCATGGGCCGCGAATTGGCGCGTATGCTCGTGCGTGCGGGTTGCCGTGTCGCCGCGACTGGCCGCCGCGCCGGATTGCTCGACACTCTAAGGGCGGAGCATCCCTCGATCCTTACCGCCACGCTCGACGTCACCCGGACCGCGGAGCTGGAAGCCGGACTCGATGCGCTGGCGACCCGATTGGGTGGGGTGGACCTGCTCATACTGAGTGCCGGAACGGGCGATGAAAACCCTGGCCTGGATTTCGGGATCGAAAAAACTGCCATAGACACCAACGTGTCCGGTTTCACCTGCATCTGCGACTGGGCATTCAGATATTTTGTCAGTACGGGAGCTGGACATTTGGCAGCGATCACCTCCGTCGCCGGATTGCGCGGCAACCGCCAGGCTCCGGCATATAACGCCACGAAAGCCTACCAGGTCAACTACCTCGAAGGCTTGCGCCAGCGCGCCCGTGCGGCGAAACTGCCCATTGCCGTGACCGACATACGCCCCGGATTCGTCGATACCGCCATGGCCAAGGGTGATGGGCTATTCTGGGTCGCCCCCGTCGGGAAGGCCGCTCGGCAGATAATGCGTGCGATAGGCCACCGCCGCAGGGTGGTTTACGTAACCCGCCGCTGGCGCGTGGTGGCAGCTATATTCAGGGTGATTCCCGCGGCATTGTATGAGAAAATGTAGGAATTTACTATATTTGGATTGCGATCACCCACTAAAACTTATGAATATGCGAAAAACGATTCTACTAAGCGCGGCTTTCTGCCTGGCCGTGTCGGTCGGTTTCGCCCAGTTGTCTTACGGCATCAAGGGCGGCCTTAACCTGGCGAGCATTTCCAATACCCCGGCCAGTCATGTGCGTCCTGCGTTCTATGCCGGTGCTTTCGCCGATTACCGCCTCAATGACCTTGTCGATTTGGGAGTCGAGTTGCTCTACTCCGCCCAAGGCGTGAATACCCGGTTGGATTATATTCCCGACACGAAAATCCTCACATACCGCAACGACTACCTCACGCTTCCTGTGTTGGCGAAAGTACACATTACCGATGATCTGAGCCTCGACCTGGGCCCGCAATTCGGCCTTTTGCTCTCGGCCAAAGACAAGATCGAGGGACAGGATCCCACGGACGCCATGAAATACTTAAATAAATTCGATCTTAGCGCGGCCCTGGGCATGACCTATAATTTCGGTAAGGTCTTCGTGCAGGGACGTTATACCCTGGGTTTGACCAACGAGGCCAAAAAGAAGTTCGAGGAGGGCGAGGGCAGGATGAAAAACATGGTCGTGCAGCTCGGCGCGGGATACCGTTTCTGACCGCGGCACCTAAAATTACATCCCGGTCTGAGGGCCGGGATTTTTTATGCCTGAATCTTAGGAAAACTTTATATCTTTACCGTCCCGAAACAGCGAAAATGGCAAAACAATACGAACGCTCGCAATCCAACCGCGAGGCATACGCAGCCCTGACCGACGCCCCCGGCAACGTCCCGCCCCAGGCCATAGAGCTTGAAGAGGCGGTCTTGGGTGCGTTGATGCTCGAAAAGGACAGCATCATCGCTGTGCAGGAGTACGTCGAGCCCCAGGCATTCTATAAGGAGGCGCACCAGACCATATACAAGGCGATCCTCGAACTGTCGGCGGAGTTGCAGCCTATCGACCTTTATACGGTCACCGACCGCCTGAAGCGCAACCGCCAGCTCTCGAAGGTCGGCGGGGCGGTGTTCCTCGCCCAACTGACCCAGAAGGTGGCTTCGGCGGCGCACGTGGAGTTCCACGCCAAGATCATCGCCCAGAAATATGTGCAGCGCGAACTGATCCGCGTCAGCTCGGACATACAGCGCCGCTCTTTCGACGAGTCGACCGACGTGACCGACCTGATCGATTTCGCCGAGGGCGAGATATTCAAAGTCGCCGAGGGACACGTCAAACGCGACGTGCAGCAGTCGCGCGACATTCTGACCAAAACCATGGCCGCCATCGAGGAGGCCGCCAAGCACGGCGGCAATTTCAGCGGCGTGCCTTCGGGTTACACCCACCTGGACCGCACCACGCTCGGCTGGCAGCCCTCAGACCTTATAATCATCGCCGCCCGCCCCTCGATGGGTAAGACGGCGTTCGTGCTTTCGATGGCGCGCAACATGGCCATCGACCACGAGAAGCCGCTGGCGTTCTTCTCTTTGGAAATGGGCGCCACGCAGCTTATGCAGAGGCTTATCGTCGCCGAATCGGGACTCGATTCGAAAGACCTGCGCAGCGGTCGCCTCTCGCCCGACCAATGGAAGCACCTCGAAGCCTCGGTGCGCCCCCTGGCCTCCGCACCGCTGTTTATCGATGACACGCCAGCGCTGTCGATCTTCGAATTCCGCTCGAAGGCGCGCCGCCTGAAGACGCAATTCGACATACAGTGCATCGTGATCGACTACCTGCAACTTATGACCGGCAGCCAGGACACGCGCGGCAACCGTGAGCAGGAAGTGGCCTTTATCTCGCGTTCACTCAAGGCGATAGCCAAGGAACTCAACATACCTATCCTCGCCCTGTCGCAGCTCAACCGCTCGGTCGAGTCGCGCGGCGGCAGCAAGCGCCCCCAACTTTCCGACCTTCGCGAATCGGGAGCCATCGAGCAGGACGCCGACATCGTGGCGTTCATCCACCGTCCTGAGTATTACGGCCTTACCACCGACGAGGACGGGCTGCCCACACAGGGCATGGCAGAGATCATCCTGGCCAAGCACCGTAACGGCGAGGTGGGAACGATCAAACTGCGCTTCCGTAAGGAACAGGCGCGTTTCCTGGACTACGACGCAGACGACCTGGGCGGATACACCGGCATCGAAAGCTCGATGGGCGCTTCGATGGGCGGCTCTTCGGCGATGGGCGGAGGAAGCGATTTCGACCTGCCCTCACCCGCGCCCATGGGCGGATCTTTCGGCGGCGGAAGCCCGTTTGACGGCGACGACGCACCTTTTTAGAAATGTTCGTCAAGGCGTTTTCAAGCACCATTGCCGGCATCCGCGCCGTGACGATCACCGTCGAGGTGAATATCGCCTCGGGCATCGGCATGTACCTGGTCGGGCTGCCCGACAGCGCGGTCAAGGAGAGCGGCGAACGCATCCGCGCGGCATTCGAGAATTCCGGCTACCGCATGCCTGGCCGCAAAACCACCGTCAACCTCGCCCCCGCCGACCTGCGTAAGGAAGGCTCGGCCTACGACCTACCCATAGCGCTGGCCATACTTGCCGCATCGGGACAGATCCCCGCACACCGGCTGGGCGACTACCTTATATTGGGCGAACTCTCCCTGGACGGCACCCTGCGCGAAGTGCGCGGGGCGTTGCCCTCGGCCATACAGGCCGCCGCCGAAGGGTTCAAAGGCATCATCCTGCCCGAAGCCAATGCTCCTGAAGCCGCCGTGGTCGAAGGCCTGGAGGTCTATGGCGCGCAAAACCTGCGCCAGGTCGCGATGATGCTCGGCGGCGAGGATTGCATCGAGCCCTACGCCCTGCACCGCGCCTGTTTCGATCCGCCGCAGGGATTATACGATGAGGATTTTAGCGACGTACGCGGCCAGGCGCATGTTAAACGCGCCCTTGAGATAGCCGCCGCCGGAGGCCATAACGTGATTCTTATAGGCAGCCCCGGCTCGGGTAAAACGATGCTCGCCCGCCGCATGCCGACCATCATGCCTCCGATGACGCTCGATGAAGCGCTCGAAACCACCAAGATACACTCCGTAGCCGGCAAAATCGGCGACCAGGCCGGGCTTATGGCGCGCCGCCCTTTCCGCGCTCCGCATCATCTCGCTTCGCAGGTCGCCCTCGTTGGTGGCGGGACGAATCCCCAGCCCGGCGAAATCTCCCTGGCGCACAACGGTATCCTGTATCTGGACGAATTCGCCGAGTATGGCCGCAGCCTTCTTGAAGTGCTGCGCCAACCCCTCGAAGACCGTATGGTGACCGTGTCGCGCGCAAAATACAGCGTCGAATATCCCGCCAATTTTACGTTGGTCGCCTCGATGAACCCCTGCCCGTGCGGATATTACGGACACCCTGTCCGGGAATGTGCATGCGCCCCGGCAGCCGTGCAACGCTACATGAACCGCATTTCGGGGCCTCTGTTAGACCGCATAGACCTGCACGTAAGGGTCGAACCGGTGGCTTTTACGGAAATCAACGCCGCAGCACCAGCCGAATCGAGCAAGGATGTGCGTGCAAGGGTGGTAACTGCCCGCTCACGCCAGCAAAGCCGTTTCGAAGCCGCCCCCGGGGTGCACACCAACGCTATGATGACCCCCGCTATGATACGCGAATATGCCCGTCCCGACGCCGCAAGCTCTGCGCTGCTCGAAAGGGCGATGACACGCTACGACCTCTCGGCCCGCGCCTATGACCGCATATTAAAGGTAGCCCGCACGATCGCCGACCTCGACGGGGCCGAGCAGATCATGCCCGCCCACGTTACAGAGGCGATTCATTACCGTTGTTTAGATCGACAGTAGATTATTTATGCTTCGATGAAGCGTAAACGCCTATCAGGCAGAGGATCGCAAATACACCGAATGTAATGTGCATGCTGCCGGAGAACTGCGGGAAGACCTCCGCCGTTATCTCGCGGTTGCCCACCTGCATCGCGATGGCCATCGCCGCGATGCCCATGCTGAAAGATTGCCCGGCCAGGCGCATCGTGCCCATCACCGCCGACGCCTGTCCGTAGTGCTGCTTGCCGACCGAGCTCATTATCACGTTAGAGTTGGGCGATGAGAATATCCCGAAGCCGGCGCCCAGCACTACGAGCATCGCCACCAGCATCCAAACCGGTGTTGAGGCCGAGATAAAGAACATCGCAGCCAGCCCGACGGAGCATATCGCCATACCTAACGTGGTGAGTTTGGTCGCGCTTACGCGATCCGAAAGCCGCCCTGCCGCCAGCGAACAGACGGCCTGTACCGCAGCCTGGGATATGAGTATCATCCCGGCGTAGTGGGTGTCGAAGCCGCGCACATATTGCAGGTAGAGGCTCAGCATGAACGCCACGGCGGTCGTGGCGGCATAGTTGATAAGCGCCGAGAGCGACGAAAGCGCGAACATGCGGTTGCCCGAGAACAGCCTCACGTCGAAGATCGGCGAATCGATACGCTTCTCATATACCGCGAATCCGGCAAGCGCGGCGATGCCGGCAGCTACCCAGAGGAATCCCTCGGCCGCAGGCAGCGACGTGAAGCCATATATGATCCCGAACAGCCCGAGCCCGTAAAGAGCGCTGCCCGCGAAGTCGAATTTCACGCCGTGCGCCTCGATCCATTCGCCGTGCAGGAATACCCGCGAGAGGACGAAAACGGCCAGCGCCATTGCTCCACAGACGAAAAATATGCTTTCCCAGCCCCAGTAGTGCGTCAGCATCCCCCCTAAGAAAGGACCCAGCGCAAGCGACGTATAAACGACAGCCGTGTTGACGCCCAGCGCCTTGCCTCGCTGGTCTGCGGGGAAAGAGGCGGTCAGTATGGCGATATTGGTCCCGAAGATCATGGCGCTGAACAGTCCCGACACGCAGCGCAGCAGGATCATGATCCCGCCCGTAGGCGCGAAGCCCGACAGGACGGTCGCAACGGCGAAACCGACCAGCCCCCATTCGAACACCCTGCGCCGCCCGACCATATCGGCCAACCTTGCGAAAGGGATCTGGAAAACCGCCGTGGCGATCATATAGGCCGTAGCCATCCACGTGAGCGACACCGCTTTAAGCGACAGCGTGCTGCCGATCTGCGGCATGGCGAGATTGATCGACGAGCCCATGAACGGCACGATGAACGACGCCATGCAAAGGACCAATAAAACTCTGTTGGGATTGTTTTTCATTGATTGGCTGTGGCCTGATAACGGCGGGGTAAAAGTACAAAAAAAAGCCGCTCACTTGTAACGGTGAGCGGCTTGAATGATATGTTTACAGATTAAATTTCCTCGCTCAGCACTGTCTTGAACATATCCAAGTCTGTGGTGCACGACGAATAGATCATCTCTGCGGCGGCCTTATTCTGGGCGGCGCCGTACTTGGCGTAGACCTCTGCCGAAACCTTGTAATCGTCACACTCCGTTGCCTGTCCGAGCAGCAGGTGCGTGATGATGATGTGGGCGGCCATCTCGACCATGCGGCGGGCGTGGAAATCGACCACTTCCAGGTCGCCCACGGCCACGACGGCGGCAACGGCCTCGGCGTACTCCTCGCGCATGGCTACCAGCTTCTTGAAGATGTGCTCCAGGTCGGGACGGTAGCTGCGCTTCTCATATTCAAGCATTTGGGTAAGGTAGGTGCCGGTTGTGACGTGGCGTATGGCCGCTACGACCTGCAGTTGCGAGGTGCCCTCGTAGATGTTGGTGATGCGGGCGTCGCGCACGATGCGCTGAATGGGGTAGTCCTTCATGTAACCCGAACCGCCGTGGATCTGCAGCGAGTCGTAGGCCACCGAGTTGGCGTACTCCGAGGTCATCAGCTTCATCAGGGGGGTGAAGGCGTCGGCCAGGCGTTGGTTGGCCTTCATCTCGGCGCGCTCCTCGGGTTCGAGTTTGCGCTCACGCGAAATTTCGAACTCATATATTTTGTACATCTCAACGAAACGCGTGGTTTCATAGAGCAGCGCGCGCGAACCCTGCAGACGGGCTTTCATGCTCGAGAGCATTTCGTAAACCGCCGGGAACTGGATGATGGGCTTGCCGAACTGCTCACGCTCGTTGGCGTACTTCAAACCCTCGCGGTAGGCGGCTTCCTGTAGACCGGTCGACTGAGCGCCGATACCCAGGCGGGCGGCGTTCATCAGCCCCATGACGTATTTGATAAGACCCATCTTGCGGTCGCCGACCAGCTCCGCCGGGGCGTTGGTGAATACCAATTCGCAGGTTGGCGAACCTTTGATACCCAGCTTGTTCTCGATGCGGCGGACCTTCACGGCCATGTGTGCGCGGTCGTAAACGAACATCGACAGGCCGCGGGCGTCCGACGTGCCCTCCTCGGAGCGTGCCAGAACCAGCGAAATGTGTCCGTCGCCGTTGGTGATAAAGCGTTTCACGCCGTTCAAAAGCCATGTGCCTTTAGCCTCGTCCCAATGCGCCTTGAGCATCACGGCCTGGAGGTCGCTTCCTGCATCGGGTTCGGTGAGGTCCATCGCGCAGGTTTCGCCGGCGGACACACGGGGCAGGTATTTGGCCTTGATCTCTTCCGATGCGTACTCGTTGAGCGTTTCGGCGCAGTCCTGGAGTCCCCAGATGTTCTCGAAACCGGCATCCGCGCGCGCCACCATCTCGTTGGCCGCCACGAAAGTGGCCAGGGGCATGTGCAGCCCGTCGTACTTGCGTGGCAGGGTCATGCCGAAGAGCCCGGCCTTGGTCACCGCCTCGATGTTTTTCGCGGTGCCCTCGGCGTAAACCACGTGGTCGTCGACAACCTTGGGGCCGTAGGTGTCCACGTCGTCGGCATTGACGGCTATCACGTCGCCGCACACTTCGCCGGCGATGGTCAGCACGCGCGTGTAAGAGTCCATAGCGTCCTCGAAGTCGACGGGGGCGTAGTCATACTCGTCCTTCTGGGTGTAGCCGCGCTCTTTGAGCTCGACGATTCGCTTCATCAGCGGGTGCTCCAGTTGGTATTGCAGGTCTTTGTTATCTAAAAAGAAGTTTGCCATTGTCTTACTTCGAGTTTTGTTTGTAATACTTGATCATTTTCGGGATCACTTCGCCCAGATCGCCGGTGATGGCGTAGTCGGCGATCTTGTTGATGGGCGCATCGGGGTCGGTGTTGATCGAGATGACCATCGACGAGCCGTCCATACCTGCGGTGTGCTGGATCTGGCCCGATATGCCGCATGCGATGTAGAGTTTAGGACGCACCGTGACGCCGGTCTGTCCGACCTGGCGGGCATGCTCGGCGAATCCCGAGTCCACGGCTGCGCGCGAAGCGCCCACCTCGGCGCCCAGCACGTCGGCCAGTTCGTGCAGCAGTTTGAAGTTCTCCTTGCTGCCCACGCCGTAACCTCCGGCCACGATCACCGAAGCGCCTTTGATGTTGATCTTGCGCTCCTCGATCTGGCGGCTGATGATCTTAACGACCATGTCAGTGTCCTTGACGTATTTCTTCCAGTCGATCTTTTTGAGCTCGCCGGCGCCGGGTTTGGCTGCCTCTTCCTTGCGCATCACCCCCTCGCGCACGGTCGCCATCTGGGGGCGGCAGTCGGGGTTGATGATCGTTGCGATGATGTTGCCGCCGAATGCGGGACGGATCTGGTAAAGCAGGTCTTTGTACTCTTTGCCGGTCCTGTTCTCGGTGTGGTCGCCTATTTCCAGGCTGGTGCAGTCGGCGGTCAGGCCGCTGTGCAGGGCCGACGAAACGCGCGGGCCGAGGTCGCGGCCCAGGGTCGTCGCGCCGAACAGGGCGATCTGGGGTTTCTCCTGCTCGAAGATCCCACACGCGATGGCGGTGTGTGGCAGGGTGCGGTAGGGCGAGAGCTCCTTGTCGTCGGCAACCCACACCACGTCGGCGCCGAATTTGGCGCACTCTTTTTCAATGCCGTTAAGGTTGTGGCCGATGGCCAGTGCTTCGAGTTTGCAGCCCAGCGTAGAAGCCAGTTCGCGGCCCTTGGTGAGCAGTTCGAGGCTCACGTCGGCAATGCCGCCCTTCTCGGTGATCTCGCAATATACGAATATGCTGTTCATGTTTTCTTGACTGTTTTAAGATGATTAACCGAGCGTGTGGCTGGCGATCAGCTCACCCATCAGCAGGTTGATGTCCTGGTCGGCGCCCGTGAGGCGTTTGGCCTCTTTGGCGGCGAACACCACGTTTTCGATCTTCTTGACCTTGGTGGGCGAACCCGACAGGCCGAAGTCGGCTTCGTTGCCTTCGACGTCCGCAACGCCCCATTCCCTGATATTGAGATAGGGTTTAACTTCGCACATGCCGTTATAGCAGTTGTCTGGCTGTTCGTTGAGTTCGCCGGGGGTCTTGGCGTATTTGTATTTCATCACGCGCTTGGCATGCTGGGGGCGGCACTCGGCTGCCGAGGCGTTGACCGTTACCACGCAGGGCAGGGGAGAGGAGACTACCTCCGAGCCGTGCTCCAGGCGGCGTTTGATGACGATCTCCTTCTCTGAGATCGAAACGATCTGCTCTGAGTAGGTCACCTGGGGGATGCCCAGCTTCTCGGCCACCTGGGGGCCCACCTGGGCGGTGTCGCCGTCGATTGCCTGGCGACCGGCGAAGATAATATCGGGCTGGATCTTCAAAAGGGCGCGTGAGAGGGCGTAGGACGTGGCCAGCGTGTCGGCACCTGCGAATTTGCGGTCGGTGAGCAGCACCCCGCCGTCGGCGCCGCGGAACATGGCGTCGCGGATGATGTCAGCCGCGCGGGGAGGGCCCATCGTCAGTATCTCGACGGTGCTTCCGGGGCACATTTCCTTCAGGGTGACGGCCTGTTCCAGGGCATTGAGGTCTTCGGGGTTGAATATCGCCGGCAGCGCCGCGCGATTGACCGTTCCGTCGGCTTTCATGGCGTCCTTACCCACGTTGCGGGTATCGGGCACCTGTTTGGCCAGCACTACGATTTTCAACGTTTTTTTCATTTTTATGTCGTTATAGTTAGATGTTTGCTTTTTGGCTATAATCCCGCAAATATATAAAAATTAGTGACACGAAATACCCCGGATCGCGATTTTGAACGCCGTTACCGTGCACGCCGCATTAAAGAATAATTTGGTATATTTGCATTGCGGTCAAATTAAAAACCGATCTATGGGAGCATTATATAAATGGCTTGCGGATACGCCCCCGGCGCGTGCGCTTAAAAAAATGCCGCTGCTGGCAAAACTCATTCTGGCAATAAAGGGGAAGACCTCCGAGAGGATAATCCCCGACCTCTACCGATCCAGCGAAGTGGACCGGGTCCTGACCCTTAAACACCGGTTTGCCTATGAATTCGCAAAACAATACCTGAAGCCGTCCGCAACTGCCCTCGATTACGGCTGCGGCGACGGTTACGGTTGCGCCATCCTCGCGCAAGCATGCGGCGAATGCCGGGTCATAGGCACGGATATAGACAGAAAGGCCGTCCGGGCAGCCTCTAAGAAATACCGGCACGGCAACCTCTCCTTCCTGCCTTTCGGAGAGATTCAGAACACATCGCAGAAATTCGACCTGATAACCTCCTTTCAGGTCATCGAACACGTGCAGGACGTTAAAGCGTACCTGGAATTCCTCAGGGGGCTGTTGACCGATAGCGGAGTTCTGGTGATATCTACCCCTAACCGCAATTACAGGCTAAGCGAGGGTCAACCTCCGTGGAACCCATATCACCTGACGGAGTATTCCTACGCAGGGTTCGAAGACAGGGTAGGCGAAGTATTTGAAAATTCGCATTTTTACTCGCTCTGTGCCGAGCCCGGGCTGCTCGAGGTCGAGATCAACCGTGTAGCGCCGTTCAGGGACGATAAAACTCCCTGCGAAATAAAGATCCCCGACAGGGATGGCGCCGTTTACGAGTGGTCGGGTTTCTGGCTGGTCGCCGGTGGTCTGGATTGCGGGCTGGATCTGTTCTGCGTGTCGCGCAAAGGTACGGAAGGGCGCATAAATCACTAATAAATGGTATTGCCCGTCCGGTCGGCGCGCCATACTTTTGTGCCGATGAATTTAGTAAGCCGAAAAGACCGGGCGGTGGCGCAAAATCACCCGGTCTTTTTATTTTTCCCACGGCAATGTCAACTTAAGTCCGTAAACTTGTAGTCGGTAAAAGGCAAACGCATGGAAAATTCCAATATCTTACCACCCGACGCCGCCGAACTCAAGTACCTGGAACTGCTTTCGCAGCGCTTTCCCTCTATAGCTGCCGCCTGTTCGGAGATCATCAACCTCGAGGCGATCATCAACCTGCCCAAGGGCACCGAGCACTTCCTTACGGACCTGCACGGTGAGCACGAAGCCTTCCGGCATGTGCTGAGAAACGCCTCGGGCGTGGTGCGCATGAAGGTCAACGAGATCTTCGGCAACCTGCTGCGCGAGTCAGAGAAGACCGACCTTTGCACGCTGGTCTACTACCCCGAGCAGAAGATCGAACTGCTCAAGCAGCGCGAACAGGAGTTGGAGGATTGGTACCGGATCACCCTGAACCAGCTTATCGAGTTCTGCCGCTCGGTTTCCTCGAAGTACACCCGCTCGAAGGTGCGCAAGGCCCTGCCAGCGGAGTTCGCCTATATCATCGAGGAGCTGCTGCACGAATCGCAGCTCATGCCCAACAAGCACGACTACTACAACGGCATTATAAACAGCATTATCGCCGTAGGCCGCGCGGACGATTTCATAATCGCGATGTGCAACGTGATCCAGCGGCTGACAATAGATTCGCTGCACATCGTGGGCGACGTCTACGACCGCGGTCCCGGATCTCACCAGATCATGGACATACTGTGCGGCTACCACAACGTCGATATACAGTGGGGCAACCACGACGTGCTCTGGATGGGCGCCGCCGCGGGCTCGGAGGCCTGTATCGCCAACGTGCTGCGACAGAGCATCCGTTACGGCAACCTTGAGATACTCGAGGACGGCTACGGGGTGAACCTGCTGCCGCTGGCCACTTTCGCGATGGAGCATTACGGCAACGACCCGTGCGAAAAATTCCAGGTGAAGAACATGCAGAAGATGCCCTACAAGCAGACCACCCTGCAAATGATGGCGCAGATGCACAAGGCGCTCACCGTATTGCAGTTCAAGGCCGAGGCGCACCTGATCGCGCGAAGGCCGCAGTTCGGCATGGAGTCGCGCAACCTGCTCCACAAGGTCGATTTCGAAACTGGCGAGGTGGACATCGACGGTGTAACCTATAAATTGGACGATCGCTCCTTCCCGACGGTCGATCCCGCCGACCCGTACGCCTACACCGAGGACGAGAGGGAGCTGATGGCGCAACTGCGCTCGTCTTTCCTGGGCAGCGAACGCCTTGAGCGCCATATACATTGCATGTACTCGCGCGGCAGCCTCTACCTCGTGATGAACGGCAATCTGATCTACCACGCGTCGATACCGATGAACGAAGACGGCACATTCAAAGAGGTGTCCGTCACCGGGCACACTTTCTCAGGCAAGGCCTACATGGACGAGATCGACCGCGTGGCGCGCGAGGCTTACTTCGCCCCCGAGGGTTCGCCGCGCAAACTCTTCGCCGAGGATATGATGTGGTACCTGTGGTGCGGTCCCGATTCGCCGCTGTTCGACAAGGATAAAATGGCCACTTTCGAGCGCTACCTGATCGCCGACAAAGCCTCGCACCGTGAGGTCAAAGGGGCATATTACAGGGTGATCGAGCGCGAGGAGGTGTGCGATATGATCTTCCGCGAATTCGGCCTCGACGAGCAACGTTCGCATATTATCAACGGCCATATCCCCGTCAAGCCTATCAAAGGCGAGAGCCCGATCAAGGCGCACGGCAAGTTGCTGGTGATCGACGGGGGATTCTCGAAGGCCTACCAGCCGGAAACGGGCATCGCCGGCTACACGTTGATGTTCAACTCCTACGGCATGCACCTGGTGCAGCACGAACCCTTCGAGTCGACGCAGAAAGCCATCTCCGAGGGGCAGGACATTCGTTCGACCAAATTCGTGGTCGAGTCCAACCCCGAACGCATAAAAGTACGCGACACGAATATAGGCAGGGCGCTCATCTCCCAGATATGCGAACTGCAACGCCTTCTGTGGGCTTACCGCAGCGGCTTTGTTAAAGAGAAAAAGTAATGTAACACACACTTCCGCTTAGGAGCAGCTTCAAAGCATACGGGCACAAATAACACATGGCTAATCCTTATCCAAAACTCACGTTATGTACATTTCAGGAAAATACACCGCCAACGACACTATGGGCGGACTTATAGGCGACAACTACCGCGTGTTGCTGGTAATGAGTCGTTTCGGGCTCGGGCTGGGCTTCGGCGAGAAGACCATAGGCGAGGTGTGCGCACAGGCCGGCGTGGACGCGCCGACCTTCCTGGCCGTGGCCAACCTGCAGACCGGGCACACGGTCAGCGCTTCGTCGGCTGACGCCCCGTCGTTGGGCGCCCTGCTGGACTACCTGCACTCCTCGCACGACTATTTCCTCGGATTCCGCCTCCCGGCTATCCGCACATCCCTGGAGGCTGTGCTCGCGGGGGCGGACGAGGGGTTGGGCGGGGCCGTACTGCGCTATTTCGACGAATATGTCGGCGAGGTGCGCACCCACATGGACTATGAGGAGAGCACCGTTTTCCCCTACGTGCGCGCCCTTATCGCCGGACAGCGCACCAAGGGTTATTCGATAAGCGTTTTCAGCAGCCACCACGATCACGTCGAGGCGCGCCTGGCGGAGTTCAAGCGCATACTGCTGAAGTACTATCCCGCGCAGAGCACCAACGAGATGAACGGCGTGCTGTTCGATATATTCAACTGCGAGGACGACCTGGCGTCGCACAACGAGGTGGAAGACCGCCTGTTCGTGCCCGCTATCGAAGCCCTCGAAGCAAATAAACCCGTGAGATTATGAAAGGCGTCCAACTGCGCATACTGGTCGCCGAGCCGTCTGCGATCATCCGTGCCGGGGTTGCCTCGGTGTTGCAGGGCATAGACACGGTGCATGCCCATGTGTATGAGGTCTCGGAGCCTGACGAGTTGCGCCAATCGCTGGCCGCGCACAAGCCCGACGTGCTGATAGTCAATCCGCTTATGGCCGCGGTATTCTCTCTCCAGCAGTTGCGCCGCGACGCGCCGCAGAATATGAAGGCCGTCGCGTTGCACTCTTCTGACGCCACGCCCCTGCTGTCGGCCTATGACGAGAGCATATCCCTATACGAGCAGCCGGCGCAGATCGCTGCGAAACTGCAAAAACTCGTTTCCGCGGGCCCCGAGCAGCCGCGCCACGAGCCCCTTTCGGCGCGCGAGAAACAGGTGCTCTCGTGCGTTGTGCGCGGGATGACCAACAAGCAGATCGCCGACAAACTGTGCCTCTCGGCGCACACGGTCACCACGCACCGCCGCAATATTTCCGCTAAATTGGACATACATTCGGCGGCGGGGTTGACCATTTACGCCATCGTAAACAAGATCGTGGGCATAGACGACCTGGGTACACAGGCGGAATAGGGCGACTTAACGTAAAAAGCACTGTTTCCCGGGGCGATACTGCCCCGGGATTTTTGTTTTTAGTGCAAATTGTTTTAAAACAGGTTTTTATAGTGGCGATTTTGTCTGTTTTCAGGCTGTTTCGCGACCGTTTCACTCCACGCATGCCGCTACTTAGCGTAAATTTTACCTTTTCCCGGCGCGTAGTGTCGGGCGTACGCTAAAAAAAACTATTTTTACGATACACAAACCTAAAACTAAAGCAGATGACAAAAACAAAAGGCACGGCCTACCTGTTTTTCGTTACTATGGTGGCCACGCTCGGCGGATTGCTGTTCGGTTACGACACGGCAGTGATCTCGGGGACGGTCAAGTACCTCGACATTAATTTCATCCATGGACTCGGGCTTCCCGAAGCCTCGGCTAACGCGCAACTCGGCTTTTTAGTGTCGAGCGCCCTGATCGGCTGCATCTTCGGCGGTATGATAGGCGGCTTTATGGCCACCAACCTCGGGCGTAAATACAGCCTGTTGGCCGCCTCGGTGTTACTTATTATCTCTGCCGTAGGCTCGGCGTTTCCCGAGATGTTCACCGCGGGGGGCGACCTGACGGCTTTCGGCGTCCATTTTGTCATCTACCGCATTATCGGCGGGGTGGGCGTGGGTATGGCCTCGATGCTCTCGCCTATGTATATAGCCGAAATGGCACCCCCGGCGATGCGCGGCAGGTTGGTCTCTTTCAACCAGTTCGCCATTATCTTCGGCATGCTGGTTGTATATTTCGTCAACTATTTTATTGCCCAGGGCAGCTCCGAGGAGTGGATCACCGAAACGGGCTGGAGGATGATGTTCCTCTCGGAAACCATCCCCGGCGTGTTGCTGCTGCTACTGCTGATCGTCATTCCCGAAAGCCCACGCTGGCTCATTATGCGCGGTCACGACGAAAAAGCCGAGCGGATATTGCGCCGCGTCAACGGCACGCAGGACGTGTCGCACCTGGTGGAAAGCATCCGCGGATCGCTTGCCGGCGTGGCACGCTCGCCGCTTTTCGCCTATGGAGTGGGTGTTATCATAATCGGTATATTGCTATCGGTTTTTCAGCAGTTCGTGGGTATCAACGTGGTGCTTTACTACGCCCCCGAGATATTCCGCAACATGGGCAGCGGCACCGACACGGCACTGCTGCAGACCATAATCGTCGGTGTTATCAACTTGACGTTCACCGTTGTGGCGATATTCACCGTCGATCGCTTCGGACGCCGTCCGCTGATGATAATCGGATCGCTGGGTATGGCCGTGAGCATGCTTGCCCTCGGGACGTTCTTCTTCCTCCAACACGTCGGCCTGGCCGCCCTGATAGCTATGCTGGCCTACACAGCCTCCTTTGCCGTGAGCTGGGGCCCGGTTTGCTGGGTGCTGCTCTCCGAGATATTCCCCAATAAGATACGAGGCCAGGCGATGGCTATCGCCGTGGCCGCCCAATGGATAGCCAACTATCTGGTGTCATGGACTTTCCCGATGATGGATAAATCCTCGGCGCTTAACGAGGTGTTCCATCACGGCTTCGCATACTGGATCTATGCGCTCATGGCGTTGCTCTCGGCGCTGTTCATGTGGAAATTCGTGCCCGAGACCAAAGGGCTGACCCTTGAGCAGATGAACGACCTTTTCTCGAAAAGGGAGAAAAAATAGCGTTCGATGGGCGAGCGGGGGCTCAAATACGACGACCAGGCGATTTCGGTCGACTGCGTGGTCTTCGGTTTCGACGGCCATGCGCTCAGGGTGCTCTTGGTGCGCCGTGAACGCACCCTGCCTGAAAGGGGAGTGGTGGCCGACATGAAACTGCCCGGCAGCCTGATAGCAGACACGGAGGACCTCGAAAGCGCGGCCAGCCGCGTGATGGGTGAGTTGACCGGCATCACGGACATCTACCTGCGCCAGATGGAGGTCTTCTCAGACCCCGCCCGCGTGCAGGGCGACGAGTTGCAATGGATCAACGACTTCTACGGGGTCAACCTGCGCAGGGTGCTGACGGTGGTCTTCCACGCGGTGGTCAAACTCGACGCGCGGCTGATAGAGTACACGGCGGCCAAAGGCGCGCAATGGGTGGAACTGGACAGCGTCAGGGGGCTTGCCCTGGACCACAACCGCATTGTGGTGTCGGCCATAGGTTTTCTGATCTCGCGGCTGCGCCACGAGCCGCTGGCCTTCGCGCTGTTGCCGCGCAAATTCACGATCCGCCAGTTGCAGGACCTATACCAGGCGGTGCTTGGCATCGAGATCGACAACCGCAATTTCCGCAAGAAGATCCTTTCGCAACCATATATAATCCCGCTCGGCGAGAAACAAACCGGGGTGTGGCACAAACCCGCGCAATATTACCGTTTCGACGCCCGCATTTTCGAAAGGGAGCATAAATCCAAATTCAAACTCGATTTCCTACGTTGATATGAAAACCCTCGGTATAGATATAGGCAGCTCCTCGGTCAAGGTTTCGCTGTTAGACACCGCCACAGGCGAGTGCGTGGCCTCGGCCACGCTCCCAGGCACGGAAATGCCTATCAAGGCGCTCAGGGCCGGCTGGGCCGAGCAGGACCCCGCGATGTGGTGGGGATATGTGTGCGACGGTGTCCGACAGATCGCCCGTAGCCACCCGGTGTCTGAAGTGGCCGCCATAGGCATCACCTACCAGATGCACGGCCTTGTGTGCCTCGACGCCGGGGGCAAAGTGCTGCGCGACGCGATAATATGGTGCGACAGCCGCGCCGTTGAGATAGGGGCGAAGGCCACGGAGGCGCTCGGCAGGGAGTTTTGCCTCGAACGCACGCTCAATTCGCCGGGTAATTTCACCGCCTCCAAACTCGCCTGGGTCAAAGAAAATCAGCCTGACGTGTTTGCCCGCATCGACAAGTTCATGCTGCCCGGCGACTACATCGCCTATATGCTCTCTGGCGAGGTGTCGACCACCGGAACGGGGCTCTCCGAGGGCATCCTATGGGATTTCAAAGATGACCGCCGCGCCGATTTCCTCGCCCGGCATTACGGCATTCCCGACGCAATGTTCGCCGATCAGAAGCCCGCCATCGGCATCCAGTCTCGCACCTCGGCGGCCACGGAATCTCTGTTGGGCGTAAAAGAGGGCACGCCGATCTCCTACCGCGCGGGCGACCAGCCCAACAACGCCTTTTCGCTCGGGGTGCTGCAGCCCGGCGAGATCGCGGCCACGGCAGGTACTTCGGGCGTGGTCTACGGGGTGACCGACCAACCCAGGGCCGACCACCTGTCCAGGGTCAACACTTTCCTGCATGTCAACCACGCCACCCAGGCGCCACGCTACGGCGTACTGCTGTGTATCAACGGCACAGGGATACTCAACGCCTGGACAAAACGTGCAGTAGCCCAGGCGGAGAGCTACGAACAGGTCAACGAAATAGCCTCCAGGGTCCCGGCGGGCAGCGACGGCGTGGTCATGCTACCCTTCGGCAACGGCGCCGAGCGCATGCTCGAAAACCGCTTCACCGGGGCATGCGTCGCGGGGCTCGACCTGAACCGCCACACCCGCGCCCATGTGCTGCGCGCCGCACAGGAGGGCATCGCCTACGCATTCCGCTACGGTGTGGACATCATGCGCGGGGTGGGGCTCGATCCCCGGGTGATACGCGCCGGTATGGCCAATATGATGCTAAGCCCCATTTTTCGCACCACGCTGGCCACGCTGTGCGACGCGCGCATAGAGCTCTACAACACCGACGGCGCATTGGGCGCGGCGCGCGGAGCGGCCCTTGGTGCAGGTATCTACAGATCGGAATCGGAAGCATTCGCCTCGCTGCGTAGGCTGGAGGTCGTGGAGCCCGACCCGGCGATCAAAGCCGCCCTCGACGCGGGATACGAGGCATGGAAAAAAGAATTATCATCTAAACTTTAAAACTTATAAGGTCATGGCACAAAAAGAGTATTTCCCCGGCATCGGGAAGATCAAATTCGAGGGTGAATCGAGCTATAATCCGATGGCTTTCCGTTACTACGACGCCGAAAAGGTCGTTGCGGGGCGCAAGATGAAGGATTGGTTCAAATTCTCGATGGCCTACTGGCATACCCTGTGCGCCGACGGGGCCGACCAATTCGGTAGCGGCACCAAGAAATACGCGTGGGACGACGCGGCGACGGCCCTCGACAAGGCCAAGGCGAAATTGGACGCCGGTTTCGAATTCATGCAGAAGATAGGCATCGAATACTTCTGTTTCCACGACACCGACCTGATCGCCGAGGGAGGCTCGATAGAGGAGTATGAGGCCAACATGAAGGCCATCACCGCCTACGCCAAACAGAGGATGGAGCAGACCGGCCTGAAGCTGCTCTGGGGTACGGCCAACGTCTTCAGCAACCCCCGCTACATGAACGGCGCGGCCACCAACCCCGACTTCGACGTTGTGGCGCGCGCCGCGGTGCAGATCAAGAACGCCCTCGACGCCACGATAGAGCTGGGCGGCGAAAACTATGTGTTCTGGGGAGGCCGCGAGGGCTATATGTCGCTGCTGAACACCGATATGAAGCGCGAAAAGGCACACCTGGCGCGTATGCTCACCGCCGCGCGCGATTATGCCCGCGGCAAAGGTTTCAAGGGCTGGTTTTTGATCGAGCCCAAGCCCATGGAGCCAACCAAGCACCAGTATGACGTGGACGCGGAGACCGTGATCGGCTTCCTGCGCGCCAACGGACTGGATAAGGATTTCAAACTCAACATAGAGGTCAACCACGCCACGCTGGCCGGCCACACCTTCGAACATGAGTTACAGTGCGCAGCTGACTGCGGTATGCTGGCTTCGATAGACGCCAACCGCGGCGACTACCAGAACGGCTGGGACACCGACCAATTCCCCATCGACTCGTGGGAGTTGACCCAGGCGATGCTGGTTATAGTGAAAGCCGGCGGCCTGAATGGCGGCGGCACCAACTTCGATGCGCGCACCCGCCGCAATTCGACCGACCCGGAAGACCTCTTTATAGCCCACATCGCGGGAATGGACGCTTTCGCACGCGCCCTGATCGCTGCCGCCGGGGTGCTCGAAAGATCGCCCTATAAAAAGATGCTCACCGGTCGTTACGCCTCTTTCGACGCAGGCAAGGGGGGCGAGTTCGAGAACGGCAGGATGACCCTCGAAGATCTCGTGGCCTACGCTAAGACCAAAGGGGAGCCGAAGGTGACCAGCGGCAAGCAGGAGCTCTATGAAGCTATCGTGAATATGTACTAACCACGTTTTCAATAAGAAATAGGCGGAACCCGACCGGGTTCCGCCTATTTCTTATTGCGGAGGGGCTGTCGGCAGCACCGTGCGTTTGGTCATCTCGTAGGATGCCACCCCGTAGTCGCGCGTGGCGGTCCAGGTCATCGTGTTGCCGGCGATGCTCATCGTCCAGCACTCGCAATGTTCGCCGGGGATGGTCTGCGTGCCGTCGCCGCCGCCGAGCTCTTCGGTGTAGGTGCACACCACCATATCGCCGTAGACGTAATATTTGCCGTTGTTGGTGGGTATGAAGGCGTAGCTGCCCTGGTCCTCGCACCAGAAATCGTAGGAGTTGTTGCTCTTAAAACTCCAGCAGAACCACAGGGGGTTGGGCTTATCTGTCGAGCGCCCCTCCCAGATGCCCGCCATCCGGGCTTTCATCGACTCGTCGACCCTGCGGCAGCGGTACCACTCGTCGCTGTCGGCGACGCGTACGGTCATAATGTCATCCTTGAGCGAGATGTCCGAGACTTGCGCTCCGAATGAGCCGTCGTAGTTGTACCACTCTTCATAGAGTACGCCGTTGACTACTTTGAACGTACCGGCGGGCTCTTCCACCCATTGGCTCTGCGTGTCGTCGATCTGCTCACGACCGGCGTAGATATCCAGTCCGCTGCGGTGGTCGAAGATATTGACGTAGCGCTCGTTCTCCATGAGCGTCACCCCGTTACTTTCGAAGATGACCCACGTTCCGCTGATGTCGGCGGCCGACGGTTTGCAGTTGTCTTCGCCGTTGCATCCGGCCAGCGATGCCGCGAGGGCGAGAAACAGGAAGGATCTGAAATTTTTCATACCTTATAAGTTTTAACGTTAAAAAATAAATGCCTGTAATTGTTACATTCACAGGCATTTTTATGATTAAGACCGTATCAGGGTTGCGGCGTCGAGGGAATATTCTCGCGCCTTATCATCGAGAATGTGCGCGTGCCGTTGTCCCAATTCATGCGGTTGCCGCTCTTGACGACCGTCCAGCAGTCGCACTGCACACCGGTCGCGCCTTGGAGCAGCTCGTTGGTGAAGTTGAACACCAGCAGGTCGTTATAGTTGAAATATACGCCCTGGTTGTCATTCTTTTTTACATAGGTGTCGCCGTCGACATAGTAGAAGTCGTATGTGCCGTTGGCGTTGAAACTCCAGCAGAAATCGTCCCTGTTAGCGCCGGGCGTGGTTTCGTAGCCTTCCCAGATGCCGACCAAATCGAGGTGCGAAGTGACCATTTTGCGCAGCGTCGTGCCGAATGTGGGATAGCTTACCCCGTCGAGCGTATGGCTGAGCATTTCGGTGGCCATGACCTCGCCCGAGATGCTTACGCGCGAAATGAACTTATAGTGTTGCCCTGCGTAATTGTAGCCCTCTTCGGTGAGTATGCCGTTCGAGAGGCTGTAATTCTGCGCGGCCTCTTCGATCCACTTGGTCTCGGTCGCCGAGATGGCCTGGCGGCTGTGATAGGCGCTCTTGCCGCGTTCGGTAAACGTATTGACGAACATGTCGTTCTCGCCCAGGCGCTGTCCGTCGACCTGGAATGCGACCCATTCGCCGGTGATTTCCGGTGATCCTTTGTCTGGATCGTCACATCCGGCGAGAAGGGCAAAACATAGAAGGAAAGGTGCGAGGGTAAAGTTTTTCATGATCTCATGCTTTAATATCCAAGAACAAAGATAACAATTTTCCGCAAAGATCAAACTTGTGGCTTCGAAATTGCTCTTATGAAACACAAACATATTTTTTAGTACATGAAAAACTTATTGGAACAACTTCAGAAAAAGGGCGGCCTGACCCAGGCACAGGCAGCGAAGGCAGTAGAGATCTTCCGTGATTACATGGTCGCGAGCGCTTACGATCCCGACCTGGTACAGGAGGCTAAACTCAAGGCGAGGGCCAAGTACGAGCAACTCTCGGACAAAGCCGCCGACATGGCCGATAAATTGGAAGAGAAAGCCGACGAAATGGTCGGCAAAGCCCGTAAACAGGCCAAGCGCATCGTCGACAACCTCTCGGAAATGCTCGACGAGAAAAAATAAGGGCGTAAATAAAAAATAAGAACCCGCGCAACGGCCGATGCGCGGGTTCTTCCCGTTTGCGACAGGAGTGCTATTGTATTTTTTGGCCGTTAATTACAAGGTTGTTGAACGTTATGCTGCCGGTCAGCCCTTCGATGCGGTTGGCCTCGGCCACCCCGCTGAATGAACAGTCTGTAACGTTTATGTTGTCGACGTTGACCCCGCTGTCGAGCCCCTGGATGAAGACTCCGTAGCGGCTTTTGCTGCATGTTACGCCCTGCATCCACACATTGCGGACGGCGGGCGGGAATGAGCGGTCGCACTGTTCGCGAGGCTCATAGACCAGGCTTATCAGCAGTACCGCCTCTTTACATTGTCCCACCGTTACGTTGCGCGTGTATATATTCTCTATCACCCCGCCGCGGCAGTTGTTGGTCTTGATGCGTATCACGCGGTCCAACTCGGGCGAGTCCATGACGCAGTCCTCGACGAATACGTTGCGGCATCCGCCCGATATTTCGCTGCCCACGACCACCCCGCCGTGGCCGTTCTCCATGCGGCAACCCCTCACGATTATGTCGCTGCTGGGCAAATTCCAAAGCCGTCCGTCGGCGTTGCGCCCCGATTTTATGGCTATGCAGTCGTCGCCGGTGTTGAAAAAGCAGTTCTCGATCAGCACGTCAGTGCACGATTCGGGGTCGCAGCCGTCGCCGTTAGGCCCATCGTTTATCATGTGTACGCCGCGCACGGTCAGGTTTTTGCACATCAGGGGGTGGAGCACCCAGAAAGGCGAACGCAGCAGGGTCACATCCTCGATCAGCACATTCTCGCACGAGTAGAAATTTACCAACTGGGGGCGCATGCCGTAGCCATCGCCCATGCGGCGCTGTTCGACCGGCGTGCCGGCCTCGCTCCAGCGCATCAGCAGCGGACGGCCTATTTTCTGCGAAATAACCCCTTCGGTCCATCCATGATGGGGTGTGCCGTGCATTGCCCACCAGTCCTTGTCGGTCGCCGCGCCGTCTATAGTGCCGCGTCCCGTCAGGGCGATGTCTTTCTGCCCATAGGCGTATATCAAAGGTTGGTAGTTATAGCAATCCAGCCCCTCCCAGCGTGTGAGCACCAGGGGGTAATAGCGCGTGTCGGTTGTGAAAAGCAGCACGGCCCCCTGCTCGACGTGCAGGTTTACCCCGCTGAGCATGGTTATCGCCCCGGTGTGCCATGTGCCCGCGGGAACCACTACGCGACCGCCGCCGGCCTTGCTGCACGCCTCTATCGCGCTGTTGATGGCCGTGTGGTTCAGTTTCGCAGGATCGCCCGCCACGGCGCCGAAATCGGTGATCGGGAAGTCGCGCGCCGCGAACACGGGCGCTTTGATGCGGCTTTCGATAGCTTTGTATGTCGTCGCCCATGCTTTGTCGGCGGGCGAAGGCTGTGGGCCTTTCGCCGTCGCAGTCAACGCCAACAGGGCGGCCAGGCAGGTGAGTGATCTCATGGCGCGTTTAATTCTGCGGCAAATGTAGACCTCGCATGCGAGGTGCTATAGGAATATTTGACCGAATGCTATGATAAATTAACACCCTGCCGGGGTTGGCTTCTGTTATCTTTATTACCTTTGCGACACAAAATTTATAATCAGATGAAAGTTGCGTGTCCGCGCTGTTCCCGGGAATTCACATGCCTACACGGCACGGGATCGCCCTGCGCATGCACGGATGTGCAGCTTACCGCCCTGCAGCGCGATTACATCGCCCGCAACTGGCAGGGGTGCCTTTGCGCTGACTGTCTGCGCGATATCGGCGGGAGCGTACACCACGCCGACGTGCGCACGCTGTCCAATTTCCTGCTCGATTTCTCCACCACGATGCTCAGCGCCGGGGCCCATACTTCGCGCGTGGTGCGCAACACCGTGCGCATAGCTTTCACGATGGGTTTCCAGGCCGAGATGACCATCTTCCAGAAGCACATCACCATGACGGTTATCGACGATTCCGACGACTCGATCCGCCGCACCTCGGTGCGCGCCATTCCTCCGGTGCTCATTAATTTCGACACCGTGGCGCGCCTAAGTTCGCTCAGTTGGGAGGCTTACGACCACGACCTGACCCTGTCCGAACTTATAGAGAAATACCGCGCCGTCATAGCGCGTCCGCGCATGAACCGCTGGTTGCTGCTGGCGTTGGTGTCTGTGGCCAACGCGGCCTTCTGCCGCCTTTTCGGCGGCGACGCATGGGCGGTGGGTGTGGTCTTCGCGGCCACGCTGTGCGGGTTTTTCGTGCGCCAACAGATGAATGCGCACCACCTGAGCCACTATGCGGTCTTTACCGTTTCGTCTTTCGTTGCCTCCATTATCGCCGCGTCGGCCATCTGGATGGGGCTGGGTGCTACGCCGCAGATCGCCCTGGCCACCAGCGTGCTGTTCCTTATCCCTGGCGTACCGCTGCTCAATGCGGTGCTCGATCTGATCGAGGGGCACGTTTTAATGGGTATATCGCGGGCTGTCAATGCGATAAGCCTCATTATCTGTATTTCGCTGGGATTATCCGCAACTCTCTTGTTATTAGGTAAAAACGTGCTGCTGTGATCGGTTGGGAATATATAGGCGCCGTGCTGCAGGACGGCCTGTTCGCCGCCGTCGCCGCCGTGGGCTTCGCCGTCATATCGAATCCTCCGGCACGCGCCATTCCGGTGGCTGCGCTGCTTGCCGCCATCGGCCATGCGCTGCGCTTTTGCCTGGCCGGTATGATTGGCATCTCGGCCGCCTCGCTGGCCGGGGCGTTCGCCGTGGGTATATGCGGGCTTTTGGCGGCGCGCCTGGTGCGCTGCCCGATAGAGGTGCTCTCTTTTCCGGCCCTGCTGCCTATGATACCCGGAATGTACGCCTATAAGACAATACTTGGGCTGCTTCGCTTCCTGCGCGAGAGCGATGTGGAGATGCAGCAACGGATCATGGTCGATATTTTCGGCAATGGATTGACCACAGTATTCGTTATGTTCGCGTTGGTGGCCGGTGTGTCGCTGCCCACGTTGCTTTTCCACCGCCAGACGCTGCTCGTCACGCGGCGCACCGAAATGGCTAAACGCAAGTCACATATATAAAAGACGCCTTACGCGGTGCCGGATTAACGGCTGCCGAAGTAGAGGAACACCATGCCGACCAGCACCAGCGCAAGGTCGAGCGCCTTGCTGCGCAGGTTTTTCTCTCGGAACAGCATAGCCCCGAACCCGAAAGACACCACCACGCTGCCGCGGCGTATCATCGACACGACCGAGATCATCGAATCCGGCAGACTGAGCGAATAGAAATAGGCGAAGTCGGCGGCGCAGAGCAGCAGCGAGATCGCCGGGATGCTCCATTTCCACACGAAAGGCGTGGTCTTATGGCGCGAGGGCCACCACATGAACATGATTATCGCGCCCATTATCGCCGCCTGGTAGACGTTATACCACGACTGCACGAGCATCGGCGAGAGGCTTTGCATCAGGAACTTATCGTACAGGCCGCTCACCGCGCCGGTAATGGCGGCCAGCACGACGAAGGCGATCCATTTGTCGTTGCGGAAATTTATACCCTCCTTTTTACCAGAGCGGCTGAGCATGAAGAACGATGTCACCCCCAGCAGCACCCCAGTCCATTGCAGCAAATTCAGCCTTTCGCCGAAAAGCAGCATCGCGCCCACGAGCACCATTACCGGCCTGGTGGCATTGATAGGTCCCACTATGGTCAGCGGCAGGTGCTTCATGCCGAAATAGCCGAATATCCATGAACTGAGCACGATAACCGACTTTATGAGTATCAGCCCATGCTCCCGCCACCCGGCCCCGGGCACATAAATGGCCGGGTGCGACTGCATCCATACGGGCGCAGCCTCCGACAGGACGATGAAAGGCAGGAAAACCAGCGACGAAAAGATCGTGTTGAGAAGCAGCACCGGCAGCACGGCGTTGCCGTGAAGGGCGTGTTTCTTGGCTACGTCATAAAATCCGAGGAGCAGTGCGGATGTAAAGGCCAGGGTCAGCCACATTTTGAATTATGAATTATGGCCTTTGGGCCTGGGGATGAAGAGTATGAAACGTGTCGAGCGGTCGTAAGTGAAGTAATTCCAGACCCAGTCGACCAGCACGGCGAGTTTATTGCGCACCCCGAGTATCGAGCGCAGGTGCACCAGCATCCACACCGCCCACGCCCAAAAACCGCTCAGGTGCAGCCCCGCGATGTCGGCGACGGCCTTGTTGCGTCCCACCGTGGCGAGTGCCCCCTTGTCGCGGTAACGGAATTCGCGCAACGGCTGCCCGCATTCCAGCGCGCGCAGGTTGCGCGCCAATAGCTGTCCTTGCTGTATGGCCACCGGGGCTACCTGCGGATGCCCGAGAGGGTAGTCCGGCTCGGAAAGCAGACAAATATCGCCCAGGGCATAGACCCCCGGCGCACCCGCCACGGCGTTGTGCCTGTCGACCGCGATGCGTCCGCCGCGCCCCTGTAATGTCGGATCGAGTCCCGTGAAAGTTTCCGCCACCACGCCGCTGACCCAGATCAGGGTGCGCGTGGCGATGCTTTTACCGTTGGCGAGCGCCACCCTCTGTCCGTCGTAACCTGTGACGCGGCTTGAGGTCATCACCTCCACGCCCATGTCGCGCAGGAAACGCTCCGAGGCGGCGGACGCCTGGGGGGACATCGCGCCCAGAAGCCGGTCGCCGCCCTCTAATAGGATGATCCTCATGCGGGAGGAGTCCAGCTCGGGATAGTCGTTGGGCACTACGAAACGTTTCATCTCGGCCAGCGACCCGGCGACCTCCACACCTGTGGCACCCCCGCCGACCACCACGATATTCAGCAGGGCGTCGCGCTCGGCGTCATCTGTCGTGTTGATAGCCTTTTCGAGGTTGAGCAGAAGGCTGTTGCGCAATTCCAGCGCCTCGGTCAGGGTTTTCATAGGCAGCGCGGCCTCCCGTATGGATGCGTTGCCGAAAAAGTTGGTGGTCGTGCCCGCCGCCAGCACCAGGTAGTCATAACGGAGCGGCCCGATGGAGGTCTCGATGCGCCTGGAGGCCGTATCGACGCCGGTCACCTCGGCCAGGCGGAAGTGCAGATCGCGCCTTCCGCGCATAAGTTTGCGGTAGGGGAAGCTGATCGAACCCGAGGCGAGGCCGGAGGAGGCCACCTGGTAGAGCAGGGGTGGGAATTGGTGGTAGTTGTTGCGGTCGATCAGTACGACCTGGAACAGCCTCCGGTCGAGTTTGCCGGCCACGGCCAGCCCGGCGAATCCGCCCCCGACCACAACAACCCTTTTTTTACGCGTATCGGGGATGGTCATAATTTACTGTTTTTCGCCCTGGCACTCTTTGCGCCTGAGTATCTTCATGAGTACCGGCAGACCGAGCCCCTGTACCACCAGCATCAGTATGACCGTTGTAACGCTCACGAATATGATGCTGTTGCGCATGGGGAATGCGCTGCCGTCGCTCATCAGCAACGGCAAAGATAGTGCCGCAGCCAGCGAAACGATGCCGCGCATGCCGCTCCATCCTATAATAAAACAGTCGCGGAAGGCCAGGGGCTCGAAATGCCTGACCCAATCGGCGCGGCGGTGTACACGGCGGTCGAAGCGTTTCCATCGTGCGCTGGTTTCGTCCAGTTCGCCGAAACGCTCCTTGAAGCGCTCTATTTTCTGCTCCGAGTCGCGTTTGTGCCAGAAAACCACAGCCATGCGGATTGCCAGCGCGACGATGAATATCAGCACCGAAGTGCCCAGAAGCGGCAGGAACGCGCGGCGGGGTATGTCGTCCATCACATGTGGCAATTCGAGGCCGATCATCAGGAAGATCAACCCCCCGAGTATGAATATCGCCGTATCCCACACCGATTTCGACTGCACCCTGACCTGGCGTGTGAATTTGTGCTTGTGCCCCGATATCGCCAGCCCCACGGTCACCACGGCGATCACGCCCGACACGTGCAGCTCCTCGGCAACGAGGTAGGCCACGAAAGGCAACATCAGGTTAAGGCTTACGATAACCGAGCTGTTGAGCCGA
Source organism: Rikenellaceae bacterium (assembly GCA_031550615.1). GTDB lineage: Bacteria > Bacteroidota > Bacteroidia > Bacteroidales > Rikenellaceae > JAVBOW01. The sequence continues at coordinate 31,788 of JAVBOL010000015.1, read as the reverse complement.
AAGCGCCTGTTTATCAAGGCAAAGGCCTTCCACATGATCCAGCCGGCGAGAAGACCGCCGCCCAGCGAAACGAGGAACAGCAATCCCGCCTTCCAGAAGACGAACGCGCTGCCGGCCACCGAGGCCACCGCGAAACGGAACGCCACCAGCGCAGATGCGTCGTTGATAAGGCTTTCGCCTTCGAGTATGGTCGCCGAACGGTGGGGCAGCGACAGCCCTTTTGTCACGCCCGACGCGGCGATGGCGTCGGGAGGTGAAAGTATCGCGCCCAGCACGAACGCCAGCGGCCAGGTCATGCCCGGGATGCAGTAGCGCGCCACCACGGCAATGCCGGTGGTGGTGATGAACACGAGCGTTATGGCCAGCAGCGATATGGTGTTGATATTCTGGCGGAAGTCGCGGTTCGAGATGTTGTACGCCGCGTCATAGAGCATAGGCGGCAGGAAGATCAGAAATACGACCTCGGGATTGATCGACAGCCCCTCGAAGCCGGGAATGAAGCCCACGGCGATACCCGCCGCCATCTGCAGGACAGGGTAGGGGAGGTTGAATTTGGAGGCGAGCGGATAAAGCCCTATCGCCACCGCAAGCATTGCTATGACTATGGTGTATGAGCCCATTGGCGGAATATTGTCCGCCAAAGGTAGCTAAAAAAAGGCTTACTGCCTCCCTTTTGCCCTGACATTGGGCAGGAACAGCGCCACAGCGCCCAGCAGAGGCATATACGCGCACACTTTATATACGTATGCCACGCCGTGCGCGTCGGCCACGTTACCCAGCACGGCTGCAGCTATGCCGGCGATGCCGAAAGCCAACCCGAAGAAGAGCCCCGAGATCAATCCCACCTTGGTGGGCAGCAACTCCTGGGCGTAGACCAGTATGGCAGAAAATGCCGACGAAAGGATGAATCCGACCAGCACGCTCATGATGCAGGTCCACGCGAGGCCAACGTGTGGCATTATCAGGGCGAATGGCGCCGTGCCGAGTATAGAAACCCAGATGACCCATTTGCGTCCCACCCGGTCGCCGATCGGGCCTCCGAGGAACGTGCCCGCCGCCGCGGCGAAAAGGTATATGAATAGGAACACCTGCGACTGGGCGGTGCTTACGCCGAATTTCTCGATAAGGTAGAATGTGTAGAAGTTCGTAAGGCTGGCCGTGTAGACGTATTTCGAGAATATGAGCACGAGCAGCAGTCCGAGTGAAAAATATATCTTGTTCTTGGATAGCCTGATACGGTGTACGGCGGCGACCTTTCTGTGTGCGCTCTTTTCCCTGAGTATGTTTAGTTTCTGCCAGCGCACCAGCGGGCGTTTGGTCAGCAGCGAAATTATCGACAGACCTGCGAAGACGGCGATGTAGCGCTGTCCGTAGGGCGCGATGATCGCCGCGGCGAGCAACGGGCCTATCGAGCCGCCGAAGTTGCCGCCCACCTGGAATATGGATTGCGCCAGCCCGTGCCGGCCCTTCGATGCGATATGCGTGAGGCGTGACCCCTCGGGGTGAAAGAACGCCGAGCCGAGGCCGATAAAGGTGACGGCTATTAGCGCGCTCCACATTTCGGTCGAAAAGGCGAGTAGGGCAAGGCCGATCAGGGCCGAAATGGTGCTGATGCTCAGGTAGCGCGGATTGGGGTATTTGTCGAATGCGATACCGAAAACGGGTTGGAATACCGAAGAGCATATCTGGTAGACCAGGGCGATAAGCCCGATCTGTGAGAAGTTCAGGCCCATCGACTCTTTGATGACGGGATACGAGGCCGAAAGTATCGACTGGAACATGTCGTTGAAGCAGTGCGCGAGGCTCAGCGACAGCAGTATGGAGAGCGAAACGCCCTGGGCGTTGTTGCCTTGTTTCATGGTGCGGAAATGAAAAATGAGCCGCAAAGATAATTTATTATGCCGTAACTGCCAGCCTTAACTATAAAAGTTTAACTTTGTATATGATATTATAACGACCGCAGAGATGAACTATCCGGGATTATACATCGGCGACCAGGCGGACAGGTGTCTGCTTTGCCATGACGCGCCGTGCAGTAAAGCGTGTCCGTTCTATGACTGCTATGCGGTGGTGTGCGCGCTGCGTTTCGATAACGGCGAGGGTGCGAGGGCGCTGGCAGGGGCCGCCCCCGCCCGATGCGGCGAATGCGTGGGAAAACCGTGCCTGAAGGTGTGCAACCGTGCTAAAGTCGACGCCCCCGTCGACATTCCGTTTATCATGGAGCACACCGCCGGGGTGGGCGCTCCCGCGCATCTGCCATCGCTTGAGATCGACTTTTGCGGGGTTAAGTGTGAAAATCCCTTCATTCTCGCGTCGAGCGTCATCTCTGGCGACTACGATATGTGTGCCCGAGCCCTGGATGCGGGGTGGGGCGGCGTGTGTGCCAAGACCATCGCTATGGGGCATCCGGGCGAGGTTTCGCCACGTTTCGACGTGGCGCGCCACGGCGGGAGCCTCTCCTTCGACGGTTTTAAGAACCTGGAGCTCACCTCGACGCAGGACTATCGCGAGTATTTCGAATGGATAGCCCGCCTGAAGCGCGACTATCCCTCGAAGTTGGTGATCGCCTCCATAATGGGCGGCGACGAGGACGAGTGGCGCGAACTCGCACGACTGTCCGAACAGGCCGGCGCGGACATCGTGGAATGCAACTTTTCGTGCCCCCAGATGTTGGGCGAAAGGATGGGCTCTGACGTCGGCGCGAATCCCGCGCTGGTGGGGCGTTATGTGCGCGCCGTAAGCGAGGGCGCCGGTATTCCGCTGATCGCCAAACTGACCCCCAATGTCGATAAACCCGACGATTTCGTCGCCGCCGCCATGCGCGCCGGAGCCGCGGGCATCGTGGCTATAAACACCGTCAAGTCGATCTTCGGCGTGGATTACGCCTCGATCACCTGCGGGGGCAGCGTGCGCGGCAAAACCGCCGTGTCGGGTTACAGCGGGCGCGGGGTAAAACCGATAGCCCTGCGTTTTGTGCATGACTCATGGGTCGCGATGCTCGACTGCGGACTGCAACCATCCCAAATCGCGATCAGCGGGGTGGGGGGCATCGAAACGTGGCGCGACGCGCTGGATTTCATTCTTTTGGGCAGCTCCAACGTGCAGGTGTGCACTGCGGTGATGCAATACGGCTACCGCATAATAGACGACCTGCGCGAGGGGCTGCAACACTTCATGCTGCAAAATGGCATCACCGACCTCAATACGCTTGTGGGCGCAGCCGCCGCGAATGTCGCACGGCCCGACGGGCTCGACCGCACCCATATTTCCTATCCGGTCTTCGACCAGGGAAAATGTATCGGATGCGGTCGCTGCTATATTTCGTGCCGTGACGGGGGCCACCAGGCGATCACGATACCTGAAGGGCGTCGCAAACCGATGCTTGGGCAGGACAGGTGCGTAGGCTGCCACCTCTGCCACCACGTGTGCCCCACCGGGGCGATAGGCCGCGGCGAGTATGTTTTTTAATTCTCAATAAGCGCATCCAGCACCGGCCTTATGTCGAATGACGATGGCCTGGGCGCCGATCCGTAAACCAGCCGCCCCTGGCGGTCGACGAGTATGAAGTGGGGTATGCCCATGATGCCGAACGGACGGTTGACCTGCTCGTCCGCACGGTCGGAGGCGAGGAGTTGCACCCCTCCAAGATTTTTCGAGGTGAGCATCGCCGCCCAGGCGTCGCGGGTCTTCGCATCGTCCAGCGACACGCCGATAAATACCACGTCGCGACCGGCGTATTCATGTATCAGCTTTTCAAAATGGGGCGACTCGGCCATGCAGGGACCGCACCATGTGGCCCAGAAATCGACGTAGACCACCTTGCCCCGGTAGTCGGACAGCGAATGCTCTTCGCCCTTCACGTCGGGCAGACGCAAATCGAAAGCCTCTTTCCCGTCCTTGGGCACGCCGGGCATGGTGGCGGCCCTCTCAACCAGGGCATTGCGCAGACTGTCGTTATCGAGGTAGCCGCCATAGCGGGCGGCAAAGGCCTCGGCGCCCGGGCGCGTGGTCACCCCGCGCAGGGATTGCATCACCAGCAGTGAGCGTACGCGGCTGCCCGTGATCTGCGGCAAGAGTACGTCGAGATAGGAAACCATCCCCGTCAGGTCTACCAACTCCTCTTCGGTGTAACGTCCCGTGAGCGGCGCGTCCAGGTAGCGGTAAAGCGAGATTATAAGCATGCCGTAAGGATAGTCAGGCACGATATTGTCAACCGCCAGGGTGCGTATGTCCATGTTTTTGTACAAAGAGGGGTACTGCACGTCTTTCCCGGCCTTGGCCAGGCTCCCCGAACTGAGGAAAGAGAGTGCCGCGAAAGCCAGGTCGGCCTGGCGGTAGCCCTCGAAAGCACGGTCGAATGCCGCATTGCCTGTCGGCGGGGATACCCACCCCGGCGCCGCCGCAGTTTTTTGCTCCAATAACGGGAAGAACTCCTGATAACCCTTGTCCGAGCGGTAGACCGCCGTGATCTCGGTGAGCGGACGCATGAAACCGTACCACTCATACAGCGCGGCATTCTCCGGGCTGCACGTATGGCCTGGGCTCCAGCCTTTGTCGCCGGCGAGCATATCGAGCCGATCGCCAGGCTTGAGGTAGACCGTATAGTTGCCTATCTCGCGTATGTCGTTCATCCCCACCACGTGGAATGCACCCGAATCCGGCGTGAAAGTGAAGCGGAACTTTCCGTCGGGGTCCGGTGCCGCGGCAGCCACCTGGACGGTGCGGCCATCGGTCACCCGGTAGAGTTTCAGCTCGACGGGCTTGATGCCCGAGGTCCACTCTACGTTGACCACGCAGGTTTTGTCTGCGGAAAATCCGTAGAACACGATCGCCAGTAACATGACCGGCATACATCTGAATAGCGGTTTCATAATCGGTCTTATTAAATTTAAAGTTGTTTCCAGTCCAGCGACACGATATGCGGCAATCCCTCCCAATGCATATCTTCACTCGCCCCTATCGGGCCCGATTTAGCGACGGTCAGATCGCCGTAAGTGTCCCTGATCGTGAATATGGTGACCGCGTCGCACTCCGAAGAGGACTTCGAAGCGTCGCGGGTGACCACCAGCAGGTTGTCGGCCACCGGGAACATGTCAAGCATGCGTATCATGGCGATGCTGCTCCCCGAGGGCGCGGTGTAGACGTTCTTGACCGTAAAGTCGTACAAGTTATATACATACACGTCGGTGGCGGTGGAGTAGAAGAACAGCGAGTTCTTGCCGATAGAGTTGTTGAACGCCACCGCATAGCCCCTCGCCTGTTCTATCCCCGGCAGCGGGGCGCCGGGCGAGGCCGGGTAGACCGCCAGGTTTACTCTCGGGGCCATGTAACCGCTTATGCCCATAAAGGAGAACATCAGTAATCTGATCTCGCCCGTCGTCCGCTCCCTGAGAACGGCAAAAACCGTGTTGAAGTTGGTGTGCGTCATGTAAAGCAGGTCGCTGTTCGTGTCGCGGTATGAGAAACCTCCTTCAGGGGGCGTTGCGGGGAATTTCAGGAAGGAGGTCATCGCGCCGTCACGCCCCCAGAACGAGCGGGTCGCCTCGTCCATGAAGACTATCCCGGCGAACATCCAGGGTTGCACGCGGCAAACGACGTCCCCGGTCGAGGGATGGAGGTTACCCCCGGAATCCCTGTTGGCGTATTCTCCGGCAGCCCACATCTTCATACTTCCCAGCATGTTATACTCCAGTATATTGCCCTGCTCGTCAATTATCAGGGCCACACTGCTTTGTTTGTTGCGCGAGGGGACCAGGCTTTTGATCTGCCATCCCTGCGGCATGTCGGTGGTGAACATGTAACTCAGGTCGTATTTCTCCTCGTAATGCAGGTCGGTATTGCGCAGCCGGTAGGCCCCGGTCTGTGTCTGCATCACTATCGCATACTGGGTCGCCATCGCGGTGTTGTTCAGATAGGGCGAGTTCATGTCCATATAGGTCGTGATGCTGACCGGGCCACCCAATTCCGGCAATTCGAACAGGTTAACCTCCTTGCGCTGCACTATCGCACCGAGCGGGAAGTTGAGGTGCAGCAGTCGCGTGGCGCCCTCCTCCTCGCACAGCAGCATAATCCCGCGCGTGATGTCATTCTCGACATGGAAGGTGAAATATTCCGATGCCCACTGCACCCCCGTCGAGGGTTCCTTCACCCGGTAGAGCATTTTGTGGGTGCCGGCCTGGAGCGGCGGATTGAAATCGACCAGGTCGCGGTCGGTCGAGATCACCGTGTATGGCATCCCTTCCTTCTGTTCGTTGCTGCCCATCCACAGCCACTCGTAGGTAAGCCCCGATTCGCCGCTGCGCCCCGTCTGGGCGATCTGCGGCTGGATGGTGACGCCGCTGCCCAACGTGATGACGTACTCTTCTTCGATGCCCGAAATGGCCAGCTCGGGGATCGAGGAGTACCTCTCGTCGTCTTTGCTGTCGTAACATGAGGTCAGAAACCCGCATGCCATGACCGCAAGCGACATTGATATGATTCTGAAGTGTCCCATAGTCGTCATTTTTTAACGTTTATGCATCCGGTCCGGCCTCCATCGGCGTTATGCCGTCCGCTTCCATTACGGGGTTGTTCTCGTCGGCCATCTTGGCCAGGTAACGCTTGAGCTGGCCACCCCATGACACGATATAGGCCGGATGCGGCGGATCGTAGAGGGCCTCCCACGTGATGTTGAACTGCTCGACCAGCAGGTGGGCCTTTTTAGCCGACCACGTGCCCAGATAGCTCGCATAGCTGAAATCCCAGTTTGCGGGCGGCGGCAACTCGTCGTTGAACCAGAGCCGGAAGGTGGTCGTCGACACGAGGGTCGTATCGGCGGTGCTGCGCTCGATCTTCCGGTAATCGATCCCGAAGTCTTCGTTGGCCAGCAGCTCGAAGTCTATCTGCAGGTGGCGCCCTTCGGTGAGGTTGTCGCGCGCGAGTTCGACCACAATGCCCCCGGCGGTCTTCCCTGCCGGGATGAAGGCGTCGAGCACTCTGAAATCGGTGCCTTCCACAGCCGACCCGCTTCCCGGGTTAATGCGGTAGGCTATCTTGCGGCTGCGGTCGGAGAGTTGCCCTATCAGCCTTACGGGAATGAATGTCGTATCGAGTCGCTCCTGCTCGTCGATAAAGGCAAAGGAGTGTATAATGCTGTCCTGGGCCTCGGAAAACTTCGCTTCGAGCGAAAGCGTGCGCCCTTCGAATTCGAGCGGGGTGGTCATCCCGAAACCCGACGTGGGCCACATTTTATAGAGGAAGTAGATATTGGCCTTACCGTCGTAAACCTCTATCTCATCCTGGTGGCATCCCGCGAGCATGAGCGCCGGCAGGATAGCGAGGATATAAGCTCTTTTTTTCATTGCCATGAAAGTTTTTGAGAGGTTAGCGGATTATTTGTCCGTTTCGGTGGCGGGCACCGGGACAATATATGTCGTTTCATTCATCGTCACCATCTCGCCTTTGCCGTCCATATTTCTTATCTCCGGCTGGTTGCGGCGCTTGAAGTAGAAGAAATACTGCCCTTCGCCGTATGTTTCCTTGAAGAATTCGATGCCGATCTGTTGCTGCAGGTCGTAGCTGTCGCCCATCTCCTCCTGGAGGGTTTTCAGGCCGCGGTGGGTTCGGATAGCGTCCACGGCCGAAGGTGCGCCCTCGCCCTCGGCGGCGATCAGGTAGAGCTCAGACTTGCGTATCAGCGGCATGAAATAGCTGAAGTCGGCCTTTTTGTTGGGCTTGCGGAACTTGACGGGCAGGTAATATTCGGGATTCTTGTATCGCTCCCAATTCCTGAAGCGGTAGTCGGGCACGATCTGGTCGTTGTCGCCGACATTATTGCCGAAATAATATTTCATGTTGCCCTCCGCCATGGCGAGCACTTCGCTTTCGGAGAAACTGGCGGGCGAGAAATAGGAATCGCGGTTCAGGTACATGCTCTGCACATGCACCCCGAAGAGCACCTCGTCGGAGAATACCATATCCGGTGTATCCTTTTGCAGCACCTTTTCGGGGTCGGCCCACGGGAAATGAGTCCCGAAATCCGCGTCGTCGATCAGGCTGCGGGCGATGCTTGCGGCCTGTGCCTTGTCGCCCTTGTACATAAGCACCCGCGCCTTGAGCGCCTGCACGGCGTAGTAATTAAGGCGGCGGTTGCGCCATGCGTAAAAGTCGCCGTCCGCTTTGCGCACACCCTCGGTAAGGACCGGATCGCCCGCAAGCAGACCCAGCGCGGTGTCTATGTCCGCCAGGACGAGCGCTATGATCTCGGAGGCTTTTTTACGGGTTTGCCACTCGTTGCCCGGTTTGGTGTAGTAGGGGATCGACACGGCGTCGGGATCGGTGGCGTAGACCGGACCGAAAAGGCGCAGCAGGTCGAAATGCATGTAGGCGCGCGCAGCGTAGGCCTCGCCCGTGAGCAGTTCACGCTTCGCGTCGGTTATGATCCCGGGCCCGACCTTGTCTATGTTCTTCAGGAACAGGTTGGTTTCCAATATGAGGCCATAGGCGTAGGCCCATATATTACTGAATAGCAGTATCACGTCCCCGTCCAGATAATCATATTGGGCGATCAGCCCTTTGGGGGTGTTGTCTATCACAGCGGCGGGTATATTGTAGGTCTGGGCCTGTAACTCGGGTACGAAGACGCTCAGGTTGAGCCCGTAGAGGGTATTCTCGCCCATCTTGAGGTAGATGCCGTTAAGCGCCCTTTGTATATTGCCCTCATTGCGGAAAACCTGGTCTTCGAGCACCTTGTCCTCGGGGTCGGCGCTAAGCCACTCGTCGCATCCCGACACGGTCGGTATGAGCAGCAGCAGGGCCAGTGCGGTTTTTATATTCACGAGAGTTCTCATAATTTCTTTTTCTTAAGGCTGTTAGAAATTCAGGCTCACACCGAGGGAATAGCTGCGCGCGAAGGGGTAGCTCGTGCCGCGCTCGTACTTAGAGGTTTCGAGCCTGAACACTTCGGCGGTGGTGAAGCTGACTGTAAGGCCCTGTATCGCGAGGTTGCGCACCAGCCACGGATTGTTGCGCAGCTCGTAAGCGGCATTGAATGAGGTGGCGTTCAAAAAGTTGTTCTTCTGCACGAACCGGGATGTTTTGGGCGAGTTGCCGCCGGTGAGCTCCACCGAACGGTATTTGGCTACGTCGCCCGGCTGCTTCCAGCGGTCGTACAGCGCCCGCCTGTCCTGGTTGTAGATCAACTGCGCGGCGGTTATATTCTCGACCTTGTCGAAAAGCGCCTGGTTGTAGACGTCGCCGCCGAAAGAGTAGCGGAATCCCAGCGCCACGGTCAGGTTGCGGTAACGGAAATTGGTGTATATGTTTCCCTCCAGGTCGGGGCGGGAGTCGCCCACCTGCACCATCTGGTTGGCGTCGTACTCGAAGGTGAGCGTGCCGTCCTTGTTGACGAAGATCTCCCGTCCGGAGGCCGGATCGATCCCGCGGGAGCGTACGGCCCAGATCGACGAGGGGCTGTGTCCGTCGCGGTACTGGATGAGCGTCGAGCTGGCGCGCATCTGTTGATTCATCTCGTCGAGCATGTCGGTAAGGCCCCCGTACCGGCTGGTCCTGTATGCCCCGTTGATCGCGACCGTCCAGACGATGCGGCGCTGGGTGTTCTGTATAGGCGAGAACATTACGTTGAACTCCACGCCCCTGTTGTCGAGGTAGCCCAGGTGCATGGGATATTCCGACAGGCCGGTCGAGGGCAGCTGGGCCAGCTTTACGATCAGCGGGCTTGTCTTCTCGCGGTAGACCTCGCCGCGCAACGACAGGCGTCCGTGCATGGTGCGCATCTCTACCTTCGCGCTCATTTTGTGGTTTACCTGCCAGGGTATGCCCGGCGCGCCGAGGGCGTCCAGGTTGAGCCCCTGCCCGAAGACGTTGTTGTTTATGCTGTAACGGTAGATGCTCTGCGAATAGACCGTGCCGATATTCTGGTTGCCGGTCGTGCCTATCGTGGCCGTTATCCTGAACATTTCCGCCCACTTCCAGTTTTGGGCGAAATGCTCGCTGTCGATGTTCCAGCCCACGCCCGCCGACCAGAATGGATTGTAGAGCTCGTCCGAGCCGAATGTCGTGGCCCCGTCGATGCGGTAGGTCAGATCGAGCAGGTAGCGGCGGTCGTAATTGTAGTTGAAGGTCGCCAGTGCGCCCAGCGAACGCCTGATGCCGCTGTTGTAGCCCGGTTTCGATTCGCGGCGGTAACTGTTGGCGGTATTCGGCGTGCCGATCACCCCGTACGGGAAACCCTCGGCCTCGGTTATCAGGCTGTGGGTGTTCTGCGAATCCAATTGCAGGTAGGCCTGCGCCCCGACCGTGTGCAAGTTGAAGGTGCGTCCGTAGGAGAGGTTGAAGGAGCCGGTATAGCGCGTCCACTTGCTCTCGGTGTTGCGGTAGCTGCCCTTCCTCTCCATTTCGATGTCGCGAAAACGGGTGTCTTGAGGGTCTACGAACTGCTCCGAGCTCGTGTTGTCGTAGAGTATGTTGAAGCGCCCTGATATCATCAGCGATTCGCTGGGGCGGAACTGCACCTGCAGACTGTTGGTGATGTTGAGGTTCGAGGCTTCGTCGCGGCTTTCCAGCGAGGCGTTCCAGAGCGGGTTTTCGACATTGTATATGACGCTCAGGTCGTCCTCCTTGCGCTCCTGCAGCCACATGTCGGGTTTACCCTCGCGGTTGAGCATGCGGAAATAGGGATTGGCTTTGGCCCAGTTGGAAAAACCTCCGTAGGGGCTTTCCTCCGAGTTGTAACCGGTTACGTCCGTGTAATTCGACACCACCAGTTTGCCCGCGCGGTAGGCAAGCATCATGTTGCCTCCCCAACGGTCGCGCCCGGAGCCTTTCATCACGCCGTTCTGGCGTCCGTACATGGCGCCCACGTCCACCTGCATTTCCTGGCTTCCGCCGCTGACCCTTACCGAGTTGGTCTGCGAGAACGCCGTGCGCAGGGGTTCGCCCAGCCAGTCGGTGTCCACGCCGCGGCGTATGTCGGCAAGCCGGGTGTTGTAGAGCCTGTCCAATTCGGATTGCGTTATAGCGTCGCTCTCGCGCCCCCAACTGTCCCAACTGTAAAGCCCAGACACACGCTCGAATTCGAGTTTTTCGGCGGCGTCCATAAGGTTGTAGACCGACAGGTCGGGCGTGTCTATGGCAAAAGTGCCGTTATAATATATGTGGTATCCACCCTGCCGGGGTTTGGTGGTCTCCACGACTATGACCCCGTTGGCGCCGCGCGAACCGTAGATCGCGGTCGACCCGGCGTCTTTGAGGATGGCCACCGACTCGATGCGGTTCAGGTCAAGGTCGTAGAGGCGGCTCAGGGGCACTTCGACCCCGTTGAGCACCAGCAGCGGTTGGTTTGGGTCGGTCGAGAATTCGTCCTGTACGCCCTGTATCAACCCGCCGCCCTGGCCGCGTATCTCGATCTTGGGCGCAATGTTGGGATTCGAGCCCATTTCGATATCCATCGGGATGGAGATCGAGGGGTCGAGCAGCGAAAGGCTCATCATAAGGTTGCGGTTGTTGAGCATGGTGAGCTGTTCGCGCGAAAAGTGCGTGACCGACCCGGTGTAGGTGGGCAGGTCGCGCGTGAAAAGACCTGTGGACACCACCACCTCTGCGATCTGGGTGCGCGATTCGGTCATCTTTACGTCGATCTGCGCGACGCCCGCGGCGACCGCACGCTTTTGCTCACCCATGCCAATGAAGCGAAAGACGAGCGTGTCGCCCGGGGCTGCCGTTATCGTGTAGTGTCCCTCGCGGTCGGTGATCGTGCCGTGCGTGGGGTTGCCGCTTATGGTAACCCCTACGCTTTGCAGAGGGCTGCCTTTCTGGTCGGTGACACTGCCCCTGATAACGGGGCGCAACTGCTGACCCTCCTGCGGCATGCTGACGCCGGGTGAGCGGAAGATGGCCACCTGGTTGCCTGTGACGGTGAATCCTGCGCCGGCGTTGCGGAGCACCGCGGTGAGTATCGAGCCGATCCCGGCCCTGGGCGTGTTGATATTGATGCGCATACCCATGCTCGGTTTCACGTCGTCGGCGATCACGAATACGTAATCGCTGACCTTTTCTATGTGCGAAAGTACCTGGCCGATGGTCGCGTTGTCCATCACGATAGGCGGCAGGTCGCCGGCGGCTGCGGAGCGCGTCGGGGTGGACAGCAAAAGCGCCGTCACGATGAAAACCACACTTCGCACGCATTTTGGCTGTCGTAGCTGTGTCCTCATATTCTTAAGATAGATTAATGTCCTTGTATTCGAAAACCTTTGCGGGAATGCGGTCAGTGTTTGTCGCTCTCCTCGATGAACACTTTGTCGCCCTCTTTGCGGAAAGTCGTACCCGAAATGGAGCACAGCACCGAAAGCATGTCATCGAAGTCGTCAGAGAGGATCAGCTTACCCGAGCAGGTGCGGGAAGCCAGCAGCGAACCGTCATAACTGAATGTTATGTTGTAGTAACGGCCTACTTTGGTCAGTATCTCCGAGATCGGCGTGCCGTCGAGCACCAGGATCCCCTCTTTCCAGGAATAATACTCATGCAGGTCGCCGGGGCGCGACACCACACCGCCCGACGCATCGAGGCTGAATAACTCGCCCGGCGAGAGCTCGTGGCTCTGGCTGCCGTTGCGGATCGACACATGCCCCTCGACAAGGGCGACGTGCCTGGTTGCGGCGTCGGGATAGACCGAAACGTCGAAACTCGTGCCCAGCACCTCGACTTCGAACTCCGGCGTAAGCACCGTGAAAGGCCGCTTCGGATCTTTGGTCACGTCGATGAATATCTCGCCGCACACGACCTCCACCGTGCGGCGGCCTGTGTCGAAAACCGACGGGAAAGCCAATTCGCTGCCCGCGTTGACCCACACCTTCGATCCGTCGGCCAGCACCACATGCGCGCGCTTGCCGTAAGGCACGGTCAACCTGTTTTCCGCCTGTGCGGAGGCTGCGGCGCGCTCCCCGGCGAAATCTATGTTGGCGTCCTCGTCGAACAACTCCACCACGCCGTCCGAAACGAGCCTGATCTGCCCGGCTTCCGCAACCACTCCCGTAATGGTCGCCCCGGTCAGAAGCTCCCTGTCGGCGGACGGGAAAAATATAATGCCCGAGATGACCGCAATCGCTGCACACCCCGCTGCAGCATAACGAATCGCAAGCCGGCGGAGACGCCGCCGCCGCGCGTTATTTGCGATGCGCTCCCAAAGCAGGGCCGACTCGCTGGCCGTCATGCCCCGGTCGTTGATGCGTATGGCAGAGAAGGTGCGAATGGCTGATTCCAGCGCTTCGCGCGCTTCGGGGTGCGAGGCGGCGAACGCCTGCCAATAGGTTTCCGATTCCGGGTCGCGGTAAAGCCTCCAGAGGATGAAGCGCTCGTCGGAAAGGAAGTCGCCCTGTCTGTATTTCTTTTCCTGGGTCATAACTGGCCGTCTTTAAATAGCTCTTTACTATAAGACGGCGGGTGTCCTTTTTTGTGGACACCTTTTACGGATTTTTTTGCAGGAAAAATGAAAAAGCGCGAGTGTCAGCGTAGCTCCGCCAGCATTAACATGAACAGTCCCAGCCCCAGGAATCCCACCCCGCTCCTGCGCATGTGCTCCATCGCCCGGCTGACCAGTTTGCGGGCCGAGTCGGCGTTGATCCCCAGCAGTGAGGCGATCTGGTCGTACTCCATATCCTGCATATAGCGCAGGTAGACCGCTTCGCGCTGGCCCGGGGTGAGCGAGGCCAGAAGCTGCGATACGCGCGAGACGAGCAATCCCGTCTGTTCGTTGTTTATCATATCGTCGAGCGCCGAAACGTCGGTGTGGAAATTTTCGCCGGCCAGCGAAAATGAAACCTCGTGGTCCTGCCGGCCCATGTCGATCAGCCGGTTCTTGAGGCTGCGCAGAAGATAGAAGCGCATGTTGCCGATCTGCGCCGGATCGCGACCGCTCGCTATCATCCTGACGAACACGTCGTGGATGGCGTCCATGCACCGGTTGGAGGGAAACCCCATGCCAATACCGTATGCAAAGAGTGAATCTGCATAAGTGCGGTAGATATCAGCATATTGACTTGCTATATTCTCCATACGGCAATCTTCGCGCGGCAAAATCCACTGAACAAATTTAACACTATTCGCGGGAAGTTCAAGCGACTGCGATACTTTACCGTATTCACCGCTCCTTGTCGGGCGTATTAAAAACGGCATTCCTGATGTGCCAAAACCTCTCGTAGAGGGTATAGCCAAATTTCACAGAGAAAAAATTTGGTAATTTGATCGCGTTATTTAACTTTGTAATTAAATTGATTGATTAAATAACAAAACCAATCCATGAAGGCAGACGATAAAACCATGGAATATCAGATCCTTGAAGCAGCCGAAAGACTGTTCCTGGAGCAGGGATACACAAAGACGACCACGGGGCAGATAGCCAAACTGGCCGGTTGCAATCAGGCTTTGGTGCATTATTACTACCGCACCAAAGATAATTTGTTCGACAGGGTCTTTGAAGAAAAGATACGGTTAATAGCTGCGAATATCCTGGCGGTGGATTCCTCCGGAACATTGTTTGAGGATAAGATAGCGAAAATGGCCGGAATGCACTTCGATTTCTTAAAGGAAAACCCGAAGCTCCCTCCATTCATATTTAGTGAGCTTGTGTCTAATCCCGAGCGGCTTCGCTCTTTGGCCGGTAAACTGCAGCAATATCCGAAATCCATCTTTATGCAGTTGGAGGCCCTCTTGAAACAGGAGATCGAAAAAGGTGCCATTCGTCCGATTTCGTCGGTCGATCTGATATTTACGATCCTCTCCCTGAACGTTGCACCGTTTTTGACAATGCCTGTATTGCAAAAAGCAATGGGTCTGTCGGACGCCGATGTGAGGGAAATGTTGGAGCACAGGAAAGAAGAGATAATCGAAACTATTTTAGCCCGTTTGAGAAAGTGAGCTTTTATCCACAGACCAATACTGTCACCATGAAAAAGACCATCATCCTGAGTTTATTGTCATTCGGTCACCTTACGGGTTTCGCTCAGATAACCATCGAGGAGTGTTACCGTAAAGCCCAGGCAAACTACCCTCTTATCAAGCAGTACGATCTGATCGAAAAGACCAGGGAGTACAACCTGTCGAATGCCAACAAAGGGTACCTGCCCCAAATAATGTTTTCGGCCAAAGCGACCTGGCAATCGGATGTGACACAACTGCCGGTCGATTTTTCCCGGTTGGGTATACATGGTATGAGTGTCCCGGCATTGAGCAGGGACCAATACGGCGCAACCATAGAAGTCAACCAGACGTTATGGGACGGTGGGGCCATCGAGTCCCAAAAGGATGGTATACGCACGGCATCAGAGGTCGAAAAGAAGAATAATGAAGTAAATATATACTCTATAAACGAGAGGGTCAACCAGCTTTATTTCGGGATACTGCTTGCGGACGCCCAAATCCGCCAGAACCAATTATTGCAGGACGACCTTAAACGGAACTACGAAAAGTTGCGGTCTTATATGCAAAACGGCATTGCCAACCAGTCCGATTTGGACGCGATCAGGGTTGACCAATTGAGGGCGGAGCAGAACATGACACGGTTCATGAACACCAAAAAAGCATACACCGAAATGCTGTCGAAGCTCCTCGGTGAGCAACTGAATGCGAATGCCGAGTTTGTAAAGCCGGATGCAACGCGTCCTGACATTAACGCGATTAACCGCCCCGAGCTCGATCTGTTCGACGCCCGGATCAGGAACCTCGAAACAAAAAACCGCAAAATAAACGCCGGGTTGATGCCGAAATTAGGGCTTTTTGCCACAGGCGGATACGGTAAGCCCGGTTTAAATATGCTGGAAAACGATTTTTCGGCTTACTATATCCTCGGAGCCAGGATATCATGGAATATCGGGAATTTCTACACGCAAAAGGACAGCAGGAAACAGATCCGGACCAACATCCGTTCGGTAGAGGCGCAACGCGAAACTTTCCTCTTCAATACCAACCTCGATATCGTGCAAAAGGACAATAACATAAACACATATTTCGACCAGCTGAAATACGACGATGAAATAATTTCGTTGAGGGGTTCGGTAAAACGCGCGTCGGAGGCCAAAATGGCTAACGGGACCCTCTCCGGAAGCGATCTGGCGCGCGATATCAACGCCGAGCAAATAGCCATTCAGGATAAGATACTTCACGAAATGGAGCTTTTGCTTGCCATCTACAACCTCAAGTTCGCGACAAACAATTAAAAGACAGAAAATATGAAACCGGGTAAATTTATTGCAATAGCAATAGCCGCAACCATTACAGCCTCATGCGGAAACGGCGACGGGGACTATGACGCGTCGGGCGTTTTTGAAGCTACGGAAGTCATCGTCTCCGCCCAAAGCACTGGCGAACTTGTGCGATTCGACATCCAGGAGGGCCAAAACCTGGAGGCGGGAAAACAAATAGGCTGCATCGATACCACGCAACTGTATCTGAAGAAAGTGCAACTGCTGGCTAATATGAAAGCCGTAGGAAGCCGCCATTATGACGTTTCCAAACAAGTTGCCTCCATCCGGCAACAAATCGCCACGCAGAGAGCCGAGCGGAAACGGTACGAAAATCTGGTTGAATCAAATGCCGCCAACCAAAAACAGTTGGACGACATCAACTCCCAGATTACCTTGCTCGAAAAACAACTGTCCGCCCAAACTGAAACGCTGGAAAACAGCAACAGGGCCGTCGCGGAAGAAAGCCTGGGATTGGAAGCGCAGGTCGCACAGATCGAAGACCAGATACACAAGAGCGTTATTTCCAGCCCTATCGGCGGGGTTGTCCTGTCAAAATATGCCCAGCGTGGCGAGTTGGCCGCGCAGGGACGGGCCCTGTTCAAGGTGGCCGATATCGAAAATATGGACCTGAGGGTTTACATCACCGCCGACCAATTGACTTCGTTGAAAATAGGGCAGCAGGTGAGGGTATATGCCGACCAGGGGCAGTCGGACCGCAAAGAATATCCGGGGACGATCACATGGATCTCCGACAAGGCCGAGTTCACCCCGAAAACCATCCAAACCCGCAACGAACGCGCCAATCTGGTGTATGCCATTAAGGTAGCCGTAAAGAACGACGGTTATATAAAAATGGGAATGTACGGGGAAATTAAAATCAATTAAGAGGCCATGAATGCCCTTTCGGTAGACGGTATATGTAAATCATACGGCAATGTACGGGCCTTAAAGGACTTGAGTTTCGATGTTGCCCGGGGCGAAATTTACGGCATCATAGGCCCCGACGGAGCCGGAAAGACAACCCTTTTCCGCATATTGACGACGCTTTTGCTTGCCGACAGCGGCAGCGCGAGGGTTGACGGGCTGGACGTGGTAAAGGATTACAGGAAAATCCGTAACGTAATAGGATACATGCCCGGCAAATTTTCGCTTTACCAGGATTTGACCGTAGAGGAGAACCTGAACTTCTTCGCCACGGTTTTCAAAACCACCGTCAGGGAAAACTATCATCTGATAGAGGATATTTACAAACAGATAGAACCATTCAAAGATCGTAAAGCGGGAAAGCTTTCAGGCGGTATGAAGCAAAAACTGGCGTTAAGTTGCGCCTTGATACATAAGCCGACCGTGCTGTTCCTCGACGAGCCGACCACAGGCGTGGACCCCGTATCGCGCAAGGAGTTCTGGGAGATGCTGATGAAGTTGAAAGGGCAGGGGATTACCATTCTCGCCTCTACTCCCTATATGGATGAAGCCACGCTTTGCGACCGTATCGCATTGATACAGGACGGGGAATTCATGCAGGTCGACTCACCGCAGAATATCATTGCCGCTTATCCCGAAACGCTCTGGGCTGTGCGTACCGACCGGATGCACCGCCTGTTAAAGGATCTGCGCGATCACCCTTCTGTCATATCGTCATTTTCATTCGGGGAAAGATTCCATATTACCGTCGATAAGGGTATCCGAATTGAAGACCTGCGAACATATTTGGCGGCTAAAGGGCACTCGGATATCGAGGTTCAAAATATTCAGCCGACGGTGGAAGACTGCTTCATGTTATTGTCAAAGAGATCAAAGAGATGAAAGATAAAGTTATATATACGGAAAACCTGACCAAACGGTTTGGGGATTTCACTGCGGTCGACAATATATCTTTCAGCGTCGATAGTGGCGAGATATTCGGATTCCTCGGGGCCAACGGCGCCGGCAAGACGACAGCAATGCGTATGTTATGCGGGTTAAGCCATCCCACATCCGGCAAAGGGAGCGTCGCTGGATTCGATATTTTCAAACAATCGGAACAGGTCAAGAAAAATATCGGATACATGAGCCAGCGCTTCTCCCTCTACGAAGACCTGAAAGTGTGGGAAAACCTGCGGCTCTTCGGTGGGATTTACGGAATGAAGGGAAAGGCGATCGCTTCCAAAACAGACGAAATTTTACATGAGCTCGGATTTGAAGCCGACCGAAATACGCTTGTGAAGTCGTTGCCTTTAGGATGGAAACAAAAATTATCGTTTTCGGTGTCCATTTTCCACGAGCCTAAAGTAGTGTTCCTGGATGAACCTACCGGAGGTGTCGACCCCGTTACCCGCAGACAATTCTGGGAACTTATCTACCAGGCAGCCGACAGGGGGATTACGGTTTTCGTCACTACGCACTATATGGATGAAGCCGAGTATTGCAACCGGGTATCCATCATGGTGGACGGCAGGATCGAGGCGCTGGATTCTCCCGAAAACCTGCGCCGTCAATTCCATGCAACGACAATGGACGACGTTTTCCAGCAATTGGCGCGTAAGGCGATCCGAAAAGCAGATTGATCGTGAAACAGTTCATTGCATTCGTCAGGAAAGAGTTTTATCACATTTTTCGTGATAAACGCACCATGCTGATATTGCTTGGTATGCCGGTAATACAAATACTGCTGTTCGGGTTTGCCATTACCACCGAAGTGAAAAATACGCAGGTCGCGGTATTCGACCCGTCTAAAGACGCATCGACACAGCGCATCAAACAGCGCATACAGGCAAGCGAATATTTTACCATTGCCGAAGAGTTGCAAAGTCCAGAACAGATCAACGATGTGTTCAAATACGGCAAGATCAATCTTGTCGTCGTTTTTAGCGAAAACTTCGCCGGGAACTTGTTGCATAAGGGCGAAGCGGCAATCCAGCTGATCGCCGACGGAACCGACCCCAACCAGGCATCGATGCTTACCGGATATGCTTCCGGCATTTTGGGCTCGTATCAACAGGAATTGACGGGACAATACGATGTGCCGTTTCGGATCCTGCCCGAGGTGAAAATGTTGTACAATCCGCAAGGGAAAAGCGCCTATAACTTTGTTCCGGGCGTTATGGGGCTTATCCTGATGCTGATATGCGCCATGATGACCTCCATCGCCATTGTGCGCGAAAAAGAAATGGGGACAATGGAGGTGCTGCTTTCTTCGCCCCTGAAGCCGATATATATTATCCTTGCGAAGGCGGTTCCCTACTTTACTTTGTCAATTGCCAATTTCATAACAATTCTTCTGCTGTCCGTTTTTGTGCTTGGCGTTCCCATTGCGGGGAGCCTGTTCTGGCTGGTGGCGGTATCGCTCCTGTTCGTTTTTACGGCCTTGTCCCTGGGGCTGCTTATATCCACTGTGGTGAATACCCAGATGGCGGCGATGCTTGCCTCGGGAATGGGGCTTATGATGCCCATCATGCTGCTGTCCGGTATGATATTCCCCGTGGAAAGCATGCCCCGGATATTGCAGTGGGTCTCAGCTATGGTGCCGGCCCGCTGGTATATCGAGGCCGTGAAAAAGATAATGGTCCAGGGCGTTGAAATACAGTTTGCACTTAAAGAGATAGGCGTACTTGCAGCAATGGCCGGCGGACTTATCGTCTTCAGCCTCAGTAAATTTAAAATAAGATTAAATTAGACGGCCATGTTGAAATTTCTGTTAGAAAAAGAATTCAGGCAAATTCGCCGGAATTCCTTCCTTCCGAGGATAATTTTGGCAATGCCCCTGATGATAATGTTGGTTTTCCCCTGGGCTGCCAATCAGGAAATCAAGAATGTGAAATTATGTGTCCTTGATAACGACCACAGCCCTTTTTCGGCGCGGCTGATACAAAAGATCGCATCTTCCGGATATTTCAAAGTGATGGATGTGGCTGCCACAGGCGCCGAAGCCATCAAAAGCATCGAATCGGGGCAAGCGGATATTATATTCGAAATACAGGACGATTTTGAGCGTAATCTCGTTAATGAGGGAGTAGGCCGTGTCATGATCTCTGCCAATTCGGTAAACGGGACGAAAGGCGTCTTGGGCTCTGCTTACCTCTCGTCCATCATCACCGATTATGCGGAAGAACTAAGAAACGAATACGGTGGACAAACGGGAGCCGCATTATCGGAAATCCCCTCGTTCAGCGTCATGCCGCAATACAAATTCAACCCCCATTTGGATTACAAAGTCTTTATGGTCCCGGCCCTGATGGTCATGCTGCTGACCATGCTGTGCGGGTTTCTGCCGGCATTGAATATCGTCGGCGAGAAAGAGGCTGGAACCATCGAGCAGATGAACGTGACCCCCGTGAAAAAACTGATGTTCGTGTTGGCGAAACTTATTCCATATTGGATTATCGGATTTTCGGTACTGAGTATCTGCATGGGGCTTGCGGCACTGGTCTACGGGATTTTACCTCAGGGCAGTTTACTCACTATTTTCCTGTTCGCAACCATATACATCCTTGTCGTTTCCGGTATGGGGTTGGTAATATCCAACTATTCGGAAACTATGCAGCAAGCCATGTTCGTGATGTTTTTCTTTATGATGATCCTTATCCTTATGAGCGGATTATTCACTCCCATCGGCAGTATGCCCGGATGGGCTCAGGCGATCACCACTGTCAATCCACTTAAATATTTCATGCAGGTAATGAGGTTGGTTTATCTGAAGGGCAGCGTATTCGGCGAGATGATACCGCAGTTTTTCGCACTATGCGGATTTGCTTTCGCATTCAATACGTGGGCCGTATTGAGTTACAGGAAAAGCCAATAAAACATAGTGCGGGTCATTCGTATGCCTTGACCGTTTCGGCGGCATTCTTTGCGGCTTCGGGGCAGTCGGCAGCCAGGGAGAATTCGGTCTTCGCTTTATTCCACTCTCTGGTCAGACCGTAGTAAACGCCCATATTGTTATGGTAAGCGGACGAGCGTCCCTGCGAAGAGATCTTCGAAAGGAAACCCAGGGCCGAGGCCGCGTCTTTTCTTGCCAGGGCCGAGGCCGCAGCGTTCAGATTGGCCACGTCGCTCTGCAGGAAGACTCGGGCGGCGGTTTCGAACGTTTCGCGGAAACCTTCCGAGCCTGACGGGTAAGTCTGGGCTATGAGGAACATTTCATTCAGGGAGAGCAGACCGGGATGGGTTGCAATGACCTGACGACCCTTTTCGACCGTAAATGGAAGAACCGTGTAGTCCAAACGGTACTCGCAACGGCGCAGCAGCGGGAATATCTCGGATTTCATACTCCGGTACGGAGCGCCTCCGTCCAACCTCATCAATTTCATTTCCCGGCCATCGAAAGAGTCCGTGCCGCGGATGATCTCCAGTATCGCGTATTTTCCCATCATCTCCGAGCTGGCGACCAGCGTATCGAGCATGGTCCAATCCTCGCCTTCGCCTTTCGAGGCAAACAGCGCTTCGGGCAGGGCGGCGATTGTTGCGACATGTTTTGTGAGCGCTGCCGCACGTCTTTCGGATAGCGCCATATTGGCGGTGTAACTTCCCTCTGGCGAAGCGTATCCGGTGATGTAGATTCCCGTAATGGTCGCATCGGGGTTTTCGCGTACGTTACCCAGCGTCGCATATATCTTTTCCAGCTCTGCGGCGTTGTTGCGGAATCCCGGGTCCACCGCAGATTTTCCGACCGCATAGTCGATGTAGACCCGGCCCGACTCGCTGCGTGTTTTGACCTGTTCCACCTCGGGGGTGACATAGCACACCTCGTAACGCGGAACGTAGGGCGTTTTGGGTTCCGGTTGCGGTTCGTGTTGCGGGATATATGCGGGAACAGGCATAATGACCGGTCTCTTTTTCCCGCCTAAATTGAATATTAGCGAAATTCCGGCTTTTGTGGGGCCGAAGTAGTGCTTCGTTTCGCTGCCGATCTTATGGCCGCAGGTATAGCAGGGGTATTTGTCGTAGGACAGATAGGCGTAACCCGCTCCCAGGGTGGCTTCCAGACCCCAGTTGGACGATAAGTTCCAACGGTAGCCGTATGTCACCCCGGCTCCTGCCAGCCACCCCTCGAGGCGGTGCAGCGCCATATATTCAGTGAAAGGCGGGGAGGGTAGCGCCCCTATGTTATAGAGCGCGTAATGGCCGTGTAGTCCGAAGAACGGGCCGGAAAAGGTTTCACGCGTCCACCACCGCAACTCGGGCTGTACCATGAAATGTTTCCATTTGCGATTGCCCTCAAGCGTCCATGCATTGTAGTTTAACGGCACATCGAGCGACATCCGATCCGAAAGCCGGAATTCGGCTCCCAGGTTGATGGTCGCTGTGGCATCGTAAATCAGGTTCGTTTTGATGCCTGAATTCTGGCTGAATCCCATCGACGGGGTGAGGCAGGCTAAAAGAATAATGATCTTATATTTCATTGTGTTCGGTTGTTTTATTCTGCTATTGGCGGCTGTGCCGGCTGCAGCACATTGATCCTATGCGTTAACCGGCCCGCTTTAAGGGTTATGCATGCCAACCGCTCCGGTCCGGGATTTTCGTCGAATAACAGGTAAACATTCGATATTACCCCTCCGGCGCCACCCATTGCGCTGAGTGTAAGCCAGCTTGCGGGACCTCCTGTCCCGTCTTCGATTTTCTCCGCTACCCATCCCGGGGCGTAATCCGTGAAAACGGACAATTTGTTTATATCCGATGGAGTATGGGCTGCCGACGAAGATATGACGTAGTCGGTTTGCGATACCCCGAGCATATTTTGCCCGTTGAAATTTATATCTTTTATTACGCCCATGTCGTATGACAGGATACGTGTCTTGAGGTTCGACACAACGGTATAGGAGGCCAGCGCCTCTTCAAACGTGGCGTATCCGCGGCCTGTGGCTGAGATGATGCTGACCTGGTACTTGTAATTCCGCAGCAGGGGCATATACCGTACAGGCTCTCCTTCAGGCGTTGTGTCGTACGTGAAGTCCACCCGGTAAAAACTCTTTTCGCCTTCGTATCTCCCTTCGATAACCAGGCATGTCGCGTTCCGTCGCGTCGATTCGTCGGCATCGTCAGCCGCAGCCGATTCGAACGTGTAGATCTCGCCCTCCATGATTTGGGATGCGGGAGTGTATACTGCTGCCCCGGAGTGTTTGCCCGGATCGGAGGGCACGTTGGGGTCGGCAAGCGAAACTATCTGCCCGTCGCTGGTCCTCCATTTGGGAGCGATATAACCTGCGGTGTTGTAATTGCACAGGTATATTTTCTCCAGGGTGAACCGCTCCTCCCTGTTGGCGACGTCTATCCGCGCGACCATGCGCCTTAGTTGTATCCCCCCGAACTTCGCGCCGAACGTGACACTCACTTTCCCGGTTTCGCCATACATGGGGATGGGCTGGAAACTCCCTACTGTCCCGCCGGCTGCCCACGGGCCGGAAGTGTATCTGAGCTGTTCGAGCACCGTTTTCTTCGGAGCCCCGGCGCTGAGGCCCCAAAGCGCGGAAGCAACCTGCGCACCCGCATTGGCCACGATAACCACACGGCTGTTGGCAGTGGCGGTAAGCCTGGCCTTCAATTCAACCTTATATGCCTGATCGACGACGGAGTTGTGTACGACATCCCCGCGCACATGCTCGCGGAACGTTTCCACCACATTGTACGGGTCCGAGTCGTCCACACCGAAAACAAGGATATCCACCTCGTTGATATGGTTCTCTTGCGTGCCGTCCATCGAGCGGGAGGGCGGGGCCTGGGTCTCGGGGATTTCCACGATCAGGGTAACATCCATTGAGGCGTCCCGTATCGAAGCTATTTCGGAGTCATCCCGGAGACAGCCTTGCATCAGAACAAGGCCGTAAAGGATGCAGAGATATTTTGTCATTTCCGTTCGTTATTGAGGGTGTGTGGCGACGCACCGTATTGCATACGCATCGCAATGGCTGGTGTAGGCGGCGGCATTGTAACCCACTCCTGTCGGTGTGAAGTTGAGCCTCGGGCTTACGTCATAACCGCCGTTCGAGGTGGCGCTCCAGTAGTATCCGTTGCCGGGTTGCACCAAAACGCCGCCATTGTTGCGCGCCCCGGTGATGGGGTAGAAACCGCCCGCGGTGAGGCTGGTGCGTCCATTGCTGCCATTCCAGGGGAAGTCGGTGGCGAGGGACGCCCATGCCGTGTACACGGGGACTTTATACCCTTCCGGACAGGGGTCGTAGATCTCTTTGACCGGCGTGGCGCTTCCTCCCCAAGAAGCGCCGCGGGCCTTGTACCCCGCCTTGAAAAATGCGAGGGGCTTTCTTACCGAACTGGTAATTTCGGGGACGGGATTGTCATACATCCCGTCGATAGTTACGATGGCCGGTTGTTTGAACGTGCCGTTCTGGTCATACCACACATCGGTTTTTCCGGGGAATGGGTCTTTGCGCCCCCATTGATAAAGCAACCCGCCGGTGCCCGGATTTCCGGGCACGTTGCTCAGTGCGCCGAGGTTGCGGTCGAGCCAGTTGCCCGAGGGCTGGTAGTCCGTCACCCAGATGTGCCAGCTCCAGCGGATTATCCCGTCGGTGGTCACGGCAACGACCGCATTGCCCTCGCCGATTCCGGGACGGACGAGCAGGTATCCCGAATCGCCGTCGCCCGCCGGGATCACGGATCGCACCGCGCCCTGCGCAGAGAGGCCGGACGGAGAATCGGTCCAGACGAAGCTGGCGCCGAGCACGTCGCTCCAGATTATCTGCCGACCGAGGTACGCCGTACCGGTAACCGACCGCTGGTTTGCTCGCTCGACCGGGATCAGGATGGGGTGGGAGCCGGGTTGTTTCATGTAGCAGTTCGACATTCCTTCGATCATGCCCGAAGCCAGCCATATCCTCACATCGACGTCGGGGCAGACGCCCGCGTTATCCCTGAAGGTCAACACCACGATGTCTGCGGTTTTTTGGGGGTTGCCCGCCATCATATTGCCCCAATCGTCGAAGGTGTCGAAGTATAACCGCTCATTCTGGGTGTGTCCGCCCTTTCTGATCGGCAACCAGGTAAGCCCTCCCTGTAAATTCGTCCCTTCTTTGATCTTCACCGTCCAGTCGAAATTCGAACTCGCCTCTAAATACTTAGGCTCTCTGTCCATGATGTATATCGAGGCCTTGCCGTAGGTAAGCCACGGGTCTTTGCTCTGGTTGACCTTGACGAGATAGCGCAGATTTCCGGACGTAACCGTAAATTGGGCTTTGCGATCGACGCCGGTGGCATTGCCTGTGCCGCTAATCTGTATGTTGCGCGCCATGGAACCGTCTGCGCCAGCATTATCGGCGATCGTGAGCCATCCGCCTACGCCGGAGGTATAGACGACCGGGCCGATGAAAATACCGGCAGGCAGACCTGTGTCCGCCCCGGCGTAATCCGTCGTCAGGTTCATGCTGGCCGAAAACGCTTCCTTGCCCGCGCTGATGACCTCGCGGCTAAGTGCGAGTTTGTATTGACGGTCGAAAACGGTTGTCTGTGGCGCACCACTCCAGGGGGTTACCTCGGCGATCATCCTGACGCTTCCTTTGAACGCATCTTCAGGCGTGTCGTAGCCGTGTCCCAGGACTTTGGTGATATTTGCAGTATAGCAATGGTTGCGCAACAGGTCGAGGTAAGTCTTTTTGTCTGCTCCCAGAAAGTCGATCCGGTAGTAGGATGGTTGGGCTTCCGAGCCATAGATGCCACCCACAACGATGCACGGAGTATCCAGAGGCTCTCCCTGTCTGGCGGCCGCTTCGAAAGTATAGATGACCTTCCTGAACGCTTCGTTGGTGTCCGAGGCTTCGGTGTAAACGAGGGGGCCGAGGTCTTTTTCCGGCTCGGCGGGCAGACTCGGCGCGGTAACCGCATTGCCGGTCGGGTCCCAGTGCCGCGCAAAAGGGGCTGCCGTACCGTTATGGTTGGCATTGTAGAGGTATACCGACCGGAGTTTGAAATCGGTTTTGGCTTCGGTGCTGTCGACGATCACGTCGATACGGGCCATCATGCGGGCCAGTTTGATGCCGCTTATGCCGGCGGCGACCCTCGCGTCATCCACGATGACCGGATCGCTCTGTCCCCACATCGGCATCAGCCTCGATCCGTCCGAAGGCCATTTGCCGGTTTGCCGGATCTGTATTCCGCCCAGCGCATCTTCTTTTCCCGTCCCGGGCTGTATGCCGTCCAAAGCTGTTCCCTGGGCGTCGCTCAGGTTGAACAGCAGTACGAAACGGTAGCTTATATTGCCGTTTTTGAGTACTTTGATGTTTAAATTGACATTCTCCTGATAAGAAACGAAGCTCGTGAAGTAAGAGTGGTATGCGAATTTTTCCTGAGCGCCATCGACCCGGAAAGCCAGCAGGTCGAGCCGCCGGAGTTCCTGCTCCTGGAAATCATTCAGGGCACGCGAGGAGGGGCGATCATTGCCGGATGGCAGCACCAAAGAGAACTTCATATCTACCATCGTCCCGTCTGGCGCCTTACCCTCGTATTCCGGCATATCTCCTTTGATGCAGGAGGGGAGTGTCAGAAGCAGTGCAGACAGTATGTAATTAAACGGTCGTTTCATTGATTTGTGTTTTATAGCTCCTGTTCGTCGAGCGTCGGTTTCCATCCGTTGACGCAAACAGTCACATCCATATTCGTGTCGAAAGAAATGACGATGTCGTAAACGTGCGTCCTGTCGAAATCTATACTCGGCCCATTGGCATAGGCGGTCATTATCATCTCGATCAGGTCGTCCGTTTGTCCGGGGCGGTTGGGATAGACCATATTCCCGGCGGTCAGATCGCGTATGGATAGCTTCGGACGGCGCTCTTCGGACAGGCGCAGGACGGTTAGCGAAGATCTCAACGCATCGTAATCGTCGAAGTGAGCCGTTGCGGTATATTGGAACTCCCCGCAGGGAGCGAAAGAATTATCAAAATAATAGTTGCCGTTGTTATCGGTAATGGCATAGGTGTAAACGTGTGTTGTTCTGGCCAGCCCGAGGACTGCCAGGTTTATTATATTGGTATTTTCAACCAGGGGTATTGTGAATGGCCGGCCACTTTTGTCCGGTATTGACTCGAAGTCAAGCGATCCGTATAGTTGTGTCGGGATTATGGTGCGCACGCATCGGTCAGACGGTACATCCAGATGCATCTCGGCTTCCCTTTTCTTTGGATGCATTATGCCGAATTCGCCGGAATCCGGAGATGTTGAATATGGGTCGACGCTGTTGACCCATACCGCGAAACTGTAATGCCCCGCATCGAGTTTGAAGTCGGCGGTGTAGACATTGCCGATAATAGGATATTTAATTTCCTGCCGGACGACGAAACGGTCGTTGTGGTCGAATACATAAATATTGGCAACCCTGAGTTCATCGTCATGCAACGCGCGCGTATCTTCGTACGAAAATTTGAATTGCAGTCGGTACATATCCTGCGGGCAGGAGCTGGTGTCTTCCCTGATGCACGAAACCACAGAAAGCAGACACATGATAAATGTCACAGGTATGCTTGATATCTTAATGGCCTTCATTAGTCGTTCCGTTCTGAATGATTGAATAATTAAAAACGATGCAGGGAGATACCCTGCGGTTGTTGCGGGTAAATTCCGTAAACCGGGGCGCTCCCTGCATCGTTGGTTTGTTAGTCGAGTTCGTAATTGTCAGCTACGTAGGTCCATGCAATGACCTCTACGCTTACGGTAATGTCGGTCGGCGTCTCAACCGGCAGTTCCGGGTCTTTGGGGTCGGGTTCGGGTTTGCCCGGTCCGTTGATCTTCGTGATCAGGACATGGTAGAAATCGTTACGGATAGTGTTGTAACCGTTCTTGGGATTGAGGTATGCCTGATAGTAGCAGTAACCGTTGGTATAGGGCGCGCTTACCGTTACTCCTTTGCCGGTGGCGTATGTTTGCGCTTCGGCGTGTACGTCGAAAAATTTGCGCAGCCCTTCCTGATCGGTTACGATCCAGAACGTTTTGGCCGGTTGGCCCACATTGCTTCCTTTTGAAATTCCGCTGGCATCTGAGAATTGATTGGGGACGAATTTGACGCGTATCGATGCGTAAGTGGTTTCCTTTTGCAGGTGAGCCTGGCTGGTGTTCTCGGGTGCATACTTAGCCGTCAGCAGATTGGCCGTCGCACCACTTGCGCCGGACGTGCCGGCAGGGTTGATGGGGGCGTAATCGCCGGGATTCTCGAAGTCGGTCGCTGAGTAGCTTCCCAAAGCCCAGTTCGGGTCTTTGACAATGCCGCCTACCACATTTTTAAACGGGAAGAGCGCTTTGTTGGAGGTATGGATCGCGAATTGCACATCCGAGATCACGCCGCCGGTTACGGTGTTGACGATCCCGCCATCTTCCACGGCGACTTTAGCGACCATGCGTTCCACCTGAACGGTGAACACGTTGTTGGCGGCATAGGTGGGGGCGGTCGTTTCAACCAGGGTCTTGCTGGTTTCGGCAGCGGAGAACATCGCGATGCCATTGGCCGTCGCGAGGTCTGCCACCGTAGTTGCCCAACTGTTTTTCAACTCCCCGACCGAAGTTACGTTGGGAAACGATGCCGGCAGGTTCATACCCACGTAGATTTTCTTGGCTCCTGTCGTGGTGGCTACTTTGGTAATGGCGGAATAGAGGTCGTTGTTGCCGCTGCCCGGGGCGATGGAGTTGAAATCGATTGAAGAGAGTTGCTGGCGTTTTACCAATACATTGCTGGCGGCATCGAAGATAAAGATGTCCACGGTGCTGAGTTTAACTTCTGCAGCCGTCGCAGTAGGGTCGTTGATCGCGCTGCGTGTCGAGGAAGTCTGTGGATAAGACACGTTCACCTGTACGTAGGTGGGTTTACCGTTGTCTGCAATTGCAGGCTGGTTGGGATTTTCTTTGCTGCAACTTGATAAAATAAGTGAAGCTGCGGCCAAACCGGTTAAGATTTTTGCTGTTTTCATTTGCTTGGTTAAAATTTTTTTTAGTTTTTGGGATGACCTTCTGTTTGTGCGGAAGACCATCCGATTTTTTAACGTCGCAAATATAACGGCCACATTTTCGCCCTATTTTTCACATTTTTTTACTGTTATTGTACATTTCGATAAACTTTGTGGCTTTTCGTTATTTTCTGCCGCTTCGTATCTCCAATGGAGTTGCACCAAAGTGTTTTCTGCAGAATTTATTCAGGTGCGATACGGAGGAAAAATCGAAATTGTCGCTTATGATCTTAAGCGGAGTCTGTGTCTGGGCGAGTTCACGGCGCAACTTGTTAGCCTTTTCCCTGTTGAGCCAATCCGAAGGCGATTCGCCGAATACTTTTTTGAAACGCTTGTGGAATCCGGCCTCTGAATAATGGGCCATATCGGCAAGTTCCCTGACCGATTTGGCCTTGGAGTAATTATGCACGACAAGTTCCCGGAATGCCAGGTCACTCGTCATAAGCCGGCAAAAAAAGGCAGCGAGTTCCTCTTTTGTATAATAGGCCCGAAGCAGGAAGAAAAGCTCCGATAATTTATGTTCCAGATAGAATCTGCACATAAGGCCGTCGCTGAGACGTGCCATAAGGTCGTTGACGAAATTACGGATCGCAGGGTTGAAACTGAGCGGTTTGAGTTCACTGTCCCTGTCAGGCACCTGTTCATAAACAAGGCTGTCGTAGCGGAACGTTTCGCAAAGCTGCGTGGTGTGTTTCATGTGAAATACCAAAACCGTGGTGTCTTCCATCGCCTCCACCTTGAACCGCGCCCCCATGGGCGATATAAGTATTTTCTCCTGGCCGACAGGATAATCTTTTATGCCGTTCACACTTATTCTTACATTGCCTTTAAGTATAAACGCCACGCCTGATTGCAGGAATATCCGGTCCCTTACCTCTCCTTTGGCATATTCCACGATTCGCACCAACGCATTCTCTTCGGTGCCGTAATTGCTGCAGGAGAAATGCTCTTCCTCATACAGCAGTTTACATCCGTTTACACATGTCATTTTTTGATATTTTAGTTTATATCGGTCTGATCTTGATTTTCCTGCATCATGCAATGGCATTCCTGCCCCCTGGCAAGCAGCGAAAAAGCCGTCTTAAATAAGATAAAAAACATCACTGTGGTTTATCACACAGGCAGACTCCCGATTTTTGGCTGCAAATATAACGGCTGTGGCGGCAACCGGTTTTTTCCGGATCATTCCGGTTTTTGTATATTCCGGTACTATTTCGTGCTGCGAATGTTATGTTGTTCAGGAGTCCGTTATTAGCTTGATCGCGGTTCGCATAATAACGCGAAGCGAAGTGGTTTTATTTCATGTCCTGCGGTTGCCGCCTTTATTGTGCGCTTATATTCAGTGGTTTACTTTGCGGGAGAAAGCCAAAGAATTGGTTGCTTTTTTAAAAGCAACCAATTCTTTGGTCAGTCGAGTGCCTTCATACGTCAAATCGAAACTGCGCGAAGTAATATGACCTGTATCAACATCAAGCCACTTGCGACGGCGAATATGCAGAAATACGGCCTTACCCCGGATCGGAAAATCCTGAACAGTCGCCGTATCGGTAAAACCTTTCGATAAATACTTAACTCCTTTATCCTGAGGAGCGCAGCCTTCTCGCCCAAATGAAAATGCAACTCCCCGGGATTAGATTCGATCCCTGCAACATCAAAATGAACACTTAATATCTCCGGCAAAACCACCGATGCTAAATCATTCTCCAAAATATATCCTTTTGGGGAATATAGATAGTGGTTTTACGCTCCACCGGAAATCAGGACTGAGCCGACAGAATACGACTGCAACAATTTGACACAAAAAGAAAAAGCCCTGAAATCTAATGATTTCGGGGCTTTGCTAAAAATGTCGTTTTTTGGCTTTGGCGGGATGGATGTGGTCGTGGAAGTTGAACCATAATTTACTTAATGTCAAATTATTACAACCTGTGCATCTGCGTATGGTTACGCCTAACTCACTACCCTTTGTTGCATTTCGTCGTGGTTATCCGATAGTTGGCTACAGGCAGGATAATTGCCAGATCCTATATGGGTTATTTCATCTTTCTCACTCCCGGCAAATGGTAAGTTCCGCTCAAAATCGGGGCTTCGGCCCCGTAGAGGCGCATCGTGAGGTTGAAACTGCCTTTGGGTGCGGGCAGCCAGTTGGATTGCTTGTCCTTGCCCGGATTCTCGTTCTGGATGTAAATGTCGATCGAGCCGTCCTTGTTGGTTTTCAGGCCCGGTGTACTGCTGCCGATGCTGTAACGCTTGAAATCGTTCTCCACGAAGAACATATCGTCGCCGAACATATTCAGGTTCCAGAATACCGATACAGGCGGTATCTGGTCTTTGGCCAAATGAAGCACGTATTTGTTGGTTCCGTCCAACTTATTGCCGTCGGCATCGACCGTTGTGTTGGGATAAAGCACCTCGGTGGAGAGTTCGGCGCCGGTCACGCCTCTGGCCAACGCCGCGCGCAGTGCCAGGTCATGGCCCGAGCGTCCGCCGGCGAAGGTGTATTTCCAGCCGTCGACCGTCGTGCCGATGTTCCCCCATTTGTTGTCGATCATATCGCTTGCGGCCTTGATCCCGCGTACCACGCCGCGGCGGGTGGCCTCATCGAGCGTTTGCCATTGGAATCCGTTGGCCGCACT
>JAVBOL010000029.1:0-55406 GCA_031550615.1 Rikenellaceae bacterium | reverse complement strand
GTTTACCATAGTTTTATAACGTTTTTATCATTTCTTCAAACAGTGCGGTCATGCGTTTGCCCGCCTTGGCCCCCTCGACCTGCACCTCCTCGTGGGTCGATTTCATTCCCTCCAGGCCCATGTTGGTGATCACCGACACCCCGAACACGGGTATGCCCCTGTGGCGCGCGGCGATCACCTCGGGGGTGGTCGACATTCCGGCCGTGTCGCCGCCTATGGCGCGAAAGTAGCCGTACTCCTTCTGCGTTTCGAACGTCGGGCCGGTGCCGCCCACGTAGCATCCCGATTGCAGGGCTATACCCTGCTTTTCGGCCACCTTACGCGCGTGCGCTATCAGCGCGGGCGAATAGCACTCGTTCATATCGGGGAAGCGGGGGCCCAGTTCATTTATATTGGGGCCTATCAGCGGGTTGGGGATCAGGTTGATGTGGTCGGTTATCAACATCAGGTCGCCCGTGCGGAATGACGGGTTGACCCCGCCGCTGGCGTTGGACACGAAGATGCGCTCCACGCCCAGGAATTTCATAACCCGCACGGGGAAAACCACCTCCTGGCTCGTGTAGCCCTCGTAAAAGTGGAAGCGGCCCTGCATGGCCACCACGCGGCGCGCACCCACCATGCCGAAGATCAGGCGCCCCCGGTGCCCCTCGACGGTCGAGACGGGAAAGCCGGGGATGTCGTGGTAGTCTATCGCGACGGGCTGCTCGATAACGTCGGCAAATCCACCCAGGCCGGTTCCCAGGATTATCCCGATCTCAGGTCGGAAACCCCCGTTCTCAGTGAGAATGAAGGAGGCTGTATTTTTGATTCGATCTAACATAGGTGTATAGTTTTCTGAGGAATTCGCTGCCCGTCCCCTCGATGAATTCCAATTGCACGGGCACGAAATAGAGTTTTCGCTGTATCGCTTCGGGTATGCGCTTGCGGTTGGTCAGCTTCACCGCGTCTTTCTCGGTGGTGACGATGACCGTACCGGGCGGGGCGTCCTCCAGGGCGCGCTGCATACGGTCCAGGTCACGCATCCGGTAGGGGTGGTGGTCGGGGAAGATGAGCGTCGAGACGACGTTATAGCGCTTGGACATCTCCTCGACCAGGGGTGCGGGCGAAGCCACGCCGGCCATAACGATAACGCTTGCCCCCTCGCGCAGGTCGTCCGCGCAATCGGGGTAGAGGGGCGCAGCGGCGCCGTTGCGCATCTCCGAGAAGAAGAGCGACTGGTAGGGAAAAAGCCCCAGCGACTTGGTCACCAGGCGCATATCTATCGCATTCATATCGGGCGGGCATTTGGTCACCACCACGAAATTGGCGCGGTGCATCTGTCCCGTCAGGTCGCGCAGTCGTCCGCGCGGCATCAGGTGGTCGCGCCACACGGGACGCGAATAGTCCATCAGCACCACGTTGGCCCAAGCCTCGACGCGGCGGTACTGGAATGCGTCGTCCATGATAATGAGGTTGACCGCCGGGTCGGCTTCGCGTATGCGGCGGATGCCCTCGTTGCGGTCTTCGCACACGGCGACCATCGTTTCGGGGAACTTGAGCTTCATCTGCTTGGGCTCATCGCCCGAGTCCCGGAAAGGCGTGGTGGTGAGCACTTCAAGGAAGCCCTTGGTGCGGCGGCCATAGCCCCGCGAAAGAAGCGCCACGCGGAAATTGCGCGAAAGGTTGGCGATCAGGTATTCCGACATCGGGGTCTTGCCCGTTCCCCCGACGGTGATATTGCCCACGCACACCACAGGGATATCGATCTCTTCGGATGCGATAACCTTCCAGTCGAACAGCTTATGCCTTATCCAGACCCCCACGCCATAAAGGAATGAGAAGGGCCACAGCAGATAATTCAACATATCAAGGGCGTTGGCGGCGAAAAAAAGTGTGCGACCAAAGATAATAAATTAGTTTCACTAATCCCTCCCGGGAAACCCTATATTTTGCCTTTATGCAACATCCTTGTGCGTTTTGGGACACCGGAGAGGAAAAAATCACTACTTTTGCCCCTGCAATGAGCGACTACCGAAACATAAATATCAAAAACCGCCGCGCAACGTTCGACTACGAGATCCTCGAAACATGGATCGCGGGGGTCGTGCTGGTCGGGACGGAGATCAAGTCGTTGCGCCTGGGCAAAGCCTCGATGACAGACTGCTACTGCTATCTCGACCAGCGGGGGGAGCTCTACATCCGCGGCCTGAACATTTCGGAATATTACTGGGGCAACCTCAACAACCATATCCCCCGCCGCGACCGCAAACTGCTGCTCACCGCGCGCGAGCTATCGAAGATACGCCGCGCTCTGCAGGACAAGGGGCTCACGCTGGTCGGCATGAAGCTGTTCATCAACGAGAAAGGGCTGGCAAAAGTGCAGGTCGGGCTGGCCAGGGGACGCAAAAGCCACGACAAGAGGGAATACCTCAAGGAGAAGGACGCGCAGCGCGAGATCAGCCGCCATATAAGATAAAAGGGAGCCTCGGCTCCCTTTTTCTTTCTACTTCTTCAGGGTCTCGAAACCCAGCCCGTAGACGCCCATGACGCTGCCCACCGTTATGAATGCCATCGGGTCGCACTCGCGGATTATGCGGAAAAGGACCTGCGTTTCGTTCTTGCGGCAGACGACCATGACCATCCTCTTGCGCTCTTTGGTGTACCAGCCCTCGCCGTCGAGCAGCGTCACGCCGCGGTGGACCTCCTGCGATATGCGCTGGGCTATTAGGTCGTACTTCTGCGATATGATGAAGATCTGCGAGGACTGCTTGTTGCCGGCGATTATCATATCGACCGTGTAACCGAAAACCGCCACCATGACGTAACCGTAGATCACGATGGATATGTCCTTGAAAATGAATATCGACGAGCCCAGGATAAGTCCGTCGCAGAGGATTATAACCCGTCCGTAACTTATGTTGCGGTATTTGTTGATTATCATCGCCACGATGTCCGTCCCGCCTGTGCTGCCGCCCTCGGCCAGCACGATGCTTATGCCCGCGGCGCTCATCGCTCCCGCGAGTATGGCCGAAAGCAGCTTGTCTTCGCCCAACCCGAGCAATTCCCGCGGGATAAGCCCCTGCATGAGGTTCATCACCACCGACATCAGTATGATGGCATATATGGTCTTGGCCCCGAAACGCCCGCCGATAATGTAAAAAGCCACCGCAAGCAACAGGGCGTTGCTGATGAATATCGAATAACCGACCGGTATGCCGCCGCCGGCCAATCCGCCCGTGGCGTAGTAGATCAGAAGGGCGACACCCGACATACCCCCCGAAACGAGGTCGGCAGGGATCACGACAGCCGTGTAGGCAAAACAGTAGAGGACCACCCCGAGGGTGATCATGGCGTAGGTTCGGATGAATTTCCAGAGTTCCTCTTGTGAAAATTTCATTATCTGGGGTAGAATTTTGCGCAAATTTACATTTTTTCCGGCATATTGGCCCGTTGGATATACGTTTTTTTACCTTTGTACTCCTATGCCTTTCGCAGAGATAATATTGCCTTTCGCCGTCGCGCCCATGACCTATGACGCCGGGGATCTCGCCCTGAGCCCCGGTATGGCCGTCGCGGTGGGGCTGGGGGCGCGTAAAATATGCCAGGGCATCGTGCTAAGGGTGCATGACCAGACCCCCGGGTTCCGGACCAGGCGCGTGGAGAGGATCCTGCATGAAGCGCCGCTGCTGGGAGGCGTGCACCTGAAGTTCTGGCAATGGGTGGCCTCGTACTACATGTGCACCGTGGGCGAGGTCATGGCTGCCGCGCTGCCCGCCGCGCTGCGTCCCGAGGGGATGAGCGCCGAGGAGTTCGCACGGGATCAATACCGCGCCGCGACCGTGGTCACGGTGGAGCTGCATCCCGATATCGCCACGCATGGGCAGTTAGATGAACTGCTTGAGAAAATGTCCAAAAAAGCCCCGCGCCAATATGCTGCGATGCTGTCGCTGTGCGAGGGGCTGGAAGGGGCGCTTTTCGGCGGGCGGCTGCCCCGGGCGAGGATCGCCGCGGACAGCGCCACGCTGCGCAAATTAGAGCAAAAGGGGCTTATTACGATCCTGGAAGAGCCCGCAGGGGAGAGTTTCTGCGGGGAGCTATCGCCCCTGCCCACGCTCACTGGGGCGCAATCCGTGGCCCTGGACCAAATAGTGCAACAGGCAGCCTCACGCCAGGCGGTGTTGCTGCACGGCGCTTCGGGAAGCGGCAAGACCGAGATATTCATACGCATGGCGGCGCGTGAGCTGGACGCCGGACGCAGCGTGCTCTACCTGCTGCCCGAGATACCGCTCTCGCTGCAACTTATCGACCGGCTTGGCGAAGTTTTCGGGCCGCAGATGGTCGCATGCCACTCGCGCCTCACGCCCCGGCGTCGCGCCGAAGCGTTTATGGCGCTCTCCCGTGAGCCCGGGGTGCCGCGCCTGGTGGTTGGCACGCGGGGGGCCGTGTTCCTGCCCGTGGCGAACCTGGGGCTGGTGGTGGTCGACGAAGAGCACGACCGCAGCTTCAAGCAGGACTCTCCTGCACCGCGATTCCACGCGCGCGACTGCGCCCTCGTACTGGCGGCGATGCACGGCGCGGGCACGGTGCTGGGCAGCGCGACGCCCTCGCTCGAAAGCTGGCAAAATGCCGCATCGGGCAAATACGGGCTCGTCACGCTCTCCGAGCGCTACGGACAGGTAGATCCTCCCGAGATCACCATCTCGGACACGCTGCGCGCGGCAAAACGCGGCGAACGCACCTCGCATTTCAACTTCCAGACAATAGAGGGCATCTCCCGGGCGATAGGGGACGGCGGACAGGCCATAGTGTTCCAGAACCGGCGCGGCTTTTCGCCCTGGGTCGAGTGCGGCGCGTGCGGCTGGGTCGCCCATTGCCCCGACTGCAATGTAACGTTGACGCTGCACCGCGCAGAGAACCGTCTGCGCTGCCATTACTGCGGCTACAGCACCGCCCCGCAGCGCATCTGCCCCTCGTGCGGCAACGGCGAGATGATCCCCAAGGGTTACGGCACGGAAAAGGTGGAGGACGAATTGGGCAAGATATTCCCCGACGCGCGCATCGGGCGGCTCGACAGCGACACCGCCTCGTCGACAGCGGCTGCCGGGCGCATCATATCGCGTTTCGCCGCCGGGCAGACCGACATACTGGTCGGCACGCAGATGGTCACCAAAGGCTTCGACTTCGGCGGGGTGCGCTTCGTGGGGGTGGTCAACGCCGACAACCTGCTGAATTACCCCGACTTCCGGGCAAGCGAACACGCATTCCAGACCCTCGTACAGGCCGCGGGGCGTGCGGGACGGCGCGGACAGCGGGGGCAGGTGGTCATACAGAGCACGCAGCCTTCTCACCCCGTGCTGCGGCAGGTCGCGGCGCTCGATTACGGGGCTATGGCCGCCATGCAACTCGCCGAGCGGCACGCTTTTTTCTATCCCCCCTTCTGCCGGTTGATAGCCATTACCCTCAAGCACCGCGACCCTGCGCTTACGGAATCGGCAGCAAACGCGCTGGCTGCCCTGTTACGCCCCATTTTCGGACGGCGGGTGCTGGGCCCCGAGGCGCCGGCGGTGGACAGGGTGCAGCGTGAGCACATCCGCACCCTGCTGCTCAAGGTAGAGCGCGAGAGATCTTTTTCCGAGGCGAAGGCGCTGCTTGCCGGGGCGTTAGACAGCCTGAGGAGCGACCGCGAACATAAAAAAGTAACCGTAACGGTAGATGTCGATCCGCGATAACGCCCTGCTGCAACTACTCTTTCCTCCCGTGTGCCCCGCATGCGGGCAGCTCATGCACGGCTACGCAAGCGTGATATGCGCCGATTGCCACCTCGAAATACCACTTACCGGATACTACTCCGCCGACGGCAACCCTTTGGCCGGAAGGCTGCGCGACCACCTGCCAGTCGAGCGGGCGAGTGCGATGCTCTTTTACACCGGCGCCGGACGGTTCCGCCACCTGGTGCACTCGTTCAAATATGGAGGTGCATGGCGCGGCGCGCTCGAAATGGGGCGGTGGTACGGGTCGCTGCTGGAGCAGGGCGGACTTTACGGCGGCATCGATGCGGTATGCCCCGTGCCCCTGCACCCCCTGCGCCGCATAGGGCGCGGATATAACCAGTCGGAATACCTCGCCCGGGGCATCGGCATGGCGTTGGGCAAGCCCATCGACACCCGCAGCCTGGTCCGGCACACCAACAACCCGCACCAGGCGCGCTCCAGGGCCGCCGCCGAGAGGTGGGAAAACGTCGAGGGGATATTTTCGGTGCGTCGCCCGGAGGCATTCGCGGGGCGGCACGTCCTGCTTGTCGACGACGTGCTCACCACAGGGGCGACCGTGCTGGCATGCGCCGGCACGATCCTCAAAGCATGCCCCGACGCCCGGGTGAGCATCGCCGCGCTGGCCGCCACCGCGCGATGGACAAATAAGAAAACTTAGATTATACGGCGTACGGTCGAGGCCGCAGTAAGGGACATCGTGTCGTAGTCGACCCCGCGGATCACGGCAAGGCCGGGTGTTTTGCCGACCTCTATCGAGCCCAGATGCTCCATATTCAACGCCCGGGCGCCGTTCGCGGTCGCCCAGCGAAGCATCTCCGCAAGTGGGGCTGCCCCTGCTAACGCCTTCATCTCTTCGAGCAGCGAAAGCGAGTCGTTAGAGGCCAGCGAGTCTGTGCCCAGGGCTATGCGCACCCCTGCGCGGCGCAGCGATCCCACAGGGGGCAGAGCCCCGGTGATATGGCGGTTAGAGCGCGGGCAGAGCACCCATGTGGCGCGGTCGCCGAAATGTCCTTCCAGTGCGGCGATCTCCTGTGCTCCGGCAAAAGTGTTGTGTATCAACAATATCTTGCGTTCGGGGGGAACCTGGGCGATGATCCTGCCGGCGGGAGAGAGGTAATCCGCCGCGTCGAAGCGCAGCCCCTTTTGCAGATACCATCCGTGCATATCCCCCCTCCCGGCAAAGAGTTCCGCCTCCTCGGGGCTCTCCATAAAGTGTACCGAGAGGGGCTGCCCGGGGGTCAGCTCCACAGCGCGGGAGAAAAGGGCGCGCTGCAGCGAGTAAGAGGAATGGGGCGTTACGCCGAATCGCAATCCTGCGGCGCGTGCGGTCGCGGCGAGGCGCTCGATATGCTCCGACGATGGGGTGCCGAGCCCGAAAAGTTCGAGGAAACTGAAATAGTCGATCCCACTGCGCGACTTGGCGGCGAAAGAGGCCTCGCCGTTGCACACATCGCCGACAGCGGAGATCCCCTCGTGCCACATCGCGGCGTCCTGGGCCGAAATGGCTTGCATACGGTCGGGCGTGTCGCGGGGCAGGGCGCCCATTGCGCGGGCAAACCCCGTGAAACCTCCCCCTGGGGCGATCTTACTCCGCAGGTGCGACAACTCCAGATGGCAATGGGCGTTGACCATGCCGGGGATCAGTATCCCCTCGTGGAACTCCACTCCCGCCGTGCGGTCGAGGTCGGCCCCCACCTCGACGGATGTGACGGTCCCTTGGGCGTTAAGGGATACTATCGCGCCCCTGACGAACCCCTGGGGGGTGAATGCGTAGTGTGAGGCTATCCGGCGCGCCGAGCCTGGAGTATTCCTTTCCATCGATAAGCAGTTTGTAGTCGATAAGATGCCGGTCCAGCGAGTCGAGGGCCTGTTTCAGGGGAAGATAACGGACCACGCTGAAGGTGTCGATGCGCAGGGAGGGCGTCTGGGCATTCTGTGGGTAGTTGCCGATCACCAGTTCGAACGTGCGGGCTGAGGCGGGCGATTCGAGGCGTTCGTCGATCTTCTCCCGCTCGCCCTGGCGCATCCAGAGGGTGCGCGAGGCGACTTTGTTGCGCGCGCTGTCCAGGATATTGATCGTGGTGCGCAGCGAATTGTGGTCGGATGTGTCGAGCTTGTACGAGAAACGGACGCGGAATTGCCCCTCGCGGGCCGCGAACTTCATGCGCAGCGCCGAGGTGTCGCGAAGCCGGGTTATGTTGAGCGAGGTGTCCTTCAGGCAGGTTTCACGGAAACGTTCGCGGGCGATCATATCTATCGTGTCGAGGACGCCCACGCGCGCGGCATAGACGTCATACTGCTTGTCCAGGAGTTGGATCGAGCGGTCGAGGATGTCGGAGAGGCGCGAACTCTTGCGCCGCGAGTAGTGCTCAAGGGTGTATACCAGATCGCGCGGACGGTATCCGTGCTCGTGCAGGATGGGCTCGTAGATGCTCAGCGAGTCGGTGTTGATCGAGCGCGAATTGCAGTATGAGTTGACAAGGAAAATGTCGCGGAAGATCTTTTCCAACTTCTCGTCGGGTATCGTCTTGGGCTTTGCGCAAGCCCCCAACAGCGCCACCAGGGCGAACAGCATTATGCGTTTCATAGTCTTATCATGCTTTTGGGTATCATGCCCGCCACCGTCGAGCGCACGATCACGGCGGCGGTGACGATAAAGGCCGCGGCGACGGCCAAAAGGTCGCCCGGGCGCAGGATCACCGGGTAGGTATCGGTCAGAAACGTATCTGCGGGGATGGTGATAAGCCCGTATCGCTGCTGCAAAAGGCAAAAGCCCACACCCACCGCCAATCCCGCCGCAGCGCCCGCCGAGGCGAGCAGCATACCCTCGCGGGTGAATATCGCCCGCACGGTGCGCACCGTCGCGCCCAGGGTAAGGAGAGTGCGCACATCGCCGCGTTTGTCGATTATCAG
Source organism: Rikenellaceae bacterium (assembly GCA_031550615.1). GTDB lineage: Bacteria > Bacteroidota > Bacteroidia > Bacteroidales > Rikenellaceae > JAVBOW01. The sequence continues at coordinate 46,743 of JAVBOL010000029.1, read as the reverse complement.
CATCACCAGCGACCCTATGAGCGAAAAAGAGGCGATGACCATCACCAGCGCGCAGATCATGAAGATACCCCACTTTTCATACTGCATGATGCGGTACAGGGACGCCTTCTGCTGGTAGCGCGTCAGGGCGCGAAAATCGTCGCCCAACTCCGCCGCTATCTTTGCCGCCGAGCGGTCGGGATCGGCCCCGGGGGTGAGCCTGACCGCTATGCCGGTCGCCTGGCCGGGGTAGTCGAAAAGCCGGCGGGCGAAATCGAGCGGGGCGATCAGGTATTTAGAGTCGGTTTCTGCGTCCAGGGCGAAGATCGACGCCGGGAGCAGCCGGTCTGTCCGGTAGGCGTCCATGGGTAAGATCGGATTAAAACTGCCGCGCCGCGGAGCATAGACATTAAGGTAGTCGTAGCCCGTCGTGCCGATCCCCAGGCTGTAGGCCATCCCGCGCCCCACCACGGCCTGTTCTATCTCGCCGAAATGCAGGGAGAAATCGCCGTCGACCATCATCTTTTCCATCGGTACCACGCTCCCGTACAGAGAGTCCACGCCGCGCAGGGTGGCGATATATTGTCCGCCCCGGTATTCGACCATGGCGTTCTCCTCGATGAGGTAGCTGAAGGCCGCGACCCCGTCCACCGACCGAAGGCGGGCGGAAAGCGCGCTGTCCGCCGCGAAGGTCTTCCCGTGAGAGGGGCTGACCATCACGTCGGGGTCGAATTCGGTGTACATCTGCCGCACCATACCCTCCAGGCCGTTGAAGACCGACAGCAGGATCACCATCGCCGCAACGGGCACCGACACCGCGAGGGCGCTCACTCCCGAGATCACGTTGATCACCGAGTGCGACTTGCGCGAGAACAGGTAGCGGCGTGCGAATAGCGAACTGAGCATCGGGGTCGGGCGGCGCCGCAGCGGTTATTGCAGCAGGTTGTCGATATTCTGGATATATTCCAGCGAGTCGTCGATATGGAAGGCTATCTCGGGCACGCTCTTGAGCTGGTGCTTGAGTTTCTGCCCCAGGGTGTGGCGTATAACGCGCAGGTTGGCCTCGATAGTGGCCATGACCTCGCCGCGCTTCTCAAAGGGGAAGACGCTCAGGAATATCTTTGCGAAACTCAAATCGGGACTTACCCTAACGATAGTCACGGAAACCATCGTCCCGGGGAAAAGGCCGGCGGCCTCGCGCAGGAATATCTCACTTACGTCCTTCTGTATCTGTCTGGCTACCTTGAGCTGGCGTGTTGTTTCCATTTTGGATGGTGTTTGTCGTTGGTTGTGATTCCTGTTCGGGCTCCGTCGCTGGGGCCACCGTTTCGGGCGCGGGCTGCTTTGCCGCGCGGCGGGCATCCCTGTCGGCTTCGCGTTGGGAGATCCTCGCAGCGGCCTTTTTGGTCGGCTCGGAGAGGATGCCTCCCTGCCCCAGGCGGAAGTAGACCCCCACGCTGACGTAGATGTTGTCTATGGGTGAGCGCAGCGGGTTGCCGGGGTATTTATTATGGTTTTTATACAGGTCGCCGTAGCCGAAATTATAGCGCGCCTCTGCCAGGAATTCGGTGCGACCGGTGATATAGTTTATCCCGAATCCCCCGCAAAGGCCGTAACTCCAGCGGTTGTCGCGCACAAGCTCCATAGGGTAGTCGGCGCGGGGTTCGATGACCCCGTCACGTTTGGAAACGGTTTCGTCCCACGCGTCGATGTTATACGAAAAGACGACGCCCGCGTTCAGGAACACACGCATGCGGCGGTCGAGCACGTAGAGGTGGGGCTGCCAGAAAAAGGGCAGCTCCAGGGCGTTGACCCCGTGGCGGTAGACCGTGTCGGGCTTCGTGGGCATGGGCTGGGTGTATCCCTTCTGGATATATTGCAGGTCGAGTTCTATGCCTCCCAGGTATTTTTCCTTCGTGTAGTACTTATAGCTGACCCCGAAGTTGTAGAGCCCCCCCAGGCTGCCCGTTTCGGCAGGGGGGAAAAACCGCACCGTGCCGTTGCCGTAACCGCCCCTGACGCCCACGTAGTGCTGCGCCCGGACGCCGGTGAAGGCTGCCAGGGCGAAAAGCAGGGTTATGTATATGAGCCTTTTCATCGTGAGAATCCTGTTGGCATGGGTATTCCGCCGCCGCCCGTCACGCTACCCGATCCTCGCTGGTTCTGGCTCTGGTCGCGGTATTCGGGTTTGTTTCCTGCCCGCTCCTTGAGTTGCTTCTGTATGCGGGCTATCTCGGCCTCGCGAAGACGGCGTATCATCGCGTCCATGGTCACGGGGGCGAAGATGCGTTTCATGTCGAGGCTAAAATCGAGCGTCCAGTTCTCTTTGGTCGTGAATTCCGCTTCCCCCTTCTCGTTGGCGAAGATCTCGGTGCGCTCGGGCTGGATGCGGGAGATCAGGTTGCCAGTATCCCACTTGCCGTTGCCATTCAGGTCCTCGAGGATGCGGATCTTGAAAGTGCCCGTTTCGATATAGGCGAGCGTGTAGTGTCCCGTGCGGACCTGCCTGAGTTCGCGCACCACTCGGTTACTCTGGTCGACGAGATGCAGCACGTATGTGCTTTCGGGGGTCTTGCCCGCCACGTCGAGCTCGATAGTGGCGTATTTCTCAGCCGCCATCACGGTGAATGAGGCCTTCATGGTGTCGTTTTGGTAACCGGCCACGTCGGTGAAGACCCCTGCCGGGATCAGCAGTTCGTATTTGGAGTCCGCCACCCACTGCGAGAAGAGGGTCCAGCGCAGCATATCGGTCGTGTCCTGCACGAAACGCACCCTGGCGCGGTATTGCTTATCCTCTTCCCCGATGCGCGTAAGGGTCACCGCCGCGCTGTCGATCTTCACTATGGGCTGCTCGAAAAAGAACGGTATGTTATTGAACGGATTGAGGTTGGCCGTGGCCTCGACCTTATATTTGAACGGGTTGGGCGGGGGCAGGGTATCGTTCTTATCCTTTTTCTTCTCGAAGGATTTCCAGCCGAGCGCCAGCTGTTGGGTGTAACGCTCCAGTTTATTGAGCGAATCGTGGCGCATATAGATTATCTCTCCCTTGATCGTGTCGGGCAGCTCCGCGGAGGGCACGTTGAGCCACAGGTGCAGCGAATCGCGTGTGGGCTTGAGGTATTGGGTAATTATCTTCGTGGAATCTATCCCGTCCAGTCGCAGACTCTCCACGATGGGGTATTTCGCTCCGAATTGAAAGTCTATGCGGTGTTGCGTGGGGCGCTTTGTGGTCGTGAGGTTCTGGCGGCGGAAGGCCTCGTCCATGAAAAGGCGCAGGTAAAGCTGCGGGTCGGGCACGTTGTAAAGGCGCGTGGTGTCCCAGCGGATCGCGAAGCCGGGCATCGTTGCGGGGTTGTATACCGTGTCCAGGAAGGCTATGCGGTCCGCCCCCGGTTCATATTTGCGGTTGGTGTTGCGGTCGTCCAGCGCATAGACGCGGTAGTCTATCGGCTTGAGGTTTTCAGCCAGGAAGATGCCGTTGGCCTGGGCGCGGGCGATGGCCGCCGGGGCGCGGAAAGGCAGCGAGTCGTAGGTGGTCGTATCCGCCGTGGCGGGGTAGAACAGTATATAGCTCTTGCCGAGGCTGTCGCCCGTGTGGGCGTCGACCGTGTAGCCCGACATGAGCATCGAGTCTATGGTCGGCCCGGTCGAAAAGACGAAACGGAAGTCGTTCAAGGGATTTCCCTCGTTGTTGTCGCGTATGGCGCTGCAAAAGTTGAGCGAGTAGGTCTGGTTCTCTAACAGCGTGTCCTTGAAGTCGATCTGTATGCCGCGGCCACGCTGCGAGATCACCGGCTGACGCTCCATGTAGGGCGAGGTGTAGTACTCTTTCTGCTGGTCCTTGATGGTTATATATTCGTCGAATTCGATGTAGATGCGCTTGTCCGTGAAGTTGGTCGTGCCGTATTGCGGGGTCATCACGACGATGCGCGGGGGCAGGGTGTCCTTGGGCCCCCCGGTCGGATAGCCCACCGAGGCGCAACGCAGCATGGCCAAAAGGATGAACGCTGCAAGCGACGTGCGGATAAAATATTTATATAATTCGAGCGCCATAGCGGGCAAAGATACTTTTTTTTTACTTACATCGCGGCGTTAAATACCTTCCATTTGGAATCCGTGTAGGTCGAATCGGCGTTCCACGTGCGGAAAGTGACGCTCACGCGGATCGTGTCGATGCCCGCCCCGACCGGGACCTGGCGCACGGCCCACGAGCGAGACGCCGGGTAGTAGACTACCGCCATCACGGGCTGGCCGGTTATGGGGCTTTGCGATATGCGCCCATCCTCGCCCTGCACGCCGTCGAAGTCGAAATGCTTGGTCCCCTGGCCGCCCCGCGAGGTGAGCACCCCGGCCTCGGCGTCTTCGTAACTGGTCACCTCCCAAGCGGAAGTGTCGGCGTAGAAGGCGTATCCGCCCGCGCCCGCGCACAGCCCGACCGTGCCTTTGTCCGCACTCTGGACGTAGGGGGTGACGGTGTATGTGAATTTCACCGGCAGCGACTTGTCACAGGCCGCCAGGAGGGCGAAAACAAACGGGATCGAAAAAAACCATCTCATAATTCTTCCACTTTTTTACCCAGCACGGGGTGCACCCAACCCGGGGCGGCCTCGCGCAGGGGCGTGAGCACAAAATCGCGCTTGTGAAGCAGCGGGTGCGGTATTTTAAGGCGCGGGGTGTCGACTATCGCGTCCCCGTAGAACAGGATATCTATGTCCATGGTGCGTGAGCGGTAAGTCCCGTCGCTTTTTTCGGTGCGTCCCAGGCGGCGTTCTATCCCCTGCGTCACATCGAGCAATTCATGTGCCGTGAGGGGGGTGTCGATAATCCATACCTGGTTCAAAAAATCTTCGCTGGCCTCGAAACCCCACGGCGCAGAGCGGTAAACCCCCGACACGGCCTCGACGGCGCCCGCCTCGGCGGCAACGATCGCCAACGCCCTTTCGAGCGCCTTTGAAACGTCGCCCAGGTTGCCTCCCCCTATCAGCGCCGCCCTCATCCTATAAGTTTGCTTACCGTTAATGCGAAATGAGGGAAGATCATGCGCGGGTTGCCGTTGCGCGCCACCTGCTCAGAGGCCGAGGTCAACTCGCCGATCAACCTCTCTATGTTGTGGTTGCCGATAAAGGGGGCGAATTTTTGACAAAAATCGCGCTCCTCGCCCCAGAGGTATGACACGCCCTCCATGCCCGCCGAGAGCATGTAGCTGCTGCGCAGCATACGTGCGCAGTAGGACAAAAGGCGTTTCTGCTCCTCGCGTCCCGACGAGGCGACCGCGTCGGCCCACTCGATGAGCTCCATGTGTTTGTTGCCGTAGCTCATGCGCATGAGCTGCTTGAAAAGTTCGAAATGTTCGCCCGAGCCGCTCGACGACCCCTCTTCGACCATGCGGCGCGCGGCGATCAGATCGCCCCCGCACAACCGCGACGCCTGCTCTGCAAGCGCGGGGTCGGCTCTCGCAGGGCCATACATCAGCCAGCCCTGGACTCCCTCGGGGTCGATGCGCCCTATCTCGGTGACCTGCACGCGCGAGAGGATCGTGGGCAGCAGCAATTCGGGTTGCTCGCTCACCAGCAGGAACAGCGTGCCGTCCCAGGGTTCCTCCAATATTTTAAGCAGCGCGTTGGCGGCCTCGGCGCGCATCTTTTCGGGCAGCCAGATAATGACCGTCTTGAACCGTCCCTCGAAAGATTTGAAGGAGAGTTTGCGCACCAGTTCGTCCGCGTCCGCGCGCGAGATGATTCCCTGCTGGTTTTCGATCTCTATGGCGCGGTACCACGCCTGTTCGTCGAAATAGCCTCCGTTAGCCTCGACTGTTTCGCGCCATTGTGGCAGGAAATAGTCGCTGCCCGGTTTCTGCGAACCGCTTTTCGAGGCCGAATTGACCGGCAGGATGAAATGCAGGTCGGGGTGCGCCAACGCCGACATCTTCAGGCACGAGGGGCACTCCCCGCACGAGTCGCCGCCACGGCGGTCCGTGCAGTTGGCATATTGCGCATAGGCCAACGCCAGCGGCAGCCCCCCGTAACCGGACAGCCCGGTGAACATCTGGGCATGGCTCACCCTGCCCGAATCGATGCTGCGGACGAAGTGGCGGCAGAGCTGCCCGTGGCCTATGATGTCGGCGAATTTCATACTATTTCCCGGTCGATCCGAAGCCTCCTGCGCCGCGGTCCGTATCTGAAAGCGCCTCGACCTGGCTCCATTCGACCCTTTCGTGGCGGGCGACGACCATCTGGGCTATGCGCTCACCGGGGTTCAGTACGAATTCGGTGTCCGAGAGGTTCACCAGTATCACCTTTATCTCACCGCGGTAGTCGGCGTCGATCGTGCCGGGCGAATTGAGCACGCCCAGGCCATGTTTGGCGGCCAGGCCGCTGCGGGGGCGTATCTGCATCTCGTAACCCACGGGCAACTCCACGAAAAGTCCCGTGGGGACCATCGCGCGGGCAAGGGGTTTCAATATAACGGGCTCTGTGATATTCGCCCTTACGTCCATTCCGGCGGCGGCGACCGTTTCATAGGCGGGCAACGCGTGGGCGGAGCGGTTTATTACTTTTACAGTCATTGGGTGTTTTTTACAAATATAGTTATCTTTTCAGAGCATGCAGCAGACCCGGCAGGTCGATTCTCTCGCGGCGCATTACGTAGAGGGCGAAAAGCGCCACGAGGGCGGCGTTGGCGGCATAATGCGCCACGGCGGGGAGCTGCGCCGTGAAATACCCCGCGGCGTAGAGCGCGAGGCCAGCGGCGACGTATTCCCAGATGCGGCGGCCCTGGTAGGGCACGGGAAAGTAACGGCGCATCAGGATATAGCTGATGACCACCATCGCCGCCTCGCACGTGGTGCGGGCGAGGGCGGCCCCCAGGAATCCCAGGCGCGGGACCAGCCAAAAACCCATTCCCATCGTGAAGATAAGCCCGGTGCCGGTTATCACGATGGCCATCGAGGTACGTCCGCTCTGCTTGTACCAGAACGAGAGGTTAAGGACGACGCCCGAGAGCACATTACCGACCAGGACGATGGGCAGGATGTACATCCCCTCGCGGAAAGCCGGTCCGATTATCAGGGCGAAAAGGTCAGCGAAAAGCGTGAGCCCCAGGAAGATCAGCACGGACACGATCACAAAGTATTTCATCGCCTGGGCGTTGATCTTCAAAAAATCCTCTTTTTTGAATTCGGCCAGGAAGAAAGGCTCTGCCGCCATGCGGTACATCTGCGTGAAAAGCATCATCACCACCCCGATCTTTATAACCGCGCCGTAGATGCCCAGCGAGGACATCGCCGACTGCTCGGGCATAAGGAATTTTATCATCTGGCGGTCGATGAATTCGTTGGCCGTTCCGGCTATACCGCTCAGCAGCAGAGGGAAAGAGTAGAGAAGGATGCTGCCCAGCAGACGGCGGTCGATCCCCGCCCTGAAAATATGCAGGTCCCGGGGAAAGACGAGCGCCAAAGCGAAGAAACTCGCCACAAGGTTGGCTACCATGTAATATCCCGCCCCGAATTCGTGGTTGCTGAGAGTATCGAACACCGGGACTTTGGGCATGGCCTCGTAAAAGAACAGGCAAAGCGCGAGGTTGACGACCACCGATGCTATTCTCACGCTTACGAACCTCACGGCGCGTCCCTGCTGGCGCAGTCGGGCGAATGGGATGGCCGAGATAACGTCGAGGGTCACGATGCCGGCCATGAGCAAAAACAGGCACGGACGGTCGCCGTAACCCATCGCCGTGGCGGCGGGCATATGGAAAAGCAACGCCAGGGCCAAAAAGCCGAGGGCGGCAAGCGAGGTCACCCCCCATGTGGAAGAGAAAACCCTGCGGCGGGCGGCGTCGGACGGCGCGAGGGCGGCGAAACGGAAATATCCCGTTTCGAGCCCCATCGTCAGCAGCACCATCAAAAACGGGATGATGGCGTACATGTCGGTTATCACGCCATATTCCGCAGTCGTGAACGTGTATGTGAAATAGGGCACCAGAAGATAGTTGAGCAACCGCGCGACGATGCTGCTCACCCCATAAACGGCGGTCTGGCCCGCCAACTTTTTAATCCCGCTCATTATTCGCCGGCAAATGTAGTGCTTTTTACGCAGTTTTTAAGGTGCTCCAACGTATGCGGTCCTTCGGCGAAAAGCAGGTCGATGACCGACATGCCTGGAGTGAATCCAGGGGCGAAAGGCTGGTAGTATGGCAGGGGGGTGAACCGGGGGTCGGGGCGCGAAAGGCGCGGTTTTTCCGACAGGCTGTGGCGCAGGTCCTCGATCCGCTCTGCGGGGTCGATGTAACGGGTCGCGTATTCGGGCGTTACTTCGCTGCCGATAATGCCGAGGATCAATTCGGTGAGCTGTGCGTTAAGGTCGAAAAGCCTGTCGAAGCGGCGGGTGAAGAATGGCTCGAAACGGTGAGCGTAGTGCTCGAAATATGGAGTGGAGCGGTAGGCCGAGACTATCGACGTCCAATGCGCGTGCTGCCAGCGCTTCGAATAGTCGATGCGCACATCGCACACGGCGGCCTTTTCCGAATTGGGTATGTGTACGGTCTGCACGCTCAGGGTCAGCGGGCCCGGGGCGGCATATATCCGGCAGCGGCTGCGAAGGCTCTGCTTGATGAAATGCTCCCAGGGGTCTATCACGCACCCCCCGGCGCAGAGGCGGGCGAAATAGTGCACCCCCCCGAGGTAGGCCGACGGCAGGACTGTGGTCACAGCGTCTGGTGGTTTATGGTTATCCATGCCGTGTCGGTCTGCCCCCCGCCGTGCGCGGTGATCTCGTTGAGCCCCGCGGGCATGACAACGTCAGTCCATGTGAAGACCCCGTTCACACCCAGGCGGGTGCCCAGCGAGGTCCCGTTAAGGGTCAGTTCCACCTGTTCGCAGTTCGAAAATACGCGCAGGGTCTGCACGGGCCTGGATCGCGAGGTAAGGCGGCTGTCGGTGACGTGGACGAATTTTTCCGTCGTGTTCCAATTGGCTTTATAGAAGTAGAAGGCGTCCTTGCGCTGTGAGCGGTCGAATGTCACCATGCCGAAGTCGTCGATCCCCGGGCCTCGCCCCCGGTTGATGCCGGCAGCCCCGAAATCGAACATGTTGTCGACGACCGTCGCCCAAAGGTTGCGATCGTCCTTCAGGTAGCGGAAATACTCTTCGTGCAGCGCCGTCTGCCACCCCTCGGGATGGAAGGTCGAGTAGGTCGCCGGGCGGCGCACGGTGTCGGACTGGTCGCGCACAGAGGCCCCTGCGCCGTAGCTCACCGCCGAGCGCAGATTGCCCCACGTCTTATGCAGGTAGGGGAGCCACACGCCTATATCGGACGCCTGTCCCTCCGTCCAGCCGTAGCGGTGCTGCCAGATCACCATGTCGGTGATGAAATTCACCTCGCCGTCCTGGTTGCTCACACAGACCGTCGGGCGGGTGGGATCCTCTTTCCTGGCCAGGGCGTTCAACTCCTTAATGAACGGTACCGGATCGTCGCCGCGCTGCGAGAGACACCTGAAAATGCTCCACATGACCACCGACGGGTGGTTGCAGTACTGGCGCACCACCTCGGTGAGCTGGCGGCGACCGTTGGCCATCAGCCCCTCGCCGCCAATGAAAGAGCGGTCGGGCAGCGACGCGTCGCCGGTGAAAGGTATGCCGCAGACGGCCATTATGCCAGCCCTGTCGCACATGTCGCAAAACTCCTGCGAGTGGGTGCCCTCCATGAAGATCACCATATTGGCGCCCATTTCGCGCACCAGGCGCAGATCGCGCACCATTTGCGCGGAGGTCAGGGCGTTGCCTTCGCCCAGGCGGTCCTGGGTCAGCGTTACGGCCCGGATGGGGTACGTCTTGCCGTTAAGTAAAAATCCCTGGCCCTGGACGAAGCCGGTTTCGCGCAGCCCCGAGGTCACCGTGAGCGAGTCGACGCCCACGCCGTCTACCGACACTTTAACCTGGAAATCATACAGGTAAGGGTCGTTCACCCCATCCCACAGACGGGGCGTGGGCACGTCCAGGCCGAGGGTAAGCTGCCCCCCTCCCTTTTCGGTCACCCTGACGCGGTCGGTGGCCTGGGCCACCGGCGTGCCGTCGTGGGAGAGCATCCTCACACCGACCTGCACCGTCTGGTCGCGCAACGCGGTCAGTCTTACCGTGGCGTCGACCTTATAGGCCTGTTCGCCGTTGCGGCGGGCGGAGATGCATACCCCATCGGACGAATTGTCGACCGGAGAGATGGCGGTCTGCGAAGTTACGATCAGCTCGGCGGGGCGGAAAAGCCCGCCGTAGACGTTATTCGCCCCGGCGGAGGGCATCACGTCGGTGCGCGGCGAATTGTTGACTATCGCCCAGAGGGTGTTGCGCGCCCCGAAACGGAGCATTTTGGTGATCTCGAAAGTGCCGGCAGTCCCCCCGCCGGCATGTTGCGCCACACGTCGGCCATTGACCATAAGGGTGAGGAATGAGTTGGCGCCGTAGAAGCGCAGAAAGACGCGCTTGCCGTTCCATGCGGCAGGTATATCGATATCTTTCAGGTAGTTGCCCTCGCCGCGGAAGTAGCTGCGGTTGGCCCCGGCGTCGGCGGCGTTCCACGTGTGCGGCAGATCGACCGTGGTGGCGTTGTCGCTCACCGACTCGCCGGTGCAGTAAAACCTCCAGCCCCTATCGAGGCTCACGCCCTGGCGGGCAGAGGCCGCAACTGACGCTATTGCAAACAGATATAGTAATATGTGGCGTTTCATGGCGATCATATTTTACTCCGCAAAGGTAGTAAATAAAGAAATTATTGGCTAACTTCGTAGTCTGAAATTAAAAACGTGCACATTATGAATTGGCTCGACATAGTAATAGCTTTACCCCTGCTCTGGGGCCTATGGAGCGGCTACCGTAAAGGGATTTTCGTGCAGGTGGGCGTACTGGCGGGATTGGCGGCGGGAATTTTCATCGCCTATTTCCTCGGCGAATCGGCCATGAAATGGTTTAACGTGACCGGCACCGCAGGGACCGTGGTGACCTATATCGCCCTTGCAGGGACGGTGATGCTGGTGGTGGTGCTGGTGGCGCGAATGGTCGGCGGGCTCTTCTCCTCGGTGGGGCTGGGGGCTTTCGATAAATTGTTCGGGGCGCTGCTCTCGTGCCTGAAGGTCGCCATTATCGTCAGCCTTATCCTGTGCGGCTTCCAATGGATAAACGACCGCAAACCGGTCCTGGACGAAAGCACCCTCAACTCTTCGCTGCTCTACAACCCGGTCAAAAAGCTGACCAGCTACGCCTTCCCGTACCTCGATAAAGCGCAGGAGCAGATCGAGGAGTGGAACCGCAAGGACGACCTTCCCGCCGATGAGCGATAACCGTCAGGGAGTCGTTTTCCGCACGACGGGAAGCCGGACCACCGTGCGCGACAGCGCCTCGGGCGAGTCGGTCGATTGCCGCATCCGCGGACGGCTGCGCCTTAAAGGGTCGCGCTCCACCTCGCCCGTGGTGGTGGGCGACCACGTGCAATATCAGGTCGACGCAAGCGGCGAGGCGAATATCGTCGAAATACTGCCGCGCGCCAACTACGTCATCAGGCGCTCGCCCAACCTCTCGAAAGAGTCGCACATAATCGCCGCCAACCTGGACCAGGCCGTGCTGCTGGCCACGCTGTTCCAACCCGCCACGAGCTATGAGTTCGCGGACAGGTTCCTGGTCACGTGCCAGGCGTATAACGTGCCGGCGGTGGTGGCCATCGGGAAATCGGACCTGGCGCGCCAGGTTCCCGGGGCGCTGGATGAATTCCGGTCGACATACGCCTCGGCGGGTTATCCCGTAGTGGAGTTCTCGTCCCTCTCGGGCGAGGGGCTGGACGCCCTGCGCGGGATGATGGAGGGCAAGGTGACCCTGCTGTCGGGCAACTCGGGGGTCGGCAAATCGACGCTCATCCGGGCCCTGATACCCGACGCCGAGGCCGCCGTGGGCGACGTGTCGCAGTCGCACGGCAAGGGGCGGCACACGACCACATTTTCGACCGTCTACGAATTGCCCGGCGGGGGATGGCTGATCGACACCCCGGGCATAAAGGGTTTCGGCCTTTTGGAAATAGACCCGGCGGAGCTGTACCGCTTCTTCCCCGAGATGCTGCGCGTGGCGGCGGGTTGCCGCTTCTACAACTGCACCCACGTGCATGAGCCGGGATGCGCCGTGCTCGAAGCCGTCGAAAAGGGGGAGATCAGTTATAACCGCTATGAGAGCTACCTGAAAATACTGCAGGAAGATGATAAATACCGCAAGTGATCCCGGTCATATCGAAGAGATATCCTCCGGCAAGGACAGGCTGCTCGATCTGCTACTGATCGGCGACGAGCAGGAGTCGATGATCAGGCGCTATCTCGACAAAGGGCGTATGTTCACGCTTTCGGGCGATGGAGGGATACGTGCGGCGTGCGTAGTTACGGATAATGGTGACGGGGTTTGCGAGTTGAAAAATATTGCGGTTTATCCCGCCTTTCGCCGACGTGGTTATGCCGGGTCATTGATCGGATACGTCTGCCGCGAATTCGCAGCCGATTTCCGGCAAATGATCGTCGGCACCGGTGAAGTCCCGTCTATATTGAGGTTTTATGAGCGTTGCGGTTTCGTATTGTCGCATCGCGAAGAAGGGTTTTTTACAAAAAATTACGACCACCAGATCATTGAAGAGGGTGTGTTGCTAAAAGATATGATCTACCTAAAAAGGGATTTATGACCGAAATGCGCGATAAAAAGTGGTATGAAGACCGTATCGCCTACCTCGCGGGATTCATGACCCAGGAGCGCGCGGCGGTGATAGCGCGCACCCTGGCGATGCGCACGCGCTGGATGAGCATCTGCATGGAGAACACTTTTCATCCGCAGAATGCCAGCGCACTGGTGCGCAACTGCGAGGCGTTCGGGGTGCAGGACATCCACACCATACAGACCGCATGCAAGTTCAACCCAAACGTGCGCATCGTGCGCGGCACGGCGCAATGGGTCGATATCGCGCAGCATCCCTCTACCGCCGCCGCGCTGGATGCGCTCAGGACAAAAGGCTACCGCATCGTGGCGACCTCCCCGCGCGGTGAGGTGACACCGGAAAAGTTCGACGTCGCGGCATCGCCTTTCGTGCTCTTTTTCGGCACCGAGCACGCGGGGGTGAGCGACGAGGTGATCGACTCGGCGGATACCCTTTTGGCGATCCCGATGTGCGGGATGGTCGAGAGCCTCAACGTGTCGGCATCGGCGGCTATACTTTTATATGAATTCTCAACACGCCTTCGCGCAAGCGGCGCGCCGTGGCAACTCCCCGAAGACGAGGCCATAGAGCTGCATTTCCGCTGGATGATGGAAACGGTACGCGACAGCGCACGCATCCTTGCGCGTTACGAACAATCGCTGTGATGAAAACTTTAAGGCAACAATTTTTTGAAAATATAGGTCAGACCTCTCCCGCCCCCATCGGGATAGAGGCCGTGCGCGCAGAAGGCATCTATTATTATACGCCCTCGGGCGAACGCATCGTCGATCTGATCGCCGGCGTGTCGGTCAGCAACGTGGGGCACGCGAATCCGCGCGTGGTCGAGGCCGTGCAGCGCCAGGCTGCTGACTATATGCACCTTATGGTCTACGGCGAGTTGATCGAAACGCCGCAGGTTCGCCTGGCCGCCAAACTTTGCGGATTGCTGCCCGATGCGCTCAATTCGGTATATTTCGTCAATTCGGGCGCCGAGGCGGTCGAGGGGGCGCTCAAACTCGCCAAACGCTACACCGGGCGCGCGGGGATCGTCAGTTTTAAAGGCGCTTACCACGGCTCGACGCACGGGGCGATGAGCGTGATGGGGGGCAGCGAATTCGTCGAGGGGTATGGCCCGCTGCTGCCTTTGGTCACCCAAATAGACTATAACGACTTCGCGCAGTTGGATGCCATCACCGGCGAAACGGCCTGTGTGATCGCCGAGTGCGTGCAGGGCGAGGCAGGGATCCGGCTACCCGCGCCGGGCTACCTGCGCGCGCTGCGCAAACGCTGCACGGACGTGGGCGCGCTGCTGATCCTGGACGAGATACAGACCGGGATGGGGCGCACCGGGCGCATGTTCGCTTTCGGGGGATGCGGCATCGAGCCGGACATCCTCTGCCTGGCCAAGGCGTTGGGCGGGGGAATGCCCCTGGGAGCTTTCATCTCCTCGCGCCAGATAATGGGCGTGCTTTCCCAAAATCCCGCGCTGGGGCATATAACCACTTTCGGAGGGCATCCGGTGTGCTGCGCAGCCGGGCTGGCTGCGTTGGAATATATCCTCGACGAGGGGATCCTGGAGCGTGTCGAGGAGCTGGGATCTCTCTTCGAGGAGCTGCTGTGCGCACACCCCGCCGTAAAGGAGATCCGCCGCTCGGGGCTCATCATGGCCGTCGAAGTGGGATCGCCGGAAAAACTCCATGCCGCCGTCGCGGGGCTTATGAAGGCCGGGGTGATGAGCGACTGGTTCCTTTTCTGCGACACGGCGTTTCGGATCTCGCCGCCGCTTACCATCTCGGAGAGTCAGGTGCGCGAGGTTTGCGCGACCATATCGGGAGTTTTGAACTCCATTTAAAACAGGAATGCCGCCCGGTGAAGGCGGCATTCCTGTTTCATTATTCGACCTCCAATATAAATGGCATGCGCGCCTGGATGCGCGCCCCGCCGAGCACCCCCTGCACGTTTTTGTACTGGGAAAATATCTCCCCGAGCTCACCCTGCGCGCGCGCCTGGGAAAGTCCGGTGAGGATCAGATCGAGCGTGCTGCCGCCCTGGTGCGCCTCATCCACCGAAAAGTCGGCGGCCACTCCCGCGCGGTCGGCGGCCAGGTTGATCGCGTCTTTCAGGCCGCCGTAACCGTCGGCAAGGCCCGTGCGCAGGGCATCCGACCCGGCCCACACGCGGCCACCGCCGATAGCGTCGACAGCCTCGTAGCTCAGGTTGCGCCCCTCTGCCACATGGCCTACGAATGTCGTGTAGACCTGTTCTATCTGGCGCATCATATAGGTGTTTTCAGAGGCGGAAAGGCTGCGGAAAGCCGAGCCGAGGTCTGCCGAGGGCGAGGTGCGCACCACATCCACCGTAATTCCGAGTTTATCTTTAAGCCCCTTTTCGAGGTTCATCAGCACGCCGAAAACCCCTATCGAGCCGGTCAGCGTAAAGCGGTCGCAGAGTATCGCGTCGGCGCCGCAGCTGATGTAGTATCCACCCGAGGCGGCCACGCCGCCCATGGACACCACGACGGGTTTCTCTTTTCGGAGCAGTTCCACCTCACGCCAGATCATCTCCGAGGCCAGGGCGCTGCCTCCCGGCGAGTTGACCCTGAGCACGACGGCTTTAACGTCCTGGTCGGCACGTGCGTCGGCAAGTTGTCCGGCAAGGCGTTCGCTGCCCACCTGCCCCGGTTCGCCCTTGCCGTCGACGATCTCGCCGTCGGCATAGACGATGCGCACCAGGTTGGCCGAAGAGTGGCCGCGCTGCATGGACGTGGCGCTTATATAACCAGGCAGAGACACGGTGTTGATCTGCCCGTCGGGTTCGTTGCCCAACAGCGAATTGACCACCCCGCGCACCTGGTCGGCATAGAGCACCCCGTCCACAAGGCCCAGTTCGGCGGCGCGACCGGGCGAGTAGACCTCAAGCGACGAGGCATATTGTTTGAGGGCGAGGGTGTCGATGCCGCGCGAGGCGGCGACCTGTCCCGAAACGGCATCCCAGAAAGAATCGACCACGGTCTGCATCTGAAGGCGGTTCTCGGGGCTCATCCTGTCGTACATAAACGGCTCGACAGCCGATTTGAATGAGCCGTGGCGCACGATCTGCGCCTGGACGCCCAGTTTGTCGAGCAGTCCCTTATAGAACATCACGCTGCCGCTCAACCCCTGCCAGTCGAGCGAACCGAGCGGGCTGAGGTAGATGGAATCGGCAGCCGAGGCGAGGAAATAACGCCCCTGGGTATAGTGTTCGCTGTAAGAGACCACGAATTTACCCGACTCCTTGAAACGCGTGATCGCATTGTGCAGCTCCTCAAGGTTGGCGGTGTTTATATCCCCGCCGCGTATGTTGAGCAGAATGCCCTTGATGCGGCTGTCGACCGCGGCGCTCTCCACAGCCGTCACGGCCTGGAGTATGGTGTTGGACGGGCGCATGCGCATGCTCATAAAGTCGAAATTCTCGACGGCGGAGCTGCGCGGGGCATCGGTGATCGGCGTTGCCAGGTCGATCTCAAGCACGCTGTTGGCACTTACGACGGCGGGGCGGCTGGTGCCCAGGGCGGCGATCAACCCCGCGAAAAAGACGAACGACAGAAAGGTCAGAAGCGCGTTGGCAACGAAGAAAGCGAGCAACGCCGCCCAAAAGGTTTTAAAAAAGCTGTTCATAACACTCCGGTTTTATATCATACAAAGGTAATACTTTTCGCTGAAATGGGGCGTGGACGGCGCGGTTTGAGAAAATTGGCTAATTTTGTCCGTATAAACTTCGTTCGTTATGGAAGAAAAAGATATACGCGGGGCGCTATCCGCCCTGGTGCATCCCGAAAACGGCAAGCCGGTCGAGGTGCGCGGCGTGTCGGTGGAGGAGGGGCGCGTACGCATCACCATCGGACTGGCGCGTTCGCGCGACCCCTTTGCAGGATCAATCAAAAAACAGGCCGAAGCGATTTTGGCCGCGCAGTTTCCCGGGGCGCAGGTGACGGTGCTGCTGCAGGAGCCCTCGGTGAAACCGCGCGCCGAGCGTCCCGCACCCGAGGCCGTGCACGCCCAGCGCATCATAGCCATCGCCTCGGGAAAAGGCGGAGTCGGCAAATCGACCGTCACCGCTTCCCTCGCGCTGGCGCTCTCCGGGATGGGTTACCGCGTGGGGGTGCTCGACGCGGATATATATGGCCCCTCGCAGGGAAAACTCTTCGGGGTTGAGAATTACCGTCCCGAGGTCGAAAACATCGACGGCAAGGATATGATGTCGCCCGCCCTGGCGCACGGGGTCAAGGTGATGTCAATCGGATTTTTCATAAACGCGTCGGATGCGCTCGTGTGGCGCGGACCGATGGCCACCAGCGCCCTGCGCCAGATGATACACCAGACCCTGTGGGGTGAGTTGGACTACCTGCTGATCGACATGCCTCCGGGGACGGGCGACGTGCACCTGACAATACTGAGCGAACTGAAGGTCTGCGCCGCCGTGATCGTGACCACGCCCCAGGAGTTGGCCGTGGCCGACGTGGTGCGCGGAATAGCCATGTTCAAGGCCGAGAGCATCGCCGTCCCCGTTCTTGGGATTGTTGAAAACATGGCGTGGTTCACCCCTGCGGAGTTGCCCGGGAGTCGTTATTACATTTTCGGGAAAGGCGGCGGGGCGGCGCTGGCGCGCGAGCAGGGCCTTCCTTTACTGGCCGCCATACCTATGGTTTTGCCCGCCGAGGGGCAGAGTTCGCAGGTTGTTGAAAACGGAGAGCTGGCGGAAACGTACCGATCACTGGCCCAAAGGATTATAACCGCCGACAAATGTTGATAATTTTGTAAGGAAGAGGTTTAAAACTTTATGAAAGCTTTTGGGAGCGGACCTTGCACCGAAAGGAAATTTTAACATACGGATCGGGAAGGGAAAAATGCAAGAAAAAAGTTTCGTGAGTTTTCATCATACTTTTAAACTGCCGGTGTGGACAAAAAAGTGTTAATAACATTAATCAACAGATGTTAATAAACAGGCGGTGCAGCCGATCCCGAAACTGCCGGACGGCGAAAGATTTGTCGGGAGGTTTGTCGGCAAGTTTTTATAAAAGTGTTATCAACACCATCAACGCCTATTATTGTTATTATCTTCTTTTATTTTAATTTAAAAGAAAGAAAAAAATAAAAAGAATCATGGTTGACAACCACCGAACCGTAAAAGAGTCGATAGCGAAACTCAAAAAGGAAAAGAACGCGATAATACTCGCACACTACTACACCGTGGGAGACGTGCAGGACGTCGCCGATTTTGTCGGCGACTCGCTCGCCCTGTCACAAAAGGCCGCCGACTGCCAGGCAGATATTATCGTATTCGCCGGCGTGCACTTCATGGCCGAAACAGCGAAAATACTCTCTCCCGGCAAGAAGGTCATAATACCCGACCTGGAAGCCGGATGCTCCCTGGCCGAATCGTGCCCCGCCGATGAATTCCGTGAGTTCGTCGCCGCACACCCCGGCCACACCGTAATAAGCTATGTAAACACCTCAGCCGCCGTAAAAGCCCTCACCGACATCTGCTGCACCTCATCCAACGCCGTGAAAGTCGTCGAATCGCTCCCCAAAGGAACACCCATCATATTCGGGCCGGACCGCAACCTTGGCAGTTACATAAAGAAGGTAACCGACCGCCCCGAAATAATCCTCTGGGACGGGGCATGCCATGTACACGAGGAATTCTCCGTCGAGGCCATAGTGGAGCTAAAAAAAGCGCACCCCCGGGCCAAAGTCCTTGCACACCCCGAATGCAAAGCCCCCGTGCTGATCCTCGCCGACGAAATAGGCAGCACAGCGGCCCTGCTCGACTACGCCACAAAAAGCCCCGCGCAAGAATTTATAGTAGCCACGGAACCCGGCATACTCCATAAAATGAAAGCCGACAACCCCGGCAAACTATTCATCCCCGTCCCTGGAAACGACGCTACATGCGGCTGCAACGACTGCAGATACATGAAATTGATGACCCTCGAAAAAATCGAAAGGTCACTCAAAGAAGAAGCCCCCGAAGTAACCGTAGACCCCGAAACCGCCAAAAAAGCAATAACCTCGATCCAGGCAATGCTAAAGATTTAACCCCGGGAGGGTTGATTTGTTGAATGGGCTGTCATGTACTTTCTTGGAAGAAAGTACCAAAGAACTTTTTTGGATACTTCGTATCCTGGGACTTACTTTATTCGGACATTTAGAACAAGTTAAAAGTGGGGGATGCCTTTAAGCATCCCCCACTTTTAACTTGTATTAAGCGCGGACAGAGTAAATATCAGAAAACGCAGTTTTCAAAAAAGTTTTCTGGTTCTCTTTTCCAAAAGAGAACAAAACAATCCAATCAATAAAACAATCCTTTCGGGTTAAATATAGCGCGGCCGAAGTTGAAGGTTATGAACCAGTTGTTTTTTGAGGTGTCGTATTTCGATACTGAGAGGCTTATGGGGCCTATCATTGTTTGGTAGACGATGGATGTGTCGAACATGTAGCGGAGGCTGCTTTTGACGTCCATTTTCTTTTGGTTGTAGTTGCCCGGCAGGAATGCGTATGCGCTTGGGCGGATGCAGAATGAGGGTGCGAGTTCTATTACGGGGATGAGTCCGGCGCCGAGGAATGATGATGAGCGGAACTCTTTCATGTACACTATTTTGCTGTGTGGCGTGGGGGTGAAGGCGGGGGATGTTATGTTGGTGGCGCTCGGGGTTTCGAAGTCGGGGTGGGTGGTGTATACGGCGTCGACCATGTAGCCCAAGGTGAGCCAGCGGACTATTTTGGTGGGCATATAGTGTTCGCGTGTGAAGCGTGCGCCGATCCATGAGCGGTGTACGTTGTTTACGGTTTGCCCTGCGGCGTTACCCGATGACCCGGGGCGGTAGTTTTCGCTGCCTGAGATGAATATTGCGGATATGGTCTGCCTTATCCCGCGGGTGGGGAACATCAGGTGGTTGAGGTCGTTGCGTTCTATTTCGGCTTTGGCGCCGATGAAGTTGAAGGTGGTTTTGTCGAGGGTGTCCCCTTTCTGGTACTCTTTATTGGCTTGTTGGTAGCGGTATGTGTCCTCTGCGGCGTTGCCCTGGATGTTGGCTACCGAATGTCGGCCAAGCGGCATGCCGAAGGCTAATTTGGCGTATGTGTCGGTGTATTTAGCGTATGTGAGGTCGTTCATTTTGGATACCATCCCGTAGTCGCTGCGGAAGTAGTTGTAGAAGTTGTAGGACAGGCCGGCCTCGTAGTAGAACGGCGAACGTATGTAAAAGTCGTTTCGCAGGGTGAGCTGGCTCGAGAGGTGGAAGGGGCTGAAGTAGCCGTCGAAATTGCAGGTGTAGGCGCTGCGGCCTATGGTTTTGTATTCGAGCCCTATGTATGCCTGGTTCAGGGCGGTGGAGGATATGTTGCCTCCGAATTTCACCCTCAGGCTTGGTTTGGTGTGCATGGTGATCTTAAGGTGGAAACTGTCCGTGGCCAGGTCATAATTTACCGTCGGGTAGTCGCTGGTTATGTCGCCCTCGGCAAGCATCTTGAAGTATGCCGAGCGGAATTCGTCAAGGGTGTAGTTGCGGTCGCCGCGCCCGAGACCTAAAAGATTCCTTACGTATGTGGTCTGTTTTTCGTTGAGCCCCTCGATCTGGTAATTGCTGAATACCAGGGGAGGGAATTTGCTGCGCAGGGCCTCGCGGCGCGCTGCCATCTGTTCGCTTGCCGTGCGGGCCGCGATCTTGGTTTTTATCTGGTCCATCATGGCCATGGCGTCGTCGTAGCCGGCCTGGATGATCTGTTTGGATTTGGAGAAGTCGAGTATGTTGACCTCGCTCATGTCGCGTTCGATCATTATGTCGGTGGGGCGCGGCAGCGAGTAGTCGGTGTGGAGCATGGTGAGCGAGAAGAGGTTGTCGATCAGCCCCGACGAGGAGTTCTGGTTGATGTCCACTTTGGTGCCGGTGCACAGGCTGCCGATCAGTATGTCGGGTGTGAAATCAGTTTGCAGCACCTGCCAGGGGAAGTTGTTGAACAGCCCGCCGTCGTAAAGTACAGTGGAGTCGGTCTGTATGGGGTTGAATACCATCGGAATGGTCATCGACGAGCGTATGGCGCGTCCCAGGTCGCCGCCCCGGCAGATCACTTCGCGGCGGGCTGCGGCGTCGGTGGCTACGCAGCGGAATGGCACGAGCAGTTTGTCGAAATCGCCGCCGCATGCGACCGTGGCCTGTGAGAAATATTCGACGAATGCCATATCCAGCTGCTCGGATGGCACCAGGTTGGAGGGCAGTACGGGGGCCAGGGCGCCCTTTTCGTTGCGCTCGAAGCCGAGGGTGAGCATGGCCGCGTCGTGGTGCATCTGCTTGAAATAATACCTGTAGCGTCCCTCTAATTTGCCTGACAGCCAGTACAGTACTTTGCCTGAGCCGAATTCGGCCTCCATTTGCTGCGGGGTCATGCCGATGGCGTACAGGCCGCCGATGATCGAGCCCATGGAGGTGCCTGAAACGTAGTCTATGGGGATGTCGTTCTCTTCCAGGGCCTTGATGACCCCGATGTGGTAGAGGCCCTTGGCCCCGCCGCCGCTCAGCACCAGGCCAACGCTCTGTCCCGCAGCCGATAGGGCGACCTGGCACAGCAGTATGGCTAAAAGGAGGGTTTTGCGCATAATGTCCGAAAATAATTGCTAACTTTGCCAGGAAATATACGGGTGTAAAATTAGTGATTATTCATAGATAATGAAACAAAAAATTGAAGAGCTGCTCGGTCGCATCGAAGCGTTCATCCCCAAGGCCGAGGCCGAGGTAGAGGAATTCCGCATCGCGATGCTCGGCAAAAAGGGTGAGATTACCGCCCTGGTCGAGGAGTTCCGTGCGGTGGCCCCCGAGCTCAAGCGTGAGCTGGGACAAAAGATCAACGAGCTTAAAAACAGGGCGCTGGACCGCGTGAATGAACTCAAGGAGGGTGTATCGGCCCAGGCAGATACACAGGCATTGGGCGATATGACGCGTCCCGGGTCGGCGGGAGTTGCCGGCAGCCGCCACCCGATATCGCTGGTGCGCGACCAGATCGTGAGGATCTTCGACCGCCTGGGTTACACGGTTGCCGACGGGCCCGAGATCGAGGACGACTGGCACGTCTTCTCGGCACTCAACTTCCCGCCCGAGCACCCCGCACGCGATATGCAGGACACGTTCTTCGTGGGGCCCGAGGTGCTGCTGCGCACGCACACCAGCTCGATCCAGGTGCGTACGATGGAGACGCAGAAACCGCCCATCCGCGTGATATGCCCCGGACGCGTGTTCCGCAACGAGGCGATCTCTTACCGCGCACACTGCATATTCCACCAGGTCGAGGGGCTTTACATCGACCGGGGCGTGTCGTTCGCCGACATGAAGCAGTCGATCCTCTATTTCGCCCGCGAGATGTTCGGCCCCGCGGCGCAAATACGCATGCGCCCTTCGTATTTCCCCTTCACCGAGCCTTCGGCCGAGGTCGACGTGTCGTGCAACCTGTGCGGCGGCAAGGGCTGCAACGTCTGCAAGGGTACAGGCTGGCTGGAGATCATGGGATGCGGAATGGTAGACCCCAATGTGTTGGAATCATGCGGCATAGACCCTAAAGAGTATTCCGGTTTCGCATTCGGCATGGGTGTCGAGCGTATAACGATGCTCAAATACGGCGTCAGGGACCTGAGGCTCTATTTTGAGAACGACGTGCGTTTCCTGCAACAATTCGAACAGGTATTATAGTGAAAAGGCGGTCGGCGGTCGTAGCGGTGGCGTTGGTGGCAGTATCGATGCTGCTGTCGACTCTCGTGTCCGCATGGCCCACACGCCGCGCGGAGGTCTACCCTCGCGCAATGTGGCCTACGGTGCTCTATACGGAGGGAATCAAGGCCCTTGCGGTGGAAAATAACCCCGGACGGGCATTGGACCTGTTCAAAAAGGCCGTCGCTCTCGATTCGCTGCACGCGCCCTCGTTCTATTCGATGGCCGGGTTGCTGATGGAGGAGGATACTGAAAAGGCGTTGGGTTACAGCCACAGGGCGCGGATGATCGACACCACAAACAGCTGGTACGGCGGACAGTACGCACGCCTGTTGGCTGTTGCCGGACAGTATGACAAGGCGCTGGACGAATACGCTCGCCTGGCGCGCATCTCCCCGCGCGATCCCGAGAATTACCGCATGCTGGCTGCGCTCTATGAGGCGCGCAAACAGCCCTATACTGCGATAGCCATACTGGACTCGGCCGAGTATAAACTGGGACGCATAGAGGAGTTGGCGCAAATGAAGCTCAACCTGCTTCTGGGCGTGAACCTTTACGACAAGGCCATCGCAGAAAGCCGCGCGCTGGTCGACGAGTACCCCTGGAATCCCGATAACCACCGCATGCTTGCCGAGTTGTACTCGCGTGCGGGCAAGGATTCGCTTGCGACACTCCAGTGGACGGCGGCGCTGGAGATCGACTCGACGGACGTGCGCACTCTCATGGCACTGAGCGATTACTACCGCAGCCGCAACGACGTGCAGAATTTTTTTGCCACAGGGCGCAGGCTTATGCTTTCTGACCGGTTGCCACTCACGGATAAACTCGACTTTATACGCGAGCTGAAGGGGATACGCGCGATCTATACCGAAAACTTTTACCAGATACGAAGCCTGGTCTCGCTGTTGCTGGTGAAATATCCGGCGGATTTCGATGTGCTCGACATGTGGGGCGAAACGCTGATCGCATCGGAGGGTGTCGAGCCGGCGTTGGAATTCTATAAAAGCCACCTGGGCGACAAGGGGGTGCCGGAGAGTTTTTTCAATACGGTGCTCGACATGGAGGGTTATCTGAAGCGTCCCGATTCGCTGGCGCGCTACACCGCCCTGGCGCTCGAACGCTTTCCCCGCAATGTGGACCTCTACCTGCGGCAGGGCGCTACGTTGTCATATATGGACCATGACGCCGAGGCGTTGGAATCCTACCGCGAAGCGATGCGCTATGCGGCGTCGGACTCGCTGCGAAGCGTGGTGTACGGTATGATCGGCGACCAGTACCACAAAATATCGAAGGCGGCCAAAGGCAACGACAGTTACCGCAAAGCGCTGCGCCTTTGGCCGGATAATTCGGCGGTACTCAATAACTTCGCCTATTTCCTGACCACGGACGGGCCCGACGGGCGCGATCTGGATAAGGCGGTCGAAATGTCCAAACGCGCCATAGAGCTCTCGACGGGCAACGCCACATACCTCGATACGTACGCCTGGGCGCTGTTCAAGGCCGGAAGGCCGGCGGAAGCTAAAAAAGTGATGCAACAGGCCGTGTCGCTCGACTCCTCGGACAGCGATGTGCTGCTGGTGCACTACGGGGATATACTGTACGCCCTGGGCGAATATTTCATGGCCACGGTCTACTGGGAAAAAGCCCGCGACAAAGGGTATGACAAAGATGAAATAGAGCAGAGGCTCAAACTAACCGAAGGGAAATAACCATGCGCCGGAATTTTTTGACATTGACCCTTTTAATGCTGTGCAGCCTCTCTTTCGGGCAGCAGAGCGTAGAATCTCTCAAGGGCGAGATACGCCGCGCGGAGGAGGAGATAAAACGGAACACGGCGTTGCTGAAGGAGACCCAGGCTTCGCGCACGGCCGGCCAGCGCGAACTCAAGCTGCTGCTGGGCCGGCTCGACGCGCGCCGCAAGATACTCAGGGCGCTCAACAACCAGATATCCCTGTTTACGAGCGACCTGAAAAAGAGCCGCAACGAGGTGGACAAGATGCGCTCAGAAAGGGAAAAACTCACCGGGGCGTACACGGATATGATCGTGGAATCGTACCGCAACTACCTGTTGAACAACTATCTGTCTTTCCTTTTCGCTTCGCGTGACTTTGACGACGCGACGCGGCGGATCGACTATATGCGCCGCTACAACTCCATGCGCGAGCAGCGCGCCGAGCAGATCGACTCGCTCACTAAGGTGATCGCCGTGCACATGGCCGAGGTCGACGCCAAACTGATCACCCTGGACAGCACAAGGGTGGTGTACGACCACGAGGTCAAGGAGTTGGCCGGGGATGAGAGACAGTATAACAAGATGCTCGGCGAGATGCGCTCTCGCGAAAGCAAAATATCGAAAGACATAGCCTCCCGGCAGGCGCAGGTTAAACGCGCACAGCAGGAAATCGCCCGTGTGGTGGCCGCGGAGGCTAAAAAATCGAGCGGAAGGCAGCTTACTTCCGAGCAGCTCAGGATAGCGACCGAATTGAGCGGCAAATTCGACCAGAACCGCGGTAAACTCCCCTGGCCCGTGCGCGGAGGGGTGATAATTGACCGTTACGGGTTGCACGCCCACCCCACACAGCGGGGGCTGACCGTGGATAACAAGGGCGTGAACATCGCCGGGGCGAACGGCGCCCCCGTGACCAGCGTATTCGAGGGCGTGGTGGCCAATATATTCTTCTACCAGGGGCTCAACAACAACGTCATGGTGCGCCACGGCAACTACCTGACCGTCTATTCGAACCTTGCGTCGGTGTCGGTCAAGGTGGGTGAGAGCGTGAAGCTCAACCAGGTGCTCGGGCGTCTGGCCGGCAGTGATACGGATGAGAATTCGCTGCACTTCGAGATATGGAAAGAGTCCGTTAACCTTAACCCCGAAGTGTGGCTGTTGCCTTAATACTATGGCTGTTACTTTTCATACGCAGGATTGCGGGTATAAATTGGCCGGCAAACGCCGCGTAGCCGCGTGGCTGCGCGAGGTGGCGCTGGCCGAGGGACGAAGTTGCGGCGATCTGGCCTTTGTGTTCTGCTCGGACGGGGCGCTGCTCGAGATGAACCGCAGTTTTCTGGGGCATGATTATTTTACGGATGTCATCACTTTCGATTATTCGGGCGGGGATCACGCGCAGCAGGGTTCGTCCATGCCTGGTGTTAACCATACGGCAGATGTCGGAACCCGCGTGCCGTCTGCCGGGAATCCATGTTTTCAGCCCATTTCCGGCGATATTTTCATTAGTGTGGACACCGTTGCTGCAAACGCCGCGAAGTTCGCTATTTCGGCGCGTAACGAGATGCTGCGCGTGATGGTGCACGGGGTGTTGCACTTGTGCGGACATGGGGATAAGACCACAACTGAAGAGATACGTATGCATGCACTTGAGGATAAGTATCTTGAGCTTTTAGAGGCGCTTAATATTCCGCGGGCCGGCCTTGCCGTTACTGCAGGGGTCCTTGATTTTCCGGTTATTCCTGCTGCTCCGGTTATTCCTGCTTCTTCAGTTGCTCCCGCTTCTCCGGTTACTATCGCGAGCCCCTCTCCATTCGCAATCCCTGCCGCATCGGCTGACTCAGCCGATCCTGCGTCCCTTGTATCGCATCATACTCCCGTGTCCCCCACTACTTCCGCGTCTCCCTCTGCTCCCACACCTTCCGCCACTACTGCAAAACGATGAGGACTTCATACGATATAATCGTAGTGGGCGGTGGGCACGCCGGTTGCGAGGCCGCCGCAGCTGCCGCTGCCCTCGGGTCGTCGGTGCTGCTGATAACGATGGATATGGGCAAGTTCGCCCAAATGTCGTGCAACCCTGCAATAGGAGGTGTTGCCAAGGGGCAGATAGTCAGGGAGATAGACGCGCTCGGCGGCCAGATGGGAATCATAACCGACCTCACCACCATACAGTTTCGGATGCTCAACCGTTCGAAAGGTCCCGCGATGTGGAGTCCCCGGGCGCAATGCGACAAAGAGCAGTTTTCCGCCGAGTGGCGCCGCACGCTCGAAACGACCGCCAACCTCTGGATATGGCAGGATACGGTGACCGAGCTCGTTTGCAGCGCCGGTGCGGCGCGCGGCGTGCGCACACGTCTTGGGGTGGAATTCAGCGCAGGTGCGGTGATCCTTACCGCGGGCACGTTCCTCAATGGGCTGATGCACGTCGGAAGTACGAGCGCAAGCGGCGGGAGGCACGGCGACCAGGCAAGTTACGGGCTTACGGAATGCCTTGTCGGACTCGGATTCGAAGCCGGCAGAATGAAGACCGGCACACCTGCGCGCCTCGATGCGAGGAGCATAAACTTCGAGGTGCTGGAGGCGCAATACGGTGATGATAATCCTTCCAAGTTCTCCTTCCTCCCTTCTGTTTCGCCCGTGCGTCATCAGGAGCCATGTTTTGTGGTCAATACCTCGCGCGAGGTGCATGACGTGCTGCGCGGAGGCTTTGCCGATTCTCCTCTTTTTAATGGAATTATTAAAGGTGTGGGGCCACGATATTGCCCCAGTATCGAGGATAAATTGCGCACTTTTGCGGAAAAAGACTCGCATCAGCTCTTTTTGGAGCCGGAAGGGCGCAACACCTGTGAGTATTATTTGAACGGGTTTTCATCCTCCCTGCCCTGGCAGGTGCAGTTCGAGGCCCTGAGAATGCTTCCCGGATTTGGGGATATTCAGCTTTTTCGCCCCGGGTATGCGATCGAATACGACTATTTCCCGCCGACGCAATTGCTGCACTCCCTCGAGACGAAGCTGGTTTCCGGGCTGTGGTTCGCAGGGCAGATCAACGGTACGACAGGTTACGAGGAGGCTGCCGCCCAGGGATTAATGGCCGGGATAAATGCCCACCTTTCCATAAACGGATCGGACCCCATTGTGCTCGGTCGCGATCAGGCGTATATAGGAGTGCTGATAGACGACCTTGTGACCAAGGGCGTGGATGAACCGTACCGCATGTTTACCTCGCGTGCTGAGTACCGTATTCTGTTGCGACAGGATAATGCCGACCTGCGGCTCACCCCGTTGGCGGTGAAGCTTGGCCTCGCGTCACCGGCACGCAGGGAAGCACATGAGGAGAAAACAGCTAAAATAGAATACCTGCTTAAGTTTTTACACGCAACAAACGTAACTCCTGAACTGGTGCGTGGCTATTTAGAGCAAATCGGCTCCCCTGCCATTGCCCAAAACCGCAAGCTGTATGAGCTTATTTTGCGCAATGAGGTCACTATTGGAGCCCTTGCCGCGCACCTCCCCATGCTTGCAGACGAGATCGCCGCGCAAGGAATCAGTGAAGAAGTGGCGGAACAAGCAGAAATTCAGATAAAATACAAGGGTTATATTGAGCGCGAAAAGCACATGGCCGGGAAGTTGCACAGACTTGAGGCCATTCAGATCCCTTTTAATTTCGACTTTGAAAAGCTTTTGGCCCTTTCGACTGAGGCGCGACAGAAGTTGTCACGCATTCGTCCGACATCCCTTGGGCAGGCGTCACGCATTCCTGGAGTCTCCCCTTCTGATATTAATGTGTTGCTGGTGCACTTCGGGCGGTAGTCCGAACTTGTGTTCCACGTGGAACATTAATGTTGTTCCGTGATATTAATTGTTCCGTGGCGTTGGTTGTTTCATGGTGTTGATTGCCCTATAGGGTTGGTTGTTTCACGGGGCATGCGCATGGATGTCTTTCTTCTGTTGGGCCCGTCGGGAATGCAATCCTCTTTTGTGTATATTATCGTGGGCTATCTGGCGGAGGTGGGTGGCGCGGGATAATGCAATAAAAATGCGCCAAGAAGGCGCATTTTTATTGTTGAGATAGCACTTACTCTGTGGGGTTTACGGAAAAACGACGCTTATTTTGCTGCGATTTTTGCCCATGAATCCTTGAGCCCGACTGTCCGGTTGAATACGAGCTTCCCTGGGCGCGAATCATAGTCCGGGGTGAAGTATCCGACGCGCTCGAATTGGAATTTCTCTCCCTGTGCAGCCGTGCCGAGAGCGGGTTCAAGCCATGCGTTGACCGTCACGAGGGATTCAGGATTGAGGTAGTCGACGAAAGTTTTGCCTTCCTCGACGTCATCCGGGTTTTCAAGAGTGAACAATGTGCTGTAAAGGCGAAGTTCTGCCGGAATAGCGTCGGCGGCAGAAACCCAATGGATAACGCCTTTTACCTTGCGTCCGTCAGATGATGAGCCTCCCAGAGACTGGTCGTCGTATGTACAACGAAGTTCGATGATCTCACCGTCGGGCGATTTCACCACTTCTTCGCATTTTATAAGGTATCCGTAGCGGAGGCGCACCTCTCCGCCTGGCTGTAAGCGGAAGAATTTCTTCGAGGGAATTTCCATGAAATCGTCTTTTTCGATGTAGATTTCACGCGAGAAGGGAACTTCGCGGCTTCCGGCATCGGGGTTTTCAGGGTTATTGACGCACGAGATCATTTCGCGCTTGCCCTCGGGGTAGTTGGTGATCACGACCTTCAGAGGGTTGACCACTGCCATGCGGCGCTCGGCGATGCGGTTAAGGTCTTCGCGTACGCAGAATTCCAGCAGTCCCAGGTCGATGACGTTGTCACGTTTGGCGACGCCTACCCTCTCGGCGAAGGCACGCACCGACTCCGGTGTGAAACCGCGGCGGCGCAGGGCGCAGATCGTCGGCATGCGGGGGTCATCCCATCCCGAAACATATTTGTTTTGAACCAATTGGAGCAGTTTGCGCTTGCTCATCATGGTATAGGTGAGGTTCAGGCGGGCGAATTCGTACTGGTGGCTCGGGAAAATATCCAGTTTTTCGATAAACCAGTCGTAAAGCGGGCGGTGCACGTCGAATTCCAGGGTGCAGATAGAGTGGGTGATGCGCTCGATGGAGTCGCATTGGCCGTGGGCGTAATCATACATCGGGTAGATGCACCATTTATCGCCCGTGCGGTGGTGTTCTGTGTGGAGGATGCGGTAAAGGATCGGGTCGCGCATCAGCATATTGGGATGCGCCATGTCGATCTTCGCGCGGAGGACTTTTTCTCCGTCGGCGAATTTGCCCTCACGCATCCCACTGAACAGCATCAGGTTTTCATCCACGCTGCGCTCCCTCCAGGGGCTCGGCGTTCCCGGGACGGTAACCGTGCCGCGGGTGGTGCGGATCTGCTCCTGTGTCTGGTCGTCTACGTAGGCTAATCCTTTGTTAATCATGTCAATAGCCCACGAATATAGCTGCTCGAAATAGTCCGACGCGTAGTATTCGCCGGCCCACTCGAAGCCCAGCCATTTAACGTCCTCCTTGATCGAATCCACATATTCTGTATCTTCCTTGACCGGGTTCGTGTCGTCGAAACGCAGGTTCGTGAGCCCGCCGTAACGCTTGGCCAAACCGAAGTTCAGGCAGATGCTCTTTGCGTGGCCAATGTGCAGGTAACCATTGGGTTCGGGCGGGAAACGCGTGTGCACGCGCTTCTGGCCGCGCGCTATGTCGCTTTCGATTATCTCTTCAAGGAAGTTAAGGGAACGGCCCTCTGGAACAGGTATTTCGCTCATATAATCAGATTAAAAGACAAATGTAGGGATTTAATTCGCGACTTTTTAAAAAAAGTCGCCCAAAAACTTTTTTGAAAACTTCGTTTTCCGGTATATTTGTGCTATGCTTGAGATTAAGAGAGTGCAGGATCGGGATCAGATGCCTACCCCGCACATTAAAATTGCTAATGTGAATTGGCCGGAGAGTTATCCGGATAAGCCTCTGGTCGAGTTTGCGATCGCGCATACCGGGACGCAGATATTGCTTAGTTACAGGGTGGATGAAGAGTCGGCGCTGGGGCTTACAACGCGCAATAACGGGCCGGTCTATACCGATTCGTGCGTCGAGTTTTTTATCTCTTTCGATGAAAGAGGGTATTATAACTTTGAGTTTAACTGCGTGGGGGCCATGCTGTTGGGGTTCCGCAAGATACGTGCGGAATTTGAGCATGCGAGCGAGGAGGTAATCGGGCTCATTACGCGCCTCTCATCGCTCGGGGTCGTGCCGTTCGAGGAGAAACCCACGCCCGAGGGCTGGACCCTGTTTGCACAGATCCCCGTCGAGGCGTTCTTTAAACATGAAATAACCTCGCTCGACGGGATACGCGCCCGGGGAAATTTTTTTAAGTGCGGCGACCGCCTTGCGCGGCCACATTTCCTTTCGTGGCAGCCGATCTCTACACCCAAGCCCGATTTCCACCGCGAGGAGTTCTTCGGGGAGCTGCATTTCGAGTAAGAGGTGGACATAATCAGGGAGGGGAAGACGCCAATTAAGAGCATCTTCCCCTCCCTGAGGTGTGGTTGGCCGGCTTGTTTTGTGTACGTGAGAATTTGGGATGAGAAGGATTAGAGGAAAGCGGCGTGCAATATGTGCAGCCAACCAAGAATTGAAGACAGATCACGTTATTTCGAAAACCGCACCGCATGCAGGGTGCTTCTCGCCGCGGATTCCTTTTCTATAACCCCGGTCAGCGCGTCGGGCGCGTCGTGCCACCGGTTGGCGGTCATCGGCAGCCGGTAGGCGGTCAGGTGGGCGTACCATTCCGGCCAGCGGACCATCCAGCCGCGCGGCATGCGCACGGTCTGCAACAGCGTAGGGGCGTTGGAGAGGATGCGCGCCTCTTTGTTGGCCGACTGGTGGAACCAGCGGACGTCCACACCCGGCAGGGCGCGTCCCAGGGCGCGGGCAAACCCGCGGCCGCCGTTGTTGCTCTCTACCCACGCCAGGCGGGTGTCGTTGCGTGCAATCACCTGTGCAACAAGTGGTTCAGTGATCTCCATGGGCTGGCGCGAGTAGACCACGTCGGTGACGTAAACCAGCCCGTCGCGCCCCACGCAGTAGCATACCGTGCATAGATAATCGTCGCCCGTGTCGGCGGTGTCGGTGTAGCTGGCGCGGCGTACCACATCGGCGGGAAGGACGTCGTATGTCTGGAATCGTTCGCCGTAGAGGATGCCCTCGCCCGAGGCCGGGTTCCCCTGGTAGAGTGCGGCGAAACGCGCCGGATCGAGGCTGCGGGCCGCAGTCAGGCGTTCGATGCCGTGGCGTGCGGGCCAGAGGGGCTCTCCTTCCTCGCGCGGATCGATCGAGGAAGGGGGAGATTGTTTTATCGCCTCGAAATTCAGGTGCAGCCAGCCCTCGCAGGGGGTGTCCAGTTGCGACCATTCGGTCAGTGGAGTTATCTTTTCGCGGGCGGCGATGCGCCCCATAAGGTCGTCCTCGTGCCAGCGGGTGAAGACGATCAACTCCTGCGAACGGTTGTGCAGGCGTGTGCGGACGACGCTCGTGTACCACTCCCAGCAATTTTCGCGCACGATGGGCGAATTGGCCTCCATGGCGTCTTTGTAGAGGTCGTCGAGGATAAAAACGTCGACGCTGTTGCCCGTCAGCGTGCCTTCGCGTCCCACGGCGAAAGTGCCGCCGGAGTGGCCGGGGATGTCGATCTGCGCTGCCGAACGGGAGTACCCGGCGTCGCCCTTGCGCCCTTTTCGCAGGGCGCTGGCGGGAAAACAGGCGGCATAGCGCGCACAGCCCAGCAGTCGTTGCACCTGGCGGTTGAAGCGTGTGGCAAGGGAGGCGTTATATGAGGCTATCGCGATGCGCCGCGAAGGGTCGTCGCCCAACAGCCAGGTGGGTAACAAGATGGTGGTGGCCAGTGATTTGCCGTGTTGCGGGGGCACGGAGACCATCAGCCGGCGGATCTCCCCGCGGGCGAAACTCTCCAGCACCCTCAGGTAGCTCACATGGAACGGCGAGAGCTCAAGGCGCGGCCACACCCAGGGCGCGAACTCCGTGAAGTGGCGGCGGGCAAGCTCCGCGCGTATCGCCTGGTGGCCCAGCCGGCGCAGCGAGGGACGGCGGTGCAGCAGCCGCAGGGCGCGTGTTACCTCGCTTTCCGGTTCATCGAGGGTCATTGGGCGGGGGTTTCGTTGCTTTCGGGCGAGTGCTCGGGGAAATACCGGAGAATGCCGCGAAGCAGGTCGTCGGGAATGGTTGCCAGGGCGCCCGCCCCGGCGTTTTCGGCTGCGGCTACGGGCGGGGCTTCGGGTTTTACGCTCCAGCGTCCGGCTTCGAGGTTGGTGAGCGTGAAGATGATAGCCTCAAGGTCGGGCGGGTTCTGTTTGCTGGTGACCACCTGGTTCTTTACGGTGCGCTGCCCTGTGGCATCGAGTTCGTAGGTGGTCTTTACTTCGCGCGAGGTGTAGCCGGCGGAGCGTTTGCCCAGACCGCGCACGGCGCGGCGGGAGAGTTTGTCGAGTTCCGTGACCGGTTTTTCCCTGGCGAGGGTTAGGGGTGTGGAGGGTTGTTTTTTAGGTAGCATAATAAAGGTATTTAAACGATGGCAAGCGGGCAAGGGCGGGAAGAGGCAACGCCGCGGCAGCGTCCTGCCTGAGAATGGGTTGTGCGGCGTGCCCGCCCTTTGCAGAGAGTGATGTGCGGCCAGGGGTGGCGTCCCTCCCCAAAGAGTGTTGCGCCGCGGGGTTTATATTCTTGCCGTTATAACAGTTCGAGGAGGAATTCTTTCAGTTCGCCCCACGAGAAGTCGGTGGGTTGCTGCCCGGTGGCCTGGTGCAGCTCGAAGTCCCACCAGACGGGTACGATGTCGTGCAGCGCGTCGCCGCGGCGGTATATTATAAGTGTGCACGTGAGGCGCGAACAGAACTCTTCGGTGTCGTATTCCACCGACCCGTTGAAATATGCGGTGTCGGCGATCCGGGTGGCAAGCAGCTGCGCCACCCCGGTGTATGCGGCTTGGTCGATGTGTATCATTTCTTTTTTGTGTAAAAGTAAAGTGGAAGCCCGGTGTGGCGTTTATACAAAAATGGAACGGCGGTTTACGGCCCTGCGGCGCCATCTTTTCCCTGCGGGCGGGTGTTAAATAAGAAGGAACGTTTGGAAATTAAAAATAAATATTTTAACTTTGTGGTACAAATGTATATCCAAAAATTGGATTTTCCAAACAATCAAAGTACAAATATTTGACAAAATAATATGGAAAGTCGTATCAGGCAGATCCGCAATGAATTAAACCTTACGCAGGAGGCGATGGCCCGCCGGCTGGGTATCGGCAAGAGCGCACTCTCGATGATCGAGACCGGTCGCGCCGCCCTTTCCGAGCGCAACAGGAACATTATAGTCCAGGAATTCAACGTCAACGCCGACTGGCTCGAAACAGGCAAAGGGCCTATGTTCGACCCTATTACGGGAGGGGTGAATCCCCTGGCGGGAACCATCGAGCGCATGCTGCCCTCGCAGAGCGTGCCGATGTACGACATAACCGTTACGGCGGGGCTGGTGCCGCTCTTCACCGACCGCTATTCGTTCCAGCCGATAGATTACATCCATATCCCCAACCTGCCAAAGTGCGACGGGGCGGTCTATGTCGTGGGCGACAGCATGTACCCGCTGATCAAGAGCGGCGACATCGTTTTGTACAAGCAGATCAACGACATAGAGAATAATATATTCTGGGGGGAGATGTACCTGCTATCGATAGACACCGAGGGAGAGGAGTATATAATGGTAAAGTATATCCATCGCAGCGAACGCCCAGGGTTTATAAAGCTGGTCAGCCAGAATAAGTATCACGCCGACAAAGAGGTGGAACTTAGCCGAATACGTGCACTGGCGCTGATTAAGGCCAGTATCCGCATGAACTCTATTAAATAGGTCCCCGTGCTGGGTTGGCTGCGCATTATGCACACCAGATTTCTCTTATCCTTTTCCGCTCAAATCCTCACAGCCAGAAGGCTGCTCCGGTTTGATGCTCAAACGATAAGAGAAATCTGGCGCACATAATGCACAGCTTCGTTGGCTGGAGTCAGGACTCCCGATAAAAAATTTAACTTCTTTTGATATGGATGTACGCATAGCGCCAGGCTGGCAGCAGTTGCTTGCCCCGGAGTTTGAAAAAGGGTATTTTCAGGATTTGGTCACCTTTGTAAAGAACGAATATGCCGCGGGGACGGTTTACCCGCCGGGGCGCAGCATTTTCCACGCTTTCGACAAATGTCCGCCAGAAAAGCTGCGCGTGGTGATCATCGGGCAGGATCCCTATCACGGGCCCGGCCAGGCCAACGGCATGTGTTTCTCGGTGGCCGACGGGGTGGCTTTCCCTCCCTCGCTGCGCAATATTTTCCAGGAGGTGGGCGCGGAAACGGGCGCGCCATATCCCGCTACGGGTAACCTCGACCGCTGGGCCGAGCAGGGCGTGCTGCTGCTCAATGCCGTGCTGACGGTAAGGGCGCACCAACCCGCCTCGCATGCCGGACATGGGTGGGAAGAGTTCACCGACGCCGTGGTCAGGACCATTTCCGAGCGTATGCAGGGGGTGGTCTATATGTTGTGGGGGGCCTACGCACAGCGCAAGGGTGCGCTGGTCGACGCCGGGCGGAACCTGGTGCTGCGCTCACCGCACCCCTCGCCATTCTCGGCGCACAGCGGCTTTTTCGGCTGCGGGCATTTCAATGCGGCCAATGAATATATCGCCTCCCACGGCGGACAGAAGGTAGTATGGTAATAAAAAACTCCCGCGTCTAACGTCGCGGGAGTTTCTGTGTATCTGGTAAAAACCCTATTCTTCTTTCTCTTTGGCGGGCTTCTTCGCCTTAGACTTCTCGGCGCTGTATTTCTTGTTCAGTCCCTCTACCACCAGCGAGGTTATGTCGAGCAGAGGGTCGGCATTGAGGATCGGGCCGGCTGTCGAAGTGCTCAGGATCACACCGTAGCGGTAGTCGGCGTTGAATTCGCCGAGGAACTCCACTATGCTGTAATGTATCTGGTTGAGAAGCACCTGCTCCTCTTCGGCGATCTCGGCCATTGCGCGGTCGCGCTGCTGCATAAGGGTCTGCTGGCGTTTTTCCAGGTCGGCTTGCATGCCTTGCGCCGTGGCCGTGGTAACCAGGCCTTTCTGTACTTTATTCTGGAAGTCGGCAACCGCGTTTTCGAAGCTGCGTCCCTTGGAGGTCAGGTCGTTATCCACCTTTTTGGCCTTGGCCTCGAAATCGGCGCGCAGGTCGTGGTACATATCGTAGTGGCTCACCAGCGAATCCATATTCACATAAGCCACCTGGCCGCTGGGCGTGCGAAGCTGGGTCGAATCGGCGCCGTTGCCCGAGGCAGCCTTGCCGCCGCCTTTGCATCCTGCCATAACCACCGATGCGCAGGCCGCGATAATAATGAGTTTTCTCATCTCTGTTGAGCGTTTTTTAGTAATAATTAGGTGCAAAGATATAAATTTTCCACCCATTTGCATAGCTTTGCCATGAAATGTTCCACGGCAGGGTATTAATCTGATATTATGTACGAATATATAAAAGGAAGCATAGCGCAACTCACCCCCACCGCCGCAGTCGTCGAGGCTGGGGGCATAGGCTATTTTCTGCACATCTCGCTGCATACCTACACCGCCATCGAGGGCGCTGACTCGGCGCAACTCTTCCTGCACCAGGTGGTGCGTGAGGACGCGCTCATTCTTTACGGTTTCGCCACGGCACAGGAGCGCGATATATTCCGCCTTCTGATCGGTGTGTCGGGCGTGGGGGCGCTCACGGCGCGGATGATACTCTCGACCTATGCCCCGCGTGAGCTGTCGAACATTATCGCGACCGAGAACACCACCCTTTTGAAGAACGTCAAGGGGCTGGGGCTCAAGACGGCGCAAAAGATATGCGTGGACCTGCGCGACAAGGTGCTTGCGGTGACCTCTGCCCCGGACGGGGGCACGGCGCCGGTCGCTCCGGTGCGCGGGGTCGTGGACCGGGTGATGGAAGAGGCGATCTCGGCGCTCGTTATGCTCGGTTTCTCGAAAGCCCCGTCGGAAAAGGTGGTGCGGGGGCTGCTGGGCGAAAACCCGGCGGCGGACGTGGAATCAATTATCCGCGCGGCGCTCAAGAAGTTATAAAAAACCCGCCGCGTTTTTCGCGGCGGGTTTTTTGAAGGGCAGAGGCTAAAGCATCGCCAACAGTACGATAGAGGTGAGCGCGATCACGATACCGGCATAGTTCCTTGCGGAGAGTTTTTCGTGGAAAGCCAGCACGCCTACCGCAGTGGTGATGATAACCGCCCCGATATAGTAGAGCGGGAAGAATGTCGACCCGTCGAGTTCGCCCAGGGCGTGGAACATTCCCAGAACGCACACCGTGTTGGCCAGTCCCAGCACCACGCCCCAGCCTAACGAGGGCAGCGAGGGCATGGGCATGCGGCCACGCTGCTCGATGATATAGAAGATCAGGGCCGTTACGAACGCCGCCGAGTACATCACCCCCGTGCAGACGAGCGTGTCGCCCGGGTCGGCCATAAGCGCCTTTTTCGAATATTGCAGCAGCGTGTCGCCCGTGCCGCTCAGCACGAACACCAACAGGGGCAACACCCAGTAAACCTTGCCTGTTTTGGCGTTATCGCCGGGCCGGCTCACGATCAGCCACATGGCGGCGAAAATGGCCGCCAGCAGCACTATCTTGAGCACCGAGGGCTCCTCGCCCAGCGCCACGAAGGCGAAGATCACCGGGATGGCCATCGCCGCGCGTCCCGAGATCGTAGTTATGGCGATACCCGAGCGGGCGGCGGAAAAAGCCCACACCACGAGCGAGAGCATGAAAACCACACCCACGATGAGCGAGAAGCCGAACCAGGGCGCCGAAGTGATATAACCCAGGTCGGCACGCCCGCCCGACAGAGCGAAGGTGATCGCCGCCCCGGTCACATAGTTCATCATGATCGCCGCGGTGGCGTCGTTGCCCCGCATTTTGATAACTTTGAGCAGAATGACCATCAGGGCCGAAGCCAGGGTGGCCGCCAACAGGTAGAGCATAGCGGTCTATTTTTCGGGATTTTTGACGTATTTGTCCAGCCAGGCGAAGAATTCGTTGTTCCACGCCAGCGAGTTCTGGGGTTTGAGGATGGTGTGCCCCTCGTCCTCGAAGCAGACCAGGCGCGAGGGCACGCCCTGCAGTTGGGCGGCGGTGAAGGCCTGGAGGCTTTGGGTGTAGGGTATGCGGAAGTCTTGCTGGCAGGTGATGATAAGCATAGGGGTGTTCCAGTTTTTGACCAGCCGGTGGGGCGAATTGGCGTATGAGCGTTTGGCGGTGGGATCGTCGCTCCACCAGGAGCCCCCCAGGTCGTGGTTGGCGAACCACAGCTCTTCGGTCGAGCCATACCAGCTTTCTAGGTTGAACATGCCGCAGTGGGCGATGAATGCTTTGAAACGGTTCTGGTGACAGCCGGCCAGGTAGAAGACCGAATAGCCGCCGTAACTCGCCCCGACGCAGCCCAGGCGCTCTTTATCCGCCCAGGGCTCTTTGGCGATCAGGTCGATGGCGCTCAGGTAGTCCCTGATGTTCTGTCCCGAGTAGTCGCCCGAGATCTGCTTGAGCCATTGGCTTCCGAACGACGGAGTGCCGCGGCGGTTGGGGGCAACCACGACGTAACCCTGGGCGGCCATGAGCTGGAAGTTCCAGCGGTAGCTCCAGAACTGGCTGATCGTGTTCTGGGGGCCTCCCTGGCAGTATAGTAGCACGGGATATTTCTTGGCGGGGTCGAAATCGGGAGGGTATACCACATAGGCCAGCATGCTCTGTTTGTCGGTGGTGGGTATTTCGCGCGGCTCGACCCTGCCCAGGGTAAGGTGCGAGAGCATGTCCGTGTTGACGGTGGTGAATTGCGAGTTGACACCGCTGTACGGATCGACCTTATAGAGCTCGGTGGGCATCGACAGCGAGGTGATCTCGGCGATCATGCTGCCCCCTCGCAGGGTGAAGCGGTTGATGTCGTAGTCGCCCCACAGGGAGGTGGCGATCCCGCTCTCCTCGTCGGAGAGTGACGTATAACAGATCTTCTTGACCCCCTTGATCGCTGAGATGAAGAACAGGTGGCCGTTGTCGTCCCATTCGACGTTTTCCACCCCGTAGTCGAAATCGGCGGTAAGGTTCTCCATCTGGCGCGATTTCAGGTCGACCACCATAAGGCGCTCCACGTCGGACTCGAAGCCGGGCGTGGCCATGCTGCTGAAAGCCAGGCGTGTGCCGTCGGGGGAGAAACGCGGGTAGCGGTCATAGCCCTGCATGCCGAGGGTGAGGTTGTCCGTGCTGCCGTCGGCCAGGTCGTAGAGGTAGATGTCCGAGTCGGTGCTCACGGCGTACTCTTTGCCCGAGAGTTTGCGGGCCGAGTAGGCCAGGCGGGTGCCGTCGCCGTTCCACGCTATTTCGCTCATGTCGAAGCCCGGGGAGATCGGCGAATCCCACCTCTCGCCGGGCATGATGTCCGTCCCCGATGTGACCGTCTCGCCTTTAAGCGGGGCGACGAAGATGTGCATGAACTCCCCGTCCGACCAGTGGTCGTAGTGGCGCACCATAAGGTCGTCGTAGATCATCGCGCGCGACTTGTCGAGCTTGCCGTAGATCTCCGACGAACGGTGCGAGTCTATTTTCACCTTCTTGGTGTAGAGGATGTTGTTTTGCGGCAGGGCTACCTGGAATCCCTCGATGCCGCCCTCGATGTCGGTAACCTGCACGGGGTCGGGGGCGCTCCCCTCGCGCATCATCTTGGAGAGGATGACCTCCATTTTCCAGACCTGGTTGTCGCCCGAGCGGTCCGAGAGGAAGTAAAGCACCGTACCGTCGCCGTTCCATTGGGGGCTGCCATCGTGGGTCGAGCCGTCTGTAAGGGCGAAGGTGCGCATACTGCCCGTGTCGGTCAGGTACATCACGCCCACGCCCTTGTTCTCGGCCATGTTGTAGCGGGTGACCATATAGGCCACGCAGCTGCCGTCGGGAGCGATCTCTGACTGCGAGACGCGACCGAGTTTCCACATCACCTCGGGGGTGAGTATCCCGGCCTCTATTTCGGCCTCGGTAAGGAAGCTGTCCGCCTCGATGGCGTCTTTACGGTCAGAAGAGTTCGTGCCGCCGCACGAAACCGCACCAAGCAGACAGGCGATGCTCATAAGTTTTAACAGGTTGTTAGTTTTCATTTAGGTAAGTGTGTATTACGTTACGTATGGTCTCAAAAGAATCGCGGGTCCGCGCTTCGATTCTGCCGGGGGCGACCCAATCCACCGCCCGGATGCCCTCCGCAGCTTGGGGAACGGGGTTCTCGTCGCCCAGGTAGAGCATCGCGAACCAGTCGCAGGGCTTTATGAACCAGCGTCCCCTTTCCCGGTAAATGTGGAGTGTGGTGAGCAGCAGCCGTCCGCATTGCAGCCCGTGCAGTCCGCACTCCTCCTCCACTTCGCGCACGGCGCACTCCGCGCTCGTTTCACCCGCTTCGCGGCGGCCCTTGGGCAGGTCCCAGCGACCGTTGCGCAGTATCATCAGTACGTGCCCTTTAGCGTCGCGCACCACGCCTCCCGAGGCGGGGACGACGCTAAATTGGTCGACGAATTCACCGTAGCGAACACGCCAATCGGGCGATATTATCCACAGGACGTTGCTATTCCCGAATTTTTGAAGGATATTTGCAATATCGTTGCCAAACCATTGCGTTGCGGCAGCCCCAGGGGGTGCCGAAGCGGCGAAATGAATGGTGCGATCAGCATAAAAAACAGTTTTCATCAAACGCTAACTATTTATGAAGCAAGCCTCTACGGCAGCCGCTATCGCCGAAAGCCTCTTACAAATTAAGGCAATTAAACTCAATCCTGCAAATCCCTTTACGTGGGCTTCGGGCTGGCGCTCGCCCATATATTGCGACAACCGCCGCTTGCTTTCGTTCCCTGAGGTACGCGACCGGGTCGCGGAGGCGTTCGCCGAAATGGTCGCACGCCTCTATCCGGGCGCCGAGGTCGTGGCAGGGGTCGCCACGGGGGCCATAGCGCACG
This sequence comes from Rikenellaceae bacterium, assembly GCA_031550615.1. GTDB lineage: Bacteria > Bacteroidota > Bacteroidia > Bacteroidales > Rikenellaceae > JAVBOW01. The sequence goes on along the minus strand of JAVBOL010000029.1, from coordinate 6,514 downwards.
GCGCGCTGGCTGCGGACCGGTTGGGTAAGCCCTTTATATATGTACGTTCGTCGCCCAAGGCGCACGGCCTTTCGAACCAGATCGAGGGGTTTTATGAGAAGGGGGCCAAAGTGGTCGTTGTCGAGGACCTCATCTCGACCGGCGGCAGCAGCCTGTCGGCTGTCGAGGCTCTGCGCGATGCGGGGTGCGAGGTGCTGGGCATGGTGGCCATCTTTACATACGGATTCGCCACGGCAGAGCAGAATTTTTTGAAAGCCGGCGTGAAACTGGATACACTGAGCAGCTACCAGGCGCTCATTCCCATTGCCGCCGAAAAGGGATATATATCGGACAGCGACCAGCAAACCCTGGCCGAGTGGCGTAACGATCCGTCAAATTGGGGGAAGTAATGTGAATTCCGCTCGGGAGCGGCTGTAAGCTGCGACAAAGCCCGCCCCTACGGTCAGGGGCGGGTTTGGGTGGGGTGATCGAAAACTGTGGCGGCTTTTAAAAGCCGCTAACGTGTGTTTTGGATGAGGATTCGGTTCAAACACATGGGAACAACGGCGCATAACGAATCATTATTCAAAATACACGTTATATGGAGCATTACGAAAGCCCCGAGATAACCCTCGACCGCGCGGCGGAGGATATTTACAACCGTTTCAGCTCGTTCGACGCGCTGACCCCCGCCGTAGCCGGCAAGGTGGACAATTGGCGCACGGACGGCGAGACGTGCTCTTTCACCGCGAAGGGATTTCCCTTTTCGCTGCGCATCAGCGAACGTGAGCCAGGGCGCAGCGTAACCGTCGTGCCGGAGGGCTCCTCGCCCTTCCAGTTCGTGGCCAGGGCGCAGTTGAATCCCCTTTCGCCGGTGCAGTCGACGCTCAGGATAAGCCTCGACATAGCCCTTAACCCCATGCTCAAGATGATGGTGGGGCCGCAGATCGAAAAGGCCCTCGCCTCGCTGGCGGCTGGCATTAAATAACGAAATGGCGCCTTACTCACCGTAAGGCGCCATTTTCTAAAATCCTTAGAATCCGAAGTCGGTGACCTCGCCCGCCTCGAAGTCGTCCTTTTTGGGCGGCGAGGCGAGATCCTGCACGTCTGTGCCCCGGATGGTTATCGCGCGGGGGGTCGTGGGGCAGATAGACTCGCAGCCGCCGCAGCCTATGCAGTACTCGGCGTCGACCTGCGGGATGGTCAGCGTGCCCTCGCCCCAGGGTACCATGTGCACCGCCTGGGTGGGGCAATGCTCGGCGCATGCCCCGCAGTCCTGCCCCTCGGTGAAGACTATGCAGCGTGGGCGGTGGAACTCCGCGACGCCCACGCGGGTGAGCTTCTTCTCCTCGATGGTCATCGGTTGCAGGGCGTGGTTGGGGCAGACACGGATGCACTCGTCGCATTCGAAATTACAAAAGCTCTCGACCCGGAATTTCATGTAGGGCTGCATCACACCGCTCAGCCCGTTCTCCAGAGTCGCCGGTTTTAGCACTTTGGTCGGACAGGCGCTCACGCACAGAAGGCATGCCGTGCATTTACCCTCGAAACGCGCCCTCGACCCCGCGCCGGGGGGCATCGGGTAGATCTTCCTCCCCTCTCCGGCGGCGGCCATAAGTTTCGTAGCGGGCAGGACGGCCAGCGCGCCTATTGAAAGTTTCAGAAAGTCGCGTCGCGAACTGTCGCATGGGGCGCAATGTGCCGGGGCGGGCACCGCTTTGCGCTCTTTCTGCGCCGTGGCACCGACGTACGAGACAGCGCCTTTGTTGCATTTGCCCAGGCAGTTGAAGCATGCCACGCAACGGCTGGCGTCTATCGTGGCGCTTTTGGAATCTATGCAGCGCGCCTTGCACGAGGCTTCGCACATCCCGCAGCCGTTGCACAACGAGGGGTCTATGCGGATGCGCAGTAACGAAACGCGCGAAAGCACCCCCAGCAGCGTGCCTACGGGGCAAAGGGTGTTGCACCATAGTCTACCGCGCAGGGTGACCATAACGATGAGCGCCGCCAGGACGAGAAGGGCGAAAGCGAAAACCGCCCCTCCGACCTCTACGTTGCGCACCACCCAGACAGAGTAGTTGCCGATAGAATTGAGCGCCGAGGCGACGGCGTTGTTGATGCCTACGGCCACCGGGCGCAGCAAGGCCGTGGCTATGCGCCCGAAATTGGAATAGGGGTCGGTGAGGGTAAGGGGCAGCGTGGTGCCTAAAAGCCACGCCGCACCGACCGCGCCGGCAATGCCGTAGCGCACGACGTTCAGCGGGCGCGAGTGGCGGGCGCGTAACGACCTGCGCCGTCCGGCAAGCGACGCGCACCAACGATGTATGTGCCCGATAACGTCCTGCAGCACCCCCAGGGGGCAGAGCACAGAGCAGTACCACCGTCCGAAAAGCAGCGTGAAAAGCCCCATGAGCAGCAGCCCCGCCGTCATGCCGGCCATCATCATAGGCACGATCTGAATGTGGGCCACCACGTCCAACCCGCGCGGGGAGAGGTGCGCCACGTCGATAAAAAGCGCCAGCACGGCTCCCCCGGACAGCAGGGCAAGTGCCACACGCAAGGGTTTAAGTAATTTACGGCTCTTCAAAACGAATATTTTGGAACTTTAGAAATATTTATTTTATCTTTGCCCTCCGTTACAGGCCGCAATAGCTCAGTTGGTAGAGCGTTTCACTCGTAATGAAGAGGTCGCCGGTTCAAGTCCGGCTTGCGGCTCGCGAAAGTCCCTTATAATCATTAGATTATAGGGGATTTTCTATTTGTAGCCCTCTGTCACTATGAACGCTATTTCTGGCAAATATAGTGAAAAAAGTGGATTTCACTTACCCATTCGCTTACCCCAAAATTGGGGATAGCGCAAGTGTATAGACACCGTTTGCTCATAACTTAAAATTATGAGTATCAGCATTAACGCAGTTATCCGCAAAGACAAAATCAATCGCAGCAACTGCGCCCCCATCAACATCAGACTTACCCGAAAGAGCAAAAATCGCTATATCGGCACAGGCGTTACCCTGCCGATTGAGGCGTGGAATACAGAAACACAGCAAATTAGCCCTGACTACCCGAGCGCAGGGGAGTTGCAGTTTAAAGTCGATTCTATCCGCATCGAGTATGAGAAGAAAATCAAGCGTTTAGAGGCTTTGGATGTCGAGGTAGATTTCGACACGCTATTTGAAACCAACGGACGCAAGGCGAACATAACCGTAGAGAGCGGATTTAAAGCCGAGATAGAGCGTCTGGAAACCCTCGGCAAGTTCAGTTCGGCAGGCAAGCACAAATCCGCCCTGTTAGCCCTTGATGCATATAAACCAACCTCGGTAGCGTTAGAGTTAATCGACCTCGACTATCTTAAAGGCTTTGAGTTGTTCCTGCGCAAGCGAGGTAATAACGGCAACAGCATCGCCACCCGCTTTGCCATTTTCAAGGCCATCTACAACAAGGCCGTCAAAGAGGGTAAGTTTGTGCCGAAGAAAAATCCGTTTACCACCTACAAAGTCGGCAGCCTGTGGACGGCCACCCGCAAGCGGGCAATCAATAAAGAGGAAATACAGCAGATTATCGCGTTGGAAATAGCGTTCAATTACAGGTCAGGCTACAAGCGGCTGGCGAGGGATTTATTCCTGTTTTCATACTTCACGGCGGGGATGAATTTCGGCGACATTGCACGGTTGCGACACAAGGACATCACCAACAATCGGGTGTGCTATTCGCGCCACAAAACGCAAAAACTCCTGTCCTGCAAACTCACCGAGCAGGCGCAGGAGATAATAATGCGATACTCAAGCCCATTCTATGAGGACGACGATTTTATCTTCCCGATACTCGACAAACAGGTGCATTTAACGGAACGACAGAAGTTCAACAGAATTGTGAAATCGCTACGCAAGGTAAATAGCGCGCTAAAAGAGGTCGGCGAGGAAGTAGGGTTGCAGTTCCCCCTGACCACCTACGTTGCCCGCCACACCTACGCCACCGTCCTTAAACGCTCTGGGGTCAATATTGCCATTATCTCAGAATCACTCGGTCATTCAGACCTTGCGACCACGCAAATATATCTGGATAGCTTTGAGAACAGCCAGATAGATGCGGCGATGCAACACCTGCTGTAAAAAAGAAAGGGGCGCATATGATTGCGCCCCTGTTCTTGCAGAGAGTAGCGAATTACGCTACCTGCCCGTTTTGGAGGAAGGCTGATATCTTCGCACGATGCTTTTCGGCAATCGTGGGAGAGAATCGCTCCCCGTAGAGCATCAACTTGCTACCGAGGACGCTCTGGACGCCGTATTTCAGCACCTTGTTGAGCGTTGCGCTCCCAAGGAACACAACATGCTCGGCCACATTGGTCGGGTCATAGCCCAACTGCTGACACTCGCGTACATATTTACGAGAGTCGAGCAGTTTCTCGACCTGCTCCATGAACTCGCCCCAGAAGCGGGGCGCGTCGTTCATCTCGGCGGCCAGATAGTTGTCAATGCACTTGAGCTTCGTTTCGTTGCTCTTTTCCAACTGAGCCTCGAACGTTTTTTGAGCCTTGCCCAAAATCCGCCACATTGCGGGGATGGCCTGACGCTTCTGCGCGCCTACATTTTTCTTGTTACCCTTTGAGGTGCTTTCGTTGGCGACCTCGGTTGCAGCCATTGCTGCCGTGTTTTTGTTGGTTGTCATAACCGTTATTTTTTATGTACCGCCCAATATGGTTGGTTTCCGAGAGCAAAAGTAATAATTGCTAAGTAACTGAAAAACAAAGTTATGGGGTACTTTGAGGCTAAGTACAGCCTCGAAATACCCCTACTGAATAACAGATAGTTGTGATTAGTGCCGAATCGAGGAATAAGGCATAGGATTGCCTTTATATTGCCTATCTGCAGCCTTCAAAAAATCTTCCATGCCTTCAACTGTGGTTTGCCGTTCGGTCACCTCCACCTGGCACAATTTGCAAAAGTCGATGATGAACCTTGAGAATTCGGCAGGAAATTTACTTTGTGACCCAACGACATCTTTTAACAGCAGATAGGTATTGTAAGCTATAAAATTCCCGAGAGATGGTGCACGATTGGGTTTCTGCGGTTTTTCATATCGGTCATAATCCTCTTGACCATCATAGGTTAAATCGTCATGCAATGCTTGCTTAATCAGTTCATAGAGCCAGTTGTCAACATTGTCTATCGTTATCTTGGATTTAACTCCGTAATTTATAGATATCTGGGTCTTAGCCAAATTTTCGTCATCGAATTCGTACTCATTATCCAACAGAAATTCATACATCTTGCGTTTTTCTATGTAAATTGGCTTATCCCGTTTTATGTCAAAATCAAACGCAACCTTAAAATACGCCTCTCTATGAACTACACGTTGTAGATGTAATGAGGAAAATAAAAATAAACTTACAGCATCAGAGATAGAATGTCTGTCACACAATGCTTGAAGTTCATCCCAATCCACACGCGAAATGAAAAACTCAATAAGATGCTCGTTTGGTAGGCAATCAACCATCTTTGTTAAATCTTCAGATTGCTCTATATCAGAAAATTGATTTATGGCGAACATGATTTCGGGCCTAATCCAGTTATAGTCGAAATCGTAATACTTTTCAAATATATCATAGACAGACCTGATCCAACCTATTTTGAGAGTGCATTTCAGCGGCTTCGAGTGTTTTCCTTGGTTTTCTTCCATTGGGTTATTGCTTTAGGCAAAAGTAGCCATTTATCCTCTAACAGACCGTGAAAATACGCTCCCAACCTCTATTATACCTCAAAAACATACTCCATACCTCTAATAGACACCGAAAACACGTTTGCAACCTCTGCATAAATGCGAAACGGCGCTCTGAGGCCGCCCACCCTCTGGCGCTGGGAGGCGGGCAGGGGAGCGGGGCGCGTAGCCCCCCATTTCGTCCCGACAGCCAAATAAGCCTCAAAATCGGCATTCTCGCCCGTAGATTGCCTATAACTTCACACTTCCGACCAAACAGAGCCGAGAAGCGGTTATTTGGCCTGAATATGAGAAAATAACCCAAGATAAAAATTTCCAAAGACGAGGTGCGCCGATTACAGCCCCATTTACGATAACTCCGAGAAATCCAGATTTGGTCATTTGGAAAACTCGCCGATTTTTTGTATATTTGAATATGATTCAAGGGCGGGCAGGGATTTCACCCCGACCTAAATCCAGACCCAAAATAGTGCATCAAAGCCCTCGGTTGGTTGTGAACGCAACCGACATATAGGTGAAGTCGAAAAACCACCCTCTCCCCATTTTCAGAAGATTTATATAGATAGTAGGGCATTGCTCAAAAGTGGCCTATGGGGTTGCGCAAAACTGGCCGATGCAAATTGCGCATAAGTAGCCGATATATACAATACCTATGCAACCACTACCTACTTTACAGTACCTAAATAGTTTCACAATGTATTTTCATGTAAAAGACAAAAAATGATTCGATAACCGTAAGCAGGCAAAAGACCATTACGGCACAGCCTATTTCAGAAGATTACTAAACAAGAGAGATATTATATTCACAACAAATTGC
>JAVBOL010000034.1:0-20430 GCA_031550615.1 Rikenellaceae bacterium | reverse complement strand
CGTGCTCAATTCGGTCGAAGCGAAGGCCGAGGCGACCGAAAAGTCGCTGCTGCACATCATCAAACCCGAAATAGATTTCGATCCCATCGCAGACGAGCATTCGCAGCAGGTCTACGACAAGGCGGTCGAGAATTTCGCCGCATGGCGCAGGAACGGCTGGTTGAACCAGGACGAGGGCGAGTACTATTATGTATACGCCCAGACGATGGACGGCCGTACGCAATACGGCCTTGCCGTATGCTGCCACTTCGACGACTACCTGACAGGGAAGATCAAAAAGCACGAGCTCACGCGTCCCGACAAGGAGGAAGACCGCATGATCCACGTGCGCAACCAGAAGGCCAACATCGAGCCCGTGTTCTTCTCCTACCCCGCCGACAAGCAGATCGACGCCATCGTCGCCGAGGTGACCAAGTCCGCGCCCGAATATGATTTCACGGCTGCCGACGGTTTCGGGCATAAGCTCTGGGTGATAAAAGACAAGGCGACCAACGACCGCATAACCGAACTTTTCGCCGCCATCCCAGCGTTGTATGTGGCAGACGGCCACCACCGCACGGCTGCCGCGGCACGTGTTGGCCAGGAGTGCATGAAGGCCAATCCCAACCACACTGGCGAAGAGGAATACTGCTACTTCCTGGCGGTGGTTTTCCCCGACGACCAACTGCGCATCATCGACTACAACCGCGTGGTCAAAGACCTTAACGGGCTGACCCCGGCGCAGTTGCTCGAAAAACTGTCGAAAGACTTCCTCGTCGAGGAAAAAGGCGCGCAGATATACAAGCCCGCCGCGTTGCATAATTTCGCCATGTACCTGGACGGCAAATGGTACAGCCTTACAGCCCGCCCCGGCACATACGACGACAACGACCCTATCGGCGTGCTCGACGTGACTATCCTCTCGAACCTCGTGCTGGACAAGATACTGGACACGGGCGATCTGCGCACCACCAAAAGGGTCGATTTCGTGGGCGGTATCCGCGGCCTGGGCGAGTTGCAGGGCAGGGTCGACAGCGGCGAGATGAAGGCGGCTTTCGCCCTCTATCCCGTGTCGATGAAACAACTCATAGACATCGCCGACACGGGCAATATCATGCCGCCGAAGACCACATGGTTCGAGCCGAAGCTGCGCTCGGGAGTGGTAATCCACTCTTTCGAAGAGCAGTAGAGAAAAAATAACTATCTTTGTAGTTCCCGTAGCGATAAGTTACGGGAACTAATTTTATCCAGCAGATGAGAATATTCCATATTACACTGCCGCTCGTTGCCGCCGCGCTGCTTTTCATGTCGGCTGCCCCGAAAAAGCGCACCGTCACAGACACCACCCCGAAACTCGAAGAGTTGCCGCGCATCCCCCTCGACACCATAACCAAGGACAGCGTAACGCAGATCATAATTTTCACCAACAACACCTGGAGTTACTACCGCCCCACGCTGCGCACCCAGGACGAACTGCCCATATTCCGCAACCATTGGGATACCACACAGGTGTTCGCCTACCGCACGGTGGAGCTGGCCGACCTGCCCGGGCAGGTCAATATCCCGCTGATAAATTCCCTTAACGACTTCCACTACCCCATCAAGGGCAAGGTCATTTCCAAATACGGCCCGCGTGGCCGCCGCAACCATAACGGCGTGGACGTCCCCCTGCGCATCGGAGAGCCGATCTACGCCACTTTCGACGGCAAGGTGCGCTACGCCAAATTCAACAGCGGGGGTTTCGGCAACCTGGTGATCCTGCGCCACCGCAACGGGCTAGAAACATGGTACGCCCACCTTTCGAAACTCAACGTAAAGGCCAACGACTATGTTAAATGCGGCCAGGTGATCGGCTTCGGCGGATCGACCGGACGCAGCCGCGGTCCCCACCTGCATTTCGAGATACGCTACTGTGACCAGACTTTCGACCCCGAGCGCCTCATAGAATTCGAGGGCGGCATGTTGCGATATAAAACCTTCGCACTCGAAAAGGGATTTTTCAACATACATTCACGCGCTTCCGACCAGCTCGAAGAGGACGACGTGCTGACAGACAACATGGCTGTCCTGTTGGCCGAGGGCGGCGAAGGCGAATCAGCCTCGGAAGACATCCTCGACCGCATAGCCAAGGCGCAGAATACCCCCGCTGAGGTCAAGCCCACCCCGAAGAGCACCTCTGGGGCCGTCTACCACACGATCAAAAGCGGCGATATGCTCGGCTCGATAGCCCGTCGCTACGGCGTTTCCATAGACCAGATATGTAGGCTCAATCCCGGGCTGAAACGCACTACGGTGCTGCAACTCGGTCGCCGGGTGAGGGTTAAATAGCGAACCTCGGCCCGGTCATAGAGTTATCGGCAGCGCTTGCCGGGTGCAGCGACCACTCACCGGCAAAATATTGCAGCACGCCGTCGATATGGCCGCTTCCCTGTGGTAAGCGCTCCGCGCGGAAACGACTGCCGCCCTGCACCCTGACCGGGATTGTGTCGCATTGCCCGTTGACCAGGTGGCGGTCGAGGTCCTGCGCCGGATCGCCCCATAGCCCCCGATACTCCTCGTCGATGAACTGCACTCCCGTCACCCTGACCCAGCAGTTGACGTAGCGCATGGAAAAATCCTCATAACAAAGGCTTTGCGGGGCAAGGACATGCTCCGTTTCGTCGACGGGTTGCACATACGAGATGACGTCCTGCGCCGCGATAAGGTCGGTCGGCCATTGCCCGGTGGGCTTCGCGCCCAACTGCACCACCCCGCCGTACGCAGCGGCGTAAAGGCCGTTGCACCGCACCTTTACCTCGCGCGCCCTGCCGAGCCAGGGGAATTGCGACATATCTTCTATGTCGACCTTTATCTCTATGCCGCCGGTTGCGTCCTCTACGACCAGCCGTTTGCGGAAATTGCCGAATTGCCCGTCGCTCACGACAACGCCCTTTATCGAAATATCGCGATCAATGCGCTGCGGGCCATGCGCATACAACTCTTTGAGGCGTGCGATGCTGCATTCATCGCCATCCCTGATGTCGGGTATGGCTCCGCCAGAGCATCCCGCCATAAGGACGCACGATAAAACGGCAACCGCAATGGCGCACCGCAACATAGATTCTCTTAAAAGTTTGGTCAGTAGCTATATAAACGCCTCTATCGGCGGGTGTTATCCGGGGAAATAGCGCATGAACTGCGCCCGTTGGTAAAGCTCGTTATCCGCAGCGCCTTTATAATCGAGGCGACCGCAGAAATCCGCGACACAGGCAAAGCTGTTGCGCTCCATCCAATCGCTTATAAAGTCGTTGATCTGCCCTATCCTCTCCAGCCCGTTTTCGTAGAGCGTCGAGCAGACCTGTACAGTGCGCGCCCCGGCCAGCAGGGCTTTTACCGCGTCCGGCCCACTGTGCACCCCGGTCGAGAGGGAAATATCCAATCCCGGCTGCGCGGCGCTGCACAACCCCGCCGTGCGGAGCGAATTGCGCAACTCGGCCGGCGCGGAGAGCGGCTCTGACGAGGTGAGGATCAGGTGTTCGATGTCTATATCCGGCTCGAAAAAGCGGTTGAACAGCACCACCCCGCGCCCGCCGCGGAAATAGACCTGGCGCGCCATCGCGAGTATATTTGTAAACCTTATGCCCAGCTTGACGCTCACCGGCACGCCGACGGCAGAGACCACGTCCGCGACCACGGCCAGATAGCGCTCTTCGAGGGCCGTGGACGAAATCCCGGGATCAGTCGGCAACAGGAAGATATTCAACTCTATGGCATCTGCGCCCGCGGCCTCCATGCGGCGGGCGTAATCGGTCCAGCCGCCGAAAGTCGAGCAGTTGACGCTCGCGATCACCGGCACCCCGGCCCGCGCCTTGCACTCGGCGATCAGATCGAGGTGGCCGCGCATATAGTCGTTGCCGGCATACTCGCGCAGGTAGTCCGCCGCTTCGGGATAGTCCCCGTATCGTTCGAGCGCCGCCCTTTCGCCCATTATCTGCTCCTCGAAGATGCTCTTGAGCACCACAGCACCAACCCCGTGCCGTGCGAGTTGCACCACTTTGTCCGCGGTCGCCGTGAGGGGCGAGGAACTGGCCACGACCGGGCTTTTCAGGTCGAGTCCGAGGTATTTAACCGAAATGTCCGCCATAAGCTATCTTTCTCCAAATATTAAACTTCCGATGCGCACCATCGTGCTGCCGCACTCTATGGCCGCCTTATAGTCCGAAGTCATTCCCATCGACAATGTATCAAAACCCTGGCCGAAAAACCTGTTGCGCAAAAAATCGTAGACGACTTTCAGCGAGGTGAACTCGGCTCGGATACGCGCCTGGTCCGTCGTGTTCGAGGCGATGCCCATCACCCCGCAGAAGCGCACATTGAGGAAATCGCGCGGTTCGATGCCCGATAGGTAGGCGAAAAGCTCCTCCGGCTGCCATCCCGACTTGGACTGCTCGACCCCTATGTGCACCTCTAACAATATGTCTATCACCCTGTCTGCGCGGGCGGCCTCGGCATCTATCGTTTCCAGTAGGCGCGCCGAATCGACCGAGTGGATCATCGAAACGAACGGGGCGATCATGCGCACCTTATTGCGTTGCAGGTGGCCGATCATGTGCCATTCTATATCGCCGGGCAGCTCCTTATGTTTTGCGGCCATCTCCTGCGGACGGCTTTCGCCGAACACGCGCTGGCCGGCGAGGTAGGCCTCCCTGATATTTTCCGCCGGATGCGTTTTCGACACCGCCACGAGGGTCACGCCGTTGGGTATCGTATTTTTAAGCTCGGTTATTTTGGATGCGACTGACATTTTCAAGGCTTAATGTTACAGAGCAAAATTAGTAAAAACTATGAAAGTTTATTAGCTTTGCTTCCCCATAGAATAAAAAACCGACCAATAGATATGAGAAAACCCATTTTATTTTTACTTGCCCTGGGGTGCCTGGCATCTCTCCGCGGCGGCGCATGCACCAACATTATCGTAACGCGCGGCGCATCGACCGACGGCTCGGTGATGGTCTCCTACTCCGCCGATTCGCACACGATCTACGGACAGCTCTACTTCAGCCCCGCCGCCGATTGGGCGCCCGGTTCTGTGCGCACGGTCAACGAGTGGGACGGAGGGCGCTATCTGTGCAGCATTCCGCAACCGGAGCACACTTTCCAGCGTGTGGGCAACATGAACGAGCACCAGGTGATAATCGGTGAAACCACCTTCGGAGGCCGCCCTGAGCTCGAAGATTCCACCGGGGTGATGGACTACGGCTCGATGATATACATAGCCCTCGAACGATCCCAAACGGCACGCGAGGCGATAGGCGTAATGACCTCCCTGGCGACCGAATATGGCTACGCCTCAGGCGGCGAATCGTTCTCCATCGCCGACAAGAATGAAGCGTGGATACTTGAGATGACCGGCAAGGGATGCAAGATAAAAGATGGCGTAAACGCCAATAAGGGAGTCGTTTGGGTAGCCCGCCGCATTCCCGACGGATATGTTTCCGGGCACGCCAACCAGGCGCGCATCACCACCTTTCCGCTGACCGACCCGCACAACTGCATGTTCGCGGACGACGTGATAACCTTCGCCCGCGAAATGGGTTATTTCACCGGCGCCGATAAGGACTTCAGCTTTGCCGACGCCTACTGCCCCCTGGATTTCGGCGCTATGCGCGCTTGCGAGGCGCGTGTGTGGGCCATATTCAACCGCCTGACCCCGGGCATGGAACGCTATGTCGACTATGCGCTGGGGCATAATCCCCCTAACCGCATGCCCCTGTGGATCAAGCCCGCCGAGAAGGTCAGCCCCAAAAAGGTCATGGACCTGATGCGCGACCACTATGAAGGCACGCCTATGGATATGCGTTATGACATCGGCGCCGGAGGCCACCACCTGCCCTACCGCTGGCGGCCCATGCATTTCGAGGTCGACGGTGTAGGTTACCTCTGCGAGAGGGCCGTAGCCACGCAACAGACCGGATTCTGGTTCGTGGCACAGGCGCGCGAATGGCTGCCCGATGCGATCGGCGGCGTAAACTGGTTCTGCGTGGACGATGCCGGCACCTCGTGCCTCACCCCGATATATTGCTCCGTCAAGCGCATACCGGGCTGCTTCGCCGTGGGCAACGGCGATATGACCACATATTCGCCCACTTCGGCCTTCTGGCTCTTTAACCGCGTGACGAACTTCGCATACCTGCGCTACGACCGCATCAGCGCCGACATATTAAAGGTGGTCGATGCCTTCGAAAACGGAGCGCTGGCGGAGATCCCCGCCGTGGACGCAGCCGCCGAAACGCTCTACAAAAACGATCCTGCGCTTGCGGTGAACTTTATGACCGACTATTCGTTGGGCAAGGCGCAATCGATGTTCGACAAATGGGTCGAATTGGACCGCTACCTGCTGGTCAAATACAAGGACGGCAACATCATGAAGGAAGACGCCGCCGGATTCACCGATAACGGCAACAAGGTCGGGATCCCCGTAATGCCCGAGCAGCCTGGTTACAACGAAATATGGAAACGCCAGGTCGCGGCATCCACGGGCGACCGCCTGAAGGAGTCGCCGGTAAAAACGCCCGAAACGGCAACCGCCACCACCATTACCGTTACAGAGCAGTCGGGCGCCTTGCAGAAAATCGCCGAAGATGTCACCAACGCGTTTATGCGCAGGGATTACTCGGTACTCAAGAAGCACTTCACCGCCCAGATGCAGATCAACATCAGCGAAAAAAGGATGAACGACCTGGTCACGCAGGTGCTGAGCAAGCACGGCGAATATAAAGGTACAAATGCCGACGTAGAGGCGACCGTAAAGGACCACTACCGCATACTTGTTTTCCCCTGCACGTTTGAAAAGGACAGGATGAGCATGAAGCTCACTTTCGACAGGAACAATAAGGTCACGGATCTTTATTTGCGGTAAAGCGATATCGGTGATATAAAAACGGCGGACACCTGATATGTGTCCGCCGTTTTGAGCTATGGCAGCTTAGTTACTTCAAAAACAGCCCGCTTATATAACCTTCACCATTGAAAGTGAGTTGCAGACTCATCACCCCGCTTTTAAAGGTGCAGGGAATTATTAACACCTGATATTCTTTATAGTTTTGGGCACTCACACTCGTGTCGGCTTTCACGAACCCGCCGAGTTGCGCACTCGTCGTTTCCCAGACCATTTTCAGCTTTGCCACCGACACAGCCTTTCGCATGGTGTTATCGAAATATGCAAATACGGTGTTATAGTCGCCATTTTCCAATGCCTTAACCACGATCTCGGTCGTTTGATTTATAGTCTGCCCGGCAGGTATCACCGTGGACGCAGGGTCAGCCGCCTTACTCTGCACGGGTCCGAACAAAAGAAATGCGATCGCCAGTTTCGAAACCACTTCGGCAGATAGTATCCCGCCGATAAACGATAGCGCACTACGCAAGCCGCGCATGTTAAAACATACTGTATAACCGTTATACAGCAGCGCGACCATCCATGCTACCGCCAGAACAGCAAGCACCGTAAAGCAGACCATACCGAAGCTATCCATCCTCTCCGGCATTATCGGCAGGAAGGCCAACAGGGCCAGGATCATCATCGGTGCGCGCGCAAAGGCCACCGTGCCTACCACATCGACGACCCTGTATTGGGTTTTGGAAAATATGGCCCCTGCCGCCCACATACATAACATCAGGGAGAGAAATGCGACCCCTTGCATCTGGAAAGCCATGGATAATGTGTGTCTGGCCGTGTGGATGTCAAGTGCGCCATCGAACATCACGCCGTTGGCCCATCCTGCCAATGCCGTTATAGCCATTATTACCAATCCTATGCCCAGGGCCGTCCAGCCGGCGACATACCTGAAAGGGTTGAAAAACAGTTTAGCCTTCATATTTATACTATTTTAGGGTTTATCGTTTTTTTCAGCCTGGTCGATCCGCAATATTATATCATCCAATATATTGCGTACGGTAGGATAACTCAACTCCATTTGCCTGGCCATCTCTTTGAGGCTGCCGCTGGCCCGGACAAATTCCAGAATAAAGCGCCTGTCATCCTCATCGAGGCGTGAGAGCAACGGCAATTCATAAGAACCGCTGACCTCCGTGCCGCATTTCTCACAGTTAAGCGAACGCACTTTTAGTTGCGACCGGCAACTCGGACATTTACATGGAAGCATGATTTGGAGTTTTTCCCATAAACATACAAACAAAATTAAATATACTTTTAATATTATCAAATAATCACTCGAAAATATTCATTATATTTATTGAGACAATAGTGTGTTTCCGGGACCAGGGTGTATATTTATTAACCTTGGATATCGTATATTGTTATAAAAATAGTTGGAAGTACAACTTTTTAGTTTTATATTTGTTGTGATTAACCGTAATGCATTTATGAATTGAAACCATTTTATGGCTAAGATCAAAGGAAATATAATCGTAGACGAGCAGCATTGCAAGGGTTGCTCCGTGTGCGTGGCGGCATGCCCGTTCGGGGTGATCGCCCTTTCGTCCACTGTCAACTCCAAAGGCTATAACTTCTGCCGGATGGACAATCCCGACGCCTGTACCGGTTGCGCGAGCTGTGCCATCGTATGTCCCGACAGTTGCATTACCGTTTACCGCGAAAAACTTCAGTAATGAAAGAGATCAAACTCCTCAAGGGAAACGAAGTGGTCGCCTACGCCGCAATACGCTGCGGTGCCGACGGCTATTTCGGCTACCCCATCACCCCGCAATCGGAGATCCTCGAAACACTCATGGAGCTGCGCCCCTGGGAAACCACCGGAATGGTCGTGTTACAGGCCGAGAGTGAAACCGCTTCGATAAATATGATCTACGGCGGCGCCGCCGTGGGCAAACGCGTGCTGACCTCCTCGTCCAGCCCCGGCATCAGCCTGATGTGCGAGGGACTGAGTTATATCGCCGGCGCAGAGTTGCCGTGCGTGGTGGTCAACGTATCGCGCGGAGGCCCGGGACTCGGCACGATACAGCCCTCACAGGCCGACTACTACCAGGCGGTCAAGGGCGGCGGGCACGGCGACTACAAACTGATCGTGCTTGCTCCAGCCTCAGTGCAGGAGATGTACGATTTCGTTTTCGACGGCTTCGACCTGGCTTTCAAATACCGCAATCCGGTGATGATCCTCTCGGACGGGGTTATCGGCCAGATGATGGAAAAGGTGGAACTCACTCCCCAGCGCGAACGCAAAGACATAGAATATATCCGTAAGAACTACGACGACTGGGCGATCACCGGTCGCTGGCAGGGTCACGGCAACGTGGTCACCTCGCTCGAACTCGACCCTTATGAGCAGGAAAAGGTCAACGACCGTCTGCAAGCCAAATACCGCGCCCTGGAAGAGAATGAGGTTCGTTACCAGGCTATCGGGTGCGACGACGCAGACTACGTAATGGTGGCCTACGGCTCTTCGGCGCGTATCTGCTCGAAGGTCGTGGAAATGGCGCGTGCGGAAGGACATAAAGTCGGTCTGCTGCGCCCCATAACGCTGTTCCCATTCCCCACCAAACAGTTGCGCGCCTTGGCCGACCGCGGCGTTAAGGGTTTCCTTGCGGTGGAGATGAGCGCCGGGCAGATGATCGACGACGTGCGCCTCGCGGTGGGTTGCAAACCCATAGCGGAGCACTTCGGTCGCTACGGCGGAGTGGTGCACTCGCCCTCGGAGGTCTACGCAGCCCTCAAAGAACGTATAATCGAAAAAACGAAATAAGCCATGGCAGCAGAACTGGTATATAAAAAGCCCACGCTGATCAAGGACAACGTGATGCACTACTGCCCCGGTTGCAGCCACGGCACCATCCACAAGCTGGTTGCCGAGGTGATCGACGAAATGGGCATTACCGAGCGCACGATAGGCGTTTCGCCCGTCGGCTGCTCGGTGTTCGCATACAACTACATCGACATCGACTGGGCCCAGGCCGCCCACGGACGCGCCGCGGCGGTGGCCACAGGCATCAAACGCCTTATGCCCGACCACATGGTGTTCACCTACCAGGGTGACGGCGATCTGGCGGCCATCGGCACCGCCGAAACTATCCACGCCTGTAACCGCGCGGAAAATATCACCATTATCTACGTCAACAACGCCATCTACGGCATGACGGGCGGACAAATGGCCCCCACCACCCTCGTAGGCATGAAAACCGCCACTTCACCCGACGGACGCGACCCCAAACTGCACGGCTATCCCTACGCGGTGGCCGACATGCTCGCACACCTGCCCGGGGTGAGCTACATAACCCGCCAGAGCGTGAACACCCCCGCCGGGGTGCGCAAGGCCAAAAAAGCCATCCGCAAAGGCTTCGAAAAGAGCCTCGACGGCAAAGGCGTGTCGCTGATAGAGATCGTGGCCAGCTGCAACAGCGGATGGAAACTCTCGCCCGTGGCGGCCAACAAGTGGATGGAAGAGAATATGTTCCCGGTCTATCCCTTAGGTGACATCAAAGATATTTAGAGCTATGACCGAAGAATTGATAATTGCAGGTTTCGGCGGCCAGGGTGTGCTGTCGATGGGTAAAATACTCGCCTACTCGGGCGTGATGCAGGACTACAACGTGACGTGGATGCCCGCCTACGGCCCCGAGATGCGCGGCGGTACGGCAAACGTGACGGTCATCATCAGCGACCACAGCGTTTCCTCGCCCATAGTGCACGAATACGACACGGCCATTATCCTTAACCAGCAGAGCATGGATAAGTTCGAGTCGAAAGTCAAGAAAGGCGGCGTGCTGATCTACGACACCAACGGCATCACGCGCCACCCTTCGCGAACCGACATCGACATCTACACCATCGATGCTGCCGCCGAATCGGCACGCCAGGGCAACGCGCGCATGTTCAATACCATGATACTGGGCGGCTACCTCAAGGTGCGCCCCGTGGTAAGCATGGAGAGCGTACGAAAAGGGCTTGAAAATTCGCTTCCCACACGCCTCCACTCCACCATCCCCGCCAACCAGAAGGCTATCGAGCAGGGCATGGACTTAATTCAACGCAAGTAATTAAATCCGCAAGTGGTTTTTCAAAAGGGGTGTCCGGTCGGACACCCCTTTACTATTCGAATTTGCAGCCGTCGGCCTTGAATCCCCGGAGAAAATCTGCGACGGGCATCCGTTTCTTTCCGGCGGCCTGTAACTCCGTTATAGAGATATACCCGTCGGCGCATGCGGCTTCGAGGGTCGTTTTGCCGTCTGTGCGCAGCGCGCCGGGCTCTACGGCGGATGCAGGGGTGAATGTGGCCGCGAATACCTTGACCGCCAACGGTTCGCTCCCGGGGGGCACGATGGTGGTCCATGCCGCAGGATAAGGGCTGAGGCCGCGTATGAGGTTGCGCACCTTCTCGCCGGGCAGGGAAAAATCTATGCGGCAGTCGTCCTTGAATATTTTGGGCGCGGGTTTGAGCGCGCTTTCGTCGGCGTCCTGCGGTGCGGGCAGCATTTCGCCCGAGCAAATCCCCGCGATGGTCTGCTCGACCAGATCGGGGCCTAGATCGCGCAGCCGGTCGTGGAGCGTGCCCGCCGTGTCATCAGGGAATATATCCACCGTGCGGCGACCGAGAATCGCGCCTTTGTCTATCTCGGCGTCGAGCATAAAGGTCGTCAGCCCGGTCTGCGTTTCACCATTTATCACCGCCCAATTTATAGGCGCCGCACCGCGGTAGTCCGGCAGCAACGAGGCGTGCAGATTGAACGTCCCGAGCGTGGGATTGCTCCATATAACCTCGGGTAACATCCTGAAGGCTATAACTATACCCAGGTCTGCGCGCAATGCCTTAAACTCCTCCACGAACCCTTCGTCGCGCATCTTAACGGGTTGCAGCACAGGCAATCCCACCGAGAGGGCATATTGCTTGACGGCGCTCTGCTGCACCTGCAACCCTCGTCCTGCGGGTTTGTCGGGCACGGTGATGACCGCGACGACGTTATACCCCTGCTCGACCAGGCGTTTCAAAGGGGGCACGGCGAACTCCGGCGTACCCATATACACGATGCGTATCTTCTTTTTATCGCAATTCATCATTCTTCGGTGGCAACGGGCATTTCATTGACTTTCACCACATAAGCGGGCTGTTTCACGCGTACGGCCTCGGCCAGGGTCGTGGCCGTGGCCTTATCCATCCCGTCGACGGTGAACAGGTAGAGCGTCGCCCCGTCCCCGGTTTTGGTCACCACGCGCGATATTTCGCGCCCTTCGCCCAACGTGTTTATCAAATCGCGCACGGAATCGTCCAGTTGCGGCTCGGCGATGGATATCTCGACCCGGTAGCGGCCCTCGGTCGCGGCGGCTGCGCTCCCCGCCCCCACCGGGCCCTCATAGCGCCCGTCGCGCCACACTTCGATCTGGGGTGAACGGAACATCGCCTTGCGCAGCAGCGCCATGCCCTGCTCGGCTTCGTCCAGGGTCTCGTAGTCCCCTGCGTAGTAGCGGAACCGCCCGTCCTCAGCCCATACGCACAGCGGCACCACATTGCGGAATATGCCCGCCAACTGCATCTTGGAGAAATTGCCGATAAGTATGCGGTAGACCACCCCGGTCTTATAGGTTATCATCTTCGGGATCGGATTGGCCGCATTGTACACCACCTTCTGGCTAATGTAAGCATTTACGTAGGGAATGAACACGCGCGGGGTGAAGGTCAGGGCCAGCGGTTCGGGCATGGTGTCGAGCGACTCCATGGCCTTGCGCAGCGAGTCGGCGGCCTTGCCGTCCGAAATATATTCGGCCACGGCGAGTTCGCATTCGAGCACGTAGCGCTTTTCGAGCGGGTAAAGCCCCACATGGTCCGAGGTGAAAGAGCCTCGCAGCACGGTCTCCTTGCTGCGCAACTGTTCGGCTTTCTTCTGCGCCCAGGCGAGGTACTCGGTATTGTTCGCCTTGTCCATCAACAGGTTGCACAGGTATGTCTTGTTATCGTAGATGCGTCCCCAGACGATGCCGACCGAGTCCGAGAGTGCCGAACTGAGGTTACTGACGGTGTTGTAACGCGCCATTATGCTATCGGCCTTAGCGGCGGATGACGTGGCGGCATAATCCGCACACATGCGGCTGAGCTGACTGTAATTGCCCATGTAGCGGCCGATAAGCGAAACCACGTATTTCTCGTCCGCCGAGGCGCTGCGCCACAACGCGAGATCCTGCGCGGGGAGGCTCTGCATGATGAATTCCTGCATACTTAGCTTCGCCGCGGCGCTGTCGGCGGGCGTGGTGCCGAAGCTGTTGATAACGTACTGCTGCTCGATGGAGTTGATCTGTCCGGCCACCATCCCGAGCTGGCTGCGCACGTCGTATATCTCATTCTCAAGGCGCAGTATCGCCGCACCGTGTGCGGCGCGCTTGTCAGGATTGGCCCGCAGGTCGCGGCGCGCCTGGTCCAACAGTCCGCCTATCGAATCCTCGCGGTGCCGCAAGGCCTGTTCGCGCGAGATCAACTGCATATACTGCGCATTTTTCTCAAGCCCGGCGACACGCGCCGCTGGCTGCTGCGCCAGCACGGCCAACGACAGCGTAACGACCATGCACAATGTGATATATCCCGATTTTATTTCCACCACTTGATAAGGAATAACTGAATGAATCCGAAAATCTCAAGACGCCCGAGCAGCATCAGCAACGATTGCACGACTTTAGCCCCATCTGGCATATTCCCGTAATTGCCCATGGAGCCCACCTCGCCGAATCCCGGCCCGATATTGCCCACACAGGCCACCGAAGAGCTGAATGCCGTCACTAAATCCACCCCGAAAGCTGCGATAAGCAGCGTTCCCACCCCGATAAGGGTGACGTAAGCGACCATAAATATCATCGCCAGGTCTATCACGTCGCGGTCCTGCACGATATTGCCGAGTTTGACGCGGATAATGGCGTTAGGGTGTTGCTGTTGCAGTATCTTGGCGCGCATCACTTTGAGCGACAGCAGCATGCGGTCGGCCTTGATGCCCCCCGAGGTGGATCCGGCCATACCGCACTGCAGTGACACGACGAGCAGCACGGCCATAGCAAACGGCGTCCACAGGTTGGTGTCCACCACCCCGAATCCGGTGGTGGAGGCATAGGCTGCGATCTGGAAGAAACTGTGCCGCAACGAAACGAGGAAGGAATCGTAGATCCCGGCATACCAGACGCTGGCGGCGGCCAGGAAACTTCCGGCCACAATGCATGCGACATAGTACCGCGCCACCTCGGAGCGGAAAATATTGTTCGACCGCCCGGTGATGGTTGCGAAAACGATCCCGAAATGTATACTCGACAGCACCATGAATACCGTTATGATGATCTCCACGGCGGGATTCTGATAATGTGCGATGCTTGCATTGCGCGTACTGAACCCTCCGGTGGCCACGGTCGAGAACGCATGGTTGACCGCATCGAACCATCCCATGCCCGTCAGGCGCAGCAACAGCGTTTCGCACGCCGCCATACCCAGGTAGACCACGAGCAGCACCTGTATCATCTTGTGGGCGCGGTAGTGGTAATTGTCCTTCGCCAGGGGCGATATTTCGACGCTGGAGAGCGTCAGTTTGGTGCGCCCCATCGCCGGCAGGGCCACCAGCGCGAACATCACCACCCCAACCCCTCCCAACAGGTGGGTCGACGAGCGCCAGAAAAGCAACCCGTGCGGCAGCGCCTCCACGTCATGGAGTATGGTCGCGCCGGTCGTGGTATATCCCGAAACGCTCTCGAACCAGGAATTGAGCAGTCCGAATTCGCCCCCCCACAGCAGGTATGGGAACATTCCCACGATGCATGAGAGCATCCATGAGCCGACCACGATGAAATAGCCCTCCTTGCTGGTCACCTGTTCGCTACGGCTGACGAATATCAGGGGGAAAGCCCCCAGCGAGCCGGTAAGCAGGAAAGAGAGCAGCAACGGATAGAACGCAGTATCCATACCGTAGCCCAGCGACACCATCGCAGAGATCAACATCAACCCTGCATCCAAAAGCAGGATCATGCCCATGTGTCGCAGTATGACCTGTGTGCGCATCTAAGGTTTATTCGGTTTTGCGGCTTTTATAGAGCGCTATCAGGTCGTCGATCCCGTCGCGCAGCTCGGCCACCTCGCCCGAGCACTCGTCTTTGACGTTAAATGGTATGCGTTGGGCTACGTAGCCTTTCAGGCTGCGGTTGATGGCGTTTATGGGCCGTGAGAAATAGACGTCTATAAGGAAAAGGAACATCAGCAGTATAACGATCCCCACCGACAGCGCAAGGATGCCGGGAGTAATGGCGCGGTAGGCGGTCTTTCCCAGGTTCGAGCTCTTCTCGCGCAGCGCGTCCTGCGAGACGACCATATAATCCTTGATCGCACCCGACAGGTCGCCGTATGCGTTTCGGAATGTGGTGTCGAACCACTCTTCATGCGCAGGGGCTCCCATAGCGACATAGTCGGCCAGCACCTTTTCGTAAATATTGTGGGCTGCGTAGATCTGCTGCATTTCCTCCCGGTCGCGCACCGTGACGGTGGCCTGGAGCATTATGCCCTCCAGCGCGGCGCTCGACGCCTTATACAGCGAATCGTAACCTTTGTTATTGCCGTCGATGGCCACCGCCGTGGCGAATGCCTGTTGCTGCATCACGTCGAGCATTTGGCGCGAAAGGTCCAGGTTATGTGTGTTGGCGGTGAATATCTCACTCGTCTCACGGCTCAGGCGGCGCAACTCGAAGTAGGATATGACCCCCGAAAAGAAGAGCAGCACGGCAAGGCTCACAAAGCCAATGATTATCTTTTTGCGTATCGTCATCGCACGGCCTTTATATAATTAGGTTGCACAAAAGTACACTTTTTGACGGGAATCCCCTCATGCGGGGGCCCATAAATTATTCTTCGACCACCCCGTCCAGCACGGCGCCGCCGCGCGAGCCAGTGAGCCTGACGCGGCTTATGCGTCCGACAAGGCTGCGGTCATAGGGTGCGCACACGCGTATATAGTTGTCAGTAAAGCCAGACATCATCCCTCCCTTCTGGGTGCTTTCGAACAGCACGTCGGCAGAGAGTCCCACGTGACCGGCGGCGAATTGTTCGTGCAGACGATCCGAAAGGGCTATCAGCCGCGCCGTACGCTCACGGGACACATTCGACGCCACTTTTTCGGGAAATGCTGCGGCGGGGGTGTTATCCCTCTCGGAGTAAGGGAAAACATGCAGGAACGACGGCGCGAGATCTTCCAGGAAACTGTAAGTCTGCCCGAAGTCCGCGTCCGTTTCGCCCGGGAAGCCAGTTATCACGTCGATGCCGATGAACGCGTCGGGCATTGCGCGCCGCACGGCCTCGATGCGCGAGGCGAACTGCGAGGTGTTGTAGCGGCGTTTCATCAGCCCCAGTATACGGTCCGAGCC
This sequence comes from Rikenellaceae bacterium, assembly GCA_031550615.1. Lineage (GTDB taxonomy): Bacteria > Bacteroidota > Bacteroidia > Bacteroidales > Rikenellaceae > JAVBOW01. The sequence goes on along the minus strand of JAVBOL010000034.1, from coordinate 4,124 downwards.
ATTCTGTAAAGGCACATGGAAATGTGGCATGAATCGCGGCGAACTCGCGGTGAGCCCGATCACGCGGTCGGTGAGCAGGTTTGGCTCGATGGACGAGATGCGGTAACGGTCGATGCCCTCCACGCCGTCCAGCGCGGCGAGCAGGTCGGCGAAATCTTCGCCCGTCGTGCGCCCGAAGTCGCCCGTGTTGATACCCGTGATGACGATCTCGCGGCAGCCCTCGCCGGCGATCTTCTCAGCCTGGGCCACAGCCTCGGCTATGGAGAGGTTGCGGCTTGCGCCGCGCGCCAACGGCACGGTGCAGTATGAGCAATGGTAATCGCAGCCGTCCTGCACTTTCAGGAATGCGCGCGTGCGGTCGCCGGTGGAGAAAGCAGAGAAAAAGCGCGTCAGGTCGGTGGCCTGGCAGCCATATATGTCGGCGCCGCCCCTTTTTGCCGCGATTTGCGCCACCCGGGTGAAAAGTTCGCCCTTGGCGGCATTGCCCACCACCAGGTCCACACCCTGTATGGCGGCGATCTCGCCTGGCTTGAGTTGCGCGTAGCATCCAGTCACCGCGACTATCGCCCCCGGGTTGTCCCTGAGCAGACGGCGCACCAGGTTGCGGCATTTCTTGTCGGCCTCGGCCGTGACGGAGCAACTGTTTATTATGCAGATATCGGATTGCGCACCCCGCGGGGTGCGCTCGTAGCCGCCCGCAGCGAATTCGCGGGCGAGGGTCGAGGTTTCTGAGTAGTTGAGCTTGCAGCCCAGGGTGTGGAAACTTACTTTCACTAAATTGTGAATTATGAATTGGTAAGTGCAAAGTTACAATAAAAAACCTAATTTTGCCATCTGCATATGACACCGTTCGAATACATCTCCCAATACGCGTTCCTGCAAAATGCCCTCGTGGCGTGCCTACTCTCGGGCATCGCATGCGCCCTTACGGGCACCTATATCGTGCTGCGGCGCATGGTATTCCTGGGAGGCGGCATAACGCACGCTTCGTTCGGGGGTATCGGCATAGCCTATTACATGGGGCTCGACCCGGTGCTGGGTGCGCTGGTGTTCTCCGTGTTATCCGCCCTGGGCGTCGAGGCGGCCTCGCAACGCGGGGGCATCCGCGAGGACTCGGCGATCGGGGTGATCTGGTCGGTGGGCATGGCCGTGGGTATCATATTTATATATATGACCCCAGGGTACGCGCCCAATCTTATGAGCTTCCTTTTCGGGAATATCCTCACGGTCACCCGACGCGACATAGTATTGCTCGGGGCGCTGGCGGCGGTGCTCGTCGCCCTGTTCGCGCTGTTCATGCGCCGGGTGGTCTATGTGGCTTTCGACCCCTCTTTCTCGCGCAGCCAGGGGGTGCCCACACGCTTTATAAATTACTTTATGGCCGTCGTGGTGGCGCTGACCATCGTCTTTTCCATACGCGCCGTGGGCATTATGCTGCTTATCTCGCTGCTGACCATGCCCGCCGTCATCGCGGGTGCGCTTTCAAACAACTACCGCCGCATATTTCCCCTGGCGGTGGCGATCGGCGTTGCGGCCAACCTCGCGGGGCTCTGTTTCTCGGTGGCGCTCGACATCCCGGCCTCGGCGGCGACAATATTTACGCTGACCGTTGGGCTTATTGCCGTAAAAGTGCTACCTTTGCGACTCAACGAAAACGCCCGATGAAGACCATCCACCGCTTTGTACTCAAGTCCTACCTGGGCCCCATGGTGCTCACGTTCTTTATCGTGATGTTCGTGCTGGTGATGCAGTTCATCTGGCGATATATAGACGATCTGGTGGGCAAGGGGCTGAGTGCGGACGTGATACTGGAGCTGATGTTCAACGCGGCCATTTCGTCGATGCCCATGGGATTGCCCCTCTCTACGATGCTGGCGGCGATCATGACCCTCGGCAACCTGGGCGAGAACTACGAATTGCTGGCCATGAAGTCGGCGGGCATGTCGCTGCAGAAGATCACCCGCCCCCTGGTGGCCGTGGTTTTCGTGGTGTGCGTGGCGAGTTTTTTTATCGCCAATAACCTCGTGCCCTACGCCATGCGGCGTACCTTCGCGCTGATATACGACATCAACCAGCAGAAGCAGAGCCTCGAATTCCAGGACGGCCTGTTCTTCAACGGCATAGACAACCTGAGCATCCGCGTGGCGCGCCAGAACCCGGAAACCAAGCTGCTCAACAACGTGCTGATCTACGACACGCGCGACGCCAACGGCGACATGAGCACCACGCGCGCCGACTCGGGCTACATAAAGCTGACCGAGGACAAGCGCTTTTTGAAAGTGCAGCTTTTCCACGGCGAATCGTACCAGCAGACGCGCAACTACCGCTGGTGGGACAACAGCAACCTCTCGCGCCGCATTTTCGAAGAGCAGAATATGATGTTGCCCGTGAGCGGCTACGACTTCACACAGACCGACTCGGAGCTCTTTTCGAGCGGCCAGACCAAAAATATCGCCCAATTGGGCGAAGGCATCGACTCGCTCACGGTACTTACCGCCCAGAATACCTCGCGCTCCTACGACCCGTTGCTGCGCGGCTATATATTCCCACGCGACACCACCCTGCTCAAAGCCCCCGGCGACTCTGCGCGCATGGCGCATGCCGGGTTCGAAAAGGCGCTTCTGACAGACTCGATAGCCAAACTCGACGTCTACGCGAAGAAAACGCTGTGGAGCGATGCCAAAAGCTACGCCAACTCCTCGCGCGGACTGTTCACCTTCGATGAGGACAGCGCGAAGGACACGCTCACGCAACTCTATAAACACAAGGTCGAATGGCACCGCAAAATATCGCTGCCCGTGTCGATCATGATATTCTTTTTGATAGGCTCGGCACTCGGGGCGATCATACGCAAAGGTGGGCTCGGAATGCCTGTGGTGGTGTCGGTGCTCTTTTTTGTGATCTACTACATAATCAGCATCACGGGCGAAAAACTTGCGCGCGAGGGCTCATGGGACGCTTTCCCGGGGATGTGGCTGTCGACGTTCATACTCATGCCGCTGTCGGTGTTCCTGATATACAAGGCAACCAACGACTCGACGCTGTTCGACGCCGACTGGTATATAACGCGAATAAGGAAAGTAAAAGATTTTTTCAAAAGATATGTCAAAGCAAAGTCTGCTTAACTCCGTCGAAGAGGCGATAGAAGATATACGCGCCGGCAAGGTGCTGATCGTGGTCGACGACGAAGACCGCGAAAACGAAGGCGACTTCATCGTGGCCGGCGAAAAGGTCACCCCCGAGATCGTCAATTTCATGGCCACGCACGGACGCGGCCTTATATGCGCCCCGCTTCCCGAATCGCGCTGTGAGGAGTTGAACCTGCCCCTTATGGTCGGCCATAATACCTCGCTGCACGAAACCCCCTTCACCGTGTCGGTCGACCTGGTCGGCCACGGTTGCACGACCGGCATTTCGGTCGCGGACCGCAGCAAGACGCTGCATGCCCTGGTCGACCCCGCCACCAAACCCGAGGAACTGGGACGTCCCGGCCACATTTTCCCCCTGCGAGCCCGCGAACGCGGCGTGCTGCGCCGTCCGGGGCACACCGAGGCCGTGGTGGACCTCACACGCATGGCCGGACTGACCCCCGGAGGTGCGCTGGTCGAGATAATGAACGAGGACGGCACTATGGCGCGTCTGCCCGAGTTGCTTGAAATAGCCAGAAAATTCGACCTGAAGATAGTTTCGATAGCCGACCTTGTGGCCTACCGCCTCAAAACCGATTCGATAGTCGAAAAGGGCGCCACGGTGCCCATGCCCACCGAATGGGGGTCGTTCGACTTCACCGCCTTCGTGCAGAAAAGCAACGGCATGGAGCATTGCGTCCTGACAAAAGGCGAATGGAAGGCCGACGAGCCCGTGCTGGTCAGGGTGCACTCGTCATGCATGACGGGCGACGTTTTCGGCTCGTGCCGCTGCGACTGCGGGGCCCAGCTCCACGAATCGCTCTGCATGATAGAGAAGGAGGGCAAAGGCGCTGTGGTCTACCTCTCGCAGGAGGGCCGCGGCATCGGGCTGTTCAATAAGATACACGCCTATAAACTCCAGGACCAGGGCTACGACACCGCCGAGGCCAACGTTAAGCTGGGCTTTGCGGTCGACGAGCGCGACTACGGCGTGGG
>JAVBOL010000001.1:0-112898 GCA_031550615.1 Rikenellaceae bacterium | reverse complement strand
GGCGAAACGGCCTTGGAAAATGCGTTGTAGATCGACACGACGCCCACTTCGGCATCGCGGGCCGTCTGCCAGAAGCTGTCTGCCGTGAGGTCGCTCACAGGCTCCTGGTCGAGGAAACCGGCGCAGGAGAAAGCCCCGAAGGCCATTAACAATATGATATATTTTTTCATTGCCGTCATGTTTTAAAATCCGAGATTGATACCGAAGCCCAGTTCGCGTTTGCGGGGATAGCGGTTCTGGTCGATACCCAGGGTCAGCGGGTCGCTTGTGCCAAGCGAGAATTCGGGGTCGTATCCCTTGTAGTCGGTCCAGGTCAGCAGGTTGTTGCCGTAGACGTAGACCTGCGCCGAGCGCATAGCCACCTTCTTGACCCATTTGGTGGGCAGGTTGTAGCTGATCTTGACGTTGCGCAGCTTTATATAGGACCCGTCCTCTATATAAAAACTCGATGGCGGCAGACGGTTGTGCTCCTTGTTTATAGGCGCGGGATACAGGGCGTTGTCGCCCGGATTCGTCCACATCCTGGCTATAGCCTCGGGCGAGGGCGTTGCGCCGTCCCACGAGAACATGTTGCGGCGCGCCTCGGCGTAATTGTATATATCGCCGCCGAAAGAGTAGTAGAGCGATATGTAGACACCCAGCCCTTTCCACGTGAGGCTGGTCGACAGGCCGCCGAATACGTCGGGCTGCGCACAGCCGATCAGCTGTTTGTCGGCGGAGTTGGTGATGCCGTTCCCGTCCAGGTCCTCGTAATCCACGTCGCCGCCCTTCAGGGACACGCCGTCGGCGCTCTTTTTCTGGTAGACCGTTCCGGTGTACTCCTCATTGCCGAGGTAGTATGCATTCTGGAACACCCCGCCCGAGAATACCGGGGTGAGGCGCTTCCAATCTTCGGTGAAGGCATTCGACTCGTCGTAGGCGAAGATGCCTTTGTACTTATAGCCGTAGAATTCACCCAGGCGCGCCCCCTGCTGCACATATATCGCATCGTCGAGGCCCTTGTAGAAAGGTATGCCGTCGGCGATCCTGGTCACGCGGCTGTCGTTGTGCGCGATGTTGAAGCCCACGTTCCATTTCAGGCCCGCGCGGCGGATGATGTCGTAGTCGATCGAGAATTCGAAGCCCTCGTTGGTCATCGCGCCCACGTTCTTGCGCACGGAGTTATAGCCCGTTTCCTTGGGCATCTCGACCCTGCTCAACAGGCGGTCGGTGTCCTTCCAGTAGTAGTCGGCGGTCACGCGCAGACGGTTGCCTATCATGCTCAGGTCGATACCCGCGTCGTATTGGGTGGTCTGCTCCCAGCTCAGGTCGCTGAATGCGATCTGACTGGCGGCGATACCGGCTACGCCCTCGTATATGTAGTTGGGGCTGTATAGTTGCCACGAGTCGTAGTCGCCGATCTCCTGGTTGCCGGTCACACCGTAGCTCAGACGCAGTTTACCGTCGCTGACCACGCGTTTCATCCAGCGGGTGAATTTTTCATCGGAAAAACGCCAGCCGGCAGACGCCGAGGGGAAGGCGCCCCATTTGTTGTCCGAGCCGAAGCGCGAGCTTCCGTCGTAGCGCAGGTTGCCGTTGAGCAGGTATTTACCTTTGTAGTTATAGGCAACGCGACCGAAGAAAGAGGCCATCGAGTGGCGGGTAATGCGTGTGTAGGTGCGCGAGGCATCGAAAGTCGAGGCCGTGTTCAGAGTGTAAATATTGTCGGTGGTGTAGTCGTAACCCCACAGGCGCAGGTCCTTGAGGTTCCAGTACTGTATCGAGTTACCCACCATCGCGGTCAATTCGTGCGTGCCGCAGAACTTATCTGTATAGGAGACGTAATTCTCATTGGCCCAGTTGTAGGCGATGTCGAAATAGTCGCGGCCCGTGCTGCGCTCACTCTCCGAAAGTTGGGGTGTGGAGCGGAAGAAAGACTCGTCGTTGCCCGTGAAGTTACCCTGCAGGGTGAGGTTGGCCTCGAATTTCTTACCCAGGTTGAGTTTCACATATTCGAATGCCGAGGCTTTGTAGGTCTGCTTGATATTCGTGTCGTCCATAGCCACGGCGTAGGGATTGCGGCGGCTGCTCAGGTTGGGCACGTAGCTGCCGTCGGGGTTGAAGATCGCCCAGTAGGGCACCCTCTGCAACAGCTGATTGAGCACCCCGTCCTCGGAGATACCGTTAGTCTGGGCGTATGAGAACTGTATCTTGCTGCCCAGCGTGACGGTCTTGCTGGGGATATATTCGGTGTTGATGCGCGAGGTGATGCGGTCGTATTTGCTGTTGACGATAATACCCTTATCACCCAGATAGCCCGCGCTCAGGTAGTATTTAAAGCGATCCGAAGCCCCGCTGGCGCTCAGGTCCACCTGGTTGCGCACAGCCGTGCGGAACAGCAGGTCCTGCAGGTTCATGTCCTGGTTATTGAAGAATGCCAGCGTGTCGACGGGATTGTAACCCAGCAAACCGCCGGAAATGCGGCGGCGTTCGCGGTCATAGTAACGGCGCTCGTCGGCGTTGGCCTTGGGCATCTGGCGCGTGAGCTGGCTGTAAGAGTTGAGGTAGCGGATGTCCAGGCGCGGATTGCTCTTCTCACCCTGCTTTGTCGACACGATAATAACGCCGTTGGCTGAGCGCGAACCGTAAATAGCCGCCGAGGCAGCGTCCTTGAGTATCTCTATCGACTGTATGTCCGCGGGGTTGAGCACGTCGATGTCGTCCATCGGCACGCCGTCGACCACGTATAGGGGCTTGGCGCCACCCTCAAAGGTCGATGCGCCGCGGATCTTGACCTCTGCGCCTTCACCCGGGGCACCCGAGCCGGTCACCACCTCGACACCGGCCACCTGGCCCTGCATGGCGTCGAAGATATTGACCGGTATGCGCTCCTCGATGCTCTTCTCGGAGATCGACTGGATCGCGCCCGTAACGTCGCGTTTGCGCATAGTACCGTAACCGATGACCACGACCTGGTCGATCTCGGTGGCGGCCTCCTTAAGGATCACGTTCAGGGTGCGCGCCGCGCTTACCTCGAACTGCTGGCTTTCGTAGCCCAGGCACGAGAATGCAAGCACGTTCTTGCCATCTTTGATCTTAACGGCGTAACGCCCCTGCGCATCGGTCACAGCGCCGGACTGGGCGCCGTTTACCGTCACGGCAACGCCGGCCACGGGTTTCGAGGATAGGTTTGTTACCACACCCCTTACCTCGGCTGCGGATGCCTGTTGGGCCGCCGACGGCAACGCCCCCAGCAGACACCACAGGCAAAGCAGCGCCGTAAAACGATACCGCGCATTCCCCGGACGGGAAACGGCGGAGTTTTGTAGCAGTTTACTCATGGATATAATTTTAGGTTAGTGAATTTTGTGCTTCGCACGGCAGATGCGGATATTGTCCCCGGCTCAATGCAAAATAAACGAACCGGACCCGGAGAAACTTTCATTTTCGACCGGGAAATTATTAAAATTGGACTTTTTACGGGGTATTGACGCTTATTGAATAGTCCTGTGGCGGAATTGGACTATTTATAGGTACAAAATCGGGGATTATCTCGCTGCGCTCGTTGATCCCGTTAGGCTGCGGTGAATGACGACAAAGGAAAACACAGTAAACGCTCTGCGAGCGTTAATTGTTAAAGGAGCGTGGCGCTTTGGGGGGATATAACCAACCGGGGGATTATCTCGCTGCGCTCGTTGATCCCGTTAGGCTGCGGTGAATGACGACAAAGGAAAACACAGTAAACGCTCTGCGAGCGTTCATTGTTAAAGGGACGTGGCGCTTTGGGGAATAAATTCCCCCGCGCCACGCCCCTTTAACAAAAAAACCACTCCGATGGAGTGGTTTTTACTGTGTTTTCCTTTGTGGGAGCTGAGGGATTCGAACCCCCGACCCGCTGCTTGTAAGGCAGCCGCTCTGAACCAACTGAGCTAAGCTCCCGAGTTATCTTTGAACCGGTGCAATCCATATTTCCCGATTGCGTGTGCAAAGATACTGCGAAATTTTATAACTCCAAATTTCGCGGGTGTTTTTTTGAAAAAATTATTGCGGAATATTTTTCAAAGCGAGGTAAAGTTCGTCCAGCTGCGCATCGGCGATGGTCGAGGGGGCGTCTATCATCACGTCGCGTCCCGAGTTGTTTTTCGGGAAGGCGATGAAGTCGCGTATCGAGTCCGAGCCTCCGAACAGCGAACAGAAACGGTCGAAACCGAAAGCTATGCCGCCGTGGGGTGGAGCGCCGTATTTGAATGCGTCGATCAAAAAGCCGAATTGTTTCTGCGCCTCTTCGTGGGTGAAACCCAGCAGGTCGAACATGCGCGACTGCAACTCCGGGTTATGGATACGGATCGAGCCTCCGCCCACCTCCACGCCGTTCACGACGAAATCGTAGGCGTTGGCGCGCACCATGCCCGGATCGCTGTCCAGCAGCGCTATGTCCTCTGGTTTGGGCGAGGTGAATGGATGGTGCATGGCATAGAAACGCGCGGTCTGCTCGTCCCATTCCAACAGGGGGAAATCCACGACCCACATGGGGGCGAATTTCGTCTTGTCGCGCAATCCGAGGCGTGAGCCCATTTCCAGGCGCAGTTCGCACAGCGCAGAGAGGGTCTGGCGGCGCGTGCCGGACAATATAAGTATAAGGTCGCCGGGGGCGGCACCGACTTGCGCGGCCAGTGCGGCGAGGTCTTCGGGCGAGTAGAACTTATCGACGCTCGACTTGACGCTGCCGTCTGCCTCGACACGGGCGTAGACCATGCCTTTCGAGCCTATCTGGGGACGCTTGACGAAATCGGTCAGTTCGTCCAACTGCTTGCGGGTGTAGGCTGCGCAGCCGGGGGCTACGATGGCGCCGACGTATTCCGCCGTGTCGAACACCGCGAAATCGTGGCCCTGCATCAGCCCTGTCACGTCGTTGAAGGTCATCCCGAAACGTATATCGGGCTTATCCGAACCATATTTTTCCATGGCTTCGCTCCAGGGCATGCGCGGGAATTCTCCCAGCTCGACGTCCAGTATCTTCGAGAACATGGCCCTCGCCATGCGCTCGAACACCGCAAGCACGTCGTCCTGCTCGACGAAAGCCATTTCGCAGTCGATCTGCGTGAATTCGGGCTGGCGGTCCGCCCTCAGGTCCTCGTCGCGGAAACAGCGCACTATCTGGAAATAGCGGTCGTAACCGGCCACCATCAACAACTGTTTGAAGGTCTGTGGCGACTGGGGCAGGGCGTAGAATTCGCCGGGGTTCATGCGCGAAGGCACCACGAAGTCGCGCGCACCCTCCGGCGTCGACTTGATCATATAGGGCGTCTCGATCTCTAAAAATCCCTCGTCCGAGAGGAAGTTGCGGGCTACCATGGCCATGCGGTGGCGCAGCATCATGTTCTGCTGCAGCGGTCGGCGGCGCAGGTCGAGGTAGCGGTAGTGCATGCGCAGCTCGTCGCCGCCGTCGCTGTGGTCCTCGATTGTGAAGGGCGGCGTATCGCTGACCGTAAGCACCTTGAGTTCATCCAGGGCGATCTCGACCTCGCCGGTGGGGATCTTGGCGTTCTTCGAGGCGCGCTCGATGACGCGACCGGTGGCCTGTACCACGAATTCGCGCCCGAGGCTTTCCGCCGCCGCGCGGGTGGCGTCGTCGGAGCCTTCGCCCACCACGAGCTGGGTGATGCCGTAGCGGTCGCGCAGGTCGATGAATGTCATCCCGCCCAGGTTGCGCACTTTCTGCACCCATCCGGCCAGGGTTACGGTTTTATTGATGTCTGTCAGGCGAAGCTCGCCGCAAGTATGGCTGCGATACATAATATTTTTGTAATTTTGCGTTTCGGCTTCAAATATAAGCATTTTACCACAATGGACGAGAAACAGCGCGACGATTTTTTTATGCGGCAGGCCATAGCCCAGGCCCGCGAGGCACTTACGCACAACGAAGTGCCCATAGGCGCGGTGGTCGTACACGGCGAAAAGATTATAGGGCGCGGCCACAACCTGGTCGAAACGCTCTCTGACGCCACCGCCCACGCCGAAATGCAGGCCATAACCGCAGCCGCGAACACCATCGGGGGTAAATACCTTAATGAATGCACGCTCTACGTGACCCTCGAACCGTGCGTGATGTGCGCCGGGGCGTGCGCGTGGAGCCAACTGGGGCGCATCGTATGGGGTGCGGACGACCCCAGGCGCGGGTTCATGCGCCACGGCGCGGAGTTGCTGCATCCTAAGACCAAAACATGCAAAGGGGTGCTCGCCGACGAGTGCAACGTCCTTTTGCTCGACTTTTTCGCCACGCTAAGAAGATAAGCGTTACATTTGCCCCGATGAGATCCCATTCCATAGAACTACTTGCTCCGGCGCGCGACCTGGAGGCCGTGCGGGCGGCCATAGACCACGGCGCGGACGCGGTCTACATGGGCGGCCCGGGATTCGGCGCACGCGCGGCGGCGGGAAATACGCTGGAAGAGGTGGCCCTCGCAGCCAGCTACGCCCACACCTACGGCGCGAAGCTCTACGCGACCCTGAACACGCTGGTCTATGAAAACGAGCTGCAGCGTGCGCAGGAAGTTGCCCGGGGGCTGATCGGGGTCGGCGCAGACGCGCTGATCGTGCAGGATATGGCTTTAATGCGCATGGGGCTGCAGGGCGTCGAGATGCACGCCTCGACCCAGACCCAGAACCGCACACCCCAGGATGCGCGGTTTTTGGAGCGCTGCGGATTTTCGCGCATAATCCTGGAGCGCGGGCTGACATTGGAGCAGATAAAAGCGATAAGCGCGGCCACGGAGGCGGAAATCGAGGTTTTCGTGCACGGGGCGATATGCGTGGGTTACAGTGGGCGCTGCTACCTGAGCCGTGCCGCCGGTACGCGCAGCGGCAACCGGGGGGAGTGCGCCCAGCCATGCCGGTTGCCATACGACCTGACGGATGCGGATGGCCGCAATATAATCAGCCAAAAGCATCTGCTCTCGCTGCGCGATCTGGACCTGTCGGCACGCCTTGCCGACCTTCTCACGGCTGGGGTCACTTCTTTTAAAATAGAGGGGCGGCTCAAGGACACCTTATATGTAAAGAATATAGTATCGCATTACCGCCGCGAATTAGACCGGGCGATGGCAACCTCTGGGCTTTCGCGCGCCTCGCGGGGACGCACCGTTGAGGGTTTCGAGCCCGATCCCTCGTGCACATTCACACGCGGGGCGAGTGAGTATTACCTGGAAGGCAAACGCGCCGGTGCGGCCTCTTTCGACACTCCGAAGGCGGTCGGCGTGGCCATTGGCCGCGTGGAAAAGGTCGCCGGCAACAGCTTTACGATGAGCGGCAGGGAGCTTGCCCCGGGCGACGGGATATGCTTTTTCACCCCGGGCGGCAGCCTGCAGGGCACCAACATAAACGGCGTGCAGGGCGGCCTGGTAACCCCCAACCGCATGGACGGCATCGCACCGGGGATCGAAATATTACTGAACCGCGACCACCGGTTCGAAAAGACGGTCGCCGGCAGCCGCGCCCGCAGGGTGCTGGATGTGGAGGCGCGTGTGGAATTCGACGGGCACGGCGCAGCCCTGACCCTCAGCGACGGACGGCAGGGCGTAACGGTGCGCGCGGAGGGCTTCACTGACGCACCCCGCGACTCAGATGCGATGACCTCCGCGATCCGCACACAGGTCGCAAAGGGCGGCGGGACGATATTCCATGTAACCAACGTCGAGGTTAGCGGCGAGGTGGCTTTTATGCCCGCCTCCGCCATTAATGAGCTGCGGCGCAGGGCCATGGAGGCGCTGCGCGAAAAATTGGCGGCACAGATTCCGCCGCGCAATATCGCTACGGAAGACCGCTCCACCCCCTGCCCCACCTCCGTTTTAGACGGTTACGCCAACGTTACCAACAGCCTTTCTGAAAAATTCTGGCGCGACCACGGCGCAACGCAGATCACCCCGGGGCACGACCTGTCGACCGGTATGGCCGGCGTGGAGGTTATGCGCACCCCGTATTGCCTTCGCCGCGAGATCGGCCAGTGCCTCAAAGAGAAACACGACCTGCGCGGAGAGCTCACCCTGCGCCAGGGCAAACAATGCTACACGCTCGGCTTCGACTGCCGCAATTGCGAAATGACACTCACCCCACAATAGATTATGGACACCCTCAGCCTACTCACCCCCGCCGCATGGCAGGATTACGAACTGATCGACAGCGGCAACCGCGAAAAACTCGAACGCTTCGGCGCATGGACCCTGCGCCGTCCCGAGCCCCAGGCCATCTGGGAGAAGAGTTTACCTGAAAAAGAGTGGGCCAGTGCCAATGCCGTATTCCGCAAGACCGGCGAGGAAAAGGGCGAATGGCAACTCGCCCCCGGTATGCCGGGACAGTGGCACGTAGGCTATAAGTATAAGGATATGTCGCTGCGCATGCGCCTGGGGCTGACCTCATTCAAGCACGTGGGGCTCTTCCCCGAACAGGCTGCCAACTGGGAATACATCTATGACAAGGTGCGGCAGCGCGGGGGAGGGAAAGTCTTAAACCTTTTCGCCTACACGGGAGGCGCATCGCTGGCGGCATGTGCAGCCGGCGCCGAGGTGACCCACGTCGACTCCGTGAAGCAGGTCGTTTCGTGGTCGCGCGAAAATATGGAGGCCAGCGGCCTGGACGGCATCCGCTGGATCGTGGACGACGCCGCCAAATTCGTGCAGCGCGAACTGCGCCGGGGCAACCTCTACGACGGGGTGATCCTCGACCCTCCGGCCTACGGACGCGGCCCCGACGGCGAAAAATGGGTGCTGGAAGAGGGGCTGGGCGAGCTGATGCGCGGCTGCGCCGGACTGCTCTGCCCGGGAGGGTTCTTAGTGCTCAACCTTTACTCCATGGGGCTGTCAGCGCTCCTTGCGCAAGGGCTTGCCGAGCAGGCGCTTTCGGGGGTCGACAACCCACAGGCGGGTGAACTTTTCGTTACCGACCGCAGCGGCAAACGTCTGCCGTTGGGCGTCTTCTTCAGGGGCGAAAAGCGTAAATAACCTTTTTTCGCCTACAAATCATTACCAAAATCGCTCCCAGACTGCACTCTACGGGGGTTTTTAATAAATTCGCTTTCATTTATGAAGTGATTTCAGCACATATGGATGCAATTCCTCATTAAAACATTCCCGAGCCATTCAAAACTGATAGCATTTTTAACAAATCGTAATAAAACACCAACAGGAAAGATACAAATAACAATTTAATTTTTATTTTTGCATTACTGCTATACGGAAATCGACACAAAAACTTCCGTATTGATGCCGGTCGGGTTCTCACCGATGCGGACGGCATAAGTCAGGATAGTTTTAACGGATTTAAGGGGGGAATAACCGCACAAAAAAGCCCCCGCCTTCATAATAGCCAGTTTCTCAGGCGTGGCTGTTATGATAAAGGTGCACGAACACCAAGACAGGGACTAAACGTCCTTGACGGTGTTCGTGCACCTTTTTATTGTTTATTAACCAACGCCTGAGAGCAGGACAAAAGTACATAAAAATAATTTCGCACCAAAAATAGCCATTACGTCGATCCAACAAATGCTTATGTATTAACTCTACCCAATTCCCATGAACAGAAAAAGCAAAACCCTTTTGCCCGTTATCCTTACAGGCAGCGCAAAACGCGCCATGTGGATAATCGGCCTGTGCCTTGCGATGGGCACGGCAGCCGGCACCGCAAACGCCCAACAGACGGCTGCGGCCCCCGCGACAGAAACCGTTACCGGGAAAGTCACAGACTCATCCGGCGAACCCCTGCCCTTCGTGGCGGTGACCCTGAAGAACACCCCCGGCGTAGCGACCCAGACCGACGCCAACGGTAATTTCCGGTTAGACCTCCCCTCTGCTGGAGGCAAGATCTTCACGCTCACATACGTAGGCATGAAAACGCGCAGCTTCGTATGGATGGGCAAGCCCGTGATCGCCGTCATGGAATCAGACAACGAGATCGACGAAGTGGTCGTGACGGGGTACCAGACCATATCCAGGCAACAGATGACAGGTGCGGTGACACAACTCAAGGCCGACGATGTGATGCTGGGCGCCAAATTCTCGCTCAACCAGATGCTCCAAGGACAGGTGGCGGGTATGGCCGTAAAAGTAACTTCGGGTGAGCCGAGCGCCACGCCGAAGATCCGTATCCGCGGCACATCGTCGATCTACTCTTCGCGATCACCGCTTTGGGTGCTCGACGGGATCATTCTCGACGATCCCGTCGACATAGGAGCGGTTGACCTCAACGACGAGGATGCCGCATACCTTATCGGCAATGCCATCGCCGGGGTGAATCCTCAGGATATCGAGTCGATCAACGTACTTAAAGATGCGGCGGCGGCGGCCATATACGGCGTACGCGCAGCCAATGGCGTTATCGTGGTCACCACCAAGAAGGGTCACGTGGGAGAACCGTCGGTAAGCTATCACGGCAACGTTACTCTTAGCTTGCGTGAATCATACAATAACCTCGATATGATGAATGCCAGTGAACGCATCCGCCTATCACAGGACATTATCAACGACGGATTGATATATAGTACCATGCCCCGTTCATTGGGTTACGAGGGTCTGTACATGAAGTACCTGAACAAAGAGATCACCTACGACCAATTCGATTCGGGCGTAAAAGCCATGTCTGACAATAATACAGACTGGTTTGACTTATTGTTCCGCGACTCATGGAGCCAGAACCACAGCGTAAGTCTGAGCGGCGGTAATGCAAATACGCTTTACTACGCCTCGCTCGGCTACACCAACAACCAGGGCACGGCCATAGGTAGCGACAGCAAAAGATATACCGCCAACGCCAAGATCAGCTCATGGCTGAATAAGAAGGTTTATGCCGAAATGCAACTACTGGGTTCTATAACCGAGAACGATGGTTTTAACGAATCCGCTTACAAACCCCGCGATCTGGCAATTAATACCGCACGCACCATCCCGGCATATGACCAGAACGGTGACCTCTACTTTTATGACACCGGAATGAGCAGCAAAAACGGCATTGCCGGCAATCTGCTCAAAAACTATATCAATGAGCGCAACACCTCCGGCGCCACGGGTAAGATTTCGAGCATAAACGCGAAAGTCAACCTCAAATGGCAGATCATAGACATGCTGAAGTATGAATTTGTGGGCTCTCTTATACACCAGAATACCATATCGCAGAGCTGGGCTACGGATAAATCATACTACGTTTCGAACATTCGCGGCTACATGTTCGGCGCGGCAGTTCCTCTATCCGAGCAGGAAACCAATTCGGCGATCCCATTCGGCGGCATACTTAACGACGGGCACAACGAGCAGACCTCATTCACCCTGCGGAATCAGTTGCACTTCAATAAGACAATAAGAAACGAACACTCTTTCGACGTGCTCGCAATATCCGAATTGCGCAGCATCAACGCCACAGGCCTCTCAGGAAGCTATTATGGCTGGCAACCCGACATGGGAAGCACGTTCGCCACACCAACTTCGCAGGAGTACATCAACAAGAAGCTTGCCCCGACTATCACAGACAACTCGACGAACTACGTTTCGTGGATAGGAGTGGCGACATATTCTTTCCGCAATAAGTTCATCCTCAACGGCAATATCCGTATGGACGGATCGAGCAACTTCGGCGACAATCCTGAATACCGGTTCCTGCCGTGTTGGTCGGTCGCCGGAAAGTACAATATTTCGGATGAGAAATTCATAAGCAATATCGACGCTATATCCTATCTGGCGGTCCGGGCGTCCTATGGTATACAGGGTAATATTCCCACCGGCACCTCGCCTTATATGATAATGCAACGGAAAGGTTACAACACAGACACCAGCTTACCTGAATCAAATATTCGCACACTGCCCAACGCCGACCTGAGGTGGGAGAAGACACGCTCGTATAACTTCGGACTGGACATGACATTGTGGGAAGGACGCCTCTCGCTGACGGTCGACCTTTACAAGAAGTATACCTCTGACTTGTTCATGCCCATACAGATATCTTCTGTGTATGGCACCAAGACGATGACCATCAACGGCGGTAAAATGAACAACTCCGGCGTAGAGGCAGCCTTGGGCGGTGCGATAGTTAAAAATCGTGATTTCAACCTCGGCCTCACCTTGATATACTCTTATAACAAAAACGTACTCATCGAGGCTAACACCGATCCCGAAACGATCAAAACGGCCCAACGCCTCAGCGGCGGCAAGGAATCGTTGTTCGCCGGAGAAGCGCTCGGCACGATCTACTCATACCGTCTGGCCGGTTTGAACCACGACACCGGAATGCCTTATTACTATAATAAAGACGGCAAATCGTACAGCATCGTCAATGACGAGCAGATACCCAACTATTGGCTTGTGCAGGATGTGAACGAGGGCCTGGTGCGCTCAGGCGTACTCGAAGCCCCGCACACGGGCGGTATCCACATCAATGTGGGCTATAAGAATTTGCGCTTTAAAACCAACTTCAGCTATTCGTTCGGCGGAGTGAAACGTCTACCGCGCCTGTTCAGTGACTACAAAAAGGCGTTCGACCCGTTCAACAACATATCCAAAGAGATCAACAACCGTTGGCGTCAGCCCGGCGACGAGAAGAAAGCCAATGTAATTCCACGCATGTTCGACTCTAATATTACCGACGCACTGCCCCGCGGTGCGCAAATGGACGGCACGTACCTGCGAGGCATAACGCTTTACGACAACTCTGACGCACGTGTCGCCTCGACAGACAACCTGCGCCTTAACAGCGTGGTGTTAAGCTACAATATTCCTAACAAACTGACCAAACAGGTGGGCGTATCCAATATGATGCTCTCATTTGAGGCGACCAACCTCTGGCTGCTGGCAGATAGCAAATGGCGCGGATTCGACCCGGAACTTTCCTCATCGGCAAATGCCACACAGCCAAAGACCTTTACATTCAACCTCAACATTACCTTCTAACCAGAGCAGAACCATGAAAAATCCATATCGACATATTGCCATAGCGCTACTCTGCGGAACTGTCTGGGGATGCAGCGACTTCCTTGAACAAAAATCCAAGGATTTGGTTATCCCCGTAAAAATATCCCAGTACAAAGAGATACTACAAGGAGACGGTTATTTTAAATCGCTTGCCTCGAACTACGATTTCATCATGTCGATGACCGACGACATCGAATATTACGACTGCACATACGCAGGGATAAGCTATTCCGGCACGCCAACTTCTGCCATATCGTCTTATGAATTCTGCTATAAATGGGCTGACGAGATCGAGGCAGGGCCATTCAAGGACAACTGCTTTACCTATATCTACAATCAGATAATGGTGGCTAACTGTTGCATTAAGGCCGCAAACGATCCCACTCTCGAAGGAACAGAACAGGAGAGGGAGGTGCTTCTCGGACAGGCATCGTTGCAACGCGCTTTCGGCTATTTCATGCTGGCTAATATCTACTCCAAGCCTTATGATGCCTCGACGCCTAACGAGTTGTGTGTGCCCCTGATCACCGATCCCACGCCTAAAACAGGCGGATACGAGCGCGCCACAATGCAGGAAATATGGAAAACCATAACCACCGACATAACCACGTCGCTGGACTGTCTCAAGAATAAGAACATCAACAACAAGTATGAATACAGTTATCCGGCAGCCCTTATATTAGCCTCCCGCATCGCACTGTTCATGGACGATATGGACAAAGCGATAACCTACGGCGAAGAGTTCCGTAACCTCGCGACAGGTTATGCACTTTTTGACATCTCGGACAAGACCCTGGGCACAGCGAGCCTTATTGCCGCTACAGACAGGACTGTCGTCAACTTCCTCCAAATAGCCAACACAGAGATCGTACTTCCTTTCGGAGGCACCAGCGCTACCAATGCTTACTATACGATGTTCACCGGTAATGGTACCGCCCCGGCATTCTTCCGCCCATCGAAGACCGGCCTTATAAATTCGTATGAGAACGGCGACAACAGACGCAAGTATTGGTTTTTCGTTTCTGACGGCACCACAGAGGGTTATGACTTGTATCTATCATATAGGTACTTCACGGTTTTGTGCGACTCTCCCATGAAATACGATGGCTCAGACAATGCAGTTTACAAAGGTCAATTCGCCCTGCGTTCGGGTGAGGTCTACGTAACACTCGCCGAAGCGTACGCCCGCCGCAACGACAGTGGCGACAAGGACAAAGCCATCGCGGCATTAAATGCCCTGCGCCAGAAACGATTCGCCGCCGCAAACTATGTGGCAAAAGTCGCAGGCGACTTCGCCTCGCAACAGACTCTGATCGATTTCACCCTTGCCGAACGCCGCCGCGAGCTGTGCTTCGAGGAACTCCATCGCTGGTGGGATATGCGCCGTCTTGGCATGCAGGAGATTACACACGTCTGGGGGCAATCCGGCGACGTATACAAACTCCAGGCTGGCGACAACGGATTCGTACTCAACTTCCCTCTCTACGAAAGGGGTATCAACAGTCTGCTGGTGCCAAACACCCGTCCGGTAAGAACCAAACAATAGTACACCAACACGAATCAATGATATGAAAACGATAAAGATCATACTGATAGCCGTTGCCTTCGGCTGGGCTACGACCGCATGCGACCGCAGCGATGACGGCGGCATGGTAGAGCTGCCCGATATGGGCGACCTCTCCGGAACTTCGGATCTGGACCGGAAAATACAGTCGATGTACAATAAGTATGGCGTTGTATTCCGCACTGAATTTACGGACAATGAGATGTCATACGACTGGGTATCGGTCACCAACAAACTAAAGGCCGATCGCGTGACCGACCAAGTCGCCGCAAAAAAGGTTATCGATTACATCGACCAGAGAGTATTCAGTATTTTTCCCCAGGCACTGATCCGGGATTATATGCCGCCCGTTATCCTGTTGGCCGATGAATTAACAGTGGACTACACCGACGAAACGGTCGGGGCTACGCCGCCAACCGTAACGAGGCAACGCATAGTGGCCGGCCATGTTTCCTCTATGGCGCTTATCGTCGGTAACGTCAACTCTTCGTTCGATGTGAACTCGAACGACGTACTGGCCGAAATGATCTCGCTGATCGTCGAAAGGATGTATTTCAAGATGCCGGCTGCGACTGCCTTCCTGACCATTACCGGCACTCCGTCGACAGCTGCGACAGGTACGCACTGGAGCGGCTATCTGGGCACCGGCAGCGGTCTGCCGACATATACCGTAGCAAATATGGGCTTCGGTACTACGAACTCCGCGGCATGGTGGTGGCCCAAGATCATCCTGCGTCCCTCCCGCCTGGGCTACACACTCGACACCTTCACCCCGTCAAGCAGCAAGCACTCTTACCAGATGCTCAAGCCGACCTTCGGGCAAGACCTTGGCGACTATGTGGCTTTCATTCTTACGAAGACCGCATCGGAAAAGGACACATACTATGACGATGTCACGGCAAAGACGGCAGACAACACGACAAAAAACTACGTCACCAAGATGAAAAGTAAAGTTACGGAAGCAAAAAAATACTTCAAAGATAACTTCAACATTACCCTAACGGATAAACCTAATCCTTAACCTTTTCCGCCGGGCTCTTCCACACGGAGAGCCCGGCTTAATTAAGAAATCTCTCAAAATGAAAAAGACAATCAATCTGATCGTTGCCGCGCTGCTGTTCACGGCTTTGGCGGCTGCGGGGGCGACGAAATTCCACATCAACGGCACCTGGGAGGGCGGCGATGGACAGACCGTCTACCTGAAAAAAGACCTCGGGGCAAAGAAATTCGAAGACCTCGACTCGGTCGTGGTCAAGAACGGCAAATGGGCGCTCAAGGGTGACTATGTGGCTGACAAACGCGTAATCATGATCTCGGGCAGCACCATCAAACGCAACTTCATCCTTGAGGATAAACCCATCTGGATGAGGGTATTGGAGAAGACTACCACCAACAAGGACGGCTCGATGCGCAAGGGCTATGAGATCGAGGTGGAACCCACCCCCGAACAGGCCACGCTCAAAGCCGGCAGCGATGTCCGCCTCTCGTCAGACATGATGGAACTGGGCATGATGATGGCCATGTCGAAGGTGCGCGACGATGAGTATAAACTCGACTCGCTGCAAAAGATGATGGTGCTCATACGTGAGCAGATCGCAAAACGCCTCACCGGGTTGCTCGACACGACCACCAACGTCAATGCCAGCGCCTTCGTGATAATCCAAAACATGATGACCAGCAAGCCGGTAGCAGACATCGAGCCTTTCTACGAGAGGCTTTCCCCTGCGGTCAAGGCATCGTTCGCCGGCAAGGAACTCGCACAGCAGATCGCCGATAAGAAGCAGGTGAGCATAGGCGGTACGGCTCCCGACATAGAGTTGCCAGGCCCCGACGGCAAGACGGTCAAACTATCTTCGTTGCGCGGACACTACGTGCTGCTCGATTTCTGGGCGTCATGGTGCCGCCCCTGCCTGGCCGAAGTGCCCAACGTGAAGGCTATATATGACGATTACCACGCCAAAGGATTCGAGGTGTTCGGCGTGTCGCTGGACGAGACCAAGGACGAAAAGGCATGGAAATCGGCCATCGAGCGATTCGGCATGGCTTGGCCGCAGGGCTGCTCCGGCGAAGGGTGGAATTGCCCCGTCGCCCGCCGTTACGGTGTGACCGGGATACCTAAGATGTATCTAATCGACCCCCAGGGAGTTATCATCGGAATGGACCTGCGTGGCGAGAAACTGCGCGAGAAAGTGGCGGAGCTCTACAAATAGCAGAACCTGCCTGAAATAAAGAACCACGCCTGGTCAAGGGCGTGGTTCTTTATTTCAGGCTATTGGCAAGGAAGCGCGCCCGTATGATCTCGGCCACGCTGCGTCCGGTGATCTTGCTTTCGAGCCACGAAAGAATATCGAGGTAGTAGAACGTGCGGCGCTCGTAAGGATGGTTCTCGTAAGGCAGCAGCTTTTCATAAAGCGTGCGCAATTCGCCCGGAAGGTCGGCGGCGTAGATGCCGCCCAGGCGACGCAGGAAAGCCAGCATGGCGCGCTGCACCTCGCCCAGGTCGTTCATCTTTATCAAAAACGAGTAGACCGAGCGGATCTGGTATTCGAGGTTGTAGTCGCGCCCCGACTCCCATGAGGCGATCAGCGCCAGTATCTTGGCGTAACATTGCAGATCGCGGCGGATCTGCGGGTCGCGCATAGCGGTTACGTGGGCGAGTTGCGCCAGGCAGTTATCATAGTCCGCAGCGCCGAAATACAGGCATGCCAGCTTATAGCGCAGCAGCATGCGGTAGTGCACGGACAGCTGCCTCCCGTAGCGCGAGAGGTAACCTTCGATCTGTGGCGCGATGAGGGTGCCCTCGCGGAAACGCCCTTCGATGAAATAGCGGTTTATACGGCTTGTATAGAGTATGTTGCGCGAGATTATAACCGCATTGTCACACTGCGACCCCACCCCGGCGCACTCCATCGCGAAACGATCGAGTTTCTCGACGAAGGCGCGGTGTTTGCGCATCAGGAAAAGCCCGTCCAGGATGCGCGAATAACCGCGCAGGTAGCTGTCGTACATCACCTCCTTCATCTCGGGCGACGAGTCGAAAAGCCCCACCCACGCACAGGCGTAGCGGTATGAACGCACGAAATCGTGGCGGACATAGCTGTACCACGCCATCGCCTGGTCGTAATAGAAACGGTCGAGGAAGGTATTGATCGACCGCGAGGCCTCCTCAAGGCGCGGGGCGAAATAGTGCTCCAGCAGATCGAGGTCTTTCTGCGAACGGGCGTATCCGACTTTCTGGTAGAGTCCGTAAAGCTGTATCGCCACGTTTGCCAGTTCGTTGGTGGCCGTGATGCCGACACACAATTCGGACGAGCGGCGCGAAATGGCGTCGGCGTGCCCGGACATGCCACGGTCCAGCTTGAGCGTTTCGAGGTTGCGCTGGAAGTCGAGCACGTTGACCGCCACGGTGGGCTGCTGCAACTCCACGGCGCGCTGTGCGGCACGATCGAGTATTTTCTGGCTCTCGCGGTAGAGCCCCTTGTCGTATAATATGTGGGCGAAATCGACCTGTTCGCGCAGTTGGATAGTCGCCGAGCGCCCGGCGCCAAGCAGACGCAGGCTGACCAGAAGCTGCTTATAGAGGTGCGCCTTCAGGTTGGGCAGTTGTTGTCTGCTGACGGGGCAAAGTTGCAGCACGCGCTCTTGGTCGTACTCGTCCATCGAGTCGAGGGCGTCGAAAAGCGCCACGAACTTGGGGTTGGCGTTATCCGCGGTACGCGCCGCGAAGAGCTTGAAGGAGCGCTTCTCGGACTTGCTCATACATTTTACCAGGTCGAATACCGCCTCGTGCCTTTCACCGTTTGCCATTGTGCAAAAGTATTAAAAAATCGCTACCTTTGCATTCGCTTAATTTGCCAGTATATGTCCAATAGCTCAAAATATGCCCAGAGGGGCGTTTCATTCGCCAAGGAAGACGTACACGCCGCTATAAAGAACATTGACAAGGGCCTTTTCCCCAAGGCGTTCTGCAAAGTGGTGCCCGACCTGCTGACAGGCGACGGGGATTGGGGCGTGGTGATGCACGCCGACGGCGCGGGGACGAAATCGTCGCTGGCCTACGCCTACTGGAAACAGACGGGCGACCTGTCGGTCTGGGGCGGCATTGCACAGGACGCGGTGGTGATGAACACAGACGACCTGCTGTGCGTAGGGGTGACGGACCACGTGCTGCTCTCCTCGACCATAGGGCGTAACAAGCGGCTGATCCCGGGCGAGGTCATTTCGGCCATAATCAACGGCACGGAAGAGTTCCTGCAAACGATGCGCGATCTGGGTTTCGGCATCCACTCCACGGGCGGCGAGACTGCCGACGTGGGCGACCTGGTGCGCACGATCATCGTGGACAGCACCGTAACGGCGCGCATCCGCCGCAGCGAGGTGATCGACAACGCCAACATAGCCCCCGGGCAGGTGATCGTGGGGCTGGCCTCATCGGGCAAAGCCACCTACGAAAAAGAGTATAACGGGGGCATGGGCAGCAACGGCCTGACCTCGGCGCGCCACGACGTATTTTCGCACGCGGTGGCGGCGCTATTCCCCGAAACGTATGACAACGGGCTGCCCGACGAGGTGGTCTACACCGGAAAGTGCGGACTGACGGACGAGGTGGTGGCCGACGGACACAAAACCACGATGGGCAAACTGGTGCTCTCCCCCACCCGCACCTACGCCCCGGTGATCGCCCGCGTACTGCGCGAGGCGCGCGCGGGGGTGCGCGGCATGGTGCATTGCAGCGGCGGGGCGCAAACCAAGGTGCTGCACTTCGTCGACAATGTGCACGTGATAAAAGACAACCTATTTCAGATTCCGCCCCTTTTTAGCATCATCGGCGAACAGAGCGGCACCCCGATGCAGGAGATGCTCTCGGTGTTCAACATGGGCCACCGCATGGAACTCTATGTAGATCCGGCTGCTGCGGCTGACGTGATCGCCATTTCGAAGAGTTTCGGCATCGACGCGCAGATCGTCGGCAGGGTCGAGAGTTCCGACGACACGCGCGTGACAGTCACGGCGCTGGGCAAGCAGTACATCTACACTAAATAACGGCGCGACCGCAAGGTAAAGCGGCGGATCCGGTGACCGGATCCGCCGCTTTCGGTTCGTGTTTGCCGGTACCGGACGGGCCATATCACCGCCTTATCCGTGGTCGTGTCCGTGCACGGTGAAATTAACAGCTAAAAAGGTCCGAAAATTGCCTTGCGGGGGATGGGGTATCGAAATAAAAACGTATTTTTGTAAAAATTTTAGAAACTCACCCGGCGGCACTCAACGCGCCGCGGGTGCGCCCGGACACTGAAAATTCATAATCGATAATTCATAACTTATAATTCAAACGACCATGATTTCGTACAAAGAGCTCGGCCTGGTCAACTCACGCGAGTTGTTCAAAAAGGCCATCGAAGGCAAGTATGCCATTCCCGCGTTCAACTTCAACAACATGGAGCAGATGCAGGCCATCGTACAGGCTTGCGTGGAGACCTCCTCGCCCGTTATCCTGCAGGTGTCGAGCGGCGCACGCAAATATGCAAACCAGACCCTGCTGCGCTACATGGCGCAGGGCGCTGTGGAGTACGCCAAGGAGCTGGGCAAGAACATTCCAATCGTGCTGCACCTGGACCACGGCGACACGTTCGAACTCTGCAAATCGTGCATCGACATGGGCTTCTCGTCGGTGATGATCGACGGTTCGCACCACTCCTACGAGGACAACGTAGCCCTGACTCGCAAGGTCGTGGAGTATGCCCACCAGTTCGACGTGACCGTCGAGGGTGAGCTTGGCGTGCTGGCCGGCGTCGAGGACGAGGTTTCTGCCGAGCACCACACCTACACCCAGCCCGAGGAGGTGCTGGATTTCGTCTCGAAGACCGGCGTAGACTCGCTGGCCATCTCGATAGGCACTTCGCACGGCGCCAACAAATTCAAGCCCGAGCAGTGCACCCGCAACGCCCAGGGCATCCTCGTACCGCCCCCCCTGCGCTTCGACATCCTCGAGCAGATCGAAAAACGCATCCCCGGATTCCCCATCGTGCTGCACGGCGCATCGAGCGTGCCCCAGGAGTACGTGTCGACCATCAACCAGTATGGCGGCGCGCTGAAAGACGCGATAGGCATTCCCGAGGAGGAGCTGCGCAAAGCCGCGACTTCGGCAGTCTGCAAGATCAACATCGACTCTGACGGACGCCTGGCCATGACCGCCGCCGTGCGCGAGGTCTTCGCCAACAAGCCCGCCGAATTCGACCCCCGCAAATACCTCGGCCCGGCACGCGACGAGCTCAAGAAGCTCTACATGCACAAGACCGTAAGCGTCCTGGGATCGGCCAACAAGGCGTAATCCTCCGAATACATATCAGAAAAGGCGACTCCCATGGGTCGCCTTTCCTATTTAATATTAAAACCAAATTTTGTACCTTTGCGCTTTCGGACAACTCTAAAAAAATATACCGCAATGGATTTCATCTATCAGGAACCGTTCCCGCTGGGCGAAGACACCACCCAATACCGCCTGTTGACCAAAGACTACGTCAAAGTCGTGGAGTGCGACGGTCGCAAAATACTCAAAGTGGACCCCCGGGGCATCGAATTGCTCTCGAAAGAGGCCTTCGCCGACGTGTCGTTCTACCTGCGCACCTCGCACCTCGAAAAGCTGGCTTCGATCCTGGACGATCCCGAGGCGAGCGACAACGATAAATTCGTGGCCTACACGATGCTCATCAACCAGGTCGTATCCGCCGAGGGGGAGTTGCCCACCTGCCAGGACACCGGCACGGCGATCGTGATCGGCAAAAAGGGCGAGGACGTATACACGGGCTGCTGCGACGCAGAGGCGCTCTCGCGCGGGGTTTACGAAACCTACGCCGACCGCAACCTGCGCTACTCGCAGGTCGTACCTTTCACGATGACCGACGAGAAGAACAGCGGCACCAACCTGCCAGCCCAGATCGACCTCTACGCCACGAAAGGGAATAAATACGAATTCCTGTTCATCACCAAGGGCGGCGGCTCGGGCAACAAGACCTTCCTCTACCAGCAGACCAAGGCGCTGCTCAACGAAGCCTCGCTGACGGCCTTTATCAAGGACAAGATCAAAGACCTCGGCACGTCGGCATGCCCTCCCTACCACCTTGCGGTAGTCATCGGCGGCACATCGGCGGAATCGTGCCTGGCGACCGTCAAGAAGGCCTCGGCAGGATACCTCGACCACCTGCCCACCTGCGGCAACGAGGGCGGGCGCGCATTCAGGGACCTGGAATGGGAAGAGAAAATATTGAAAATCTGCCAGCAGAGCGGCATAGGCGCGCAGTTCGGCGGCAAATACCTCGTGCATGACGTTCGCGTGATACGTCTGCCCCGCCACGCTGCGTCATGCCCCGTGGGCATCGGCGTAAGCTGCTCTGCCGACCGCAACATCAAGGGCAAGATCACCGAGGATGGGATCTTCCTTGAGCAACTGGAGAAAAACCCCGCGCGTCTGCTGCCCAAACAGGCCCCCGGCATGGCTCCCGCCGTGGAGATCGACCTGGACGAGGGCATGGACAAGGTTCTGGCCACGCTGTCCAAATACCCCATCCGCACACGCCTGAATATCAAAGGCACGATGGTCGTGGCGCGCGACATAGCTCACGCCCAGATCAAAAAGATGATCGACGAGGGCCAGCCCATGCCCGAGTATATGAAAAAGCACCCCGTCTACTACGCCGGTCCCGCAAAAACGCCCAAGGGCATGGCCTCGGGCAGCTTCGGCCCGACCACGGCGGGGCGCATGGACGTCTATGTAGATCAATTCCAGTCGTTGGGCGGCGCTATGGTGATGATCGCCAAGGGCAACCGCACCCAGCAGGTGACCGATTCGTGTAAGAAGCACGGCGGGTTCTACCTCGGCTCGATAGGCGGTCCGGCAGCGATCCTCGCCAAGGACAGCATCAAAAAGGTCGAAGTGATCGACTTCCCCGAGTTGGGCATGGAGGCCGTGCGCAAGATCTACGTAGAGAATTTTCCCGCCTTTATCATCGTCGACGACAAAGGCAACGATTTCTTCGAAGATTTTAAGCATTAGAGTTTGTCCTACTCACAATAAAAAGCGGCAGAGAACGTTATCCCCGAAAAGGCAACACATATGTCCGGAGTTTTCAAGAGATCCTTTGCATTTTCCGTATTACTGCTGACCACGTTAGCGCCCTTCGCCCAAAAGGTGGGCGTCGAGGTGGGTGCGCCGGCCGTCGTGGCGGCGGGCGAGGTGTTCCGCGTCGAATTCGCGGTCAACGCCAAGCCGTCGGACTTCAAAGCCCCAGTTATCACGGGCTTCGAAGTGCTGGCCGGGCCCACCGTGTCGCACGGCACCAGCATAAGCATCGTCAACGGCGAGGTGACCAAGACGGTCAACTACTCGTATATGTATGTGCTTCAGGCCTCCGCGGAAGGGCGTTTCACCATCCCCCCGGTCGAGGTGACCGTCGAGGGCAAGGTCTACTCTTCGCGCGCCACGGCTATCGACGTTGTGGCCGGCGGGGCGCAGCAGGGCACTCCCCAGAGCGCTTCGCAGGGCTCGGGGCAGGGGCAGCAGACACATGTACCGGCGGCCATATCGCCTGACGACATGATGATAAACGCCTCGGTAAGCCGCGCGTCGGTATACAAGGGGCAGCCGGTAAAGTTGACCCTGAAGATGTACAAACGGGTCAACCTGGGCGGCATTAGCGGCACCAAACTGCCGGCCTTCAACGGTTTCTGGAGCCAGGAGCTGCAACTCAACCCCAACCGCCAATGGGCGCGCGAAAACTACGGCAACAAGGTCTACGACGCGCTGGTGATCGGCGAATACCTGCTCTACCCCCAGCAGTCGGGCACGCTCACCATCGAGCCTTTCGAACTGACCGCCGTGGCGCAGATAATAGTCCAGTCGCAGAACCGTTCGCCGTTCGACGATTTCTTCGGCGGCGGCCAACAGGTGCAGGAGGTACGCAAGGAGTTGCGCACCAAACCGTTGCAGGTGACAGTCAAAGACCTTCCGGGCGGCGCGCCCGTTGGTTTCAGCGGCGCGGTTGGCGACTTCACGATGGACGCCAACCTCCCCTCGCGGAGCGTTGCGGCCAATTCGGCGGCGACCTACACCATCAAGATCGCCGGGTCGGGCAACCTGCCCCTGATCCAGGCGCCTAAGATCTCTATGCCCGGTTCTCTGGAGCAGTACAATATAAAAACCACAGAGAGCCTCTCCTCGTCCGGGGCGGGCATAAGCGGCTACCGCCAATTCGAATACCCCTTTATCCCGCGTGCCGAGGGCGCATGCATTATCGACGCGGTGGAATTCTCATACTTCAACCCGGAAACGGGACGCTACGTCACCCTCTCGGCGCCAGCCGTGGAGCTTAACGTGACCCCGGACGGCAGCGGGGGCGCGCATTCCGACGGCGGCGGGCTGGTCAGCGGCCTCACCAAAGAGGATATCCGCATACTGGGCAAGGATATCCGCTTCATCAAGATCGGCGATCCAGGGCTGCGTCCCGCGGGGCGTGTGCTGATGGCCAGCGGCCTATATTTTATGATGTTGGCGCTTGTCGCGCTTTTGGCCGTCGCCGCCTACTTCCTTTTCGCGGCGCGCATACGCCTTAGCGGCAACATGGCCGCCGTGCGCGGCAAACGCGCCAATAAAGTGGCGCTGCAAAGGCTGCGCGCCGCAGACGGTTTCCGCCGCGGGGGCGACCGCAAGCGCTTCTTGGAGGAGATGCTGCGCGCTCTGTGGGGATATATGGGCGACCGCCTCAACATACCCGCCGCGTCACTCACCAGGGACAACGTGCGTGAGAAACTCACCCGCCGCGGTGTGGCCCCGGCGCAGACCGACCGCTATATCGATGTGATCTCGGACTGCGAACTGGCGCAATACTCACCTGCGCAGAGCGGACAGGTGGACGAGATCTACCGCGCCGGCGTGGAGGCGATCTCGGCAATGGAAACAGCCCTCAAAAACACCGCACGATGAAAAATTGGATCATAACCCTGCTTGCCGCCCTGCCACTTCTGGGCTGGGCGCAGAATGACAGCCTACCCGATATCAGCCCCGAAAAACCCCTCGCCACGACGGCCTGGGATCGTGCCAACACGGCATATATCAACGGCGCATACGCCCAGGCGGTGGCCATCTACGACTCGATCATCGCCGGGGGTGAGGTCAGCCACAAACTCTACTACAACCTGGCCAACGCCTGTTTCAAGGATGGCCGCACGGGACGCGCCATACTTTTCTACAATAAGGCGCTGCGGATAGCCCCTACAGACAAGGATACGCGTTACAACCTCACGGTGACCAACGCCCGCGTGCTGGACAAGATCGACCAGGTGCCGCAGTTCTTCGCCGAAAGGTGGATCGCCGCCCTCGGCCTGGCGCTGAGCGGCAACACATGGGCGTGGATCAGCATCGCCATGCTGGCTTTGGCCCTTGCCGGTGCGGTGTGCTACCTGCTGCCCGGACGGCTGCTCAGGCGTAAGGCCGGATTTTGGTCGGGCATCGTTTTCGCGGTGCTGTTCATCGCCACCGTGATGTTCTCTTCACATGCCCGCAGCGAGAGCCTCGCACCCACCGAAGGGATAATCATGCGGACGTCGGTAGCGGTGAAAAGTTCGCCCGACCGCGCCGCCAAAGACCTGTTCGTGCTGCACGAAGGCACCAAAGTGACCGTCGAGGGCGAGTTGCAGGGGTGGCTGGAGGTGACCATCGCCGACGGCAACAAAGGCTGGATCGAATCATCGGCCATCGAAATGATCTGATGTCGCAACTCTTAGACGATATAGTGGGCCAACTCTCGCGCCTGCCCGGCATAGGCCGCCGCACGGCGCTGCGCCTGGCGATGCACATCCTGCGCATGGAACCCTCGCAGGTGGGCGTGATGGTGTCGGCGATAGGCGATTTCCGCAACAAGATACGCCACTGTTCGCGATGCAACAACCTGTCCGATAACGATATATGCCCGATATGCGCCGACCCCTCGCGCGATACCTCCACGATTTGCGTGGTCGAGCAGGTGGGCGACGTGCTCTCGATCGAGAACACGCGCCAGTACCGCGGGCTTTACCATGTACTCGGGGGTGTGATCTCGCCCATGCAGGGCATAGGCCCCTCGGCGCTGGGCATCGACCTGCTGACCGGGCGCATCGCCGCGGGCGGCGTCAAGGAGGTGATACTGGCGATCAGCACTACGGTCGAGGGGGAAACCACGCTGTTCTATATCACCAAGAAACTGGAACAGTTCCCAGGCATTACCGTGTCGACCCTCGCCCGCGGGATCGGTTTCGGCGACGAGATCGAGTACGCGGATGAGCTGACGATAGCCCATGCGCTGCACAACCGGCGGTCGGTTTGATAATAGGTGATTGTCCGCCGCCAGCCGCTGCCACGACGCAAAAAAACGCCGCGACCTACTCTTGGCATCATTACCCTACTTTTTATTCTTGAACGTATATACGAAATTAAGCATGAAGTACCTTGGGGCGCGGTAGGACCATACGGACGATATGTGGTCGGCGTAGGTCTTGCGCGTGAAGGTCTGGTTGTCGTTGAATATGTCGTAGACCGACAGCGACACCTCGCCGCGTTTCTTTGCGAACAGGCGGCAGCCTATCGTGAAGTTCAGATTATGCCGCTCGAACAACAGTTGCGATGAGGTGTAATCGTATTCCGAGGTGTATTCGTAGTTTGTCTTGATAAAAGCGTTTTTCAGAAAATCCAGCGTAACCCTCATCTCGGCGTTCTGGACCAGCGACTCGTCGTTTTGTTCGCCGATAAGCCTGCTGTCGCTGTATGAGGCACCATAACGGACAAGGAAAGCGAGCTTTTTCGAAAACTTGCTGTCAATGGTGGTACTTATGCCGGCGGTTTGCAACACCCTGTCCGCGATCTGTTCGCCTACGAACATGGGCAGTTTGTCATAGAGGTATGATCCGTTTACCAGAAATGACAGTTTCGAGCGGACAATAGGACATCCATACGTGACCTCGCCATTGATCGAACGCGCCCCGTCGAGGTTCTCGAAAGAGGTCAGCACGCTTCCCGCCGTTGCAGTGTAATTATATTGCGGCAGGGGTGTCGCTTCGGCGAAAAAAGAGGATTTGGTGGCGAGCGTATTGCCGGAAAGCGAGAGGGACGCGGATGTGGAGAAATAACTCTGTTTTTTAGTGTTCATACAGATGATCATCGCGCTTAAATCCTGCCGATAGCCCTGCTTGAGGCCGGGATTGCCCGCCATCAGATAAAGCGGATCGGTATAGCTTAGGTGTGGCGACAACATTTCGAGCTTCGGAGTAAGGCTCGAAGTTTCATATTTGAGATTCAGAAAATTATAGCCGCCGAGATTGAGTTGCACCATCAGGGATGGGATCAACGCTCTGAAGGTAGCATTCTGTGACGCAGGGACGGTAAACTTATCGTTGCGGCTAAAGGTTTTGTTCTCGTATTTAAGTGACGTTTGCAAATTTAGCTTACCTTTTATCAACCTATAGCCTACGCCCGGAGTGCCTGACCGATAGTCGTCCGTGAAGTTGCGCGTCAGCGTAGGATCGGCCAAACCGGTATATTTGTCTATCGCGAGGTTCTCTTCCCGCCTGTAGAGGTATCCCGCGGAATAGGACAGGCTGACGCTGCCGGCATTTTTCATCTCTATCGAATATGATATACTCCCTGAGATATCCTGGTTTTCGCCTGTCCCGGTTATAACCAGCAGTTTGTTGTGCAGTCGACCGAGCGAATCCTCCGATTGCGAGCGGTCAAGGTCGCTGTTGCCGATCCTGGCCGACGCACTGAGGCCGAATGACCCTATTTTTGTGCGTAAATTGAATTGTCCGTTTACATCTATATTCGTCACATCGAGCAGGTCCTTCGAGGCCACTGAGGTGCGGCTGAAATCCTCGTCGTCCACCCTGACCAGCGTAGAGGAGAATCCTCCGTCATCCTTGTCCGTCAACGTAGCCAACGCGCGGATGTGCGCCATACTTTTTTTCCCGGTTTTGGTAAAGGACAACTCCCCCTTATGCGTGTGGGTCACGAGCCTTTGCGAGGTAGTGTCGCCATAGAACCTCGCGGGGTCCCGGCTGGTGGCTAAGTAGTCGCTGTGCGAAACCCTGCCGTTACGGCCCAATATGTCGTAGTAGGTGTATTTACCCGTGAAATCCCAATTTCCTGCCGTCTTGCCCGAGTAATCCACAAAGGCCAAATTGCTGCGCCTGTATGTGTAGTCGCCCACGGCCGAAAGCGACATTTCCGGTCGTGACACGTCCTGGATCGCGCTGCTGTTGTTGGATATGTTGTTGCCGACGTAATCTATGAGCAGTTGCCGTTGTTCGGAGAAAAACTTAAAACCGAGCCCCAGCAGGTAACGCTCCTGGTATTTACCGTCGGGTTGCTTGTCTGTGTCGTACCCTGCCGAGGTCTTAACTCCGGCCACTATGCTCTTGTCGAAAAATTCGAAAGTCACCAGGTTCATCACGCGCCTTTTGCGCGCGTTCTGGCCGTGAAGGAGCACCTCATTCTCGTCATACTCGTCATAGACCAGCACCCGGGCGAGGTCCGTCGCATCGAGGTAGTTGAGCGCGTGCAACGGATCGTCTTTACCGAATATCAGCCGCCCGTTGACGTATGTGCGCTCGATATATTTATCGCCGACCTTAACTCCCGAGGCGTTAACGACCACTCCTGGCATGTGCTTCATCGCATCCATTGCACTCGCCCCCTCGCGTAAGTATAGCTTCGAAGGGAAGTAAACCATTGTGTCGCCGCGGTTCTCGAAAAGCATCATGCGGCTTTTAACCACCACCTCGTCGATCTTGACCGGGTCGGGCGAAAGTCTTATGGTGCCAAGGCTTATCTCATGCCTTTTAAAGTCGACATCGTAATATTGGCGGAATATGCGGTATCCCAGGTGCGAGACTTCGACCTTGAGCTCATCCCCGTCAATCGGGATGTTATGGGAAAACGTCCCATCCTTACCGGCAGACAAATGTAACGACCCTGTGCGGCTGATTAACGTAACTAAGGCCGAGGGCAGTGGTTTTGAAGTCAGGGAGTCGACAATGACTCCACTGACTTCGCAAAAAATTGTAGTTTGCCCATAAATGTTCGCTGAAGATAAAATGATCGCTATTATGACACCTAATTTGCGCATCTAAGTTCTCTGTTTATTTAACGAGAACTTTATATAATGCTCCATTCACAGCAACAGTATATAATCCGGCGGAGGCCATTATTATAGTTTCAGGACCTGGCCTATTACCCGCCTCAATAATAGCCCCCGCGGCATTCATCGCGAAATAAGTGATATAATTATTGTGGGTTATGATTATTTTCCCCTTACCTCCAGTGACTGTAACAATAAGTTCTTCATCTTCTCCATTCACGGTGTACGACGACGTATAACCATCAAATCCGGCGGCGTACCCCCTAATGGCCATAAATTGCTCAACACTAATGACGATCATTAAAACAAAGAAGAATTTTTTCATGTCAATTAGTTTTAGTTTATCCCAAGATAATAATATTTTATTTAACAATAAAATATATTCCCTGATTTATCTGCAAAACACAACCAGTCCATACCCCGAAACGACGAGGCGGCCCCGGTATCGGGGCCGCCTCGCTTATAAAACGACTCAAAGATTAGAGCTGGGGACCGGCGGGGATCAGCGACTTGCCGTGCTCGGTGTCGCAGTACTGCTCGAAGTTCTTGATGTACTTCGCAGCCAGGCTCTTTGCCTTCTCTTCCCAAACCTTCACGTCGGCGTAGGTTTCGCGGGGGTCGAGGATGCCTTCCGAAACGTTGTTCAGTTTGGTGGGCACGTTCAGGTTCAGCACGGGGACGTGGGTCTTGGGCGCGCTTTCGATCGAGCCGTCGATGATCGCGTCGATGATCGCGCGGGTGTCCTTGATCGAGATGCGCTTGCCGGTGCCGTTCCAACCGGTGTTCACCAGGTAAGCCTTGGCATTATGCTCTTCCATCTTATCCGAGAGTGTCTTGGCGTAGATGGTGGGGTGCAGCGTGAGGAAGGCCTCGCCGAATGCGGGCGAGAAAGAGGGCACGGGCTCGGTGATGCCGCGCTCGGTACCTGCCAGCTTCGAGGTGTAGCCGCAAAGGAAGTGGTACTGGGCCTGGGCCTTGTCGAGCACCGAAACCGGAGGGAGTACGCCGAAAGCGTCAGCCGACAGGTAGATGATCTTCTTGGCGTGGCCGGCCTTCGAGGGCAGCACGATCTTGTTGATGTGGTAGATGGGGTAAGAAACTCGGGTGTTCTCGGTTACCGATCCGTCTGCGTAGTCGGGCGTGCCGTCGGCTTTAACGACCACGTTTTCCAGAAGCGCGTCGCGCTTGATGGCCCTCCAGATGTCCGGCTCGTTCTCTTCGCTCAGGTTGATGACCTTGGCGTAGCAGCCGCCCTCGTAATTGAACACGCCGTTGTTATCCCAGCCGTGCTCGTCGTCACCGATCAGGTAGCGCTTGGGGTCAGCCGACAGGGTGGTCTTGCCGGTGCCCGAGAGGCCGAAGAATACGGCTACGTCGCCCGCTTCGCCCACGTTGGCCGAGCAGTGCATCGAGGCCATGCCTTTCAGGGGCAGGTAGTAGTTCATCATCGAGAACATACCCTTTTTCATCTCGCCGCCGTACCACGTGCCACCGATGATCTGGATCTTTTCGGTCAAGTTGAAAAGTACGAACACTTCGGAGTTAAGGCCGTGCTGCTTCCAGTTGGGGTTGGTGCATTTGCTGCCGTTCATCACCACGAAATCGGGTTCGCCGTAGTTCTCCAGCTCATAGTGCGAGGGGCGGATGAACATGTTGGTCACGAAGTGGGCCTGCCATGCGACTTCCATGATAAAGCGCACTTTCATGCGGGTGTCCTTGTTGGTGCCGCAGTAGGTGTCCACAACGTAGAGTTTCTTGTTCGAGAGCTCTTTCTGGACCAAGCCCTTCAGTTCGCCCCAGATCTCCTGAGAAACCGGGCGGTTGATTGTGCCGTCCCACCAGATATTCTTGTCGCTCTCGGCGTCTTTGACGATGTAGCGGTCTTTGGGTGAGCGGCCTGTGAATACGCCGGTATTCACCGAAATTGCGCCGGTGGTGGTCAGCGTGCCTTTTTCGTAACCTTCGTTCTTGGGGTCGATTTCAGCCTGGAAAAGCTGCTCGTAAGTGGGGTTGTGCACGATCTCGGGAGTGCCCGAGATGCCGTACTTGCTAAGATCGATCTTTGCCATTGTGTGATTTTATTTTTAGTTGGTCTTCTCTTATCCGGGGTGCAAATTGTCGCAAAGGTAAACATATTTTCTGGTTTGTTACTAAAATAACAGAGTTTTTTAAATTTTTTCAGAAATTATCCCCTACCTTTGGTTCCATGGCTTCGCTCTATATACATATCCCGTTTTGCGCAAGCCGCTGCAACTATTGCGACTTCTATTCGACCACCTCCGTGGAGCGGGTGGAAGAGTATGTGGCGGCGCTATGCCGCGAAATGCGCGACCAGGCCGCAATGTTGCCGTCACGCAAATTGGATACCGTTTATTTCGGCGGCGGCACACCCTCGCAACTGTCCGCCTCGGCGCTGGGCGCAATATGGGAGGCAATCGCCCGAAAATGGGACATATCCGCCCTGAAAGAGGCCACCCTCGAAGCCAATCCCGACGACCTGTCGCAGCCCTACCTGGCCGAGATCGCCCGGTTGCCATTCGACCGCCTGAGCATCGGCGTGCAGTCGCTGGACGACCGGCTGCTGCACTTCATGGGGCGTAGGCACACCGCGCGCGCAGCCCTGAATGCCATAGACGACGCACGTGCGGCGGGCTTCGGCAACATCTCTGTCGATCTGATCTACGGCATCCCGGGCATGACCCGGCGCCAATGGCTCGAATCTTTAAGGGGCATCGCCGACAGGGGCGTCGAGCACATCTCGGCCTACCACCTGACCATAGAGCCGGACACGCCTTTCGGTCGCCGGGGGCTTACGCCGATCCCCGAGCAACAGGGCGAAGAGCATTACAGGGCGCTCTGCCGGGCCCTCGCTTACTTCGGCTACGAGCACTACGAAATATCGAATTTCGCACGGCCTGGCCGGCGCGCGGTGCATAACTCGGCCTATTGGTCGGGGGCGGCGTACCTGGGTTTGGGCCCGGGCGCGCACTCCTTCGACGGGGCTTGCGTGCGGCGCTGGTGCGACCAACCGCTCACCGAATACATCGCCGGGGTGGAGTACCGGAGCGAAACGCTCACCGAGCATGAGCGCTACAACGAATATGTGATGACCTCGCTGCGCACCTCGCGCGGAGTGGATGCCGCGGTGATCGCCGCACGCTTCGGGGCACGGCGATTGCAGTACTTCACCCGCGCGGCGCAAAGGCACATAGAGGCCGGGGCGCTCGTGCCATTCGACGGGCGATATTTCATCCCCGAGGACAAATTCCTCATTTCCGACACCGTTATAGCCTCTTTATTCGCATAATTACGCAAAATGTCGTACCTTTGCCCATTCACACCGGATCGTAAATAAATTCACAAGAGAGATATGTCTGATAACCAAAAAATTAAACTGTCTGCCAGCCACCTTTTCGAGGTCAGCTGGGAGGTATGCAACAAAGTCGGCGGAATACACACCGTAGTAGCATCGAAGGCCCTGACCATGACCGGTTTGCTGGGCGAGAATTACATCACGATCGGCCCCGATATCCACCGCGAGGGCGAGAATCCCGAATTCACCGAAGACCAGAACCTGCTAAAGGGCTGGAAACAATTAGTATATAACGACGGCATCCGCATCAGGGTCGGACGCTGGAACATCAAAGGCAATCCGATAGCCATCCTGGTCGATTTCAGCTCGATGGTGCCCCGCAAGGACGAGGTGCTCAAATTCCTCTGGGAAGCCTACCGCGTGGACTCGCTCACCGGACAGTGGGACTATATCGAGCCCGTGCTGTTCGGCTTCGCCGCAGGTAAGGTGATCGAAAGCTACGTCGAGAACTTCTGCTCGACCACCGACCGCGTGTGCGCGCACTTCCACGAATGGATGACATCGAGCGGCGGCCTCTACCTGCGCAAGCGTTCGCCCTACGTGGCCAACGTGTTCACCACGCACGCCACCGTAATGGGCCGTTCGCTGGCCGGCAACGGTCTGCCCCTGTACGGCAACCTCGAAAAATTCAACGCCGACGAGTACGCACGCCAGTTCGGCGTGGTGGCCAAACACTCGCTCGAAAAGACGGCGGCGACGAGCTACGACTGTTTCGCCACGGTGAGCGACATCACCGCCAACGAGTGCAAATACCTGCTTTCGCGCGATGTGGACATCGTGACCCCCAACGGTTTCGAGGACGATATGGTGTGGGCCGGCGCCGAATACGACGCCAAGCGCAGCGAAGCCCGCGCGGCGATGATCCGCGTGGCCGAGGCGTGCCTGGGCACCAAGTTCGCCAAAGAGCCCCTGATCGTGGGCACGAGCGGACGCTACGAATTCAAGAATAAGGGCCTGGACGTATTCATCGACGCCCTCAAGCAGATAGCAGCCAAAGGCAGCGACCGCGAGATACTGGCCTACATCACCGTACCTGCCGGCAACGACGGTGCGCGCAAAGACCTCCAGGCGCACCTTGCCGACCCCTCGCAGCCTATCGACGGGTCGCTCTACCGCCACACCACGCACCACCTCTCGGCATTCGAATGGGACCCCATCGTCAACGCCATGAAGGGCAGCGCCCTGCTCGAAAAGGATTGTCCCGTGAAGGTGATCTTCGTGCCCTCGTACCTTAACGGCAGCGACGGGATATTCAACAAGCAATATTACGAACTGCTGGCCGGCATGGACATCACCGTGTTCGCGTCCTACTACGAACCGTGGGGCTACACGCCCCTGGAGAGCGTGGCGTTCCACATACCGACCATCACCACTTCGCTGGCCGGTTTCGGCCTGTGGGTCGACGAACAGAACGACTCCCACAAGGGCGTGGAAGTGATAACCCGCGGCGACGACAACGACGCCGAGGTGACCGCGCAGATCGCCGGGGCCATCTCGCGCTACGCGGCGATGAAGAAAAAAGAGTACACCGAGGCATCGGAGTCGGCAGTAGCCATTTCGAAGACGGCCCTGTGGGAAAACCTCGTGTCGTACTACGCCGAGGCCTATGAAACCGCCCTGCAAAACGCCGCCTCGCGCACCAACCGCGTCAATTACGAGGGCGGCGGCGCTTACCACGAGCAGATCAACTTCGTGCGCCAGCAGTTGGTAAGCAACACTCCCAACTGGACGCGCCTGATGGTCGAGCGTTCGATGCCCGAGAGGCTCCACCCGCTGGAAATACTCTCGAAAAACCTCTGGTGGTCATGGACTTCGGGGGCGCATGAGGTATACGAGTACATCGACATCGAACTGTGGCACAAGTGTGAGCACAACCCCATCGAGTTCCTCGACAAACTCTCACAGGCCAGGGTGAAAGAGCTCGAAAAAGACGAGCAGTTCCTCTCTAAAATGGACGCCGTGTTCGCGCAGTTCACCGACTACATGGAGGAGAAAAAGAGCGCCAAAGGCCCCAGGATAGCCTACCTGAGCATGGAGTACGGTCTGCACAACACCCTGAAGATATATTCGGGTGGCCTGGGTATCCTTGCCGGTGACTACCTCAAGGAGGCCAGCGACAAGAACGTGCCTATGGTCGCCATCGGCCTTCTGTACCGCTACGGCTACTTCACCCAGAAACTCTCGGCCCAGGGCGCGCAGGAAGCGAGCTATGAGGCGCAGAATTTTTATAAACTGCCGATCTCTCCCGTCCGTGACGAAGAGGGCAACTGGCAGAGCGTCACCATAGCCTTCCCGGGACGCACGGTGACCGCGCGCATCTGGAAATGCGAGGTGGGACGCACCGACCTCTACCTGCTGGACACAGACCACGAGCTGAACCTCGACGAGGACCGCTCGATCACCCACCACCTCTATGGCGGCGACTGGGGCAACCGCCTCAAGCAGGAGATCCTGCTGGGTATCGGCGGGGTGAGGGCGCTGCACGCGATGAATATCCGCCAGGACGTATACCATTGCAACGAAGGCCACGCCGCATTCATGGGCATCGAGCGCATACACCGCATCGTGACCGGATATAAACTCTCCTTCAGCGAGGCGCTGGAGGTGGTTGGGTCCTCGTCGCGCTTCTCCACCCACACGCCCGTGCCCGCCGGACACGACGCGTTCCCCGAGGCGATGATCCGCCAGTATATGTCGCACTACCCCGAGCGCCTGGGCATCACCTGGGAGCAGTTCATCAACCTGGGTAAGACCAACCCCAACGACCATAACGAGAAATTCTCGATGTCCTTCCTGGCATGCAACCTCTGCCAGGAGGTCAACGGCGTAAGCTGGCTGCACGGCGAGGTTTCCAAGGAGATACTCGGCTCGATGTGGCCCGGCTATTTCAAAGAGGAACTGCACATCGGGTATGTGACCAACGGCGTGCACTTCCCCACCTGGACGGCGCCCAACCTGCGCAAGCTCTACGCCCGCTACTTCCCCGAGGGGTTCATGAACCACAATTACGACATCCCTGCATGGCAGAAGGTGCACAATATCGCAGACAAGGAACTCTGGGCCGAGCGTATGGCGCTCAAGGAGAAACTGGTGCGTTTCGTGCGCAAACGCGTGAGCGATCCTTCGCAATTCCGCTTCGACTCGCCCAGCCAGATGGTCAAGATACGCGAGTCTTTCAAGGCCGACGTGCTCACCATAGGTTTTGCCCGCCGCTTCGCCACCTATAAGCGTGCGCACCTGCTCTTTACGAACCTCGACCGACTGGCCGCGATCCTCAACAACCCCGAGCGCCCCGTGCAGTTCGTCTTCGCCGGTAAGGCGCACCCCAACGACAAACCGGGCCAGGACCTCATCAAGCGCATCGTCGAAGTGTCGGCAATGCCCCAGTTCGCCGGTAAGATACTCTTCCTGCAAAACTACGACATCTCGCTGGCACGCAAACTCGTGCAGGGCGTGGATATATGGCTCAACACCCCCACCCGCCCCCTGGAGGCTTCGGGCACCAGCGGCGAAAAGGCCGTGATGAACGGCGTTATGCACTTCAGCGTGCTCGACGGCTGGTGGGTCGAAGGCTACAAGGAGGGCGCAGGTTGGATGCTTCCCATGGAAAAGACCTACGCCGACGACGATTTCCAGAATGAAATGGACGCCGAGATGATCTACAACATCATCGAGGAGCAGATCGCGCCCCGCTACTACAAGCGCGACGCCGAGGGCACGCCCACCGACTGGATGCTGACCGTTAAGAAGTGTATCGCCGACGTGGCGTCCAACTTCACAACCAACCGCATGCTAACTGATTACGAAGAGCGTTTCTACCACAAGCTGCACGAGCGCAACGTTCAACTCCGCGCCAACGACTTCACCCAGGCGCGCGAGATCGCAGCGTGGAAGCGCCGCGTATCGAACGCATGGGACAGCGTGCAGGTGATCGACGTAAAGAGCCTCGACATGGGCCGCGAAGCGATGGTGGTCGGCAACAGCTACAACATAGAGGTCACCATAGACCTGGGCGGCCTGAAAGCCGAAGACCTGGGCGTGGAAATGGTCGTTTCATCGCAGATCGACAGCGGCCACATCAACATCGTCGACAAGAAAGCCCTCACGCTGGCCGGCATCGACGGACGCAAGGCACGCTACACGATCCAATCGGAGCTGTACAACACTGGCACCTTCGACGTCGCGCTGCGTGTGTATGCCTCCAACAACCGTCTGCCGCACCGCATGGACTTTGCCTTGGTCAAGTGGGCATAACCGTTTGATAGTAAAGCGAAGAGGCTCCCCGTCAGCGGGGAGCCTCTTCGCTTTTAAGTTTACGCCGCAGTTCCATGTGGCGGCCCGCGGTGACCTTATCGAGCAGCGCATGGAAGCGCGGGCCGTGGTTCTTGTGCACCGTATGGCAGAGCTCGTGCAGGATTATGTAATCGATCAATTCGTCGGAGAGCATCATCAGCCTTATGCTCAACGAAATGTCGTTGCGCCCCGAGCAACTGCCCCAGCGCGTGCGGGCGTTGCGGAAGGTGAGCGCACCGTATTTAAAGCCGTGGATGGCGGCGAGTCCGGCCACGCGTTGCGGCAGCAATTCACGCGCCTCGATGCGCCAGGCATGTTCGATACCTTGCCTGATGGCTTGCTGTATTTCGGGTCGACTATAGTGGATCTCAGCGGGATAGCCGACCGTGATGCGCCCGTAGGCCGTTTTTACCGAGATTTGTGTCCCCTCCCCCGGCCTGAGGTCGAGTTCGTGGCAGCGTGTGGAAAAGGGCATTTCTATAACCTGGGAGGACGTGGCGCGGGCAGCCATCCTTTCTTTGGAGTGCGCGATCCATGCGGCTTTTTCCTGCGCAAATCGCATCCCGTCCGCTACGTCGACACTCCAGGGTACGGTCAGGCGCACCCTGTCTGGCGGACGCACGCTTATCGTGATGCGGCGGGCGCGGGCAGACCGGCACACGGTCAACTCGCCTATCTGCGGATGGACGATAGTCGTGGTCTGGCGCGCCGGGACGGCTTTTTTCCTGAAAAGCGGCAAGGGTCTATTCGGTCAATTCTCGCTCGGCCTTTTCGACCTCCCCGAAACCGAATTGCCCCACCACCGCCGACATCAGACCGGCGATCTGCGCGGTGCAGAGGTTGCCGATGCTGCCCTCATGGGTGTGGTTCACGGTACGTCCCGGGGTGAATGCTCCGTTCTCTATATCCATCCCGACCTGCTTGTAGGCCTCACGGAAAGGTACGCCGGACAGTACGAGGTCGTTGACCGTCTCGACGCTGAAGATGTAGTCGTAGCGGCTCTCGTCGAGTATACCCTCGCGCACCGAGATGTTTTCGAGCATCATGCGGCACATGGCGATCACATCGTGAAGGCTCTCCATCGCCGGGAAAAGCACCTCTTTGAGAAGCTGCATGTCGCGGTGGTAACCCACCGGCAGGTTGGTCGTAAGCATCGAGATGTCGTTAGGCAGCGCCTGGATCAGGTTGCAGCGCCCGCGGATTATCTCCCACACGTCGGGATTTTTCTTATGGGGCATTATGCTCGACCCGGTGGTCAGGTCGGAGGGGTATGATATGAAACCGAAATTCTGGCTCAGGAACATCGTGTTGTCCATGGCCAGCCGTCCGATGGTCGCGGCCACCGAGGCCAACGCCTGGGCCACGACGCGTTCGGTCTTGCCGCGCCCCATCTGGGCGTAGACCACGTTGTAGTCCATCGACTCGAATCCCAACAGGCGCGTGGTCATCGCGCGGTCGAGCGGGAATGAGCTGCCGTATCCCGCCGCCGATCCCAACGGGTTGCGGTTGGTGATGCGCCACGCGGCCAGCAGCATCTGCAGATCGTCGACCAGCCCCTCGGCGTAAGCGCCAAGCCACAGCCCGAAAGATGACGGCATAGCCACCTGCAAATGTGTATAGCCCGGCATCAGCACATCCTTATGCCTCTCGGAAAGGGTTTGCAGCAGGGCGAAAAGTTCGCCCACTTCGCCGACGAACGCCCTGATCTCGCTGCGCAGGAAAATGCGCAGGTCGACCAGCACCTGATCGTTGCGCGAACGGCCGCTGTGTATCTTCTTGCCCGCCTCGCCGATGCGCTCCGTGAGCATGAATTCGACCTGCGAGTGCACGTCCTCGATGCCTTCGGCTATTTCAAACCGGCCAGCGGCGGCCTGGCGCCATATCCCTTTCAACTCGCGCTGCACGGCGGCGAGGTCTTCCGCCGACATAAGCCCTATGGAGTGCAGCATGCGGGTGTGTGCGAGGGATCCGAGCACGTCGGCCTGTGCCAGGCGCGCATCCATCTCGCGGTCGCGGCCAACGGTGAAACGTTCGACTGCGGGGGCGCTTTCCACGCCTTTCGACCAAAGTTTTGCCATCTTATAATATCGCGTCTAAAAGCTTTATATATAGCTCTATACCCTCTTTTATCTCGGACACGTTCACATATTCGTCCGCCGTGTGCGAACGCGCCGAGTCGCCCGGGCCTAACTTGAGCGAGGGAATGCTCAGAAGCGCCTGGTCGGAGGTCGTTGGCGACCCGTAGCAGGTGCGTCCCAGGGCTATCCCGGCCTGTACGATGGGGTGTGATTTCGATATGCTCGACGGTTTGAGGCGCATCGAGCGTGGAGTGACCTCGCACTCCACATGGGCGCGGATCTCGTCGAGCGCCTCCTGGTGCGTGTAGGCGTCCGTTAGGCGCACGTCGACCGTAAAGCGGCATTCGGCGGGGATCACGTTGTGCTGCGTACCTGCCGAGATGACCGTAACGTTCATCTTCATGGGCCCGAAATCCTCGGACACCTTCTTAAAGCGGTAGTCCCTGAACCACTCTATATCCCTGATCGCCTTGTATATGGCATTGTCGCCTTCCTCGCGTGCGGCGTGTCCCGAGCGCCCCGTGGCCACGCAGTCCAGCACCATCAGCCCGCGCTCCGAGGTGGCGAGGTTCATCTGCGTCGGTTCGCCCACTATGGCGAATTCCAACCCGCCCAGGTGCGGCAACACGGACTCCAGGCCCAGGCTGCCGTTTATCTCCTCCTCGGCGGTGATCGCCAGGCAGAGGTTGTAGCGCATGTCCCGACGGTCGTAATTGTGCAAAAACAGCGCGATGAGCGACACCACGCTCGCTCCGGCGTCGTTGCTGCCCAATCCGTAAAGGCGGTCGCCCTCCGTCTGCGGACAGTATGGATCGCGAGTGTAGGCGGGGTTGGGCGCGACCGTGTCGTGGTGCGAATTCAGCAGGACGGTCGGCTTCGCGGGGTCGAAATAGCGGTTGAAAGCCCACACGTTGTTGTGTAGAGTATGCACAGGCTCCACTCCCGCCCCGGCGAGGAAAGAATGCACGATAGCGGCGGTCCCCTCCTCGCTGCGACTGTGCGAGGGGGTCGAAATGAGCCTTTTGAGCAGCTCTACCGCGTTATCGAAAAGCAGGTCCATTATTTTTTACCCAATCTCTGGCGCACCACCTCGAAAAGCATCACGGCGGCGGCGGCGGACACGTTGAGCGAGCCTACGCGCCCGCGCATGGGGATCGCGACCTCGGCATCGCACAATTTGAGCACCTCTTTGGAGATACCCACATCCTCGCTGCCCATAACGAGCACCGTCGGGGGGGTCATATCGGTCCAGAAAAGCTCCTTGTTGGCCTTTTCCGTGGCGGCTACGGCTTGCATACCTTCCGCCTGTAACGTTCTGATAGTATTGCGTATGCTGCCCACGCGGCAGACGGGTATGATATTCAGGGCACCCGCCGAGCTTTTGATCGCCTCGGCGTTGACCGGGGCGGCGTTCTTCAGGGGCACGATCAGTCCGTGCGCCCCGGCGCACTCGGCGCTGCGGGCTATAGCCCCGAAGTTGCGCACGTCGGTCACCCCGTCGCAGAGCACCAGCAGGGGCGTCTGCCCCTCGGGGATC
Organism: Rikenellaceae bacterium; assembly: GCA_031550615.1. Lineage (GTDB taxonomy): Bacteria > Bacteroidota > Bacteroidia > Bacteroidales > Rikenellaceae > JAVBOW01. The sequence goes on along the minus strand of JAVBOL010000001.1, from coordinate 72,965 downwards.
GAGGCCAGCAGGTCGGGCAGTTCGACGTAGCCTATCGCGGCCATGCGCGCCACCACGCCCTGGTGGTTAAGGCGCGTGAGCCGGTCGAGTTTTTCGACGGGCACGTCCTGCGTGGCGATGCGCTGCTGGCGGCACACCTCGCGCAACTCGCCCAACAGCCGTCCGTCGGCGTCCTTTTTGAAAAATACGCGCTCTATGCTGCGTCCCGACTCGATAGCTTCGAGCACGGGCCTTATTCCGAAAATTATGTCGTCTGCCATATCTTACAAAGATACTATTTTTCGATTAGAATCTCTAACTCGTAATTGAGCTTTTCCCACTGGTGGACGGCCTTGTCCAACTCACTTTTCAGGGCGTTATATTTTTCGAACACTGCCGGGTCCGCCAGGTCGATGCCGTGCACCACGGGGTCGGCCATGCGGGCGTCGGCCTCGGCTATTTGGGTTTCGAGCGCGGATATCTCTGTCTCGGCCTTTTCGATCGCGGCCTGTTGTTTTTTCACCGCGCGGTCCGACTCCTTGCGGCGTTGCTGCTCCTCTTTGGTCATCGGGGCGGGTTTCGCGGCGGCGGGCTCCGGCTTGGCTTTGGCCTCGGGCGCGGCTTTCGCCTCCACCTCGCGCATCGACTCCAGGTTACGCTTTTCGAGGAAGTACCATATCCCGCCCAGGTATTCCTTCACCCCGCCGTCGCGGAATTCGTAAACCTTATCGACCAGCCCGTCGAGGAATTCACGGTCGTGCGACACTACGACCATCGTGCCGTCGAACTTCTGCAGCGCGCCCTTCAGCACGTCCTTGCTGCGCATGTCCATGTGGTTGGTCGGCTCGTCGAGCACCAGTAAATTATACGGTTCGAGCATCAGGCGCGCCATGGCCAGGCGCGACCGTTCGCCGCCCGAGAGCACCCTGACCTTCTTGTCTATATCCTCGCCCCGGAAAAGGAAAGCCCCGAGAATATCGCGCAGACGGGTGCGGACGTCGCCCACGGCCACGCGGTCGAGGGTGTCGAAGACCGTGAAATCGCCGTTCATCAGATCGTCCTGGTTCTGGGCGAAGTAACCCACGTTGACGTTGTGCCCCAGGCGCACGAGCCCCTCGGTGGCTTCCAGTTCGCCGATCAGCATGCGGGCGAAAGTGGTTTTACCCTCGCCGTTGCGGCCCACCAGGGCTATTTTTTCGCCCTTCTCGATATGGAATTCAGCGCCAGAGAAGATGCGTTTGGCGCCGAAAGCCTTGCCCGCACCCTTGATCTCGGCCACGATCTGGCCCGAGCGCGGCGCAGGGGGGAATTTTATGTTGAGTGTCGAGAGGTCCTCCTCGTCGACTTCGACCCTGTCCAGTTTTTCGAGCTGCTTGATGCGCGACTGCACCTGGTTGCTCTTGGTGGGTTTATAGCGGAATTTTTCGATGAATTCCTCGGTCTTCTCGATCAGTTTCTGCTGGTTGGCATAGGTCGCCATCTGCTGTTCGCGGCGTTCGCGGCGCAGTTCGACGTATTTACTATACGCGACTTTGTAGTCATACAGACGCCCGAGCGATATCTCGACAGTACGGTTGGTCACCGCGTCGAGGAATGCCCTGTCGTGCGAGATGAGCACCACCGCGCCGGGGTAATCGCGCAGATAACCCTCAAGCCACTGTATGGACTCTATGTCGAGGTGGTTCGTGGGTTCGTCCAGCAGGAAGACCGAAGGGCGGCGCAGCAACAGCTTCGCCAACTCGATGCGCATGCGCCAGCCGCCTGAGAATTCGCGCGTGGAGCGGGTGAAATCCGTCCGTTTGAATCCCAGTCCCAGCAACGTGCGCTCGATCTCGGCCTCGCGGTTGTCGCCCCCCAGGATGTGGTAGCGGTCCGAGAGGTCGGTCATCTCGTGCAACAGGCGCTCGTAATCGTCGCTCTGGTAGTCCGTTCGCACGGTGATCTGTTCGGTGATCTCGGCGAGGCGTTTTTCTATGTCCAGCAACTCGGAAAACGCCGTGGCCGTTTCGTCGAAAAGGTTGGTCGTGTCGGCCACCTTCATCTGCTGGGGCAGGTAGCCGAGCGTGCAGCCCGAGCCCATGTTGACGCGCCCCGACGAGGCTGGTTGTTCGCCCGTGAGCACCTTCAGAAGGGTCGATTTGCCCGCGCCGTTCTTGCCTACCAAACCCACGCGGTCGCGCGGATTGACCAGCAGGGATATATCTTTGAAAAGGTCCCAACCGCCGAAAGTGACGGTCACGTTATCTATGGAAATCATTTACTTGCCTAACATTTCTTTAATTGTAGCCTCTGGATCGGGGCTGCCGAAAACTGCGCTGCCGGCCACCAGCACGTCGCACCCCGCATCGAAAAGTTCGCGCGCGTTACCTGTGTCCACCCCGCCGTCGATCTGGATCAGCACCGGCAGCCCCAGGCGGTCGATCATACGGCGCAATTCGCGCACCTTGTCCCAACTGCCCTCGATGAAGGACTGTCCGCCGAAGCCCGGCTCGACGCTCATTATCAACACCATATCAATGTATGGCAGCAGGTGTTCTATTGCGCTCAGGGGCGTGGCAGGCTTGACCGACACACCGACCTCGGCGCCCGCCCCGCGGATGTCGCCAATAACGGCCATCGGATCGTCTGCCGCCTCGACGTGGAAGGTCACGATATTCGCCCCCGCCTCGACGAAACGCCGTGCGTATTTAATCGGATCGACGATCATAAGATGCACGTCCATAAACTTTTGTGAAGCCTTGCGCACTGCTTTCAGCACCGGGAAACCGAACGATATATTGGGCACGAAAACCCCGTCCATAACGTCGATATGTATCCACTCGGCCTGCGAGCGGTCGATCATAACGGTGTCGCGCTCCAGATGGCCGAAGTCAGCCGAGAGCATCGAGGGTGAGATTATGCGTGCCATAATTTTTCGCTTTGCACAAAGGTACGGCAATTTTATTAAATTTGTTTTAATATAGGATGCGGTTCGGCAATCTTTTGCGTGCAAGCACACACGATTGCGTTCACCTTTCGCTATATTTGCATGAATAATACCACGCACAATGATTTACGCTCTGATCGCCCTGTCGATACTATTGTTGATCCTGCTTCTTCTGGCCGAAAAACGGTCGCGCGAGGCCGTTGCCGAGCTTTCCGCCAAGGAGGAGGCGCTCAGGCAGGGCGCCGCGCAACAGGCCGCCGACCGCGTGCGCATCGAGTCGCTCACCGGGCAGATCGAGGCCGACCGCACCAGGTCGGGCGAGGTGCAGGATGCTTTCCGCGCCGAATTCCGGGTGCTGGCCAACGCCATTTTCGAAGAGAAGAGCACGCAGTTCAAGCAGACCAACAAAGAGTCGCTCGACCTGCTGCTAACCCCGTTCAAACAGAATATCAGCGATTTCCGCGAACGCATAGAGAAGATATATTCCGAGGAGAATTCGCAGCGCAGCTCCCTGAAGACCGAGATCAAAAACCTGATGGACCAGACCGGGCGCATCACCGCCGAAACGACCGCCCTCACGCGGGCTTTGCGCGGCGACTCGAAGACCCAGGGCGATTGGGGCGAGATGATCCTCGAGGGGATGCTCGACGGGGCCGGGTTGCAGCGCGGGGTGCACTACACCGTGCAGGAAAACCTCAAGGACGACACAGGGGCCAACCTGCGACCGGACGTGATCCTCAACCTGCCCGACGAGAAGCGGCTGGTGATCGATTCGAAAGTGTCGCTCACGGCATACGTGAATTACACCTCGTGCGAGGACGAGGCGCAGCGCGCAGCACACCTGGACGCCCACCTCTCATCTGTGCGCAACCACATCCGTGCGCTGGGCGCGAAGGGTTACCAAAACCTTATCGCCTCGCCCGATTTCGTTATCATGTTCGTACCCAACGAACCCGCGTTCCTGGCCGCGATGCACTCGGACGCAGACCTGTGGAACGACGCCTACGCACGCAAAGTCATCATATCGAGCCCGGCCAACCTCTTCGCGATCCTCAAGATAGTGCACGACCTATGGCGGCGCGAGGACCAGTCGCGCAACGCCCGCGACATCGCCGAGGCCGGGGCGAGGCTCTACGACAAAGTTGTCGGACTGGCAGAAACGCTGCTGGACGTGGGGCGTTCGATAGAGGCTTCGCAGAAGAACTACGAAAAGGCGATGAACCAACTGCACACCGGCAAGGGCAGCCTTCTCTCGCGCACGGAAAACCTGCGCCGCCTGGGCGTGAAAGCGGACAAGAAAATGCCCTCGGCGCTGGCATCACTCGTGCACGAGCAGGACGAAACCCAGGAAAACGAGGCTGAAGAGTAACTGCGTGCTATAATAAGCAATACCACTACCCGGAATACGTAAACTATTCGGTCGGATATGAACCGGGAATGTGCGGCGGTTACTACTACACGCTAAGGATCAATGATTTCACGCCGATAGTCAGCGCACCCCTTTAAGTAATTCGGCCTGTAGGCGCGCGGGGGTGATATCACCCATGACCCCGCCCCTTTCCACCAGCGATATGGCGCCTGTCTCCTCCGACACGACCACCACGCTGGCGTCGGTCACTTCGCTTATACCCACCGCCGCACGGTGGCGCATGCCGAAACTGTCTGGCACCTCGCCGGCGGTCGAGGGCAGTACGCATTTTGCCGCAACGATGCGTCCGCGATCGACGATCACTGCCCCGTCGTGCAGGGGCGAATTTTTAAAAAATATGCTTTTCAAAAGCGATGACGACACACGGGCGTCGATATTTACGCCCGTTTCGGCGATCAGCGACAGGTCGTTCTCGCCGCGCACCACGATCAGCGCACCCGTTTTGGCGTTGGACATGTCGGTGCACGCCTTGACTATCGGGTGCACGTATTCCAACTTCTCGTTTTGGTACTCCTCCATGTCGAACAGTCGGGAGAAGAACGAGGTATGCCTGACGTGGCTGCTGCCCCGCGTGCCGAGGATATGCAGAAAACGCCTTATCTCTGGCTGGAACACGACGATAACTGCTATCACGCCCACGCCGACAATCTGTCCCAGGATCGCCGACAGGAGTTCCATATTGAGCGCCCGGACAACGATCCACAGCAGGTATACGATGATGATGCCCGTCAGGATGCTCGGCGCGTGGGTGCCGCGCGTGAGTTTATATATATAGTACATAATGATCGCGACGACCAATATGTCTATAACGTCGATAAGGCTTATAGAGATAAAATCCATTTTCGGGGCTTAATCGGATACAAATATATAAATAAAAAAATAAAAACAGGGCGGCCTGAAAACCAGACCGCCCCGCATCTATATATTCGCCGTCGGGTGTTATGCCTTCAGTGCGTCCTTTTTACGTTTCCAAAGGATGGCGTCGTAAGCGACGGGGGTCGCAACGAACACCGAGGAGAAAGTACCGCTGAAGATACCGAACATCAGCGCGAAGACGAAACCGCGGATAACCTCGCCGCCGAACAGGAAGATGGCCACCAGCACGATAAGGGTCGAACCTGCGGTATTCACCGTACGGGCGAGGGTCGAGTTGATGGCGTTGTTGATATTCTCCTTCAGGTCGCGTTTGGGATAGAGCGTCTGGTACTCGCGGATACGGTCGAAGATAATCACCGTGTCGTTGATCGAGTAACCGATGATGGTCAGTATGGCAGCGATGAAAGACTGGTTCATTTCGAGGTTGAAGGGCAGCAGTCCGTAGAAGAGCGAGAACAGGCCGAGCGTGAGCACGGCGTCGTGCGCCAGCGAAACCACGCCGCCCAGGCCCCACTGCCATCTGCGGAAACGGATGGCGATGTAGATCGCAATGGCCAGCAACGAGAAGAGCACGGCGATGATCGACTTGCCCTTGATCTCGTTGGAAACCGACGAGCCCACCATATCCAGCGAGATGATCCCGTGGGGGTTGGTCTGCGTGGTCTTGAACTCATCGAGGGTCAGGGGTGTGTTATAGATCGGCGAGAGCGCCTTGTAGAGCATGTTGTCGATCTCTTCGGTCACGGCGCCGGCCTCTTCGTTGGATGCGTTGATCTTATACTGGGTCACGATACGCATCTGGTCCTCGTTGCCGAACTGCTTGACCTCGACGCTGCCGTAGTTGTCGTCTGTGAAGACGGTCGAGAGGGCTTCGCGCACCTCGGTGGCGGTAACGTTATGGTCGAAACGCACCACATAGGCGCGGCCACCGGTGAAGTCAACACCGTAGTTGAATCCGCGCACGGCCATCGAGATCAGGCAGATCACAGTCAGGGCGATCGAAACTATATAGGTGTACTTGCGCATGCCCACGAAGTTGATTCGGGTGTTGTGCAGGAAATTCTCAGTCCATTTGTTCGAGAAACGGATGGTGCGCTTTTCGCCGGCCATCACGTCCGACATGATGATGCGGGTGATGAAGATAGCCGAGAAGAGCGAGGTGATGATACCGATGATAAGGGTGGTGGCGAAGCCCTGTACGGGACCCGTACCGAAGATGAAGAGCACCACGCCGGTGATAAGTGTGGTCACGTTACCGTCGATAATGGCCGAGTATGCGTTGCTGAAACCCTCCTTTATCGAGAGGCTCAGGCCCTTGCCGGCGCGCAGTTCCTCCTTGATGCGTTCGTAGATGATAACGTTGGCGTCCACGGCCATACCCATCGTCAGCACGATACCGGCGATACCGGGCAGGGTCAGCACAGCCCCGAAAGAGGCGAGCACCCCGAACAGGAAGAACAGGTTGCAGATCAGCGCCACGTTGGCAATAAGGCCGCCTTTATTATAGAAGAACCACATGTAGAACAGCACCAGCACGAAAGCGATCAGGAACGAGAACATACCTGCGTTGATCGATTCCGAGCCCAGCGAGGGACCTACCACGGTGTCCTGCACGATACGCGCGGGGGCGGGCAGTTTACCCGATTTGAGCACGTTGGCAAGGTCTTTGGCCTCCTGTATGGTGAAGTTGCCGGTGATCGACGAGCGTCCGCCGGTGATCTCCTGGTTTACGCGGGGGGCCGAGTAAACGTATCCATCGAGCACGATGGCGATGCTGTGGCCCACGTTGTCGGCGGTCAGGCGCGCCCATGCTTTGGCGCCTTGGGTGTTCATCGACATCGAAACCTCGGCGGTCGCGCCGTGCTGCGAGTATTCTTCGTGTGCCTCCACCACGGCGCCGCCGTCCAGGGGCGCTTTGCCGTTGGTGTTGCCCGGCACGCGGATGGCGTAGAGCTCAAAAAGCGACTCCTTGGCGTCTACCGCCTTAACGCCCCACATGAGTTTCATGTCGCGGTCGCGGGGGAGCAGCGCACGCACCTGGGGCAGGGCGAGGTAGGCGTTGACCTTGGCGGTGTCGGCAGCCAGCGCGCGACCGATAACCGGACCGGGATAAGCGCCGTTCTGGGGATCGAAGCTGGGCGAAAGCACCGCGAACAGGGGATTCGATTTGGCGAAGGCCGCGCGTGCGGCAGCGTCGTCCTGGCCGGCGACCTCGGTCGATACGGCGGTCGAATCGATCTGCGAGAGCAGCTCCACGTTCTCCTCGGCGGGCGAGGGCACGGCAGCCTGTTCGGCAGTCACCTCCTGCACGGCAGCACCGCCCTGCGCGTCGATATACTCCTTAACAGCACGGTCGGCCTGTTCGAGCATCGGGAAGAGCTGGGTGTTGTCGTAGGTCGACCAGAATTCGAGGCTGGCGGTACCCTGCAGCAGCTTGCGCACGCGCTCGGGTTCCTTCACGCCGGGCAGCTCGACCAGTATGCGTCCCGAGTTCTTCAGGCGCTGGATGTTGGGCTGCGTAACGCCGAAACGGTCGATACGGCGCGAGAGCACGTTGTATGAGTTTGCGATGGCGCTCTCGGCCTGGGCGCGGAGCACATCGATCACCTCTTTGTTGGTAGAGGTCGAGCGCACCTGGTCCTTCAGGTCGGCCGTGGCGAAGATCATCGACAGCGGAGCGCCGCCCGAAAGCTGCTCGTAAGACTTGGCGAACAGCGAGATGAAGTCCTCGGTCGAGTTCTTCTGCGCCAGGGTGGCCTGTTCGATGGCCTGATTGAAGACGGGGTCCTTGCTGTTGCCGGAGAGGGCTTTGACCACGTCGGCCACCGAGATCTCGAGCATGACGTTCATACCGCCACGCAGGTCGAGGCCCAGGTTAAGCTCCTTTTCCTTACACTCCTTGTAGGTGAATTTGATAAAACCCAGGTTGTAGACGGGTTGGTTGCGCACCGAGTCGAGGTACGCCTGTTCCGAGGCGGCCTTCGCGGCTTTGCCCTCGACGCTGCGCGTTACGACGGTGAACGAGAGCTGGTAAAGACACGCTATACCCAGCAGTATCGCCACCAGCCTGATTGCTCCTTTGTTCTGCATTTGTATTGATTTATTTATTTGGTTTTTTCGCGTTTGTAGCCAATAGAGTGCAAAAGTAGTTATTTTTTTGAATTATGAATTATGAATTATAAATTATGAGTCATGAATTATGAGTAGGCCCAACACCGGGAGCGTGACGGTGCGCCGCAAAATCCATAATTCATAACTCATAATTCATAATTAAACTGACGCGAATCCGGAAAAAGTCCTGGATTCGCGTCAGTTTAAAGGCTATCGCCGAAGTCGCGGCGGAATTTGGCCATCATACGCTCCGGCCAGTCTGAGGTCGCCTCCAGTCCGCCCATGAAGAAACGCAGCACCGGGGGCTCGTACGTAAAGCGCAACCCTCCGATCATCTGCCGGTTATCCCAAAGCCATTGCATGCGGTCGATAACGTAACTGAGCTGCGAAAGGGTGAATACCCTGCGCGGTATGGCAAGGCGCAGCAACTCGGCGTCGGCCAGTATCTCCTCGCCGTTCTCGTCGCGCACGCTCGATATTGTGCCGCGCTCCATGCCCCTCACGCCCGAGGCGAGATAGAAGGCTGCGGCCAACGCTCCGGCGGGGTACTCCCTCTGGTCGAGGTGTTCGCAGAAAGCGCCGGCGTTGACGTGCGCCCCGAGCACCCCCGGGGGCGTGACCATCGGTATGCCGCGGCGGTCGAGCTCTTCGACAACATATTTAATGAACGAGGGGCTTTGCGAGATCATCCCCTCGTCCAGGGTTTCGTACAGGCCGACGGCCATCGCCTCTATTTCGCGCACCGAGATGCCGCCGTAGGTCAGAAAGCCCTCGTACAGAGGGATGAGCGCCTCCATTTTGGCGTAAAGGTCGCGGCGGTTGGTGCAGATGCCGCCCCCGCGCGAACTCGACAGTTTGCGCGCCGAAAAGTAGACCAGGTCGGCAAGGTTGGTCATCATCTTGAGGATGTCGGCCATCGAATTCTCCTTCCAGGCGTCCTCGCGCTGCTTCACTAAATAGGCATTCTCGCCCAGCAGCGAGGCGTCAAGCACCAGCATTATGCCGTGTTTGTCGGCCACACGCCGTACGTCCATCATGTTGGCTATCGAGAAGGGCTGGCCGCCTATCAGGTTCGTGGAGGCCTCCATGCGGATAAAGGGGATGTTCGCCGCCCCGTTGCGCCTGATGCAATCCTCCAATTTATCTATGTCGATGTTGCCCTTGAAGGGGTGGTCGGATTTGAGCTCGAGCGCCCCTTCGCAGAGCAGTTCCTCGATTTTGCCGCCGTTCTCGGTGATGTGCGCCAGCGCCGTGGTGAAGTGGTAGTTCATCGGGATCACGTTGCCGGGCTTGATGAAGGTCTTGCTTATAACGTTTTCCGCGGCGCGTCCCTGGTGCACGGGAAGCAGGAATTTCTTGCCCAGCACATCCTCTACCGCCTTCTGCAGACGGAAGAAGCTCTGCGACCCCGCATAGGCATCGTCGGCCTGGAACATAGCCGCCACCTGGTTGTCGCTCATGGCGTTGGTGCCGCTGTCGGTCAGCATGTCCAGGTAGACGTCCTTGGTGTTGAGGCGGAAAGTGTTGAAGCCGGCCTCCTGGATCGCCTCGTGGCGGCGCTCTACGGGCACCAGGTGGAGTTTCTGCACAACGCGTACCTTGTGCAGTTCGAGGGGAATGTTCTCCCCGCTGTAAAATTTTACATTTGCCATAAAAGTATCTACTATTTGTTAAAATTTAAGCGGATTGACACAAAGATATACATTCATGATGAATTACAATACCTCGCGGCTAAATAATTTCGGTAAAATTGTTGTTTATCGCGATTATAAAATTTACATTTGTTAGTCAAATAACAGAATATTCCAAAAACTATTATAAAAAATCATGAGAACGCTTAAGATTAGGGATCTCACCCTGCGCGACGGGCAACAATCGTCATTCGCCACACGCATGAACCAAAAACAGGTCGACCGTGTGCTCCCCTATTACAAGGACGCCAATTTCTATGCCATGGAGGTCTGGGGCGGCGCCGTGCCCGACTCTATCATGCGCTACCTGGGCGAAAACCCCTGGACGCGCCTCGAAAAGATCAAGGCCGCCGTGGGCGACGTGTCTAAACTGACCGCCCTCTCGCGCGGACGCAACCTTTTCGGCTACCAGCCCTACACGGACGAGATCATCGAGGGTTTCTGCCGCAACTCCATCGAATCGGGCCTGGGCATCATGCGTATCTTCGACGCCCTGAACGACGTGGACAACGTTAAATCGACCATTAAATATGTCAAGAAATATGGCGGTATCGCCGACTGCGCTGTCTGCTACACCATAGACCCCCACTTCACCGCCGCCGAAAGGCTCAAGGCCACCCTGAGCGGCAAGAAACTCTCCAAAGAGGTCTTCACCGACCACTATTTCGTGGATAAGGCGGCACAGATGGCCGCCCTGGGTGCGGACATGATAACCATCAAGGACATGAGCGGACTGATCCCCCCAGCACGCGTGACCGGCCTTATCAAGCAGATCAAAGCCAAAACCGGACTGCCCGTGGACTTCCACACCCACTGTACGCCAGGCTACGGCCTCGCCTCGGTGGTCGCAGCCATCGCCGCCGGAGCGGACGTCGTGGACACCAACATCTGGAACTTCGCCGGGGGGCCCGCCGCACCCGCAATAGAGCTTATATATGTCTTCTGCAAAAAGATGGGCGTAGCGCTCGACATAGACATGGGGGCCGTGGCGAAGATCAACGCCGAGTTGCTGCCCATCCGCGCCGAGCTTGCCGAATTCGACGCCGTCAAGCAGCTCCCCACCCCGTTCAACCCCCTGACAGACACCCTTCCCGCAGAGGTCGAGGCGCTGTTCGATGCAGCGGTCAAAGCCGCCGGGAAAGAGGACGAAAAGGCGCTCATCGAGGCTTGCCAGGCCATCGAGCGCCACTTCAACTTCCCCGCGCCCAACCTGCTGGTGCAGAAAGCCGAGATACCGGGCGGCATGTACACCAACATGGTGGCGCAGCTCAAGCAGCTCAAGAGCGAGGAGATCCTCGAAAAGGCCATGGAACTGATCCCCCGCGTGCGACTGGATGCCGGACTGCCTCCCCTGGTGACACCCACCAGCCAGATCGTGGGCGCCCAGGCTGTGAACTGCGCCTTGGACCTGAAGAACGGCAAACCGCTCTACACCACCGTTTCCAACCAGTTCATCAACCTCGTGAAAGGCGAATACGGCCACACGCCCGTGCCCGTAGACCCCGAATTCCGCCTCAAGATAGCCGGCACGCGCGAGGAGATCGCCTACGACACCTCGGGCTACAAGATGCAGCCTAACCCCGAGATAGAGGGATGCAACGGATTGCACCTTGCCGAGGGCGAAAAAGAGGTGCTGCTGCTCGAATTGTTCCCCGCCGTGGCCGAGCCCTTCCTGCGCAACGCCAAGCGCGCCGCCTGTAATGCCGACGCCAACGCCCTGGCCGCCAAGGCTGAAGCCGCATCGAAAGCCGCCGAGGCAGCCGGCAAGGTCGTGGTCAAAGGCAATGCCGTGACCTCCCCTATGCCGGGACGCGTATTCAAAACGGTGGTAAAAGAGGGCGACCGCGTGACCGCCGGACAGGAAGTGATGGTGCTCGAAGCCATGAAAATGGAAAACAGCATAATGACCCCCTTCACCGGGACGGTAAGCCGCATATTCGCCGCCGAAGGCGACTTCGTGCAGGGCGACGCTCCGCTGATGGAGATCGTTTAGCGAGCAGTCATATAGGGAAAGCGCCAGGCTTCGTTTGAAGGCCTGGCGCTTTCATTTTACGGGACGAACAACCCCTGTCCGGGATATTGGCCGAAGAGTTCGAGCATGCGGTCTGTGGTCTTATACCGCGACTTTTCACCCGACGCCACGAGCTCGATCTGGTCGTCTATGCTCAGGCGCACATAACGCAGCATGCCCTCAAGGCGACGCAGGTGCGATGCGGTGACGCCGTCGCAATCCTTTATCGCCGCAGCTGTTTCCGCCATAAGGCGGTCGATGCGCGCTGCGGCGGCAGCGTAATATTCCCGCGGTTTATATTCCACGTCCGGAAAACGGCATGCGCTGCGCACCGTGCGTTCGAATTCGCGGTAAATAGCGCCGGCAAGCGGGGCGGCAGGGCCGTAGAGCTGCTTCACGTAAAGATGCATCAGACTGTCCACATCGGCGTCGGGATGCTGCGCCAAACGCCCGAGCACGAAGTAGTTGGGCCCGTAGGTAAACCAGTCGCCGGGTTCACTGTAAACCGACACGCCGCACAGCCCCAGGCTGCGGTAGTAGCGCATCTCTTCCTGCATGTAGTGCGGGAAAATATTGGGCAGGCTGCGCCAACGGTATTTGCGCCAATAGCTGTATACGCTCACCTGGCCTTTGAAAGTTTCCATCCAGCCGCGCAGCGCACCGTCGAATCTCGCGTTGCGCGCCTGTGGGGTCTGGTGCTCGAAATCCTGGTTTATGGCGCAGAAATCGAGCAGCACGCGGCTGTCCAATTTCTCCCCCGGGGGCGGGTTCAGGTAACGACTGTACGCGAGGCACTCCACCCTCACGCGGGGCAGCGAATCGGAGAGCATCCGCGTCAGGGCGTTAACCAGGCGCACGTGGCGCTGCTCGGGCGAGGTTTTGCCACACTCCGGGCAGACGCACCAGCGCTCCATATCCGGCGGCCAAAAATCGAATATCCCTATCTCGGGATGCGTGCGCAGGTAACCGAGCACATTGGCGAAGATATACCCTGCCGCCGCCGGGTCGGAGGTGCAGAATACCACTTTCTGATCGGTCGAGCGCTCACCTTTTTCGTCCATGCCGAACCATTCCGGGTGATTTTTATAGAGCGCGCCACCCTCCATCCGGGCATTGAGGAAATTTTCATAGCCGTGCCCCCCTACCTCTATTATAATACCGCGCTTTTGCAGCTCGGGGGTCATCGTTTCGCGCCAGTTGTCCCACTTCACGCGCCCCGAGCCCTGGTAATCCATCGGGAAGACCAGCGTATTGAACCCCGCCTTGGGCATCCAGTCGATGAGTTGAAGCAGATTGGCGGCGGTGTGGGTCTTGCCCTCCTCGACGTAAAATTTGCGGTAACGCATTTCGGGACGGTCAGCTACATCACCGGATTTGTAAGCCATATCCGCGGCGCGGGGAATGAACTGTTCGCCACCCTCGAAAAACGGGAATGAGGGGGCTATCCAACTGCATCCCAGGCGCTCCAATAGGCCGTAGACCGCATATGTCGCCCCGCGCACGCCGCCAGAGGTGAGGGTCAGCGCGTCGCCCGAGGTACGGATCGACCACTGCTCTTCATCCATGCGGGTATCGAGCCTTATGACTATCTTCGCCCCGCGCCACGCCTTTCCGTCCGCCGACACGGCGAATCGCGCTCCCGACATTTCGCCCAACCACCGCGAGAGTTCCTGCGCCGCGAAGTCGCACCGTGGGTCGGCCACGATGCGGCACGCTGCTTTACCTCCCGAAGCCAGCACGAAATCTTCCGCATGCCCCGCCGCAGCGCAAAAGCAAAAGGCGAGTGTAAAAAGATATTTAACCATAAGCCCAAAGTTAAGAAAAAACCGGACGGGTACGCCCCGTCCGGTATAAAAACAATTGATCGGAAACCGCCAACGAAGCTGTGCATAATGTGCGTCAGATTTTGTGCATCGTTTTAATTTTTAACCGGAGCAGCCTCAACGGCTGTGAGGATTAAAAATTAAAACGATGTGCGAAATATGGCGTGCAGTATGCGCAGCCACCCCCGAGCGTTAGGACTCAGGCTTATATCCGGGGTTAGGCACCATCATGTGTGCACCCACCGACACACGCCAGTCGTGCAGCATTTTCTTCAGTTCGGCCACCTTGGCGGGATTTGCCGCCGCGAGGTCGTTCTGTTCGCCGATATCATCCTTTAAGTTAAAGAGTTGACAGGTACCGCGCTCAAAATACTCGATCAGTTTCCAGTCGCCGTAGCGCACTGCGCCGCCTGGGCTCTGCATGCCGTGGTTGCTGTAATGGGGGAAGTGCCAGAACATGGGCTGCTCTTTCCATTTACCCTTGCCTGTCAGCAGCGGGGCGATGCTCACGCCCTCGATAACCTTGCCTTTCGGCGCTTTCACCCCTGCCATTTCGAGCATCGTGGGGAAAAAGTCTGTGCTTATCACCGGCGTAGGGCAGACCTCGCCCACTTTGCCTTTGCCCGGCCATTTAACGATCATCGGCACGCGGATGCCGCCCTCGTAGAGCCATCCCTTGGCCCCGCGCAGGGGCAGGTTCGACGAAGCGTAAGCCTTGTCGAGTTTGGTGGGCTGCACGATACGCTTGGGGTTGCCGAAGTTGGCTGCCGACATGCCGCCGTTGTCCGAGAAGAATATGATGACCGTATTGTCGTCTATATGAAGTTTTTCGAGCGCGGTCACAAGACGGCCCAGACTCTGGTCGACGCTCTCGACCATCGCCGCGAATTCGGCGTTGTCCTGGCGCTGCTTGATCTTTACCGTACGGTCGGGCAAGATCTTGTAGCCCTGGAAGGCGGGTTTGTCGATCATCTTATCGAGTTGTTCGCGCGTCAGGGGCTCCTTGTCGTCGGGGTTGCCCTCAAGGATGAATGCCGGCCCGTTGTACACCGGCAGCCCGGCTATCTTGGCGCGGTATTTCTCCACCAGGTCGGGGCGGCCCTCGATGGGGTCGTGCACGGCATAGTGGGAGAAGTAGAGGAAGAAGGGGTTATCCTTGTTGTTCTTTATATACTCGATAGCCTCGCGGGTCATCGCGTCGGTGAGGTACTCGCCCTGACGTCCCTCGTAACCGTTCATTTTGAAGGGCGCGTAGTAGGTCTGCGGCCATCCGGTTTCATAACCCTTGGGGATGTGCACGTCGAAACCGCGCGCTTCGGGACGGGCGTCACCCTCGCCCAGGTGCCATTTACCCACCATGGCGGTATTATAACCTGCCGCTTTGAGGACTTCGGCGATGGTCGGCTCACCGGCGGGCAACTGCTGCTCGACCTCGACGGTTTCGAGTTGCTGGAAGGGGAAATTCTTGCGCCCGGGCAGCCAGTCGGTGAGGTTGATGCTGGCCGGATAGCGTCCGGTCATGATCGTGGCGCGGGCTGGCGAAGATACGTGGCAGGTCGAATACCCCTGCGTGAAACGCACGCCCTGCGAGGCCAGGCGGTCGATATGCGGGGTTTCGTAGAGCGTACTGCCGTTACAGGCAATATCCATCCAACCCATGTCGTCGATCAGGAAGAATATTATGTTGGGCTGCTTGGCGGGGGCTTTCTTAGCCTCGGCCTTCATTCCCGGCATCACTGCCAGCGCTCCTGCGCCGAGCCATGCGGCGGCTTTATATGCTTGCTTCATCGTTATTTTTTTTTATTGGGGCGGTCCCGGTAAAGGACCGCCCCGTACTGTTTCTATTCAGGATTGTTCCTCAGGGTGGGATATGACCCTGGGGTGAATCGCCATATGGCGGTCGGCCAGTCGGTGAACGGAGTGCCTGAGATAAATTCGGCATTGCTCGTCGATGTGCCGGCAGCGGTACCGGCCGAGACGCCATTCGTATAAGTGTCTATGAAATAACAGTCGGTTATGGCGGCGGTAGTGTTGCGCGTACCTACCACACCGCCTATTTTGGCCGCCTGCGTACCTGACGCAGCACCTATGTTGTAACAATTCTTAACCGAGGTGTTCGCGGTGGTCATATTGCCCACTATCGCGCCGCAGGTCGCCACATTCTGTCCGTTGCTGATAACTGCCTTATTGTAGCAGTTCTCAACCTTGGCGGAAGAGCCCATCCATCCGGCTATGCTGCCTGTGTTGCCGAAACCGGTCAACACACCCGCGTTGTAGCACTCAGAAACCGTACCCGAGCCGTCGAAACTGCCGACTATGGCGCCGAAACGTCCGCCTTGTGCGGACAGGGTCACAGCGCCCTTATTTGCACACTTCGATACGGTCACCGCAAAGTTACCTATGTTGCCGATCACCCCGCCGCTGTTACCGATCAGGGTCACCGTACCATAGTTCGTGCACGAGGTTACGGTAGACGCGCCGGCGATACCGCCGATCACACCGCCACTCTGGTTGCCGCCGCCGGCGGTCACCTCGCCGTAGTTGGCGCAGCCCGTCACCGTGACGTTACCGGCCATGGTCGAGATCAGGCCGGCCACCAGGCAAGCCCCGGATGATACCGTACCCTTGACGTTGGCGTTGTTCACGCAGTTCGTTATATCGGTGTACGCACCGGCGTCCGCGAGCAGACCCGCCACCTTACCGGCAGCCATACCGTCCACGTCGACCGTGCCTGAGGCACCGCCGGCGCCTTTGACGGTAAGGTTACTGATGGAGGCGTGCACGTCGGCAGTCCCCGCCGTGAACCCGAACAGGGCGTAGCCCGCCGCAGGTGCGGTGATCTTCAGATCGATGATCTGCTTGCTGTTGCCGTCGTAACGGCCAGAGAATTTAGCCGCCGAAGTGCCGATGGGCGTCCAGTTCGTATAAGTCGAAAGCGAAATATTCTGCGTCTGCTTGAGGTAGAGGCCCGCATACGGATCCCCTGCGTTCACGGCAGTGGCCAGCGTCGCGAGGTTGGCGGGCGATGCGATTTCGATCGGGCGCTCGGCGTAAGTGCCGCCGAAGACGCTGAAGTTGGTGTCCCAGTGCTCCATCGAGGTAACCTCGCCCGCGGAGTTGGTTTCGAATACCGCATTCAGGGTCGAGGAGCCGCCCCCGTCGTACGACAGCGTGGTGAGGGTGTATTTGCCCTCGGCGATCATGCTGGTGAAGGTCAGGGTAGATCCTTCGGCGTCTACCGCGACGGTGACATCGACGGCGGAGCTCCCCGCGGGGGTCGGATAGGCGGTGTAGTTCATCGTGGCCTCGCCCGCGGTGAGGGTGGTGTAACCCGGTATGGAGATGGTGTAGGTCACGTTCGGTTCGAGCTGGGTGATCTCCAGGGTCTTATTGAGCGTGTTATCCGTCGGGTGGGCGGTCGAGGTAATCTTCAGGGTTGCCACGCGCGCAGCGTCCGTGTCGTTTTCGAGGATATTCAACGTCACCGTAGCGTTGCCTGTGGTGGCGACGGTGGGCGAAGTGATGCTGATCCATTCGCCGTCGGCGGCATCCGTTTCGAGCGTGGCGGTCCATTCGACGTTCGAGGTCACGGTCACCTGGTAGGAGGCAACGGCGTCAGAGGGTATCGACGCGGTGCCGGTGGGCGATATGACTATCGAGGGGACGATACCGGCCTGTTCGATCTCGAGCACCTTCTTGACGTTGGGGTCTGCGGTCGAGAAGACGGTAACGGTCGCCGTGCGTTTGCTTTCGCTCGTGTTGGCGAGGATATTCAGGTGGACCTCACCGGTGCCGGTCGCGGGTTGCGCCGTGGTGGGCGAGGTGACAGTGCACCAGCCGACGGGGCTTCCCGTGGAGAGCTCTACCGAGACATTCCACTCTACGTTGGACACGACGTCTATCTTGTAGTCGGCGTTGGCGGCGACGGTGATGGTCTGTTTGCCCATGGGCAGTATCTCCACGTCGGGAATAACGCCGATCTGCTTGACCACGCACTGCGGATCGAAGGTGGCTGAGGGCACGATGTCGGACGAGGCGCTGAAAGTTACGGTGAAAAAGCGCGGATCGCCGTCGGTATTCTCGCTAAGGTCGTATACCACCGCACCCGATCCCTTGCCGGAGGAGGTCACCAGGGTCATCCCGGCGCCTGTGGGCGACACGGTCGCGGTCCACTCCACGTCGGACGATGCCTCGACGGGGATCGTGTAGCCGTTGCCCGGGGCGTTGAGTTTATTCACGGCCTCGGGGACCGAAAATTCGGGGGTATATGGTTCTTCCTTAGTCTTGTCGTTCTTGCAGCCGGCAGAGACCGCCAGCGAGAAGAGCAAAAGTGTTTTCAGAAGGTTTTTCATGGTTATCCTGTTTTTATTGGAAAGTAAAAGGATCGGTATTGGTCACGTCGGTGATGTAGCTTTGCCAGTTATCCCCGGTGAGCTTCGTGCCATTGATCTTGACATTGTTGAACACCACGCCTTTGATTGGCTGCTCGGCGGAAACGCCTTTGAAGTGGTTTTTGAAGGAGGGGTCGCCCATATTCATCTTCACGTTCCAGTTCTTGAGCACTACACCGTCGACAACGCACGGAAGCAGGGGCTTCGCGGAGTTGGGCGTCACGCGGTAGAGCAACGGCACGACGTTCTCGGTGACCAGGTCCTCGACCTGGAAGTTCTTGATGTAGATATTCGAAGCGTCGCTTTGCTCGTCGTTACCCACCAGGCAGAGCACGCCGCGGTTGAATTCGTCCTTGTTCCACTCGCCGCGCAGGATATCCACGCGCTTGATGCTGATATTCTCAGACTGCGGACCTACCCAGCCCATCTGGATCGCACCGCCGTTGTTGAGTTGCCAGAGCACCATGTCCTCGAATGTCACCCCTGTGCGGTAGGCCTTGATATTGTCGTCGTTGGCCCACGTGAAGCAGTGATGCACATGTGAATTCTCATACGCCGCGATGCCGTCGGTGTTGTAGACCCAGCCGCCGATTATCTTGGTCCACGCAACGGTGTTGGAGGCGCTGATAAGGCGGACAGAGAAACGCTTCTGGTCGGCGATGGTGATGCCGTCGATGATGGTGTTGTCGCTGCCGTTGATCGCCTCGATGCTGTGCGAGGCGCGGTAGTTGATCTTATCGGCCGAAAGCACCCCGCGCCCGAATATCTTGACGTTGGGGTTGCCGTTAAGGATCAGCGTGCCGTAGACCCATGCATCGCCGGGGATATAGATATTCTTGATATTCGAGGGGACGGTATATATGCCTATGTCGTGCGTGCCCGGCTCGAAATAAAGGCCGGTCGCGGTCGGCGGGACTGCGGCGACGGTGGTGGCGGTAGCGCCGGTCAGGGCGGCGTAGCCGTCGGTCTGCGAGGTGGGCGCCTCGGTCTCCATCGGGTTGGCGAAGAGCATAAGGCCGTGCTTGTAGCCGTTCGGCCCTATCTCGACAGAGCATTGGCCCTGCCTTTCCATGGTGAAGACCACCGTGTTGCCCTGTACGGCGGGCGTGATGCCGTAGCGCGAAGGCAGCACCTTGGCCGAGTTGCCCGAAACGGGCACTTTGCCGGTGTCGAGCACGGTAACCTCAACGGTCACAGCCTCGTCGAAAGAGAAGTTGGCCCACGAAATGCTACGCCCGGCGAAGATAGCCAGGGGATATTGGTCCGTCGGGGTCATGTTCATATATCCGGGCACGTATTCGGGGCAATTGCTCACATAGACAGGTATCTCCGTGCGGGTCGAGCCTTGCACCAGGGTTACCGAATATACCGTCGAGCGGCGCGCCTCGGGCAATCCCTGCGGCCAGTCGTATGTGGCCAGGGTCTGGTCGCCCCCACCCCTGAAGGGGTTATCGAGCGGCGTGTAGTCGAGGTTATCCGATGCGCATCCCACAAGCGCCAATGCGGCCAGGGGGAGTATTTTTATGAAGTTTCTCATTGCGGGCTGTTTTTAGTTCACGGGAGTGGGACGCGTAGCTTCGTATTTGATCGCGCGGTCGCGGAAGACCAGCGTGTCGGTCACCTCGCAGTTGTAGGTCACCCCGCCTGTCTTGCGCTTGTAGAAATAGTTAAGATAGATGGCGTCCCTTTTCGTGGCTTCCTCGGGCGTGCCGCCCCACTCGTCGTCGTTCTCCTTGTACAGGCCGCTGCCGTAGGTTACGGTCACGGGCGAAGTCTCATCCGAGGTTACGGAGATATTGTTATCGCCGTCCACCTCCATTTTCAGTTTGAAGGTTTCGGCGGCTATGCTCATCGTCGAGGCGATACCGCTCATGGATGTCGTGGTGAGCGTGACCACTTCGCTGAATTCGACGTATTTGTTGCGGTAGACCTTCGTCTCCACGACATCGCCCGCCGCATCGCGCACGGTAAGTTGGCCGCGGCGCAGCCATTTGCCGTGCCAGGGGTTCACGTATTTCACGCCGAAGAGCGTGTAATCCATCGGGGCGACGTCCCACTGCGAGGCCACGTGCGGATCTGCGGGCATGGGGGCACCGGGGGCCGGGGTCCCGTAGAGGATATTCTCGGTGTCGGGCGATCCGGTGATGCGCACGGGGATCACAAGGCAACCCTTCACGGCGCGCGGATCGGTGAAGAAAGCATCGGCGAGCTGCACCTCGATCAGACCGTTGAACGACCCCTTGCGGATGGTCACCTGTGCCGAAGGATTGATCGTGTAGTATTCGACGGGCATCGGCTCAAGGAAATCTCCGTTGTCGTTCATCAGGTAGTTTTCGGGGACCAACGACTCGTCGACCACGAAATCCACCCTCCAGTCGCGCTTGTTGTGGTCGTAGTATCCGCCAACGCAAGCGCCGATATTGAACTTATGCGCCTTATCCAGCGAGTTATCCACCAGGTCGTTGCCGAGCGAGAGCGTGCGCACGGGATACTGCACCGGGAAGTATAGCGTCTGGTAGTCGTAGTCTTTGTAGCCGGTCTTTTCGTTGTTGCACGAAATGGCGGCGAGCGCAACCAGGCTTATGATAATTAACTTTTTCATATCGTCTATAAAGTTTTAATTCTGCTACCAACCGGCATTCTGTTCGAGCCCTTTGCGTACTTCGGAATCGGGGATCGGACCGTAGATCTGGTAGTCCTGGTAAGGGCGCGTTTCGACTTCGAAAGAGGTCACCCCGGCGGTCAGCGTGCCGCGCGCGGCGGTCTTCATCGCCGTAAGGTCACTCCAGCGGCGGACGTCCCAGAAACGGACGCTCTCCAGGCACATCTCCAGGCGACGCTCGTTACGCACCACCTGCTCGAAAGCGTCCGTGGTGGTCTGTGCGGCCAGGTAGGGATCAGCCCCGGTGATACCGGCCGTGGAGCGCATGCGGGCAATCACTTCGCGCGCAGAGTAGGCGTGCGTGCCCCTGCCATCGGGTCCCCAGGCGCGGTTGGCGGCCTCGGCGTAGATCAGGTAGGCTTCGGTGTAGCGCATCAGGGTCACCATGTGGGGCTGGCCGGTCTGGCCGGTACCGCTCGATGTTAGCGCTACGCCGGGGTTCATGAATTTGAGCGCGTAGTAGCCCGTGCGGGTAGAGCTGTTGGCGACTTTGCCTACCCCGTCGAGCACTCCGTCAACGGTGTTGATGACCGTGCTTTTGAAGGTCGTGCCGTTGTGGATCACATATTTATCCAGGCGCGGGTCGCGACCCGTGTATGGCGTGGAGGACACATACCCCGAGTTGGCCACATCGGAGATGGGATAACCGTTCACGGCTGGGAAGGCGTCGATCAGGTTCTGCGAGGGGTTGACGCCGCCTTTACCGAAAAATGAGGGCGGGAAATGGTTCTCCTCCCAGTTATAGCTGGCCGTGGTCGCGTCTTTGCGCCACAGGTGCTCGGCGTTGTTAGCGTTCAGGTAATAATCCAGGCGCGTGGCGGCCAGTGCGCTGAGGCCTCCGAAAGCGTCGATCACTTCGGCGGCGGCATCGGCTGCGGCAGCCCATTTGGTCAGGTCGTTGGTGGGGTTGAAAGCCGGGCTGGCGGCCAGCAGCAGCACGCGGGCGCGGATCATCTTAGCCACACGGCCACACATGCGGTTCTTGAAATTCGCCCCGTAGACCGCATTCAGGTTAGCCGAATTCTCGACTCCTTCCGCAACGTTGGCATACAGGTCGGGCACACCGTCCAGGGCCGCCTGTACGTCGAGCAGTATCTGGTCTACACATGCCTGGAAAGATTTGCGCGGCAGCGTTTCGCGGCCCGGGGCCAGGGGCATGGGCACACCCAGCATCTCGCCGGACACGGCGCCGGGACCGGCTGCGGCCTGTAACAGCTGAAGGTAGTAGTAAGCCCTCAGCCCGTGGGCCTCGCCCTTGAGGCGCGTGCGGAAGTGTTCGTTCTTCCACTCGTTCGAGGCCGACCATGTGGTTTTGTCGACGATATCGACGATAAAATGGTTCAGGTAGGCTATCTGGGTGTAGTAGCTGTCCCAAGCCGTAATGGGCGTGTACGACGCGCTCCACTCGCCGTTACCTATGCGGTAGTAGGCGTTGGTAGGCAGGTTATATACGGCGTCCTCCGTGGCCGCGTCGGTGAAGTTGACCGACGAGGGCAGGTTAGAGTAGGCCGTAAGCAGCACCCCTTCGGCGCGCTTGGCCCTCTTGTTGAGTTCGGTTTCGGTGTAGACGTTATCCTTGTCCGTGTCCAGGAAGCTGTCGCAACCCGTCACACCCGCAAGCAGCAGGAGCGAGGCCGAAATACGTATGATATTCTTTTTCATGATTTTCGTCGGTAAGCGGTTAGAATTCAGCCTTTATACCCAGGTAGTACCAGCGCATCTGTGGCTCCGAGCCCACGCTGAGTTGCAACTGGTCCGCGTTGGGGCCAACCGTAAAGAGGTTCTGGGCGCGCACATAGACCATCGCCTTTTTCATGCGCAGCGCGTCGGAGATCTTCTTGCTGAAAGCGTAGTTGAGCTGCACGGCGGGCATGGCCAGGTAGTCGCGGTTGGTCAGCCAGTAGGTCGAGTTGCGGTAGTTGTTACCGCCCTCGCTGACCGTAAGGCGCGGATAGGTGGCCGTGGCGCGGGTGTCCACGCCGGCGGCGGGGTCGTAAGCCCAGCGGCCTGTCAGGTGCGCGGGATATTTCATTTCGCCGGAAACCTGGTAGTAGCTCGACGCGTTTATGCTCTTCTGCCCGAAGCGCGCTTCGAAGTAGCTCCACAGGCTGAAATTGCGCCACGACGCGTTAAGGGTCAGCGAAAGTGCGCTCTCGGGGTGCGAAAGGCCGATCACAGCGGTGTCGTTGGGGTCGATCCTTCCGTCGCCGTTCATATCGCGGTAGCGTATATCGCCCGCACGCACAGTCCCGAATGTGGGACGCACGACGCCGGGGGCGGACGCGTTGATCTGGTCTATCTCCTGCTGGGTATAGAGCCCCTCGGCGATAAGGCCCCACACGGCGTTGGAAGACTTACCCACAGCCTGGTGGTATTTCATCGAGGGACCGTAGTCGTCCTCGTTGGTGCGCAATTTCTCACTGGCATACCATACGGCGTTCAGGCCGACCCCGAGTTTCCAGTCGCCCATGCTGCGGTGGTAGTTAACTCCCGCTTCGACGCCCTGTTCGCGGACGCGGCCATAGTTTTCAGCTGGTATGAAGTTACCGCCGCCCAGGTATAGCGGATATTGCGTGGTCAGGCGCTCCACGATGTCGTAACGCAGCGAATTGAAGTAGTTGGCCTCGACGAACAGCGAGCCTTTCAGCAGCGCCGCCTCGAAACCGGCGTTCAAGTCGCTGCGCTGTATGAAGGAGAGCCCTTCGTTACCGCTGTTCATGGTCATCGGGAGGTTCTGCCCAGCCCCGTCGCCGTAATTATACGCCGTACCTGTCGAATATGTGTTCTCGAACATGTGGTAGTTGGCGTAAGCGGCGTCGATATCGGTCTTGGTGTTGGCCCATGAGGCTTTGACCTTCAGGAAATTGAGCACGTCGGATCCGCGCAGGAAATTCTCGCCCGAGACGATCCACGCTCCGCCCACTGACTGGGCGTAGCCCCAGCGGTTGCCCTTATCGAGGTAGGTCGAGCCGAGGTAGGTGCCGCTGTACTCGACCACATAGCGGTTGTCGTACATGTAGTTGCCGCGCACACCGAAGTTGATGTTCTTGTCGGCCTGTATCGCCCCGCTGACCTTATATGTGTACATCAGTGAGGTCAGATCGACCTGCAGGTCGTGCTTGCCGCAGAAGTTGCGGCTCCAGTTCAGGTCGTTCATCCAGCCGTAGCGACGGTAGAAAGCGATGTTGCGCATCTCCTGGTCGCCGGAGAATTTGTTGACGCCCAGCTTGGTGAGGGTGATCGTGCCGTCGGTGTGGAACGTGGTGGGCGAGTATGCCGCATACTGGTTGCTCTGCGCAACGGCATATTTATTATAGTTGTCCGTACCGAAATAGCTCTTGAAACTCAAACCGCGGGTGATAAAACGCATGTCGACGTCCAGGCCCAGGTTGACGCTCAGCAGACGGTCCATGGTGTCCTCGTATCCGCCCAGGTTCAGATCGCCGTAGATGCTCTGGGGGTTCGTGGCCGAGAAAAGTTGGTTTCCGCCCACCAGATAACCGCCGTTGAGCACCGATTTCTGGGTGTAGGCCTCGTCCAACAGGCCACGGCTGGCCTCGTTGATGCGGTCGATGGGGATGCGCAGCGGATAGGCGTTCACCCTCTCGCTGGTCGAAAGGTTCCAGAAGTTGGCCGTTTTCCAGTAAGGTCCGTGGTAGGCGTTGAAGATGGCCGTACCGTCGATGAGCACCTTGACGTATTTGTTGAGTTTCACGTCCACCGCGCCGCGCACGTTAAAGCGGTTGGTGGCCTGGCTGCCGCCTTCGCCCTCCTTGAGCAGCGACTGCGAGTTGAGATACCCGGCGTTCATGTAGTACTGCGCCACGTCGCTGCCGCCGATGAATTCCGCGCCGAAACGCTGCTGGGGCTTGAAGTTCTTCAGGAATTGGCCGTCGCGGTAGTAATCCACGTCAGGGTAACGCACCGGGTCTACGCCGTTACGCGTGTTCTCGATATCGCTCCACGAATATTTGATCGGCTTACCGTCGTTGGTCAGCGCCTCGTTGTAGAGGATCATGTAATCAGCCGCCTTCAGGTAGTTGGGATAGCTGATGGGCACGCCGGCAGAGGCTTCGTATGTGAAGTTCATCTTGCGCTGGTGCGCTTCGCCGCGGCGGGTCTTGACCATGATGATGGGTTTGTCGGCCAGCGTACCGTATAGCATGCGCGAGGCGCCGTCCTTGAGGATGCTCACCTCCTGGATCTCGTCGAAGTTGAGCATGTCGGTGAAATTGACCACCGAGCCCGAGCCGTTGCGCAACAGGCCGTCGACCACGATATTGGCCCCCATGCCGCGCACGTCGGTGGCGCCGAAAGTACCCAGGGCGGTGGCTGCCACCAGCGTCCAGTAGTTGCGGTCGTTATACAGGTCCTTGAAGTCGTTCATGCGCACGTCGGCCACAGCCCCCGTGATGCGTTTTTTGCTCTGCGTGCCGAAGGCCACGTTGACCTGGTCCGCGGGGCCGTTCATAAACTCCGAAGGATGCAGGGTTATCACCCCTTTCATCGCTGCCATGTCGGGCACGAAGATAGGCTTGGGGTCGAAGCCGGGGGCCTCGACCAGGATATAGTCGGCCGTGCCGCTGGTGACGTTAAACGCGCCGTTGGCGTCGCTGACGGTCACGTAGCGCCCTTCCATAGCCGTCACCGTGGCTCCCACCACAGGCGCCCCTTTCGGATCGACGATCCTGGCGGCGACCTTATGCGCCCTGGCGTCGGCTTTGCTTACCTTCTGGGCGTAGGTCGAGGGCGCGAAGGCCACAAGCACCGAAA
Source organism: Rikenellaceae bacterium (assembly GCA_031550615.1). Classification (GTDB taxonomy): domain Bacteria; phylum Bacteroidota; class Bacteroidia; order Bacteroidales; family Rikenellaceae; genus JAVBOW01. The sequence continues at coordinate 47,293 of JAVBOL010000001.1, read as the reverse complement.
GTAAAACTGATATGATTAAAGATCTGTTCATAGTCTTTTCTTTAAGAAAGCGGTTCATACTCATCCGGCCATTTACCATCCGGGGTTCTGATTAAACCCTTCATATTGGTTTACATAAGACTTCCTGAAGGGGAACCAATAGTGTTTGCCCTCGTCGAATTGCCCCTCGAAGAGCAACTCCTCGTTGCAAACGGTGTACTCCTTATTGAAGCTGTGCTGGTAGCGGCGCCTGTACTTGGTCAGGTGGGATAGGTACCAGCGGCGCAGGTCGATAAAGCGGTGGCCTTCGAAAGCCAGCTCCACGCTGCGCTCGTTGCGGATATGGTCGCGGAATACTTCCGTAGAGGCATAGTATTGATCTCGCACGTCGGGCAGCGAGGTGGTGCCGTAGGTCTGATCGGCTGCCGCTGGGTTTTCGCTCACGGGCAGCTTGACCCTGCGGCGGATCGTGTTGATCGCCTTCAGGGCGGTCATGTCGCCGCAATCGGGCACTTCGCCAGTCGGGCCGTAAACCTCGTTGGCGGCCTCGGCGAAGATCAGGTACATCTCGGCAAGGCGGATGTATGGGCAGTTGAAACGGAAGTTGCTGTATTCTGAGCCGCCGCTGCCGCCCTCCTTGTTGTTGACCTTATAGGGGATATATTTGCGGATCAGGTAGCCGGTCGTAGACTGGGGCGAGGTGGCGCTGCCGCGGTCCAGGCCGGTGGTGGTGCTGCCGCCCACGTTGGTGTAGAGCTGGATGCGGTCCTCGCCCTCCTTCAGCGTGGTCGGGTTGGCCACCCATTTCACGCCGTCGACCAGTACGGTCTTCCACAGGCGCGGGTCGCGATTTAGCCAGGGGCGGTTGGGGTTGTAGTCGCCCACCGGGGCGTCGGCGATATCATAGCCCGTAGCGGTCTGGTAGAGGTTGACGAAATTGGCCGTCGGCGCCGTAACCACCGAGTTGCCGCCGAAACGTCCGCTGTTGTGCAGACGTCCCACACCGAAGTTGGTCACCTGGCCTCCGCCGACCGCCGAAGCGGGTTTGATCTTGGTGAAGATCGTTTCCGAGGTGTAGACCGCCGCACGGGGTGCTCGCGCATCGGCGAACTGGTAGCTGTAATCGCTCCAGGGAACAAGTGAGTAGACGTTGTCCACCTCGGCCATTTTAATAACCTCGTAGGCCGCCTGCGCCGCCAGCGTACAAATGGCGTGGTCATATGAGGCGGTCGTTGCCGAGCCGGTTTCCATCTTGGTGGTCAGCGGGCTGGCCTGGTAGAGCAGCGCGCGAGCCTTCAGAGCCAGGGCGGCGCCACGGGTGATGCGTCCCGTCTGGGCGTCCAGGGGCGAAGAGCCCCACATCACCGGCAGCAGGTCGGCGGCCACGGTCAGGTCGTCGATTATCATCTGCAGCGTCTCCTTGTAGCTCAGGCGGTTGATCCTCATATCGTCGCCCGGGTCGAAAGCCTTGGTTATATAGGGCAGCCCTCCCCAGTACTTTGATATCTCGAAATGGTTCCAGGCGCGGAAAAAGAGCATCTGCCCTTTGAGTTTGTCATACTCCTCCTGGGTGTAGTTGGTCAACATGCCAAGGTTCTGCAAACCTTGGTTGCAACGGCGTATATTGACCCAGCCCTGGTCCCACAGCCCGAAGTGCTGCGAGTGGTCAGATCCCGTGGTGACGAAAGGGTTCTGGTCAAGGTTGGAGTGTATCCACATATAGTTGCCCCTGGGGATGTTGTACCCCGAAGGGAAGTCGCGGTTGGCGTCCACGTCGTCGCCGAAGTCGAAAGACGAGGTGTAGGCCTGTACGTGGTAGACGATCAGTCCGTCGCCGTACAGGTCGTCCACGAATCCCTGGAAGTTGCGGTAACTGCCGAATACCTGCTGGTCGGTGACGTCCGCGTTGGGATCCTTCTCAAGGTAAGGTTCACACGCCCCCAGGGAGAGTACGGCCAGCCAAAGCGCTGCTGTTTTTATGCTTTTCATAGTCTTCATTTTTCCGAGAGGTTTAGAATTCCACTTTCACGCCCAGGTTGATGCGCTTGCTCATGGGGTACTTCTTCACGTTGTCATTGTCACGCGTGCCACCGGTTTCGCGGTCTTCATTCAGGTGACTCCAGAGAAACAGGTTGTTGCCGTTCACGAACACCCTTAAGCCCTCGATGCCGAATGACTTGAGCGACTTGCCCGAGAAGCGGTAAGCCACCTCTGCGGTCTTGAGCCTCCAGAGCGTCCCGTCGACCATGTTGTAGGTTCCCGAGTTTATCACGTCGCCGCCAAGCATATATGTGGGCACGTGGTACGATCCGTTGGTGTTGCTGCGGGGCAGCCAGAAATCGCCGACGATGCTGCGGTCGACGACCGAATAGTTATGCGGGCTTGAGAACTCGCCGGCGGCCTGTCCCAGGGTGCTGTTGCGCGCCCCGTAGAACTGGAGCATCACGCTCAGGCCCTTCCATTCCAGTCCGGCGGTGAAGCTGAAAGTATATTGCGGGTGGTCCGAATATCCGTAGGGCACCCAGTCGTCGTCGTCGATCACCCCGTCACCGTTGTAGTCGACCAGCTGGTACATGCCGGGGATGAAGTTATTAGGCTCCTTAAGGCCCCTGGCGCCGTTGTACATCTCGTCCCAGCTCTTCACCACGCCGCTGTCGATATATGCGTGCTGCTGGCCGATAGGGAAGCCCGCTTTACGCTGGTAGGCCGGGGTAAGCTCGGGGTCTTCCATATATTCGATCCTATCGCTCGCCTGGGAGATCATCGCCGTGAAGTAGTAGTTAAGGGCTTTGGCGGTGGTGTGGTTCCAGCGGGCTTCCAATTCCCAACCCTTTTCGGTGGTTTTGCCGAGGTTGGCGGGTACGGGGTCCGCGCCGAACCAGGGCGGTACGTTACGCTGGTCCGCGCTCATGAAGATGTCGTCGCGGCGTCCCCAGTAGTAGTCGTAATTCACCGTCAGGCGGTTGCGCAGGAAAGCCGTTTCGACGGCCACGTCGTTCTTTATCGCCGTTTCCCAACCTGCCGTGGGGTTGCCGATAGTGGTCACCGTATAGCCGGGGTAGTTACCCTGCTGGTTGGTCTGGGTGGGCACGCCGACGCTGGCCGTGTTATTCGTCGAGCTCCAGCGCGTTACGTAGAGCCAGGCAGGGATATTGTTATCGCTACCCACCTTACCCCACGAATAGCGGAATTTCAGGAAGTTGAAATAATCGTCCATGCGCAGCTTCTTGAAGAGCGGCTCCTGCGAAACCACCCAACCGAGCGCCGCTGAGGGGAAGAAACCGAATTTCCTGCCGGGACCGAATTTCTGGCTGCCGTTATACGCGCCGTTACCTTCGAGCATATAGCGTCCGGCGTAGTCGTAGGTCGCACGGGCGGCCCACTCCTCGCGGTAGGTGATGAATTGGTTGCCCGTACCCGATTCGGTGCGCTTGAAGTTGGCCAGTCCCGTCACGGTGTGGCGACCGAAGCTGCGGTTATAATTGATTGCCCCCTGGTACATCACGTTGCGGTAGACCTGCGGGTTGCCGCTGACGCTTTTGACATTCTCGGGGTCGACCAGGTTCATATCCGGCTCATATTCGAAGCCGGTCTTGTCGGTGGCGGTCGTGGGCGGGATCAGCTTGCCGACCATATCTCCCGAGCGCCAGTCGATATATTTGGTATAGGGGCGGGCGGCGCCGATATTGCTCCTTGCCGTATAGTGGTTGCGGAAGTTGGCCAGGGCTTTGAAAGACAACCCCTTGGTAATGAAGTCGAGCTTCTGGTTAAGGGAGAAGTTGGCGTTTATATCCGTGCGTATGTCGGTCACCAGACCCCCGTAGTTGAAATACTCCACAGGGTTGTACATATTGTAACCTTCGGTGATGTTGGCGAAATAGCCGTCCGAATAGCGCACCGGGTACTGGTCGGGACCTTTACCGTAGACGCCCAGCCAGAGGTACGCGGGCGTACAGTTGGTCGTGCGCTCGGTGCCCTGCGCCCCGTCCAGGTCGATGCCGATGACGGTGGTCTTCGTGGGCTGGAAGTCGAGGTTCACGCGGAAGTTATAGCGTTGGAAGTCATTCTTGGGGATATAACCCTGGTCCAGGTCGCGCCCTTTGAGCACGTCCCCGTCGTAGGTGTATGCCAGCGAGGCGAAATACTTGACGAATTTCGTACCGCCGCGCACATCCATGCTGTAACGCTGCGACCACGACCATTCGTGGAGCATCTCCTTCTGCCAGTCCACGTCGGGATAGATCTCAGGATAGGTCTGGTCGCGGTAGTAGCCCAGCAACTCGACCGGGGTGATATAGGACGCCCAGGTGCCGGGAGAGGCGCCAAGCTGGTTCTCTATAACCTCGTTGCGCAGCTTGAGCGCCTGGTAAGAGTTCAGAAAGCGGGGGATCTTCGAGGTGGTCTTGGCCGAAATGTTCGCCGAGGCCGAGAGCACGGGTTTTCCCTCCTTACCGCGTTTGGTGGTGATAAGGATAACGCCGTTACCGCCGCGCACGCCGAACACAGCCGTCGCCGAAGCGTCCTTGAGCACGGATATGCTCTCGATCTCGGCGATGTCTATGTCGTTCATGCCCCTCTCCACGCCGTCGATCAGGATGAGCGGCTCGGCGCCGTTCCACGTCGATTTGCTTCGTATTATGATCTCGGCGTTGTCGGCGCCCGGCTTACCCGAAGTGTTGAGCGTGGTAAGGCCAGGGACAAGGCCGGTCAGGGCGTTGGACACCGAGGTCACACCGCCGGTGCGCATAAGCTCCGTACCCTTGACCTGCGAGATAGCGCCCACGACGCTCTCTTTCTTCTGGGTGCCGTAACCCACCACGACAAGCTCTTCGAGCACCTGCGCGTCTTCCTTGAGCGACACGTCGATCCGCGCCGAGCGCGCCCCGACGGCGACCTCCTGGGTCACCATACCCATGTACTTAAAAACAAGCGCCTCGCCTACGGCAGCCTCTATGACATACTGTCCGTCGAAGTCGGTAGACGTAGCCCGTGTGGTTCCTTTCACCTGGACGGCCGCCCCGCTGAGGGGTTCGTTCGTCCTGCCATCCACCACGCGCCCCGAAACTTTAAGTTTCTGCTGAGCCAGGGCCATGTCCGGCAACAGCGCGAGAGCAGCGGAGAGGATAACTGCAATCAGTAGTAAAGGTTTTTTCATTAGTTTGGAAGTTTTAATCTGTTACTCTCATATCGTTGACCGAAGGACGGATCTTCACCCGCCGCATATAGCTGTCCCTGAGCGCCGTGAGCTGCTGCACCACTTCGGGATGCTTCGCCGCCAGGTCGACCGTTTCCGACGGGTCGCTCTGCACGTTGAACAGCAGCGGTTTGCCGTCGTCGGGGATATTATTCAGTATATACCACTCTTCGTAGCGGTGGAATTGTATCTTCCACACCCCGCGGCGCAGGGCGGCCAGTTCGCTGCCGCGCCAGTAGGCCATCTCGTTGCGCACCTTCTGCTCGGGGTCTTTCAGCATCGGGGTCATATCCACCCCGTCGATCTCGACACCCTGGGGCAAGGCGCCCCCGCACAGGTTCGCCAGCGTGGGGAAGAAGTCCTGCATCGAGCACATATTGTAGCAGGTGCTCCCCGCCGGGACCACGCCCGGCCAGCGGAAGATCGCCGGGACGCGGAAACCGCCCTCCCAACTCGATCCCTTGCCGCTGCGCAGCAGCCCCGAGGAGCCTCCGCGCAGTTTGACGGTGATCCACGGGCCGTTGTCCGAGGTGAATATCACCAGCGTATTGTCGTCCACGCCCAACTCTTTGAGCGTTTTGATGATCTCGCCCACGCTCCAGTCCAGCTCCTCGACCGTGTCGCCGTAAGCCCCGCGCAGACTTTTGCCCAGGAAATCCTTCGAGGCGAAAAGGGGGATATGCGGGAAAGTCGACGAATAGTAGACCAGGAAAGGTTTTTTCTCCGAAGCGCTCTTTTTGATAAAGTCTTTCACGCGGGCGGTGTAGCGCTGCGTGAGCAAGCTCTGGTCGGTGCTGTCTTCGAGTATGCGTGCGCCCTCCATAAGGGGCAGCGGGCGGAAATTATTGGCATAGGGGACGCCATAGTAGTAGTCGAAACCGAAGTTCCAGGGCATATGCGGGTCGGCTGCGCCCAGGTGCCATTTGCCGATACAGGCCGTGGCGTATCCCTGTTGTTGCATCATCTGCGCGAATGTAACCTCATCGGTGGGCAGTCCGCCGGGGGTGTCGGGAAAGAGCACGCTCCACTTGTCGCCCCACAGTCCGGTGCGCACGCTGTAACGTCCGGTGAGCATCGACGCGCGCGAAGGCGTGGACACTCCCGCACCGGCATAGAATTCGGTGGCGCGCATCCCTTCGGCGGCCATGCGGTCGATATTCGGCGTTTTGATCGTGGGATGCCCGTAGCAACTCAGGTCGCCGTAACCCAGGTCGTCGGCCAGCACGATTATCACGTTGGGACGCTCGGGCGCTTTGGGACCGGAGGGCCTGGCAGCCACGGCGGCAGGGGCGAAAAGCATCCCCGCAGCTCCCAGAAGCGATATATCAGTCAGTCTTTTCATCGCAAAACATTGAGTGTGAAATCATCATAGCGGAACGTAGTCCCATCGGACTGCAGGGGAAAGAACCCAGCGCCGACCTCGACGAATTTCGAGTCGCCGGCGGCGAATTCGACCACGACCTTCGTCCAGTCGCCTTTCGCCCCGTATTTCGCCTCGGCCAGAGTCTCCCCGCCGGGGACCTTTACGGAGAGCGATCCCCGACCGGCCATCCTTTCGTCGCCGCCCTCGGCCTTCACCCAACAGCTCAGGCGGTAGCGGCAACCCGGCTCTACGGCCACCGTCTGGCGCAATCCGGCGAAAATGTGGTTCTGCGCGGCGCGGCGGTATTGATTCTCATATCGCACCTGAAGGCGGACGTTGTTGAATCCCGTGCGGGCACGGTTGTCTGCGAATCGCTCCAGCCCCACGCGGCCCTCGAGGGGCACAATGTGGTTGGCATGGTCGGACACATAGAAGCTCCACGCCTCGGTCTGGTTCTCGAAACCGGGGTCGACCAGCAGGTTGAGGCGGTCCATTTCCTGTTGCGAATAGACCGATCCGGCGATCGGGCCAGGGGTTTTCGAGCTCACGAAAGCCTCTTTGCGGCGATCGGGCGAAGAGGCGGGGACTACGAAATATTCCCTGCCTTCAATGGTTTCGACACGTCCGCCATAGGCTGCGACCACCCTCCGTGCCACCCGTTCGGTGAGCGAGAGCAGATCGTCGAAACCTTCGGACATATATTTAAAACGCACATCGCGCCTCAGTCCGCTGTAATAAACGGGGTCGATCACCCTCATGCCGCGCGAAGCGGCAAGGATGCCGCACGCTATCGACGCGTCGCAATCGGCGTCCTCGGAGGCCTGTATGGCTATGTTCATCGTGCGGGTGAAATCGCCACCGCCGTAGAGCAGCGCCATCACGGTAAAGGCGGCCATCGACTTCGAATCGAGGTTGATGCCTTTGTTACCTCCACCGTAGGGCCATTCGGTCCAGTTATTCTCCTTATTCCACCAATATTTGTCCATCACCTGTCCCCAGGTGAGCTTCCATTCGGCATTTTTGCGGTGCCAGGACACAACGTCGCGCACGGCCTGGGATGTGAGGCTCGCCGAAGGGATCGCCCTGAGCGCCTTTTCTACGATCGCGCCCATATCTTCGGTGAAGAACGCCTCGCAATACATCGCTCCAAGGAAGGTCGCGGCCTCGAGGCCGTCGCCATACCCTATCGGGCTGCCGAAAAGGGCGGTCATCGCCACCGGTACGGCGGCAAGGCCCGGGGCGACGATGCCGGCATAGTCGGCCCCGCAGGTATAGCCGCAACCGTCAGCCGTGGGTTTGAAATGGGGGTGTCCCAGATCGGGCGGGGCGATGCGCCCCTCAAGCATCGTGCGGTTGCGTCCGCCGTATTCGAATTGCAGGTCCGCCCTGTCGAGGTAGGCCTCGCGCGGGGAAACGTCCAATCCGCGCCGGTCGAGCGTGCGGAGGCTGTACAGCGACAGGTACATATCGTCCTGGTTGTAACCCTCGTTGACCGTTTCGGGACGCCACACGGGCATCATAGAGTCGGGCACGATGCGGTGCGAGTAGCGGAATTCGGTGGCTATGCCCAACCCTACGCCGGACATCTTGCCTATCCACGCGGCCTGCATCTTATCGCGCCACTCGTCCACCGGTATGCGGCGCTCCGAGGCAGCGCCCCGGCACACGACCGCGGCCGTGACAGCCAGGGCGGTCACGGCTGCGAAACGTATATTCAGGCGGATGCGTCGCATTTTTTATTTGGTCGTATAGACCAGTTTGCCTTCCAGGATGATGTTGTGGTTGGGTATAGGATTGAGCCACAGCATGCTCACCTTGTGCTTGCCCTTTTCAAGGCCGTAGTTCCAGTAGATATCGAAACGGCGCGTGGCGAAGCTCAGGGGCATCTCTATGACCTCCTTGTTGCCGTCGATGGTGATCTCCATCTTGGCCACGTAGTCCGACAGGTTATCCTCGGCACGTCCCTCGGCGCTCTTTATGCGGCCCATGCAGACGATGCCGGTGCCTTCGAATTCGAAGTTGTAGGCTTTGCGGAAGTTATTGTACCGCTCGGTGTCCTTGCCAACCAGTTCGAGGCCTTCGAAACTCTGTTCGAAACGCACGGGGGTGGGCGCCTGGGTCTTGATAACCACTTTATCGCCCTTTACCGCTCCGCCGCCGCGCTCGATCATCTGGATCGCCTGGTCGAGGCTCAGGCCGTAGACCTTATTTAGCGATATGTCGGTATAGTCGAAATTCATATCCTCGACCTCGCGCAGGTTGACCATCCATTTGTCCGAAAGTTTCGAATATCCGAGCATAGTGCCCAGGATACCGCCGGCGGTCGCGGGGTTGCAGTCCGAGTCGGCGCCGCAACGGGTCGACACGTCGAGCGTGCGGTCCATGTCGCCGTTGCCGTACAGAAGGCCCATGACCACATACGCCGAGTTTGTCTTGGCTTCGATGTTGTAGGGGTCTTTGGTGCCTTTGGGGCATGAGATCTCGTCGCTCCATTTATCCTCCACTTTCTGCCAGGTCACCCTCCAGTCCTTATTCTCGCCGCTCCATTTTATCACGTCGGCGATGCACTGGTAGTATGCGCTCTGCTCGGGGATAGTCTTGAGGGCCTCATTAACCACGGTGTTCACATCGTCATAGATGAATGCGAGCGAATACATCGCAGCCACATAGACCCCGCCGTACCAGCCGTCGCCGTAGTTCATGATGTGGCCCACGCGGTCGCACACCTCCGAGGCGGAGTTGGGCATACCCGGCGCCATCAGCCCTGCGAAGTCGGCTTCGATCTGGAAGTCGATGTCGTCGGCATGGGGGTTGTTGCGCCAATGGCCGCTCATGGGGGCTTTAATGCCGTGCATGATGTTGTAGCGTGCGGCCTGGTTGGCGTGCCAGAGCTTGTATTTGGCATAGGCGAAGGCGTTGGCCAGCGAATCGACAGGCGCGTCGATGCCGTATTTATCGAATACCTCGACGAAGGTGAGATCCATATAGATATCGTCGTACAGGCCGCTCTCATTGTCGAAATACCACTTTACGTAGTGCTCGGGCCAGGGAATGACCACGCTGTCGGGGATCATGCGACCGTTATAGCGGAACTCGGTGGGTCCGCCGAAGGTGCAGCCGAAGGTCTGTGCAGCCCAGCCGCCCTTGATCTTGTCGAGGAGTTGTTCGCGGGACATTTCCACCTGCCCCTTCTTCGGTCCTGCGCCGCACGAGAGCGTGACGGACACCACGCACAGCAGCGCGGCAAAGAATTTTATTTTCATCGCTTAATGTTTTTAATATGGCAAACGCCGGGAAAACCGCCCCGGCGGCGGGATAGGGTTAGTTTCCTGCGGCGATGATCATGCCCAGGCCCACAAAGAAGAACAGGAACATAGCAACGAGCAGTTGGGTCACAGAGCGGTTGCCGCCCTTGAACTCCTTCCACACGAACACGCCCCACATGGCGGCGATCATAGTCGCGCCCTGGCCGAGGCCATAGGAGATAGCCGCACCGGCCTTACCGGCTGCGATCAGGTTGAAAGCGTTACCCAGGCCCCAGATCAGACCGCCGAGTATACCCACCATGTGGGTCGAGAAACCGCCCTTGAAGTACTCCTTGATGCTGGTCGGTTCGCCCTCTACGGGACGCTTCATAGCTATTGTATTGAAAATGAAGTTACTCAGGAAGATACCCACGGCGAAGACGAACATCGCGGTATAGGGGGTCATTTTGCCGGCGGCGGGCGAGATGAAGTTGTCGAGGTCCATCGAGGCGGCCACGAAACGGTAGAAGAACGACATCAGAAGACCGGCCAGCAGCGAAAGCATGATACCTTTGGTCGAAACGCCTTTAGAGCTGCCCCTGGACATCTTCTTATAAGCCACGGCGTTGGCCACGATAGCCACGATGATAAGGGCCACACCTGCGAACAGCAGCGTGGGATCGCCCTTGGCCGAGCCCATGTAGTTGATAAGCACGCCCAGCACCAGCGCCAGGCCGATACCTACGGGGAAGGCCACCGACATGCCGGCAACGGCGATGGCGGCGGAGAGAAGGATATTGGCTGCGTTGAAAACCACACCGCCCAGCAGCGCGCTGCCGATGTTGCCGCATTCGGCTTGCTGCAGGTCGGCGATAAAGCTGCGGCCTTCGCTGCCGAAGCTGCCCAGGGTGAAGGCAGAGATGAGCGAGAAGATCAGAATACCGATAACATAGTCCCAATAGAAGAGCTCATAGCGCCAGTTTTTGGCGGCGAGCTTCTGGGTGTTGCCCCACGAGCCCCAGCAGAACATGGTGACGATGCAGAAGACCACTGCAAGCGCGTAATTGTCAACAATAAACATAGTCGGATGGTTTTAGGTTTAGATTAAGTTTTCGGTCAAAGGGTAAAAAAAGAATGCCCCGCCACCTGCGCACATCTGCCTGAGGCGTGCGGGTGACGGGGTGTTTTTATTGCGTTTTCCGAGAAAAACCGGGAAAAACTCAGCGCGTAAGTTGTTGAGTAATATAAATTTATTACTATCTTGACGCGCGAGCCTTGTGTGTGTGTGTGTGTGTGTGTGTGTGTGTGTGTGTGTGTGTGTTAGCAGAATTATTCATTCCGCCAAACATTGCGCTAACTTTCTTTATGTTACACACGTTTTTCACAGCTTTATTTTTTCATCAGTGCGTCGAGTTCGCGGCGTTGGGGGATCGACGCCTGTGCGCCCATGCGGGTCACGGCTATCGACGAGGCTTTCGAGGCGAACTGCACGGCCTCGTGCACGCTCTTGCCCTCGGCCATCGCGACGCACAGCGCGCCATTGAAGGTGTCGCCGGCGGCGGTGGTGTCCACGGCGGTCACCTTCTCTGCGGGTACGTTATAGTAGGTCGAGCCCTCCTTTATCATCGCGCCGAGCGAACCGAGCGTGATGACCACGATGTCCACGCCCTTGGCGCTTATCACGTCCGCGGCGGCGCGGGCGCTTTCCCAGCCGGTCACCTTGACGCCCGAGATCATCTCGGCCTCGCTCTTGTTGGGGGTTATCATATAGAGGCACGAGAGCAGCTGGTCCGAAAGGGCGGCGGCTGGTGCCGGGTTAAGGATCACTTTCACGCCCTTTTTCGAGGCGAGTGAGGCCACGTATTCGATGGTTTCCATCGGGATCTCCATCTGCATGAGCACGATCTCGGCGTTCTCGATCTCTTTCTTGGCGGCGTTGATATCCTTGGTCGAAAGCGAGGCGTTGGCGCCAGAGGCCACAGCGATGCAGTTCTCACCCTTATCGTCGACCATTATCAGCGCCACGCCCGAAGGGTTCTTGGCGTCGGAGAAGATATAATCGGTATTGATGCCCTCGTTGGCATAGAGCTCGATGGACTGGCGGCCGAACAGGTCGTTGCCCGTCTTGGTAACGAACACCACATCGCCGCCCAGGCGCGACACGGTCACGGCCTGATTGGCGCCCTTACCCCCGGGGTTCATAAAGAATGTACCGCCAAGGATCGTTTCGCCGGGCTCGGGGATGCGCGCCGACTTGATGACCATATCCGTGTTGGAACTACCGACGATAACGATTTTTCCGTTGCTCATAAAAGTAAAGATCTATTAATTGGGTATTAGTTATTCAGCGGGCTTTCCCACGCTTCGAAAACAAAAGTAGGGAATAGAAAAATGCCAAAAACCCAAATATCGGGCACTAACAGATAAATTTAAAATTATTATTAAATATTATAATAATATAATTATCAATGTATTAATGTTTTTTAAAAACCTCATTTTAGCGCATTTTTTGACATTTACACCATTAATCGACACATCACACATTATGCGCCCCGCGCACTATCTCCGACATAGGGCATTTTCTGACCTTAGATTCGATCCACGATATAAAGTCGAATATATTGAGCACTTTGCGGTCCATGTTATTCTTGCGCGCACGGGTCACGTTGCGCGCGTATCCGCCCCACAATTCCATCCGCTTGGACATGGTCACGGGCAATGGCGTATTAACAAAACGCAGGAAAAACTCCTCAAGAGAGTCGGGATGCGAATACTCTTTCAACTCGCGCTGTATCGAGCGGCTCTCGTATTTAATAAGGTCCGTCTCTCCCGATTCGTACATATATATAAGGTTGACCATGCGTATTGCCCGGTACAGCGCCAGGTATGCAAAGTCCTTCCCCTTGAACACGACCTGGTTCAGGGTGCGCTTGGCCGTGGCGAGGTTGCCGTTCAGGTAGTGCAGCAGCGACACGTAGAGGATCACCTCGGCCTGGCGGTTGACGTTAAGCTGCGAGATGTTGGCCAGCAGCGGCTCTTCGTACGTCCACTTGAGGGCCAGCGCCTCCTCGTAGCGCCCGTAGTCGAGCAGCGCGAACATCCTGTAAAGGAAAATGACGCTCATCACCTCAAGGCGGAAGCTGCTGTAACTGCTCTGGAGTCGCGCCAACTGGTCGAGAAAGTAGTCCATGTCGCCATACCGCCCGATAGAGCGCAGACTGCTCAGCGCCCCCTCCAGCACGTTCAGGTAGTAGATCGGCGGGTTCTGCCACAGGTGCGGATTTTTTTCGAAAAGGGCGTTTAGCTCAATGAAGGACCTCAGCGCCTGGTTCGAGTCGCCGATACCTATAAAATAGTTGGCCTGGAACAGCAGGTGTTTCTTGGATATGTCGAAAACCCCGACGTTCAGCTTATTTACGATATTCAACTCACTGAATATCAGATCCTCGAACACTTTGGACGCATTGGTCGTCGAAACGTTGGATTTGCGGCTCAGGCGGTAGCGCAGCAATTCGTAAAGAAAAGAGTGCTCCTGGATGTTGCGAATCACGCGGATCGTCTCCTGGAGGCGCGTCTGGCGGCGGATAAGCTGTTTTTCCGATAGGTCGGCGAAGTCCAACCCCGTAAGCACCTCCAGTTCGAGGTGCAACGCCTGGAGCATCACCAGGTGGTTTTCGGTGCGCGTAGCCTGATGCTGTATCTTCTGCAGCTGGCTTAGCCCCTCGCGGTAGAGCGATTTTTCGAACAGCACCCTCACTTTGAAAAGGCGGTGCGTGAGGTCGAATTCCGAGTCGCGCTCGATGCGCATCTCCACCAACCGGTCGAGAATAACCTTGTACAGGTACTTACAGGCCGTATCGAAAGAGGTTCCGGGACGCTCCTGCACGAAGCGGCGGCGCAACTCATCCTTATCGTCCACCCCCGAGCATACGAGGTTAAAGAGGCTCAGGTAATCTTTTTCGCCGCCGCTCAGGCGCGAGTGCATCACCACGCTGCGTTTCTCGGTGCGCGAAAGCGTACCGATCAGAGAAATAAGGGCTTCGGTCTTGGACATAATCCGCAATTTAAAAATTTATACGCCGTAACGAACGCCGATCACAATTACAGGTTGTCAATAATCAACAAATATACGAATTTTTAACAAAAAATCACACACTGATAATCAGGATATTAGACTATATATGCCGTATTATTAAAAATTTTACAATTATCTATTTTATGCCATTATTTACAAATTTGGCGGTAAATCAGAACTTAAAAATCGGTTAATTTGCAGGATAAATCTTACGCACGATGAAAAAGACCATTGCAGCCCTTGCCATTTGCCTACCCATGCTCTGCCTGGGACAACCGGCCGACCGACGCGCTCCATACGACCTTACCAAAGGCCGCACCCTCTACACGGTGGGCTACACCCACCTCGACACGCAGTGGAATTGGGACTACCCCACCACTATCGACCAATATATCAAACGCACCATGACCGGCAACTTCGCGCTCTTCGAGAAGTATCCCGACTACATCTTCACCTTCACCGGATCGCGGCGCTATGCGATGATGAAGGAGTACTACCCTGCCCTGTACGACAAGATGAAGGAATATATGGCCGCCGGACGCTGGTTCGCCGGCAGCGCATGCGTCGACGAGGGCGAGGTCAACATATCCTCGTCCGAGAGCATGATCCGCCAGGTACTCTACGGCAACCTGTTCTATGAGCGCGAATTCGGACGCCGCGCGGCGGACTACATGCTGCCCGACTGCTTCGGCTTCGTGGCCACGGTACCCTCGGCACTCGCACACGCCGGCGTGCTGGGCTTCTCGACGCAGAAACTGACATGGAAATCGGCCACACCGATACCCTTTAACGTGGGCCTGTGGGCAGGTCCCGACGGAGGTTCTGTGATCGCCGCGCTGAATGCCACCAAATACGCGGGCCGCGTACCCGAGAGGCTCGACCGCGACTCGATGTGGGTGGCGCGCCTGGACGGCGACGTCAAAAAATACGGGCTGCACTTCGACTACCGCTACTACGGCATCGGCGACCGGGGTGGCGCACCGCGTGAGGACGACGTCAAAAACGCCATAGGCAGCCTGAAGAACAAGGACAGCAAGATCAATGTAGTGCTGACCCCCTCAGACCAGATGTTCAGGGACGTAACGCCGGCGATCCGCAAGAAAATGCCGGTTTACAGCGGCGATCTGCTGCTCATCGAGCACAGCGCGGGCAGCATGACCTCGCAGTCGTTCGCCAAAAAGATAAATCGCCGCAACGAAGTGGCAGCCAAGGCCGCCGAGCTCATATCCGCCGCAGCCGACCACGCCGGGACGGCCAGCTATCCGTTCGGCAAGATAAACGCCGCATGGGACCTGATCCTGGGCAGCCAGATGCACGACATCCTGCCCGGCACGGCTATCCCAAGCGCCTATGAATACGCCTGGAACGATGAAACGGTGGCGGCCAACCATCTCTTTAACGCCACGCTGCACGGCGTGGGCGCATTCACAGCTACGATGGACACCCGCACCGCAGGGCGCTCCGTGGCCGTATACAACCCCGTAGCGGCAGAGCGCACCGACGTGGTCAGCCTGGCACTCGATCTGGGTTGCGGCGTAAAGGCCGTGACGGTCAAAGCCCCCGACGGGGCCATCGTCCCCTCGCAGGTGGTCGCCAACAGGGACGGCAAAGCCGAGATCCTATTCCTGGCCACACTGCCAGCCTCAGGTATAGCGATATACGATATCGCCCCCGCGACGGTATCGTCCGCCGCCTCGTCCCTCTCGGTGACGCTCACCACCCTCGAAAACGAATACTTCAAGGTAACGCTCGCCCCCAACGGCGACATCGCCTCGATATATGATAAACAGGCCCGGCGCGAGGTGCTCGCCCGCCCCGCATCGCTCGAATTCCTGTATGAAAGCCCCAAGGAGTGGCCAGCATGGAACATGGACTGGGCCGACCGCCAGAAACCCGCCATCGGCCTGATGGACAAAAACGTCACGGTGCGCATAGTCGAGAACGGCCCCGTGCGTGTGGCGCTCGAAGTGAGTCGCTGGGGCATGAACTCGCATATAGTGCAGACCATATCGCTGGCCGCGGGCGAGGCTGGCCGCCACATAGAGGTTGCCAACCTGATCGACTGGCAGAGCGCCGGGGTGAGCCTCAAGGCGTCCTTCCCGCTCACTGTATCCAACCGCATGGCGACCTACTCGCTGGACAACGCCGCCGTGCAGCGCGCCACCAACGACGAGCGCAAATTCGAAGTCCCCTCGCGTCAATGGCTCGACCTGAGCGATTCGACGGGCTCATACGGCGTAACGATCCTCGAAGACGGTCGTTACGGCTCGGACAAGCCCGACGCCAGCACCCTGCGCCTGACGCTGATGTACACGCCCGTAGCCAACGTCGCGCGCTTCACCTACCAGGCCACGCAGGACTGGGGCATCCACGAACTGCGTTATGGCATCTACCCCCACAGCGGGGCCTGGAACGCCGACTCACCCTGGCAAGCCAAACGTTTCAACCAACCGCTGCTGGCCTACGCCGTACCTGCGCATGAGGGCACGGCGGGCAGACAGCTCTCGCTGGCCACCGTTTCCACGCCCCAGGTCGACATAATGGCGCTCAAGAAAGCCGAGCAGGGCGAATATTACATAATCCGCCTTAACGAACTCACGGGCCGTCCGGCCAAAGGGGTGCAACTCACTCTGTTAGACCGCATAGCCGAAGCCTTTGAAGTCAACGGACAGGAGCAAAGGATAGCCCAGGCGACGATCCGCGACGGCAAAATGACCACCGACATGGGCCCCTTCGCCATGCGCTCCTTCGCCGTGCGCCTCGATGGCAGACAGTCCTCGGCGCCCGGCCAGCAGCAACTCGAATTACCCTGCAACGCCGACGTTATAAGCCGTAACGGAGCATGGAAAGATGGCGCCGCCGACCCCTCGGGAGCCACCCTGCCCGCAGAGCAACTGCCCGCGCAGGTCATATCGGAAGATATCTGTTTTATAATCGCCGACACGGCCGACGGTCAGTTCAACGCCGTGGAATGCCGCGGGCAAAAGATAGCCCTGCCCGACAACAAGGGCGGCAAGCTCTGGTTGCTGGCAATGGCCGAGACCGATGCCTGTGGGCGCTTCACGGTGGACGGCAAAGAGAACCTGCTCGGCGTACAGTCATGGCGCGGATTTGTGGGCCAGCACTACGCCCAGGTGATCGTGGGGGACAGCGCCCACTATGAAATGCTCGCGATAGAGGAGCCGTTCCTCAAAAAGGACAACATCGCATGGTACGCCTCGCACTACCACACCCCAAAGGGCAACGCGTCGTATCAATATTGCTACCTCTATAAATACGGCATAGCGATACCCGCCGGAGCGAAGGAGCTGACCCTGCCCGACAACCCCTCGATAAAGATAATGGCGATCACCATTGCCGGGGACAACGCCGCCGCCGAGGCCCTGCAACCGTGGTCGGACGACCCCGCAGGATATCCCAAATTCCACTTGCGCCGCACACAGCCCAAGCCCACACAGGCACACAGGTAGGGCATGACGAAAAAAGAGGTCCCGGGAGTGATTGCCACTCCCGGGACCTCTTTTTTAATGAGCAGGGTTATTTCTTTTTCTTCGCGCGAGCGGCGGCCAGCTCTTTTTGCTGCCTTTGCTGATCTTTGAGCAGCTGCTCGTATTTCTCGCTCCACTTGCTCTTTTTGACCGGCTTTTTGGCGTTCGCCTTCATCTGGGCGTGGAGTTTCTGGTCATTGACCGCATAGCGGAAGGC
The DNA here is from genome assembly GCA_031550615.1 of Rikenellaceae bacterium. GTDB lineage: Bacteria > Bacteroidota > Bacteroidia > Bacteroidales > Rikenellaceae > JAVBOW01. The sequence continues at coordinate 29,732 of JAVBOL010000001.1, read as the reverse complement.
CCATGTCTGCCCCATGCTTATCACGTTCGAGAGCAGGTAATAGTACGACAGGCCGCTGGAATAGTTATTGAACCAGAGGATCATCATTACGGGCATCATGTAGAGCGACACGAATTTCATGCCGGCCATCTGCGGGCCCGCCGAGGTCATCTGCGCGCTGTTCATCAGCGAATAGAAGTACAGCGACACACCCATCAGCAGGGCGAAAAGGCTAACGTGGTCGCCATAGAAAGGTATCGAGAATCCCGCGGGGAAGTTCCAGATCGAATCGTAGCTCGACAGGTCGTCCGCCCACAGGAAGGCCTCGCCGCGCAGCTCGATGGCCGCAGGAAAGAAGCGGAACATGGCGATCAGTATCGGGAATTGTATCAGCATGGGCAGACAGCCGCCCATCGGGTTCACGCCCGCCCTTTTATAGAGTTCCATCGTGGCCTGTTGTTTCTTGGCCGCCTCCTTCTGGTCGGGGTATTTTTTGGCCAGTTCGTCCATTTCGGGCTTCAACAGGCGCATCTTAGCCGTCGAGAGGTAACTCTTATAGGTAAGCGGCGAGATAATGATCTTGATGAAGATCGTCAGCAGCAGTATTATCAGCCCGAAAGAGGCGATATGCCCGCTCAGAAGGTCGAAGACCGGGATCACGATCCAGCGGTTCACCCATCCGAAGATACCCCAGCCCAGTGGTACGAGCTTCTGGAAGTTGTGGCCGTAGTCGTCCAGCACCGAGTATTTATTGGGGCCCAGGTAGTAGTCTATGCCGTAGGTCTGGGCGGGGGAGACGAAAGGCAGCGAGAGTTTGGCGGTGTATTTCTTGATAAGTCCGCTGCCGGGCTCGAAGGTGTCGTAGCGCAGGTAGCCGTCCGAGAAACTCTCGCCGGCCATGATTATGGTCGAGAAGAACTGCTGTTTGAAGGCCACCCACTTGATCTGCGTGCCTACGGTTTCCTGCTTGCTTCCCTTTGCCATGCCGAGCTTTTCCATACCCTTTTCGCCGGGGTACATGTAGGTCAAATCGCAGAAGTTGTTCTCGTTGTCGAAACCCTTTTCGTTCTGGCTGCCTACGCTCTCCCACTCCAGCGCCAGGTCGTTCTGCTGCGCGAGCATGCCGTCCATACCCACGAAAGAGGTCTCAAAGGAGAGCATGTAGTTGTCCGAAAGCGTGTAAAGGAACTCGACGTATGCGCCGGGGGCGACGTTCAGGCGCATGGACACTTTCGAGGGATCGAGTTGCACGGCCTCGAAATAGTACTGCGAGGTGTTGACCGGCGCTTCGCCATAGGTGTTGCGCAGGAAAAGACGCATGTCGAATTTCGAACTCGCGGGCTCGAAAAGCATCAGGGGCGTGCCGTCATAGCGCTTATACTCTTTCAGCTCGGCTGCGGCGACGCGGCCACCGAGGGTCGAGAGGCTTACCTTTACCTTGTCGTTTTCAAGGGTTACGAATTGCTCCTCACCCGTGCGCGCGGCAACGAGCAATTCGCCGATCTGGCCCGAAAGGATCGAGTCGGCGCGTGCCGAGAGGTGTTCGGCGTTGGCGGCCTTCTGCTCTTCGCTCAGTGTGTCCGCCGTGAAAGCGGCGTCGGCGGCTGGCTGCACGGGGTGCTCGGCCCGGTAAATGGAGTCGGTCTGGCGTTTATTTTCGGCAGCCTTTTTCTGTTGGGTCGAGCTGTACCACGTAAAACCGAGGAAAATGGCCCCGATAAGCAACAGGCCGGATAGTGTATTCTTGTCCATTACAAAAAATTTAGCGTGCGGGCGCGGGGATGCCGAAAGACACTTACCGCGCCCGCACGCTTATGAAGGGATTATTTTTTACAGTTAGCGTCGTTATAAGCTACGGCGGCCTTTACGAAATCCACGAACAGCGGATGCGGCTCCTGCACGGTGCTTTTATATTCGGGGTGGTACTGCACGGCCACGAACCAGGGGTGCGAGGGCACTTCGACCACCTCCACGAGGTTCGAATCGGGATTCACGCCGACGGCTTTCATACCCGCGGCCTCGAATTCCTCCATATAGGCGTTGTTGAATTCATAGCGGTGGCGGTGGCGCTCGGCGATATTCTCCTTGCCGTAAGCCTTGTAGGCTTTCGAGCCTTTCGCCAGGGTGCAGGGGTAGCTGCCCAGGCGCATCGTGCCGCCCTTTTCGAGCACTCCCTTCTGGTCTTCCATCAGGTCGATCACCGGGTGCGTGGTGGCCTCGCCCATTTCGAGCGAATTGGCGTCCTTATACCCCATCACGTTGCGGGCGTACTCGATCACCGCGCACTGCATGCCGAGACAGATACCCATGAAAGGCACCTTGTTCTCGCGGGCGTAGCGCACGGCCTCGATCTTACCCTCCACGCCGCGGTGTCCGAAGCCGGGGGCGACCAGTATGCCGTTCATGGATTTGAGCTGCGAGGCCACGTTGTGCGCGTCGATCTTCTCGGCATTCACATAGTGCAACTTGACTTTCACCTCGTTGGCCGCGCCGCCATGGATGAAGGCCTCGACGATGGATTTGTAGGCATCGGGCAACTCGGTGTATTTGCCCACCAGGGCTATGTCGATGATACGTTTGCTATTCTTCACCTTGTCGACGAACTCGATCCACTTCTTCAGCTCGGGTTCGCGTTTGATCGGAAGGCCAAGTTTGTTGAGCGCCACCACGTCGATCTTCTGTTCGAGCATCTTCAGTGGCACTTCGTAGATCGTCGGCACATCGATGGATTCGGCCACGGCGGCGGGTTCGACGTTGCAGAACAGCGCCACTTTGCGTTTGACCTCCTGGCTCAGGCGGCGCTCGGTGCGCAGCACGAGGATGTCGGGCTGCAACCCGTTTTCGAGCATCGTCTTCACGGAGTGCTGCGTGGGCTTGGTCTTCAGTTCGCCAGAGGCGGCCATGAAAGGTATCAGAGTGAGGTGGACGATCAGCGTGTTCTGCGGGCCCATCTCGTAACGCATCTGACGGATCGCCTCCAGGTGCGGCAGCGACTCCATATCGCCCACCGTACCGCCTATCTCGGTGATTATCACATCATACTGCTTGCGCGTGGCGAGCATCTTGATGCGGCGTTTGATCTCGTCGGTGATGTGGGGTATCACCTGCACCGTTTTGCCGAGGTATTCGCCCCTGCGCTCCTTTTCGATCACGCTGCGGTAGATGCGCCCCGAGGTTACGTTGTTGTCGCGCGTAGTGGGCACCGAGGTGAAACGCTCGTAGTGCCCCAGGTCGAGGTCGGTCTCCCAACCGTCTTCGGTCACGTAGCATTCGCCGTGCTCGTATGGGTTGAGCGTCCCCGGGTCGATGTTGATATAGGGGTCCATCTTCTGGATGGTCACGGCATAGCCGCGGGCCTGGAGCAGTTTGGCGATGGACGAGGAGATGATCCCCTTGCCAAGTGAGGAGGCTACGCCCCCGGTTACGAAAATATATTTGGGCTTGCTGTTATGGACTGACATTTCTTTAAAAAATTATGAATTATTAATTATGAATTATGAGTTAAGATTATGTATGAAATAAGGTCGGGGGGGCCGCATAATTCATAACTCATAATTCATAATTCTCATTTACTGCTCTTGCGAATCTATCATGTTTACTTTTTCTACCGTGGCTGCCATCTCTTCCTTGGCGCGGCGTATCTTCTCGTTGACCTCGTGGATCAGCGCCTCGGCGTTCTTCGACTTGGCGAAAAATCCGATATTGTTCTCCAGCAGGGCGATGTCGGCCTCAAGCTGGCGCACCTTATTATACAGGCGCTCACGCTCGAAACGCAGTCGCTTGTCACCCGAGTTCTTGAGCGTGGACACACGGTCGCGGAAACGGTCCATGCGGCGTTCGCCCTCCGCCCCGCGCACGGCGGTGAAGAGGTTGTCCATCAACTTTTTATACTGTTTCTGTATCGCGTCCTTATGTTTGATGGGCACGAAGCCTATCTCGCTCCATCGCCTCTGGAAAGCCTTGATATCGTCGAATGTAACCTCCTTTGCGGCCTCGATCTCCGTGAGCAGGGCGCGTTTGGCCTCCAGGTTGCGGTCATACTCCCCGTCGACTGTCGAGAAATGGCTCGAGCGGCGGTTGAAGAACTCGTCACACGCGGCGCGGAAACGCTTCCATACTGCGTCAGAATGGCGCCTGGGCACGGGCCCTATCTCCTTCCAGCGCTTCTGCAGGGCGATCAGCTCGTCGGCGGCCTTCTTCCACTCGTCGCTTGCGGCGATGGCCTCGGCCTGGGCGCATATCTCCTGCTTGAGCTGCAGGTTCATGTCCATTTCCGATTTGAGGTGCATGTAGGCCTGGCGCTTGAGCTCGAAGAAACGGTCGCACGCGGCGCGGAAACGCTCGTATATTTTGGTGTTATCCTTCTTGGGGGCGAAGCCTATGGTCTTCCAAACCTTCTGCACCTCGATCAACTGGTCGGACGCCTTGGTCCACTCCTTGCGCGAGGTATAGGGCTGTGTGGCCATCTCTTCGACCTTGGCGCACAGTCCGGCTTTCAGGTCGAGGTTGGCTTTCTGCTCGTCTTTCAACCCCTCGAAATGCTCCTGATGCTGTTTGTTGATCCGGGCGCTGGCCTCGCGGAAACGCTCCCAGAGGACCTCCTTGTACTCATTTGCCACGGGGCCAGTTTCGCGCCACTGCTCATGGAGTTTTTGCAGCTTGTGGAAAGCGTTGACCACCGAGGTTTCGAGCACCAGCGCGTCGGCCTGTTCGCAGAGCACCAGTTTGGCCTCGTAGTTCTTCTTCAGGTCCAGGTCGCGCAGCTCCTTGTTGATCTTTATGAAGTTGTAGAAATTCTCGACGTGGTGGTTGTAGGTTTCCCACAGGTCCTTGTTGTTGGCCTGGGGCACGGGGCCCACCTCGCGCCAGCGCTGTTGCAGATCGCGGAAGGCGTTGAAGGTGTGGTTTATCGTTTCGCCGCTGTTAATGAGTTCTTTAAGATCCTCGATTATGTGCAGCTTTATCTTGAGGTTGTCCTCCTTTTTGTGTTCGAGCGTGGCGATATACTCGTCGCGCATGCGGCGGTAACGACCGAACAGCTCCTTGAAGAGCGATTCGTGGTGGTCCGCCGGCGAAACGAACTCTTCCGCCGCGCCACCGGCCTCGATGAAGGCTTTTCGGGCGGCGTCGATCTCGGCGCGCTGCAACTTGTAGAAAGCTATCTTTATCGCCTCGATGTCGCGGCGCAGGCTCTGCACGGGTTTGGTTTCGATCACTGAGGCCATCAGCCTGAGCAACTCATCCTTATCCTTACCCGAGAGGTCCTCGCCGCTGTGAGCGTGCTCACTCTCGTGTTCGCTCTCCTCACCCAGATCGTACTCGGCGGAATCGGCGGCCAGGGCGGCCTCCTCATCCGAAAAATCGACCTGACCGGCGTGCGATTCGGTTTCCTGCTCTTCGGCGGCGGATTGCTCTTCAGAGGGTTGCCCTTCGGAGGCGGATTGCCCTTCGGCGGGTTGTTCCTCCACAGGCGTCACGGCCTTTTTGCGCGTAGCTTTGGGTTTTGCCACAGGCTTGGCCTCCTCTTCAGACTTATCCTCCCCTGCGGGCTTTTCGTCGACCGGGGGCTGCGGCGAGGCAGACGGGTCGGCTGCTGGATCGCCATCGCTGGCGCTGTTGACGGTGGGGGTCTGTGACGGCTCTAAGGCCGTTTCGGCATTCTGCGCGGGGTCGGTAACGCTGATGTTGCCGTCGATCACGTCAGGAGAGGTGGGGGTATTGGTAGCCATGCTTCAAAATTTACCTGCGGATGCTTTTTTTGTCCGCCTATAATCTACAAAAGTATGTAATTTTTCTTGAAAATTCCACGCATGGCGGATAAATTTAAACACCCCTTCGGACTTAACGATTTTTTAACTGTTGCATAATATAATTATACACATCTTTGCATAATAAAACCATGTATCAATAATCCATAACTCATAATTCAAAAAATGAGCTACCGCATCCTGCTGGTCGACGACGAACCGGACATCATCGAATTCATCAGTTACAACCTCATTAAGGAGGGGTTCGAGGTCGGGCACGCCACCAACGGCGCCGACGCCGTGGCCAAAGCCGCGCAGTTCTTACCCCACCTGGTGTTGCTGGACGTAATGATGCCGGGTATGGACGGCTACCGGGCGTGCCGGCTGATGCGCGAGAACCCGGCGCTTGACCAGACGCTGGTCGCATTCCTCACGGCGCGCGGCGAGGACGAATCGCAGATCGAAGGTTTCGAGGCGGGAGCGGACGACTACATCCCAAAGCCGATCAAGATAAAGGTGCTCATGAGCCGGGTCAGGGCGCTGCTCAAGCGCGGCGAAGACCCTTCCGGCGAGGGGCGCGCTGTACAGATCGACCGCACGCGACACACGGTGGCCAAAGACGGACAGGAGATCGCCATGCCGCGCAAGGAGTTCAACCTATTGGAGTTACTGCACGCGCAGCCCGGCAGGGTCTTCTCGCGTGAGGAGATCTTTTCGTCGGTCTGGGGCGACGACGTGGTGGTGGGCGACCGCACGATAGACGTGCACATCCGCAAGCTGCGCGAGAAGATCGGAGAGCGCCACATTGTAACCATAAAGGGTGTGGGCTATAAATACGAGGATTGATATTGTTAATAAAAACACATCAACTTACCGCCCCGGAGTTTGAAAATTCCGGGGCGGTTTGCTACCTTTGTTCTCTGACCGAGAATTAATCCGAAAACATCAGATGAATAGAAAAACCCTACGCGCAGCGGACAATATCAGGATACTGGCCGCCGCAATGGTTGAAAAAGCAAAATCGGGACACCCCGGCGGCGCAATGGGCGGCGCGGACTTCGTAAACCTGCTCTACACCGAGTTCCTGCGCTACGACCCCGACAACAGCGGTTATGCCCACCGCGACCGTTTCTTCCTCGACCCGGGCCACATGTCGCCGATGCTCTATTCGGTGCTCTGCCTCTCCGGGTTCTACACCCCCGAAGAGTTGGCGCAGTTCCGCCAGTGGGACAGCCCTACCCCGGGACACCCCGAAGTGGACATTAAGCGCGGCGTGGAAAACACCTCGGGACCGCTGGGACAGGGTCACGTAATGGCGGTCGGAGCGGCTATCGCCGAGCGTTTCCTCGTGGAGCGCTTCGGCGAGTGGATGTCGCACAAGACCTACGCCTACATCTCCGACGGCGGCGTGCAGGAAGAGATCTCGCAGGGCGCGGGCCGCATCGCAGGGCACCTCGGCCTGGCTAACCTTATAATGTATTACGACGCCAACAACGTGCAGCTATCGACCAAGGTAGAAGAGGTGTCCGGCGAGGATGTGGCGGCCAAATACCGCGCCTGGGGCTGGAACGTGCTGAGCGTGGACGGCCACGACACAGATGCCCTGCGCGCGGCGCTCAAGGATGCAAACGCAGAAACGGCGCGCCCCACCATAATCATCGGCCAAACCGTAATGGGCAAGGGTGCGGTCGACAAAGAAGGGTGCTGCTTCGAGGATAAGGTCTCGACCCACGGCCAGCCCCTTTCAGCTGCCGGCGGCGACATAGCCCTGACAATCAAGAACCTGGGCGGCGACCCGGAAAAACCTTTCGCCATATTCCCCGAATCCGCCGAGCTTTACGCCGGGCGCCGCGAGGAGCTGCGCCTTCTGGCCGCCAAGCGCAACGCCGACGAAAAGGCATGGCGCAGCGCCAATCAGGCACTTGCGGCGACCCTGGACGGATTCCTGAAAGGCGAAATACCCGCCCTCGACTACGCACAGGCCGGGATCACCTCCGGCATGGCCACACGCAACGCATCAGCCTCGGTGCTGGGGCTTTACGCCAAAAACATCGGCAATATGATCGTCGCGTCGGCCGACCTGAGCAACTCGGACAAGACCGACGGATTCCTGAAATATACGCATGCATTCACCAAAGGCGATTTCAGCGGGCAATTCCTGCAAGCCGGCGTGTGTGAGCTGACCATGGCCGCGATATGCAACGGCATGGCGCTGCACGGCGGGGTGATCCCTGTCTGCGGCACGTTCTTCGTCTTCTCGGACTATATGAAACCTGCGCTGAGGCTATCGGCGCTGATGCGAGTTAAGGTGATCTTCGTATGGACGCACGACTCTTTCCGCGTGGGCGAGGACGGCCCCACCCACCAGCCCGTCGAGCACGAGGCGCAACTGCGCCTTATGGAGCAGCTGCGCAACCACCACGGCGAACGCTCGACAGTGGTGCTGCGCCCCGCAGACGGCCCGGAAACGGCTGCCGCATGGGACATCGCCCTGCGCGGTGAGCGCCCCGCAGCACTTATACTCTCCCGCCAGAATATCAAGGACGTGCCCGCTCTGAAAGGCGACCGCACGGCGGAGGCTTTCGCCGGGGCGGCAAAAGGCGCCTATGTGGTCGTAGACCAACCCAATCCCGACGTGGTCATGGTGGCCAACGGTTCGGAGGTGTCCACTATGGTCGCCGGAGCGGAGCTGCTTGCAGCAGAGGGCGTCAAGGTGCGCATCGTGAGCGCTCCCTCGGAAGGATTGTTCCGCGACCAGAGCCAGCAATACCAGACTTCGGTGCTGCCCGCGGACGTGGTGCGTTACGGCATGACCTCGGGTCTGCCTTCGGCGCTGCGCGGACTGGTCGGCGACGCTGGATACATCCACGGCCTCGACCACTTCGGATTCTCGGCGCCTTACACGGTGCTGGACGAGAAATTCGGATTCACCGCGCAGACTGTCCGCGACGAGGTGAAAAAACTCCTCAAGCGATAGAATGGGCCGGGGCGGAAAGATCGACTTTCCGCCCCGCTTCTTTTTGCACCATTACCCTTCTTTTTACACCATTACCCTTTTATAACAGCCCGACCAGCGTTTCGAGCCGGATGCTGTGCGATCCCTTTATCAGGATCGTCAACCCTTCAGGGCGCGAGGCCGTAAATTCGGCAGCCAGCGCCGCCGCGTCGGGATATGTCTTCACTCCGGAAAGCTGACACTTCGCCGCCGCATCCGCGAAATTGGCGCCCACAAGCCATATGTGCTCCGGTTCGGATGCCGCGAGTCGGCGCATCACGGCCAGGTGCTCGTCGGCCGACCACTCGCCCAGTTCGAGCATATCGCCAAGGATCACTGCTTTGCGGCCTTTCCGCTCCAGAAAATTATCCAGCGCCGCGCGCATGCTCGACGGATTGGCGTTATAGCAATCCACGATCAGGTCGTTGTGCGCGGTCCTGACCGCCTGTGAGCGGTTGTTATCGGGCACGTAACCCGCCACGGCATCCCGCACCTGCCCGTCAACAACGCCGAAATATTCGCCGATGGCCGAGGCGGCGGCTATATTGAAACGGTTGTATTCCCCCTCCAGGTTGCTCGGCATCTGCCCACGCTCATCGCTGTAAACCACAGTTTTCAGCCCATCGCGCGAGGCGGCCATCGCCGTGAGCACAGCATCTTCCCGACGCACGAAAGCCACGCCGTGGTGCGCGGCTAAAAAGTCGAACATCTCTCCCTTGCCCTTTTCGATGCCCCCGGGACCACCGAAACCCTCCAGGTGGGAGCGCCCTATGTTGGTTATGATCCCGTAATCGGGTTGCGCTATCGAGCACAGAAGGGCTATCTCGCCCTGCGCGCTCGCCCCCATTTCGACCACGCCGAATTCGACGCTCCTGTCCATCGCCAGCAGCGTCAGGGGCACGCCGATATGGTTATTTAGGTTGCCGCGCGTGGCCGCGACGGCATATTTCTGCGCCAGCACGCGGCTGACCAGCTCCTTGGTGGTCGTCTTGCCGTTGCTGCCCGTTATCGCGAGGATGGGAATGCCCAATTCGCGGCGGTGGTGCGCGGCAAGTCGCTGCAACGCATCGAGCGCGTCGTCCACCACCAACACGCGGGGATCGTCCGCCAATGCGGGATCGTCCGCTACGGCAAACCCCGCCCCGGCGGCAAGCACCTCCTTAACGAATCGATTCCCGTCGAACTTTTCCCCGCGCAGGGCGAAGAACATCCCCCCGGGGATCACTTGCCGCGAGTCGGTGAACACTTTACCCTCGCACCGTGAGTAGGCGGGATATATTGATTCTGTTATGTCGTTACAATCGTGCATCGGATGGGGGTTATTCCGCAAACAGCCTTGTGGGCTGTTTGCAAAGCCCTCCCCTAAGAGGGGGAGGGTTTGGGTGGGAGTGTCAGAGTGAAAACGGCTTGGCAAAAGCCGTAACATGATATTTGAGGATGGATTTTAATTTACATCGACCGTAAATCCATCCTCAAATATCATGTTAGGTAAACTTTCCGCCGTTGGCATATTTTACGTCGTCGATGAACCGTTTGACATTCTGTTCGTTGGCCTTGGGACAGATCATCACCACCTCGCCGCTGCGCACCACGATAAAGTCCTCAAGCCCCTCGACCACGGTCATCGTGCCCTCGGGGGCTTTGATGATGCAGTTGCGGGTGTTGTAGGTCAGGCACCCCTCGGGTTTGACGTTGCCGTGCTCGTCTTTCTCCGAGTTCTGGTAGAGCGACCCCCACGTACCCACGTCGCTCCAGCCGAAGTCGCTGCGGCGCACATACACGTTGTCGGCCTTCTCCATAACCCCGAAGTCGATGGATATGGGGCGGCACTCGGGATATATGGCGTCGATCATGCGTTTTTCAGCCGGCGTGCCGTAGGCGCCCTCCACCGAGTCGAAAAGCTGCGCCGTATCGGGCAGGTGCAGGGCTATGCTCTCGCGTATGGTGCGCACTTTCCAGATGAAAATACCGGCGTTCCAGAAAAATTCGCCGCTGTCCAGGAAGATCTGCGCCATTTCCAGGTTGGGCTTCTCGGTGAATGTCTTCACGGCGCAGATGGGCGTGTCGCCGACCTGTGCCCCGACCTGTATATATCCGTAGCCCGTATCGGGGCGGCTGGGTTTGATGCCTATGGTCATCAACGAATTGTTCTTTTCGACGAATTCGGCGCACTCGGTTACCGAACGGTGGAATTCCTGCTCGTTGAGCACCAGGTGGTCTGCCGGGGTGACGATCATCGTGGCGTCGGGGTCCGAGGCCATCAGCCGCCACGTGGCGTAGGCGATGCAGGGAGCGGTGTTGCGCCCGATAGGTTCGCCAAGCACCTGGCTGTCGCTGAGTTCGGGCAACTCGGCAAGCACCAGCGAACGGTAGCTCTCGTTGGTCACCACAAGGAAATTCTCAGGGGGCACCAGGGGCAAAAAACGCTCGTAGGTGCTGCGGATAAAGGATTTACCCGTACCCAATATATCGAGGAACTGTTTGGGTTTGCTCTCGCGGCTGATAGGCCAGAAACGGCTGCCTATGCCGCCAGCCATAATGACGCAATATCTGTTGCTCATAAAGCTCTTTTAGAAATTTCAGCACAAATTAACACAAAAATATAACACCGGCAAACACTCCGGCATATTTGGGCGCGATTAGTCCGTTCGGGGCGCATAATTTTCACTATCTTTGCCGCAAACAATCAGGCCATGAAGATAAAACTTTTCACCGTACCTAATATAATAACGCTGCTCAACCTGCTGTGCGGGTGCGCGGCGGCGGTGTCGGCCCTGGGCGGCGACCTGACGGGGGCATTCTGGCTGGTGATCGCCGCCGCCGTGCTCGATTTCCTCGACGGGATGGCCGCGCGCCTTCTGGGGCAATATTCGCCCGTGGGCAAGCAACTAGACTCGCTGGCCGATATGGTCAGCTTCGGGTTCGTGCCGGGGGCGGTCCTGTTCGTAATGGCCATGTGGAGCGGGGTTTCGATGTATGCCGCCCTACCCCTGTTCCTCGTTACGGCCTTCTCGGCGCTGCGCCTTGCCAAAGTCAATATCGACGAGAGCCAGACCGAGGAGTTCGTGGGCATGCCGACCCCGGCAAGCACGCTCGTCGCCGTTTCGCTCGGCTACCTTTACGCCGCGGGCACGCTCTCGCCGGCGCCCTGGGCAATATACCTCGTCGCGGCTGCGTTATGTTGGCTGATGGTGTGCAACATACGCATGTTCTCTCTCAAATTCCACGGTTTCGGCTGGAGGGGCAACGAGTTGCGCTACGTATTCATGCTCTGCTCGGCTGTGGCGCTGGCGATCCTCGGCATTGCGGCGATCCCGCCGATAATGGCAGCCTATGTGCTCACCTCGGTGGCGCGCAACCTGCTCTGCAGGGGTGCGTAGGGGCGAAAGGGTAGATTTGTGAAAATATTGATTACCTTTGCCGAATATTTTTCGCGGATGAAAGGGATTTTTGCAGCAATGGTTCTTGTGCTTGTGGCCGGCGGCCATGGGGCGGCCCATGCGCAACAATTCGACAATACCAACCGCGGACTGCCCCCCGCGATGCAGATGGGCGACCAGCAGGACAGCCAAAACCCCGACGGCACACAGGCCAAAAAGGAGGAAAAGCCGCCCAAAGTGCGCAAACCCCTCGAATCGTACTTTTTCGACGACTCGGTGCGCAAGCGGGAGAATTTCATCTGGAATATCGATCTGGAGCGCAACAGCCTCAACGTGCGCAGCGTGGACACGATGCTCAATATTTTCCAGGCCGACTACCCTTTCATGCGCCATGACGTGGGCTCGGCTTACCTGGGCAACCTTGGGGGCGCGGCAATCCCGCTGAATTATTTCACCCGTCCGGTTTACCGCGACTTCGAATTCGCCAAGGGCTACGACACATATTTCTTCACCCCCTCGCGCGTGGATTTCTACAACGTTAAGCGACCTTTCACACAACTCTCCTACTATTCGGCGGGACAGAAGAAATACGCCGAGGAGTACCTGCGTGTATCGCACGCACAGAACGTTTCGCCCTCGACGGGTTTCAACGCCGACTATAAGACGCGCGGCACGAAGGGTATCTACAACTGGCAGAAATCACGCGATAAGAACCTTTCGCTGGCCTTTTCGCACACGGGCAAGAAATACACGGTCCACGCCGGGTATATCTACAACGCGGCGATCCTGCGCGAGAACGGCGGCATAGTCGACGACTGGTACGTGACCGACACGATCATGGAACTGCCCGAGAATATCCCCACCAACCTGCAGGACGCGATGAACGTAATGAAGAACAACGTGTTCTACGCCGTGCAGTCATACGGCGTGCCGCTGCAAAGGCTCTCCGAGGACGATTTTTCGATAGCCGGGCGCACGAGCGCCTACATCGGCCTGTCGACCCAGTACAGCCGTTTCCACAAAGTCTACAAAGACACCAAGGAGGGCAGCGGGGATTTCTACCAGGACTGGTTCATCAACCCGACCTCCTCGCACGACTCGATCTTCGAATCGCTGCTCTCCAACCGCCTCTTTATCCAGTTGCAACCCTGGGGCCGCGAGAGCGCTGTCGGGCTGCTCGACGCCGGGGTGGGACTGGACATGCACCACTACTACTCGTTCCGCATGTCGGACTACCTGGGCGGCGTGGGCGACGGCGTCGACAAACAGAGTTACTATATCTACGGCAGCCTCGACGGGCAGCTAAGGCGCTGGGCCGACTGGAAGGCCGACGCACGATACAACCCCACCGGCTACCGCAGCGGTGACATGGAGGCCGGGGGGCAGCTTACGCTGCGCGCCTGGTCCAAAAACCGCCCCCTCTCGCTCTCCGGCGCAGTGCGTACCACAACCCGCACGCCCGGTTACTGGGAGGAGAATTACTTCTCGAACCACTATGTTTGGTCGAACTCCTTCGACAAGGAGTCTGAAACCCGCTTCGAAGTGAAATTCACGGTGCCGCACCTTGCCCTTGAGCTCGGCGCGTACCAGAGTTTCACCAAAGGCAAGATCTACAACAACGCCCTGGGCGTGCCGGCACAGGCCACCGGGCAGGTAGACGTTTCGGGTTTGTACGCTTCCAAGGACTTCCGCCTCGGCGGACTGCACCTGAACAACCGGGTACTGATGCAATGGAGTACGGACCACGAGGTGGTTCCCGTGCCCCTGGCGAGCGCCTTTATCACGTATTATTACGACTTCGACGTCGTGCGCAACGTGCTGCACCTGCAGCTCGGCGTGGACGGCAACTACAACACGCTCTACTACGCTTTCGGGTACAACCCCGCCACGGCGCAGTTCTACAACCAGCGTGAAAAGGAGTTGGGGAATTATATCATGCTCGATGCCTTCGCCGCCGCCAAATGGAAGCGGATGCGCATCCTGCTGAAATTCCAGCACGTGAATGAGGACCTCTGGGGAACGCGCAACTACTTTACCGTGCTTCACTATCCCCTCAACAAGAGGGTGCTGAAGCTGGGACTATCGTGGGGATTCTACGACTGACCCCTTTGCATCGCACGAAGGCTGCCCGAAAAGACAACCCAAAATGCGTTACAGGCAAAACTGTATTTTAACGGCGATATTCGCCACGTTCTTCCTTTTATGCCAATCCGTCGGCAACACGGGCGACAACACCGCGTTTATGCGGCTATCCTCGACATGGGGATACCATCCCCTGGGATACCAGGTCGACATGGATTGGGACATATCCCGCTATGACGAACTGCTGCGCGAGGTCGGCAACCGCGAAGGCCACGACTGGCGCCTCCTTTCGGCCATAGCGTACAACGAATCGCGGTTCCAGGCCGACGTGATCTCCGACAGGGGCGCGCGCGGACTCATGCAAATCATGCCCGCCGTAGCCCGCAGCTACAACGTCAGCGAGCAGCACATAATGGACCCGCACACAAACGTGACCCTTGCGGCCAAGGTGCTCACGTGCATCAAACAATCGCTGCGCATGGGCGGCGCAAGCGAAGAGGACCGCCTGAAGATCATGCTGGCATGCTATAACGGCGGGGTTGGACACGTTCTGGACGCCCGCAAGCTGGCAAGCAAGTACGGCGGCGACCCGAACAGCTGGGAGGACGTGTCGGCCTATCTGCGCCTTAAATCCGACCCCGGCTTCGCCCAGGACGAAGTGGTCAAATGCGGCCGGTTCAACGGCAGCGGGCAAACCCTGGCCTTCGTCGACAAGGTAATGGTGAAATATAAGGCATATTGCCAAAAGGCCGGGCTATAAACGTTGCATAATATAAAGTAAAAAGCTATTTTTGCATCCGCTTAAACGGCGACGGGTCTCGTAGCTCAGTTGGATAGAGCATCAGATTTCTAATCTGACGGTCGTGGGTTCGAGCCCCGCCGAGATCACGATAACCGACACACCCCCTAAGTCCCCCTCCTACGAGGGGGATTTGTGTCAAAACCGTTGGTTTTGGCGAAAAAATATAGGCAAGCAAGGGAATTCACCCTTGCCTTTATTTTTTTAATGATGAAACAAAAAAAACAAAAACGTCATTTCATCTTTTCGCGCTGGACGCGGGCTTCCTATGCCTCGTTCAATTCGATGCACCGCGTCGTTAATATCGGCGTGCTGAGCGTGTCGATGTCCATCGTCACCCTGGGCGGGCTCTCGGCAGCCGGGGTACAGGCAGACACGGTGCGCCGCGCGGGGGGCGACTATGACATCGGCGAGGTAGTAGTCGCCGGGCAGCGGGAAGACGCGCTGCCGAATGTGGTTCGCGTGCTGGCCACGGCCTCGCGCGAGGATATCGAGCGGGCCCCTTCGCCCGGGATCAACGAGCTGCTGCGCACCCTGCCGGGTGTCGACCTGCGGCAACGCGGCCCCCTGGGCACACAGGCAGACCTCTCGGTGCGGGGAGCAGGATTCGACCGCACACAGGTTCTTTTAAACGGCATCAATTTCAGCGATCCCCAGACAGGGCACTACTCCCTCGATCTGCCTATAGACCTTTCCGGGGTCGGGTGCATCGAAGTGCTACAGGGGCTCTCCGCTCCCGGCGCAATAGGCGGGGCGCTGAATATCTCCACCGCGGAGCGCTCCGTGCCGGGAGCGCAACTATCCCTCGAAGGCGGCGGGTACGGCTACTTTGGCGCACGTGGGCGCGCATCTGCCGGAGGGAAAAAATGGGGCGGCATGCTGGCCGCATCACACACCCGCAGCGACGGCTATTCGGCCAACACCGATTTCCAGACTACAAACTTATACGCCTTTTTCACGCGTTCGGGACGCGCGGGCACATGGCAGGCCCAGGCCGGGTGGCAGGACAAGCCCTACGGCGCCAACGGGTTCTACTCTTTCGCCTACCCCGAGCAGTTCGAACACACGCGCACATTCCTTGGCAGCGTGCGCTGGCAAAAGGCCCTGCGGCGCGCCGAGCTCTCGGCAGCCCTCTATCACCGCACGCATTTCGACCGTTTCGAGCTGTTCCGGGGCGAATCCCCCGACTGGTACGCCGGGCACAACTACCACTGCACGCAGGTAGGCGGCGCACAGGCCGACATAAAACTGCACACCCCGTTAGGCACGACGACCCTGGACGCCGAGTTGCGCCGCGAGGGCATCGAGAGCAACGTGCTGGGCTACCCGACGGCTGATCCGCGCCGCGTGCCGTTCGAAAAAGGCGCATGGTACGACCACGGCACGGAGCGCAACCTGCTCAGGGTATTGCTTTCGCAGGGCTACACAGCCCGGGGCATCGCCGCCAACGCGGGGGTTTCGTTGCACCGCAGCGACGACTACGGCAGCCATTGGTGCATGGCCGGCGACGTGCGCGCCAAACTTTCGCCGCACGCCGCCCTCTACGCCGCCGCGAACCAGTCGCTGCGCCTACCCACCTTCACCGACCTGTTCTACAACAGCAAGACCCACCAGGCCAACCCAGACCTGAAACCCGAAAAGGCCGTCACGGCCGAGATGGGGATAAAAACGGCGGGAAGGGCATGGAGGGCAAGTGCCAACATATTCGCACGCCGGGCGACAGACCTGATAGACTGGGTCTACACCGAGGGGCAATCGACATCCAAGTGCATGAATTACAACCGCGTGGACGCCGCAGGAGCGGAAATAGCGGCAGAATGGACGCCCGGGCGCGACAACCCCGCTGCGCTGGTCCGGCACCTCGGGGCTGGCTATTCGTACATGTACTCTAAGCTTGCCGCCGCGCCGCGCACGACCTCATACATAACTGATTACCTGAAGCATAAGCTCAACGCGGTCCTGGAGCATCGCCTGTGGCCCCGCAATGTGAAGATGACCTGGAGCGCGACGCTCTACGACCGGGCGGGCAGCTACGTGGACAACCTCTCGGGCAATTTAAAGGACTTCGCGCCATTTATGGTCCTCGACGCGGGCCTCACGTGGGAAAATCCCCGGACGAAGGTCTTTATCCGCGCGAATAACCTGCTCGACAAACGATATTCCGATTACGCGGGATTGCGGCAGCCGGGACGCTGGCTGAGCGCCGGGGTCGGTCTGCGGTTGTAGACGCCGGGAGCGCAGGGGGTCGGTTTGCGGTTGTAGACTCCGGGGCCGCAGAGACCGCCGGGACGCCGGACGGGTTATTTTTTGACCCTGCCGGGATTCTGGGCCAGGAAGGATTCCCAGCTTTGGGTCTTCGTCCTGGCCTTTTTCGCGGGTGCTGGCACCACCGAGCCACTTATGAAGTGGTGGCAGACGGCCACCGCCAGCCCGTCCGTGGCGTCCAGGCGGCGAGGGTTGTAGTCCACTCCCAGCATGCTGCGCAGCAGGGCGGCCACCTGCTCCTTCGAGGCGCTGCCGCCTCCCGTTATGGATTGTTTGATGCGCCTGGGGGCATATTCGAAGACGGGTATGCCACGGGCCAGCGCCGCGGCCATAGCAACCCCCTGGGCGCGCCCCAGCTTGAGCATGCTCTGCACGTTCTCACCGAAAAAAGGCGATTCGAGGGCCACCTCGTCGGGCTTTACCCGCTCGATTATGATCGACACTTCGTTAAAAAGGGTGCGCAACTTTGAATAGGGGTCTTTGAGCAGGTGCATGTCGATATCGCCCAACTCGATGCTGCGCATCTTGCCGGTGCACACCTCTATCACCCCGTAGCCGGCCCAGTTGGTGCCGGGGTCTATGCCCAGGATTATTTTCGGGCTGCCGGCCATGCGTTATTTATTCCCCTGCTGCGAGAGCAGGTCCTTCAGCGCGGCAAGTTCCTTTTCGAGCTTATTGACCTTGCTGCTCAACTCGGGCAGGTTGCGGATCACGGCGTTAGAGCGATGGAATTTCGATATGGGCTGGCTCGGGTAACCCATGTGGGTTTCGCCGTCGGCTATGTTGTTCGACACCCCGGTCTTGGATCCCAGATTCACGCGGTCGCCGATGGTGATATGGCCCACGGTGCCCACCTGGCCGCCGAACATGCAGTTCGCGCCCACATGGGTCGATCCGGCGATGCCCACCTGGGCGGCGAATACCGAATTCTCGCCCAAAGTGACGTTGTGCGCGATCTGGATCAGGTTGTCCAGTTTCGCACCCTTATGTATGACGGTCGAGCCCATCGTGGCGCGGTCGATGCAGGTGTTGGCGCCTATCTCCACGCCGTCCTCGATCACCACGTTGCCGATCTGTGGTATCTTGTCGTAGCCGCCCGAGGCGTTGGGCGCGAATCCGAAGCCGTCGGCACCGATCACCGTACCCGAGTGGATCGTCACGTTATCACCCAGCACGCACTCCTCATATACCACCACGCCGGGCATCAGCAGCGCATTGTCGCCCACCCGCACGTTGTCGCCCAGGTAGACACCCGGATATATGCGGCAACCCTTGCCGAGTTTCGCCCCGGGGCTTACGACCGCGAATTCGCCCACGTAGCAGCCCTCGCCCACTTCGGCTTTGGGGTCTATCGAGGCAAGGGGGCTGACCCCGCTCTTGCGCGGTTTGTTGGCTATGTAGAGTTCCAGCAGTTTGGCGAATGCGCCGTAGGCGTCGTCGACCTTTATCAGCGCCGCACTCACGGGCTGCGAGGGGGTGAAATCGCGGTTCACGATCACAGCTGTAGCGCCCGTGGTGTAGATATGGGGCTCGTATTTCATATTCGAGAGGAAACAGAGCGCACCTGCACCTGCCTCTTCGATCTTGGCTATCGTATTTACTTTGAGGTTTTTATCACCTATCAGCTCTCCACCTAAGAAAGCCGCTACCATTTCGAGTGTAAATTCCATATCTAAAGGTAATCTTTTATTTCGACGTTTTGGGGCATCAACTCCTGCGGGTCGCGTCCGAAGGCGCACAGTTCGCGTATCACGCTCGACGATATGGCCACATATTCGGGCGGGGTGAACAGCAGCACGGTGGTGATCTCGGGATAGAGCCTCTGGTTGACCATCATCACGCCGCGCTCGTACTCATAGTCGACCGTGTTGCGCATACCCCTGAGTATGAATGGTATTCCCATTTCGCGGCAATGGTCGCCCGTCAGGCCCTCGTAGATCGACACGCTCACGCGGGATTCGTCGCGGAAGATATCCTCTATCAACCGGCGGCGGTTATCCACGGTCAGCAGCCCGCGTTTTTCAAGGTTGCACCCCACCCCGACCACTATGCGGTCGAAGATGCGCAAACCCTGCTCCACGATAGCCTGGTGGCCGAGCGTGAAGGGGTCGAAAGATCCGGGAAAAAGGGCTACCCTGTCCATGGTTCTATACGAGCTTCGAGAAGAGCTGGCGCATGCTCACGTGCCCTTCGACCAGGCTCGGCAGGTCGGCTACGGCCACGCGCAACTGCTGCATCGAGTCGCGGTAACGCACCGTAACGGTCGCATCTTCGAGGGTCTGGTGGTCGACGGTGATACACAGCGGGGTGCCGATGGCGTCCTGGCGGCGGTAGCGCTTGCCGATGCTGTCCTTCTCGTCGTACTGCACCATGTAGTCGAATTTCAGCGCTTCGACGATAGCCTGTGCGGCCTCGGGAAGCCCGTGCTTCTTGACGAGCGGGAAAACGGCCACCTTGACCGGGGCAAGCGGCGCGGGGATGCGCAGCACGACCCTTTCGTCACCCTCTTCGAGGGCCTCCTCGGTATAAGCGGCGGAAAGCACCTGAAGCACCATGCGGTCGACGCCTATCGAAGTTTCGACGACGTAGGGCACGTAGCTCTCGCCGGCCTCGGTGTCGAAATACTGTATCTTTTTGCCCGAGAACTTCTGATGGTTGCCCAAATCGAAATCGGTGCGCGAGTGTATACCCTCGACCTCCTTGAATCCGAAGGGGAAGTTGAACTCGACGTCGGCGGCGGCGTTGGCGTAGTGGGCCAGCTTGTCGTGGTCGTGGAAACGGTAGCGATCGTCGCCGAAGCCCAGGGCGCGGTGCCAGCTCATGCGGGTGGCTTTCCACTTCTCGTACCACTCCATCTCCTCGCCGGGGCGCACGAAGAACTGCATCTCCATCTGTTCGAACTCCCTCATGCGGAAGATGAACTGGCGCGCCACGATCTCGTTGCGGAAGGCCTTGCCGATCTGGGCGATACCGAAGGGTATCTTCATGCGGCCCGTCTTCTGCACGTTAAGGAAGTTTACGAAAATGCCCTGCGCCGTTTCGGGGCGCAGGTATATGGTGCTCGCGCCGTCTGACGCAGCGCCTATTTTGGTTTCGAACATCAGGTTGAACTGGCGCACCTCGGTCCAGTTGCGTGTGCCTGATATGGGGCACACCACTTCGCAGTCGAGGATGATCTGGCGCAACTCGTCGAGGTTGCTCTCGGTCAGGGCGGCTACCATGCGTGCATGGATGGCCCCGCGCTTTTCGGCTATCTCGACCACACGGGCGTTGGTGGCGCGGAATTGCCCTTCGTCGAAACTCTCGGCGAAACGCTTGCGGCCCTTCTCGACCTCCTTCTCTATCTTATCGTCCTGCTTGGCGAGCCACTCCTCGATCAGCACGTCGGCGCGGTAACGCTTCTTGCTGTCCTTGTTGTCGATCAGCGGATCATTGAAAGCGCCCACGTGTCCCGATGCCTCCCAGGTCCTGGGGTGCATGAAGATGGCGGCGTCGATGCCCACGATGTTGTCGTTGAGCTTGGTCATCGAATCCCACCAGTAACGCTTGATGTTGTTCTTGAGTTCCACGCCCAGTTGGCCGTAGTCGTAAACGGCACTCAGTCCGTCGTATATCTCGCTCGAAGGGAAAATAAATCCGTATTCCTTGCTGTGCGCTATCAGCTTTTTGAACAGCTCTTCCTGTGTCATCTTTCAGTTATATTAATATAGAGGGACAAATGTAATAATAATGTTGTAATTTTGCCGCACGTTATGGCAAGAATTCTGGCGATAGATTACGGCACAAAGCGTACCGGAATTGCGGTAAGCGACCCGCTGCGGCTTATCGCTGGGGCGCTGGACACCGTACCCACGCACACGCTGGCCGCATTCCTGGACAATTATTTCGCCCGCGAGGCCGTTGATACGGTAGTGGTGGGCATGCCCAGGCAGATGGACGGCACCCCGTCGGAGAGTTTCCGCCATATCGAGCCTTTCGTCAAAAAGCTGCGTGCGCGCCACCCCGCGATGGAGGTTGTCTACCACGACGAGCGATTCACCTCGGTGATGGCGCAAAGGGCGATAATAGAGGGCGGGGTCAAAAAGATGGCCCGCCGCGAAAAGGCGCTCGTCGACAGGGTGAGCGCGACGATAATTTTACAAAGCTACATGGAGAAATTATGAATTATAAACGATGAATTATGAATTAAACACGGCGTATACCCGTTACCGACGGTCGGCATCAATTCAAAATTCATCACTCAATAATTCATAATTCATAATTCATAATTTGAAAATGATATATCCGATTTACGTTTACGGCTCGGGCGTGCTGCGCCAGGACGCCGCCGACGCCGCCCCGGAACAGGTGACCGGGGATCTGGTCGAAAACATGTTCGAAACCATGCGCCACGCCTCGGGCGTGGGGTTGGCCGCGCCCCAGATCGGAATGGCGCTGAGGCTCTTTGTGGTCGACCTGACGATGTACGCCGACGAGGAGCCCTCGCTGGCTGACTTCCGCAAGGTGTTCATCAATCCCGAGATATATTGGGCCTCTGACGAGGTCGTGGACTCCGAGGAAGGGTGCCTGAGCATTCCAGGGATACACGAAAACGTGGCGCGTCCGGTTTCGGTGCGCATCCGCTACAAGGACGCGCAGTGGAATGACCGCGACGAGGAGTACACGGGCTATCCTGCACGCGTCATACAGCACGAGTACGACCACCTGCAAAGCACAGTCTTCACCGACCGCATCTCCCCGATCCGCAAGACCATGATCCGCGGGAAACTCAACTCGATGAGCAAAGGCAAGTTCTCGGCGGACTATAAGACCAAACTGCGGTAACCGTTTTGGCACGTTGTATGCTGCTAAGGGGCTAAAACCTTTCTGACATGCAACGCATATTCCCGCTTGCGGCCATCGCCGCCGCCTCGCTTATCCTCGCCTCCCCCGCCCTGGTGGCGCAGCACCGTGAAGTGGTGCATCGCCGCGTCGCGCCCCGACCGGTGCCGCACTCCTACCCCGCGCCAAGACCCGTACCGCACCCTGTGCCACCTCCGGTTCCCAGGCCGGTGCCTTACCCCTATCCGCGGCCCGTTCCTGTGCCCGTTCCATATCCGCGCCCGGTGCCCGTGGTGCCCGTGCGTCCTTTCATTCCCCCTGTGCCGTATTACTACCATCCGTTCGTGCCCTACTCATGGGGACCTTACTGGAATCCGGTGGGCGCCATCGTGGTCGGGCTAACCACGGCGGCGATAGTCATTACCGTGGCCGACCACTCGTACCACTACGACAACGGCGAATATTACGAGAAGTCCGACGGCGGGTATAAAGTCGTGCCGCCTCCCGTCGGCGCCACCGTACCCTCGCTGCCGAGCGGCGCCGTCAAGGTCGAGATCAACGGACAGAAGTACTATTACTACGGCGGTGCGTTCTACGTCAAGACCTCGGGCGACTACACCACGGTGCAACCACCCCTGGGCGCCACGGTCGAGCACCTGCCCGACGGGGCGGAGCAGAAGACCGTCGACGGCCAGAAATACATGGTCTACAACGGTACCTGGTACCAACCCGTGAAATCTGGCTACGAGGTGGTCCAGCCGCAATAGCGCACTACCTACATCCATAAAAACCCGTTGTTTCTGGCATCAGAAACAACGGGTTTTTGCTTTTTGCGCCTTAATACGTTGCCCTTTCCTTAGAAGTTATTTGGATTACGGGTCTGCCAAGATTTTAATATTCAGTTATAAAGATTACCTTTGAGCCGTTTTCTGCAGAAAACACAACTTCGAACGACCGATTATCCTCAATTGCCTGACACGTATATTGCGGGGAATTTTCGGACAAACAGCACGCGCAATACTATTCTAAGCGTAGTATATAAGCGTGGCATGAATTGTCCATTCCCCGCAGCTTGTCAGGCAAAGAGGGTGGGCGATTCTGCCGCGCTTTTTATATTTACCAATTATATTTACCAATACCCCTTGCGAAGCCTACCACTATGGAGAACAATCGCAGATCTCAAATCATAACACACTATTATGGGAAACTTTACCGTTATTATATGCATCCGCATCCGGGGCGACACAATAGGCTGCCGCGTTTGCCGTCAGGAAGATCGGTCGTTTTTCCAACGCAGGGAAACAGAGAAGTTTAGGGAAAAATAAAATTTTATCTAAATTTGCATAGTCTTGGGGGTAAATCCAAGATAGACATATTGACCGATACCTTCCAAAATCTGGCAGATATTAATAGCGGGAATCGGCAGACATTATTTATGTCATCACTCTATGCCCAAAGTATAGCGTGGTGTCGTCTGTTCCGCTATTATGGCTGCCAGAGCCTCGGGAGGTCAGATGATTACCACGCTTTTTCTTTTGTCCAAACCAGACATCAGACTAAGCATTAATACTTAAGTAAAAAAGGCAATCAGCCAAGGTTAATAGCTCAACTTTGTCGGCTATTGTAATCGCTATTTTGCTTGGCTTTTAACGCAATTCTCTATGAATAGCGTTATCGCCCTGATATGTAAAATTGAATGATTGTAATAACAAGGATGGTAAATAGGCGTCATAATTGTAAGTTAAAAAATGGAAAATAAAATTATTAAAAAAGAAACGGCAATCCCGTTTGAAAGGGGTCAGTTATATAAGGCAAAAGAGAGATACAAGCAAGCGCAGGAAGTGCCTGCCGAGTTGATCGAAGCCTTGCAAAAAGGAGAAAACGAAGCATTTGACCGGCTCTATATCCATTTCTCCGAACCACTACTAAATTTTCTTACGATCCTCCTGCACGATGAAGATGAGGCAATGAATATCTTGCAGGACACCTTTTTATACATTCTGGAAAACAGAACGAAATTCGACTTTTCCAGAAGCATAAAGGGATTGTTGTACACACTGTCGAAGCGAAGGGCGATTGATTATTTCAGACAACGCAAAAGGGATGAGATAATGCAGTACGAGTTTCGCAATGACGACGAGCCCTCCATAGAGGCCAACTACATCCGGGATGAAATCGCAGAGATCATCCAGATGGCGATCAAAACCATGCCCCCAATGCGTAAAAAGGTTTTTTTGATGCAGCAGGATGGGAAAAATGCCCGCGAGATAGCCAGAGAACTCGGAATCACCGAAGCTACGGTATCATTTCATTTGAAAGCCGCTAAAGCCGAGCTGCGGCGTATGATCGGAATACTCGCGTTTTTCTTGGTGATTTAACTCGCCGGAAATACCGTCTTCCGTATCTGTTCGGGCGATATTTCAGCACAAGAAATTTAAGAAGCAAAGTCCTGACAAATAAAACCATAGCCATAATATCCTATTGCAACATGAAAAAATAGTCAATACCCAACTCTAAGTTTTGTCTTTCCGTAGCGATGTTTATATAGAGGGTAGACATCTGACCTCCCAAAATCTGGCAGGATTAATTAACGGAATGGACAAAAATTTAGTAAACCTTGCTTACAGTCTTTTGAGTGAGCTTTTTAAAAGTGAAGATGAAACAACCCCGATGAAAGTAAGCGCGGTACAAAACTGGCTTATTCGCAAATGGGATGTACCGGAAGTAGATGAGGCGTTATGGAGGCACTTTAATGAAAGGGTGAATTATGCCTCCTGCCCCAGTGCGGAGGCTTATGAGTTACTCGAAAAAGTCAAAAAGAAACTCGGATTGACGGATCGACCCGAAAGTAACGTACCGATCGCAGAACAGGGAAAGCCCCAGGCGGTCGCAAACTAATGATGCTGATAAATAGCCAAATTCGACTTTTCAATAAGCTGTCTTCCAATAACATGGAGATTTTTTAATGAAAAAGATAAAAATCGGCTCTAAGTTTTCTCTTTATTTTACGATGTATATATAGAGAAGAGATGAACCAGGCGGTCGATTTGCAAACAAATTAATGGGCAAAAAAGAACATAATAAAACAGAGGAAATTCTCGCACGGTATTTCAGTGGCGAATATCCTGATCACTTGGAAAAAGTCGTTCAGGATTGGCTTGCCTCGGATAAATTCGAGGATGAAAAGGCGGCTGCTTTAAAAAAGATCTTCGATCAGGGGGTAGACTATAATATCAACCCCAGTGATCGGGCTTATGAATTGCTTGCAGATTTACACAGGCGGGCAGGAATAACAAGGCAGACCACTCTGAAAAGGGAGACACCTGCCGTCAAGCGTATTCCTTTCTATCGTTCCAAACCCCTCATTCGCACAGCTGTTTCGGTAGCGGCAGCGGTTGTAATCATAGTAGGCACATTCCTGCTCGTTAAACAGGCTGACAATCTCGACATGGTGCAGGTGGCGACAGTCAAAAGCGCCGCCGACAGCTTGGGAACGCAGAAGGGTGCAGCCCAACCCCAAATGGCAGAGAAGCACATCGAGGCAATTGAAGGTGTTCAGAAAGAGGCCCTGTTGGCCGACGGAACACGCGTTTGGGTAAACTCGGGCAGTTCGCTCACCTATCCCGAAGAATTTGCCTCGGGCGAAAGGCGCGTAACGCTGAAAGGCGAGGCGTTCTTTGAAGTCGAGCACGATGCGGCTATGCCATTTACCGTACACACCGACCATCTGGACGTAATGGTGTTGGGGACGACGTTCAACGTGGCAGAGCAAGCGGCAGCAAACATGACCGTGGTTACGCTGCACGAAGGATCGGTTGAAGTTACTGCCCGAAACCGCAGCGAAAGGCTAACTCCGGGCGACAGGCTGACATACCACCACGAGAGCGGAGCGATGGAAGTCGAGCGCTTTACTGCACTGACCGCACAAGACTGGCGGTCCCAGACCATCTTCGCAGACGATAAATCAATGCCTGAAATCCTGCGGATGGTCGGCAACTACTATGATATGGAGGTCGACTTCGGCACTGTATCATTCCCTGCGGAGTTGCGATATGTCGCGGGATTTGACAAAACCGACTCAGCTAAGAAAGTGCTGGATATGCTCGTGGAGATCAGCGGCAACAGTTTCAGCTACGAGCGACAGAACGACACAATTAAAATATACGGCAGGAAATGAGAACCTGCTCCCATCATAAAACAATTACCGCAAACCCATAGTAACCCTATGTCTACGAGGTAAATAACTACATTCCCATAATATGCGAGACCAGAAAAATCTGATCCGCAAGACAAGGCTGAAAATGCTGATTCTTGCGGTGATGGCCACTCTTACGACCTTTTCCGTAGTGGCCCAAAACACTAACATTACGCTACCACCCAGCAAGTTGAGCGCCAAAGAGCTGTTCGATAACATCCAAAAGCAGACTTCTTACAAAGTTGCCGCAAGCATCAACCTTACCGATAAATTGTCTGTGACGATCAACCGTTCGCCCATTACGGTAAAGTCAGCGCTGGACAAGTTATTGGCAGGAAGCGGACTTGTCTACCGCGTGGACGGCAACCACATTATAATTACACAGGGCGCAACCCCACAGACCGCCTCGGTGGTGGCGGTGAATACCGTCCACAACGTAGCGGGTACGGTCACCGATGGCGAGAATACACTCGAAGGCGTGAAGGTGCAGATAATGGACTTCGCAGGCAAAGAGGCCGTGACTAACGTTCAGGGCCGGTTCCTGATAGGAGGTATCACCCCGGGCCGCCATGTGGCAAAACTGACTTCAGCCGACGGGCAAAGCATCCGTTTCCGCGAGATCAGTGTCACAACCGGCAAAGATGCAGACGTGAAACTCGAATTTGGAGGTGCGCTGATGCAAACGGCAACCCAGTCCGACATACAGGCTGCGCAAACAGTATCCACGACCAAAACCACGGCCTACTTCATTCCCAACACGCAAGATCACACCGTGCGCGCCTTCAATGACGAGCCTAAAACCAGTTACAGTTTCGTGCCCGAGCAAAGCATAACAGGCAATGGCGGGCAATACTTGCCAAAATTCGGCATAAAGACAAACCTGCTTTATTGGGCCACAACCACGCCCAACATCGCTTTCGAATTCGGGCTTGCGAGGAAATGGACGATGGAAGTCGGTTTTGGACTCAACCCGTGGGATCTGAACGACCGCAACGGCGGCATTCGGCACTGGCTCGTGCAACCGGAGTTTCGGTACTGGTTCTGTCAGCGTTTCGAAAAACATTTTATCGGCCTACATGGCATCTACGGGCAGTATCAGATCATGGACGTTAAACTTCCCCTCAAGGACCTCACAAACGAACGCTACGACGGTTGGGGTGCGGGGGCCGGGATTTCCTACGGCTACCACCTGCCTATGGCAAAGCGCTGGGCGTGGGAATTTACGGCAGGCGCAGGGTACATCTACTTCGACTACGACAAATACCGCTGCGGAACATGCGACAAGTATGCGGGCAACTACAATAAGCATTACTTCGGCGTAACCAAAGCTGGTATTTCACTGATATTTATGATTAAGTAATATGAAAAGGATATTATATACTCTGCTATTGGCGTGCCTGTGTGTGACCGCAAAAGCGCAGGACACCGGAAAGGGAATCTCGATCGAGAGCCTTCAAACCGAGATCAACGGCGAAACGCTCGACATCAACTTCGACCTGACAGCCAAGGGACTGCAAATTAAACCCTGCGGCCAGTTCATTCTGGAGTTCGCCGTCGAAGGCACCGACCGCAGACTGGTACTGCCCGAAGTGGTTTACTCCGGAAAACAGCGCTACCATTTCGAACAGCGCCGGGCGCTGCTCTCAGACAGATACCATGTCGAGCCTTATCACATCTACAAAAAGGTCAGGAAGAACAAAACATACGAACTCGGTTATAAAATCTCTGTGCCATACTATTCGTGGATGGAACACGCCGCGGTTACTTATCGCGAGTACACACACGATTGCAGCGGCGACAACCAGAGCAGCTGCGGCGTGCTGGTGGCCGACCTTAATCCCGCTCCCGTATATGTGGAGCCGGAGATATGGAAACCCAACCCGAGCCTGTTCCCCAACATGGTGAGCTTCCTCGTCCCGGAGGTGGAAGAGGTGAAGGCACGCGCCGCGATGATCTCGCTAAACATCGGTTTTCCGGTCAACGTGACCGAGGTGCGCCCTGATTTCGGCAACAACCGCCACGAACTTTCTCGCGCCGACTCGCTCATCACGGCTCTCGAACAGCGAACAGAGCTTCTCGACATCCGCGGCGTAAGCATCCGAGGTTACGCATCGCCCGAGGGCAAATACTCGATCAACGAAAAACTGGCCCGCGGACGCAGCGAAAGCTTCAAGCAATACCTGGTGAAGAATTACCGCGATAACCTATTCATCCGCAACGCGGGCACGAGCTGGGTGCCGGAAGATTGGGAAGGCGTTGGCAGACTGGTCGAAGCCAACAATAGCATCACACATAAACAGGAAGTCCTTGCAATCGTTTACGACAACGCGATAGATCCCGACAAAAAAGACGTGATGCTTCAACACGTCCAGGGCTGGTCCTTCAACTACAAGACCATACTCAAGGATATATACCCGAAACTGCGCCGAATCGAACTGAAAGTGGATTATACCGTCCATAAACTCAGCGACAGCAAGGCCCGAGAACTGCTCTACACCAACCCCGATATGCTTTCGTTGGACGAGATTTACCGTGTCGCCCGCTACTATGAGCCCGGTAGCCGCCAGTACCGCGAGGTATACGAGATCGCCGCACGACAGCACCCCAATGATGTGATAGCCAACAATAACGCAGCCGCTGCGCTTCTTCAGGAGGGCAACGCCGCAGAGGCACTGCCTTACCTCGAAAAAACAAAGGGCGACAATATGAGCCTCATCAACTACGGAGCATATTGGTACATCATGGAGGATCTGGACAAAGCAACCGAATATTTCAACCGAGCCAAAGCCGCTGGCATCGAGCAGGGCGATCAAAACCTCAGACTGGCTAACCCCTCGTACAGCAAATGACACGCGCAGCCAAACATATAAAACTGTTGCTGCTGACGGTGCTTGCGCTGACCGCGGTATCGTGCGAAGGTGTGTTAGACCACACCCGCCAGATCTGCGACTACACGGCTGAGCTGGTCTACCACTACAATCAGGAGAATACCTCGCCCGCGAACCAATTCGCACGCTACGTCAAAACAGCCGAAGAGTACATCTTCGACGGCGACGGCATCCTCTACGCCATCAACCCCGTGTCGGCCGACCCTTGTACGGGCGAGATGACCTCGAAGGTGATGCTGCCTCCGGGGCGCTACACCGTGATCACGGTGGGCAACCGCACAGCGATGAGCCTAATCCACGACGGCACACAGGCCGCCCCGGCGATAGGGCGCACGCGCCGCGAGGCGATGACACTCACGCTGGTGAACCGTTCGAAGGACGGCACGGACGACGGGGTGCACTGTAAAAACACAGGCCGCCTATACCACGGCTACCGCACCTTCACGGTGACGGCCACGGACGTGAGCCGCATCCGGGTGGATATGGTGCACTCGCACCTCGACCTGATGTACACGATCCGCTGGAAAGGCAACCGTTCGCCGGTGAACAGCAACGACTTCTATGTGCTGCTCACGGATGTG
>JAVBOL010000037.1:0-4420 GCA_031550615.1 Rikenellaceae bacterium | reverse complement strand
ACGCCCTGGCCGTCGGCCTGTACGAGGGCACCGAATTCGACTACCTGCAGACGCGCATCGGACAGGTCGCCTACCTGGGGCGCAAACTGGACGAGTACGGAATACCGTACCAGCGTCCCGCCGGGGGACACGCCATTTTCGTCGACGCGAAAAGGGTACTCACCCGTGTGCCCAAAGAGGAATTCATCGCCCAGACACTCGCCATTGAGCTATACCTCGAAGGCGGTATCCGCGGCGTGGAGATCGGGGCGATGCTGGCCGACCGCGACCCAGAAACGCGCGAGAACCGTTACCCGGCGCTCGAATTGCTGCGCCTTACCATCCCCCGCCGCGTCTACTCGAACAACCACATGGATTATGTGGCCGCCGCCCTGAAGAACGTCTGCGACCGTCGTGAAAGCATCACGCGCGGCTACCGCATAACCATGGAGCAGCCCATAATGCGCCACTTCACGGTTGAACTGGAACCGGCGAAATAATGCCGTGCCCCCAAAATGAAGCCGCCCCGGGTCCATTACCCGGGGCGGCTTTTCGTTTTATATCTCTTCGAATCGAGCCTGGAAGAACCGCAGGAACTTAGGTTCGTAGACCATTTTCAGCCCGCGCGCCTTGTCGCGATTCTTGTACATATCGATGATGTGCCACGCCGCCACATCGAAAT
Source organism: Rikenellaceae bacterium (assembly GCA_031550615.1). Lineage (GTDB taxonomy): Bacteria > Bacteroidota > Bacteroidia > Bacteroidales > Rikenellaceae > JAVBOW01. The sequence continues at coordinate 3,759 of JAVBOL010000037.1, read as the reverse complement.
GCGCCTGGGTGTAGACCCTGCGCGGGATCGTCAGGCGCACCAATTCCAGCTCGGGGCAGTAGTTGGTGCCGTCGGCCTTGCGACCGGCGGAGACTATGCCGCGCTCCATCGAGCGCACACCGCTTTCGACGAACAGGTCGGCGGCCAGTTTCTGCGCCGGGAATTGCTCCTGCGGGATGTGCGGATAGAACTTTTTCGCGTCCAGGAACACCCCGTGGCCGCCGATAGGCTTGACGATGGGAATGCCCGCGTCGTCAAGCAGATTGCCGAAATACTCGACCTGGCGCACGCGCGAGGCGATATAGTCGTCCTGCACGGCCTCCTCGAGCCCCACAGCCATAGCTTCCATGTCGCGCCCCGCCAGGCCGCCGTAGGTGGGCATGCCCTCGTAAACGACGACCAGGTTGCGCAACTCTTCATAGAGGTCCCACTCGTTGCACATCAGCAATCCGCCGATGTTCACGATAAGGTCCTTTTTAGCTGAGACGGTCGCCGCGTCGCTGTACGAGCAGAATTCGCGGTTGATCTGCTCGACACTCTTGTCGGCGTAGCCCGGCTCACGCTGCTGGATGAAATAGGCGTTTTCGACGTTGCGCGTGGCGTCCAGCACCACACGGATGCCGTGCTTGTGCGCGAGCTCCGAGAGGGCTTTCATGTTGGCCATCGACACCGGCTGGCCGCCGGCGAGGTTGACAGGCGCGCCTACGGTTATATATGCTACGTTCTCGGCGCCCTTCTCCTTGATGAGGTTCTCGAATTTAACCAGGTCGATGTTGCCCTTGAAGGGGTGGTCGCTCTGCGGGTTGTGCGCCTCGTCGATGATAACGTCCACGAAGATGCCGCCGGCCAATTCCTGGTGCTGGCGCGTGGTGGTGAAGTACATGTTGCCCGCCACGTACTGGCCGGGGCGGATTATCGTGCGGCTCAGCAGGTTCTCCGCGCCGCGACCCTGGTGGGTGGGCACGATGTGCTTGTATCCGTAGATGCGTTGGCAAACCTCTTCGAGGTGGTAGAAACTGCGGCTGCCCGCGTAGGCCTCGTCGCCGACCATCATGGCCGACCATTGGCGGTCGCTCATGGCATTTGTGCCGCTGTCTGTCAACAGGTCGATATACACGTCGTCGGCATGCAGCAGGAACGTGTTCCATCCTGCCTCCCGCATCTTTTCGAGGCGGTATTCGCGTGTGGTGGTACGCAGCGGCTCGACCATCTTGATGCGGTAGGGTTCGGCCCAGGGCTTCTTCGAAAATGACATAATTGCGTGGTTTTAGGTTTTTTGGTTTTGATAGATAATGTAAATATAATGATTTTTTGAATATTGAAATCGTTTTTGGAGAAATGGATCTAAAATGTTTTTAAAAGGCGGTAATCCAATGAAAAATGCCCGGCCAGAAAATGGCCGGGCATTAAAACGTATCGGGAGCAGGATTACTTCTTGGGCGTAGCCGACTCGGCGATACCCAATTCCTTCTTCACGGCTGGCATGATGTTTATCACGTGCGTTTCGTCGTTATAGACCGTGGGGCCTGCCGCATCGTCGAAAATAGCCCAGTAGCCGCCGTCTTTGCCGACTTTCTTAATGGCGTTCTCGGCACGCTCGATAACGGGAGCCATAAGTTCCTGGTTTTTGCGCTGCATGTCCGAGCGGGCACCATCTGCGAAACTTTGAAGACGATTCTGGATATCCTGAAGTTCCCTCTCTTTGAGCTGCCTGACCGACTCACTGAGTGTAGACATCTTTGACTGGTACTCTTCGTACTTGGTATTGAGCTCGACCTGTATGGTTTCCATCTGGTTCTGGAGTTCCTTTTGGAATGCATCCATTTTGGTCTGCACGGTTGCGATCTCGGGCATCATGGAGATCAGTTCGCTGGTGTTGATGATGCCGAATTTTTGTGCCGAAACATTACCGGCGGCCATAAGCATGGCGCAGAGGATCAGCAGACGGGAGAGATTTTTCATTTGAAACGTTTATGAGTTGTTTTGGTTTTATTTTGCAAGTTTAATAATTTCCTGCGTTTTATCAATCGCGGGCGAGTAATAAATTACCGTGGGATTGGTCGCGATGTCGATGACCAGCGTGAAACCGTTGGCGTCGGCATACTTCTTAATGTGGGCGAAAACCTCGTCCTGGATGGGTTTTATCAGTTGGAGGCGTTTTTTTATCAACTCGCCTTCCTGGCCGAATTTTTCTTCCTGGTATTGCTCGGTCTCTTTCTCGCGGGCTATGATAGCATCCTCGCGCGAACGGCGCGCCGTGTCGGTCAGGTATGCTTTCTGGCTCTGGTATTCGTTCCACATCTTCTCGATGGCGGCGTAATTCTGGTCGATCTGCGTCTGGTACTGTTTGGCCAGGGCGTCGATGCTGTCGATAGCCGAGGCGTAGCGCGGCAGCGCCTTGAAAACGGTTTCGGTGTTGACCACCATATTCTTTTGGGCGAATGCCCCTGCGGTGAGCAATGCCAATGCGAGGGTGAACAGTGTCTTTTTCATAACTTTCCTGATGGTTGGTTTACACTTTAGATGCACTAAACGGTCGTAACGTTGCTTAGAACTGCATGCCTATCATGAAGTGGGGGTGCCCGCCGCTTCGTTCGCCGGTCGCCGGCACGCGGTCGAAACCGTAGCCCCAGTCTATACCCAGCATACCCACGATGGGCAGGTACATCCTCACGCCCACGCCCAGCGAACGTTTGATAAGGAAGGGGTCGAAGCTTTCCCACGATTCGAAGGCATTACCCCCCTCGGCGAATACCAGGCCGTAGATGGTCGACGAGGGCTTCAGGATGAAGGGATAACGCAGCTCGACCGTATATTTATTATACGCGCGCGCATATTGCCCCGAGTTGCTGTTGGGGGTCAGCACGCCGTTTTCGTAACCGCGCAGACCGATGATGTCCACACCGTATACGTTGTAGCCCGACATGCCGTCGCCGCCCACCTCGAAGCCTTCGAACGGCGAGGGTTTATGCTGGTTGTAGGCACCGATGTAACCCATTTCGGCGCGCGCCATCAGCACGAGGTTGTTGTTGCGCGTCAGGGGGTAGTACCACTGGGCCTTGAAGAGCCATTTGTGGTATTCGATCCATTTGTAGCGTTCCTCGTCGGAGAGTGTATTTGAGTCGTAGTCCTTGCCGTCCCACAGGGAGTAGGGGGGCGTGAGGGCGATGGACACGGAGAAATCCGATCCGCGGCGCGGGTAGATGGGCTGGTCGACCGAGTTGCGTCCGAAGACCGTCTTGATCGAAAGGATGTTGGAAGAACCGTTCTTAATGAGGAAGTAGTCCCAGTCCTGCATGTTGTAGCGCTGGTACGACACCTCGTTGTAGAGCGTGAAATACTGGTCGGGCCAGCGTAGGCGTTGACCCAGGCCGAGCGATGCGCCGAAGGTGCGGAAGTGCTTGGTGCCCTGCTGCCACATGTAGTAGGCGTTGGTTTCGTCCGAGTAGAACGTGCTTACGGTGAGTGAATTGGGTTTGCGTCCGCCGAGCCACGGCTCGGTGAATGAAACCGAGTACGATTTGTAGTACGAGCCGTTACTCTGCGCCCTGAGCGAGAGCTGCTGGCCCTGTCCCTGGGGATATGGCCTCCACTGCTTCTTTCTGAGGAAATTTTTGAGCGACACGTTGTTGAGCTGCACGCCCACCGAGCCCACGAACATACCCGCGCCCCAGCCGCCAGATATCTCGAAACGGTCGGATGCCTGTTCTTCGAGCGGGAAGCCTATGTCCACCAGTTCGTTGGATACGGGCTGTATGT
>JAVBOL010000016.1:0-50423 GCA_031550615.1 Rikenellaceae bacterium | reverse complement strand
GCGCCGTGATGCCCATCCTGGCCTTCTACATCGTGGCCGGACTGGAACAGGGCTGCACGCTGGAGCAACTCTCCGGCACCATCCAGAACGACATCCTCAAGGAGTTCATGGTGAGGAACACCTACATCTACCCGCCCGAGTTCTCGATGAAGATCATCGCCGACATCTTCGAGTACACCTCCAAATACATGCCCAAGTTCAACTCGATCTCCATCTCGGGCTACCACATGCAGGAGGCCGGCGCAACGGCGGACATCGAGCTGGCCTACACGCTGGCCGACGGCTGGGAATACCTGCGCACGGGCGTCAACGCCGGAATGAGCATCGACGCTTTCGCACCCCGCCTGTCGTTCTTCTGGGCCATCGGCATGAACCACTTCATGGAGATCGCCAAGATGCGCGCCGCGCGTATGCTCTGGGCGCGTATCGTGTCGACCTTCGAGCCGAAGAACCCCAAGTCGCTGGCTCTGCGCACCCACAGCCAGACCTCGGGCTGGTCGCTCACCGAGCAGGACCCCTTCAACAACGTGGCGCGCACGGCCATCGAGGCTATGGGCGCTGCGCTGGGCCACACCCAATCGCTGCACACCAACGCCCTGGACGAGGCTATCGCCCTGCCGACCGACTTCTCGGCGCGTATAGCCCGCAACACCCAGATATACATCCAGGAAGAAACCGAGATCTGCCGCGAGGTGGACCCCTGGGCAGGTTCCTACTACGTCGAGTCGCTGACTAACCAGATCGCAGAGAAAGCCTGGGCGCTGATCGAGGAGGTCGAAAAACTGGGCGGCATGGCCAAGGCTATCGAAACGGGCATCCCCAAGATGCGCATCGAGGAGGCCGCAGCCCGCAAACAGGCGCGTATCGACTCTAACAACGATGTGATCGTCGGCCTTAACAAAGACCGCCTCGAAAAGGAAGACCCGATCGATATCCTCGACGTGGACAACACCGCCGTGCGACTGCAGCAGATCGAGCGCCTCAACGCGCTTCGCGCCTCGCGCGACGAGAAAGCCGTACAGGCAGCCCTCGCTGCCATCACCGAGTGCGTCAAGGGCGGCGGAGGCAACCTTCTCGAACTGGCCGTCGAAGCCGCCCGCGTGCGCGCCTCGCTCGGCGAGATCTCTGACGCCTGCGAATCGGTCGTAGGCCGTTACAAAGCAGTTATCCGTTCAATTTCAGGTGTATACAGCGCAGAAGTGAATAACGATCCCGACTTCGAAAAAGCGCGCACGATGGCCGCCGATTTCGCAAAACGCGAAGGCCGCCAGCCGCGCATCATGATCGCCAAACTCGGCCAGGACGGCCACGACCGCGGCGCCAAAGTGGTCGCCACCGGTTACGCCGACATAGGTTTCGACGTGGACATGGGCCCGCTGTTCCAGAACCCCTGGGAGGAGGCCAAACAGGCAGTCGAGAACGACGTGCACGTGGTGGGCGTTTCGTCGCTCGCCGCCGGACACAAGACCCTGGTACCGCAGATCGTCGCAGAGCTCAAAAAGCTCGGACGCGAGGATATCGTGGTTATCGTGGGCGGCGTGATCCCCGCACAGGACTACGACGCGCTCTACCGCGACGGCGCGGCGGCCATCTTCGGCCCCGGCACGCCCATCGCGACGGCTGCGATCCGCATCCTCGAAATCCTTGCGCAATAACTGTCTGCGCACACGACAAAGAGCGCTCCCTCAAACGGGGAGCGCTCCTTTTTTTGCTACCTTTGCACCACATAGCCATCCCTTATGAAACGACTCTCTTCGCGGCATATATTGTTCGCCTCCGCCGTACTGGCGCTGATTTTCACAGTCCTGATATTTTGGGTCGGCAGGGTGCAGAAACCGGCAGGGCCACCGCGCGAAATGTTACAGGCCGGGATCTTCTCCCTGTTCGCCGCCGGGGATTACGACGGGTATGTGCCTCTGGCCGATATGCTTGCCCGGGCCGACTTCGGCATCGGGACCATCGACGGCCTGGACGGCGAGATGTACGTCCGGGGCGGCGTGGCCAGGCGTGTGACCGCCGGCGGCGAAGTGGTGCCGGTCCCGGCGGAAACGTTCGTCCCTTTCGCCATGATGTGCCGCTTCGAACCCGACACCGTTTTCACCTTCACCCCCGTGCAAGGCGCTACGCTCTATGAAACCATAGACCGGGCGATGGGCGAAGATTCGCTGCTGCTGGCCGTGCAGATCGACGGCACATTCAGTTCCATAACGACGCGCTCGGTGCCGCGCCAGGAAAAACCGTACAAGACCCTCACCGAGATCGTAGCCACGGAGCAGGTCACCTTCGAATGCGGACGCTCGACGGGCGCCGCCGTGGGATACCGTATCCCCGCGCGGATGGAGAGGCTCAACACGCCGGGCTACCATATCCATTATATATCAGACGATGGCAGCCACGGCGGTCACGTGCTCGGTTTCACGCCTGAAAACGTCACAGTATCTGTGCAGGTGCTCGACTCGATAAGGCTTGTCGGTATATTATCCCTCTAAAAAAAGCCGCCCGGAAAGGGCGGCCTCGAAAGCGTTATGTATGTTCTGCTCAGATCTTGGCCTTGTGTTTCTCGATCTGCTTTTTCAGGGCGTCGAGTCCTTCGTCGATGGCCTCTTCGAATGTGCGGTAGCGCTGTTCGGTGACCAGCTCCCCTCCCGGGACGTCCAGCTTAATGGTCACCAGTTTGTTTCCATGCTCGTGGTCTTTGTCCACTTTGAGGATGACCTCGGCTGAGAGTGCGTTTTCGGCGAAGCGTTCGAGCTTGGCCATTTTGGTTTCGATGAATTCGATCAGTTTGCTGTCCGCATCGAATTTCACGGATTGGATCTTTACGTTCATAGCTAATCCTCCTTTATTATATTACAGACCCTTTTCTGGGTCCCATTATTTCTTCGTAGCCCTCGGATGGGCGCTTTTGTAGACCTCTTTGAGCCGGGCCACGGTGTTGTGCGTGTAGATCTGGGTGCTCGACAGCGAGCGGTGGCCCAAAAGCTCCTGTATCTCGCGCAACCCCGCGCCGTGTTCCAGCAGGTGGGTGGCGAAAGTGTGGCGCAACACGTGAGGCGAGCGTTTGCCCTGCACCCCCGCCGCGGCGAGCACCCTGTTCACCAGGCGGTATATTTCGCTGCGGGATATGCGTTTACCTTTCTTCCCTAAAATTAAGGCTTTTTGATCGGAAAAACAAATATTCGCCTCAATAATTTGTTTTCGGTAGTCCAGGATCATCCCGCCGACCACCGGCAACAACGGCACGATGCGTTCGTGTCCGCCCTTGCCGTGTATCTTCAACTCGCGCCCCGCGGAGAGCACGTCGTCGGTGTCAAGCGCCACAATTTCAGCCAGACGCATCCCCGTGGCGTAGAGCAGCACGATCACCAGCCTTTGCCGCATGGCGGCCAGCGGATCGTCGTCCGCGGGGTCGCCGTACAACCCCTCCTGCTGCAAAACCCGTTCCATTCCCTTCTGCGCGACGTGCACCGGCAGCACCGAAGGGCGTTTCTGCATCTTGATCCCCGCCGAGGGGTCGAAATCCATGAGGCCTTCGCGGCGCAGGAAACGGCAGTAGGCGCGCAGCGCGCTTATATGGCGGTTGACCGAGGCGGGCGAAAATTTATCCTTGCCGCTGAGCGCCATCACCCACTCGCGCAGCGTCCCTGTGTCGGGCCTAAGGGTCCCGTCCGCAGGTTTCCACCCGGCGAAGGCGGCATAAGCGTCGAGGCTCTCACCGTAGGCCCTCACCGTGAGCGGCGAGTAGCGCCTCTCGTGAGAGAGGTATGACAGGAATCGCTCCCTCACAACACGTATTCTATCTCCTTAAAAAGAAATGTTTTGATATTTCTCTCAGCGCGTTCCACGATCAGTTCTCCGGACTCGCCCACCCCGCGTATCGTGCCGGAGAACTCTTCGCCGCCGGGCAGACGGTACTCAGCCCTCTGGTCGAGGCGGTAGAGGATTTTAAGGTAGTCGCCGCGCAGGGCGCCGGTTTCACCCCGTGCAAGCGATGAGTAGCGCGCCATTACCGCGCGACAGACCTCTTCCAGGAATTCGCCACGGTCGGTTTCGGCGCCGCATTGCAGGGCTATGGAGGTCGGGTTGGGCACCCAGGCGGGAAACACCGTCTGGTTGACGTTTACCCCTATCCCGGCGATGGCGCGCGCCATATTCGCGCCTAAAATATCGTTCTCGATCAGTATGCCGACGATCTTTCTGTCCCCGGCGTAGATGTCGTTGGGCCACTTGATGCGCACCTGCTCCACCCCGGCGGCGGAGAGGGCGTCGGCGATCCCGAGGCTCACCGCGCGCAGCAATTCGAATTGTTCGCCCGCGGGCAGGAAAACCGGTTCGAGGACAAGGCTGAAAGTCACGTTTTTACCCGCCTCACTCGCCCAGGAGTTACCCTGCTGGCCGCGCCCCCGGGTCTGTTCGTCGGCCCAGATCACGTCGCCCTCCGTGTAGCGCGCTTCGTGCGCCACGTCGTTGGTCGATGCGACCGAGTCGAAGAAGTGTATCCTATACGGCGGGTTCATCTCGGGCAAGCATCTTTTCGGCCTGTTCGACACTCAGGCATTCGTGGGCGAGGTGGCTGCCGCTGGCCGTGCGGCGTAACGCGGTCAGGTGCCCCCCGCTTCCCAACTGCACTCCCAGATCGCGCGCCAGAGAGCGGATATACGTGCCCTTGCTGCAACTTATACGGATAGTGACACGCGGCAGGGCGCAGTCGAGCAGTTCGATTTCGTGGATCGTGACAAGCGCCTTGCGCATCGGCACATCCTCACCCTCGCGGGCATATTCGTAGGCGCGGCGACCGTCGATCATCTTGGCAGAGTAGATGGGCGGCACCTGCAACTGTTCGCCGCACATCGCCCCAAGCGCCTCCACGACCGCCTCGCGGGTGATGTGCTCCCACGGGTAGGTGTTGTCGACGGGATGTTCGAGGTCATAGCTCGGGGTGGTCGCCCCGAGGGTAACCTCGGCTACGTACTCTTTCGTCTGAGCCTGAAGCTGCTCCACGCGCTTGGTGGCGCGTCCGACGCAGACCAGCAGCACCCCGGTAGCCAGCGGATCGATCGTCCCGGCGTGGCCTATCTTTATTTTGCGGTGGCCCAGGCGGCGCAGCAGGGTCTTGAGTTTGCGCACCACGTCGGCAGAGGTCCAACCGTAGGGTTTATCGACGGGGATCACCACCCCGGCCTCGAAATCGGTCTGCGGGTTAATATCAAGCATAGAAATATATCAAAACTGCCGTACCCACCACGGCGCAATATGCTGCGAACCAGATAAGTTTGCTGCGTTTAACCAGCGCGACCATGGCCTTACAGGCCAGCACGCCGGCCACGAAAGCCGCCGCGAAAGCCGCCAGGAGCGACACGGCAGGGATGCCGCTTGCCGCAGGGGTGAACTCGCCGCCGACCATTTTAAGGAACGTTTCGCCCAAGATCGGGATGAGCACCATAAGGAAAGAGAAGCGCGCCACATCCTCGCGGCGGTTGCCCAACAGCAGTCCTGTTGCGATGGTCGACCCCGAGCGCGAGAGTCCCGGCAGCAGCGCCACGCTCTGCGCAAGACCGATAACGAAAGCGTTACCCATATTTATCGGGCGGTCGTTCGATTTGCGAAAATGCGTGAATGTGAGCAGCGCGGCGGTCATCAGCAGCGCGAAACCCACTATGGCGATATTATAGGGCGGTTCGTAGAGCGCATCGATCTGGTCTTTGAACAAAATATAGACCAGCGCCAGGGGCAGCATCGACACAAAAATATTGATAACAAACCCCATCTCTTCGCTGTACCTGAAGGCGAAAAAGCCCTTTATCAGCCTAAGTATATCCTTGCGGAACACCACGATGGTGCTCAAAACGGTACCGGCATGCACGACCACCTCGAAGGTCGTCCCGCCGTCGTTAATACCGAAAAGTTCTTTGCCTATCAGCAGGTGCCCGCTGCTGCTCACGGGCAGGAATTCGGTCAATCCCTGCACCAACCCCAGCACAATGGCTTCCAGCAGACTCATTTATCGTAGCGTTTCATTATGGCGTAGACCTCCAGGGCGAATCCCGCCAGCGCCACTATCGGGGCGAGGGTTATCCTCCGCCACGAGAACATCGCCTCGTTGAACACCTCGGGGCTTTCGCTGCGCCCTCCCCCCATCAGGATAAAGCCGAGTATGATAAGTCCCAGGCCGGCCAGCATCAGCACGTAGTTGCGCTTGGTAAGGGTCATCGGGGCCTGTTGCCCGGATTGTTGCTCTTGTTTTTTCATCTTTTAAAGGTATAACTGATGCGTGCGCATCTTTATATATTTATCCACCGCGAAAGTGGTGAAAACCAACGAAATAAGCACCCCGCCCAAGAGCATGCACGCCATAATGGCGACCAGCTGCGAATTTTGCAGCGCGAGGGTCATCGAGGGCAGCCCGCGGTGCAGTCCCGCGATCAGCAGCAGGAACATCGCCGAGGCGATCAGCGCGGCATAGATCCCCTGCAGTACGCTGCTGCGCATAAAGGGGCGCAGGATAAACCACCGGGTCGCGCCCACCAGCTTCATTGTATTGATGATATGCCGCTTGGAGTATATCACCGCACGGATCGTATTATTGAGCAGCACCACGGCGATAACCAGAAGCGTGCCTCCGAAAAAGAGGATCACCAGCAAAAAGCGGTCGATATTGGCGTTGATCTGCTCGATCACACCCTTCTGGTATAGCACCTCGTCGACCTCATCCCACGAAAGGAGCGTCTTCTCGAAGCCCTCCAGGAACTCCTTCTGCGACCCCTGCTTGCCCATCGTCACACGGTAGCTGTCCGGCAGCGGGTTTTCGCCCAGGAACTCCTCGAAGTCGTCGCCTATGTAGGCTTTGAACTCCTCGGCAGCCTTGTCCTTAGGCACAAATTCCACTTTTTTGACCTCGGGGAATTCCTTGAGGCGCTTGCCGACCTGCTTGTGGCCGTCCGGCAGGTCGCTTTTAAGCATCACGTTGACCGTGATGCTCTCGCGGATGTGGTTCGTGGCCGATACGGCGTTGATTATCAGGTAGCCGACCGTGCCCAAAAGGAAGAGCACCAATGCTATGCTTGCCGTCGAGATGGCGTATGACGAGCGCACCTTGCGGCGCATGAGTTTATTGCGGTCGTTTGACATTTTTCTTGCAAATAAAGTTTTTAACTATCAGCGCGGCAGCCAGGAAGAGCAGTATCAGCAGCGAACACGCCAACGTAATGCCCTGTAACAGCGCGAAATGGGGAATGGCGAAACGAAACACGACCTCACCCTCACCTGCCGGCAGCACGGCGGCGCGAAGCAGGTAGTCCGCACGGAAATAATCCAGGGGCTGCCCGTCCACCGTGGCGCTCCAACCCTCGGGGTAGTATATTTCCGAGAATACGGCAAGGCGCGGCCCGGCGGCCCGGTATTTATACGTAAGGCGGTTTACGCGGTAATCGGCCAGGTATACCGTGTCGCCCGGCGCGGCGGCCATCGACGCGGCGGCGGCCTTGCCGGCGAAGGCGTCTTCGACCACGGCCTGGGTCTTGGTGTCTATGCGCCCGAGTTTTTCGATCTGCTCGTCGGGAGTGGCGGCGGGGACTGTCTGCTCCACGAACCACGCCGCGCCGTTGGCGTCGGGGTTGTACGCCGCCTCTGGGGGTGCGCCCTGTCCTTCGGAAACGATATAGTAGCGCGTGTTGAGCATATTATATATCTCACGGTCGCCGCGGGACAGGTAGCGGTCGATCAGATCCTGGTAACGTTGCAGCTTCGCGCCGTGGTAGCCCCCCACCGAGCGGTGGAACATCGAAGTGGTCGCGTCGTTGAAGGTGCTCACCGTGAGGTTGGCCACGCGGAAACCGGGGGTCGTATCGGACATTATCTGAAGGTCGGCATCGGTAGGCCTGACCTCTACGCTGCGCTTCTCATGGAAGCTGCTTTGGGGCAGGAAACGGGCGTTGACCGGGATCAGATCCGCACACACCAGCGCGGCCAGCGCCACGAAAGCCCAGGCGGTTTTGAGTTTCCCCTTCGCCATGACCCAGATCACCCCGAATGTCAGCAGGGCGAAGATCAGCGAACGCAGGGCGTCGCCCCGCAGCATCGAGGCGCGCTCGGTGCGCATCGCCGCGGCTATATCCGCCGGCATCTGGCTGTCCATAGGCGAGGTGAAAGAGAAGATCGCGCCCCCGAACATCAGCAGGAAAAGTGACAGGCCGCCCACCGCATACAGCGCCCTTAACGAGGCTTTGACAACCGCCACAGGGTCGGTATCCTTCCGGGTGGCTTTATACAGGAACATCACCGCCAGCATCGGCACGCTCCACTCGACTATACATAGTATCATCGACACGGTGCGGAATTTGTCGTATCCGGGCAGGTATTTAAAAAATAACTCCGTGAGCCACATAAAGTTATGCCCCCAGGAGAGCATCACCGCCAGCACGCTCACCGCCAGCAGCCACCACTTCTCGCGCCCCCCCAGCAGGAACATCCCCGCACAGGCCAGTAGCAACGCCACCGCACCCAGGTAGGTAGGCCCGCCCGTTATTGGCTGGTCGCCCCAATAGGCGGGCAGGTATGCGGCCTGGTTGCGCGCACCGTACTTCACCAACGCGTCGGCCACCTCGCCGTCGGGCGAAAAACCGCCCATGGACGATCCTCCCATCAGGTCGGGGACGAGCAAATTCAGCGTTTCGCCGCGGCCGTAGCTCCATGCCGTGGCGTAGTCGATATCCAGCCCGCGGTCGTTGGCCTTTTCGGCGCGGGTCAGTTCCGAGCCTCCGCGTATGGTGTATTTACTGTGTTCCTGTACGTTATAAAGCGAAATAAAGTTAGCTCCCACGGCCAGCACGGCTGCCACGGCCAGCAATCCGGTCGCGGCGGCCAGGCGGGGCAGGGTGCGCCCTTTGACGGCCTGTACCAGTTCGTTGATCCAGAAAGCGGCGATCACCATCCCGAAATAGTATGTGATCTGGGGGTGTCCCGCCGCGATCTCGACGGCGCCGGCCAGCGCCGTGACGGCAGCCCCGAGCCACATGTCGCGCCGCAGGGTATACCACACCCCGCCGAAGAGCAGCGGCGCATAGGCCATCGCGACTACCTTTGTAATATGGCCAGCTCCGATTATCAGGAAAAAATAGGTCGAAAGCCCGTAGGCCAGCGCCCCGACGGTCCCCTCGCGCGGTCCCATGCCGCACAGCAGCGTCATTAGGAAGAACGACAACATCGCCACCACTATCAGCGAAATGGGCATCGCCAGGCCATTGAGCCAGCTCGACGCCGCGCGCAGGATCATCGAGTCGTAGTCGACCGAGATCAGGTAGGAAGGCATCCCGCCGAACATGCCCCCGGTCCATTGGGGGTCTTCGCCGAAAGCCCTGGCGTGCGAGGATATATCGGCCCTCATGCCCTCGTACTGGGTCACGTCGTGCTGTCCGAGCACCTTGCCTTCGAGCACAGGCGAGAAATAGACCGTGGTCACGGCCAGGAACGCCACAACGGCCAGGAGATAAGGCAACAGGCGGGCGGATTTATTTTGGTTTTCCATAAACGGCGGCGGTGGATGGGGTTCAGACGACAAAAATAGTAAAATTTCGTTGAGCGTCCGGTTTTTTACCTTACATTTGCAATCGTTATGGCCGATATAAAGCAAATACGCCGCCCCGTGGAGGATGCGATGGTCCGTTACGAGGAGTATGCCCGCGGCATGCTCGGCGCGGCCACCCCACAGTTGGAGCCCATAGCCGGGTATATCCTGCGCAGCCAGGGCAAGGCCATACGCCCCCTGGTGGTGATGCTTGCGGCAGGTATGCTGCCCGAGGCCGCGGACACCCCCGGACGCCGGACCACAGGGGCGATGCTCATCGAGATGTTGCACAAAGCCTCGCTGGTTCACGACGACGTGATCGACGGCTCATACATGCGCCGCAGCGCCCCTTCGGTCAACGCCCTGTGGGGCGACCACCGCGCCGTGCTGGCCGGCGACTACATAATCGCGCGCGCCCTCTCGCAGGGCCTCGCCGACGGCCACGCAGACATGGTGCAATGCGTCTGCGACTCGCTCTGGAGGGTCTGCGAAGGCGAGATGCTGCAAAGTTGGCAGAGTGACCGGCTGCAAATGACCCGCGAGGTTTACTTCGAGATAATTTTCAAGAAAACGGCCCTGGTGCTCGGCACATCTGCGGCGCTGGGTGCGATGGCCGCACGCGCCCCACAGCGGGACGTGGACGCGCTGCGCACCTACGGCGAAATGCTCGGCCAGGCTTTCCAGATACGCGACGACGTGTTGGACTACATGCCTGCCTCGCAGACCGGCAAGCCCGCATGCGGCGATCTGCGCGAACGCAAGATCAACATGCCGCTGTTGGCCGTGCTGGAGGATTCATCCCCCTCGCACCGGACCCTGCTGCTGAGAAAGCTGTCGGACATAAGGCGCAAGCCCGAAAACGCCGACTACCTCGCCCGGGCGGTCATGGACGGCGGCGGAATAGAGAAAGCCACCGGGGTGATGGACGATTTTTTGCGACAGGCCGCCATCGCGCTGGAACCTTACCCCGCCTCGCCATGCAAAAGTTCGCTAATCGAGCTTTGCGACTACGTCGCCGAGAGGAATAAATAGATCAGATATGGCAGCCCAGGCAAAACCGAGGGAATCAGGCATCGAGCTTTTACGCCTGGTGTGCATGTTCTATATTATCCTGCACCACTTCATCGTCCACGGCCTCGGCCTTGCCGGGTACGACAACGGCATGGGCATGACGGACTCCATCCTAAACGGCTTTTTCGTAATAGCGGTCAACTGCTTCATCCTCATTTCAGGGTATTTCGGCATTAAGCCCAGGTGGAGAGGGATCACGCGGCTGTATGTGATGTGCGCATTCTATTCCGTGGGATTATATCTATTGGCGCACTGGCCTGACATATATCTCAGGGGATTTGCCGCCTCTTTTCTGGCATTCACCAATTCCGGATGGTTCATAGGCAATTACATTATACTGTACATGCTTGCCCCTCTGCTGAACCGACTGATCGACAACCTCAATAAAAAGGAGTTCATAACGGCCCTGCTCACTCTGGGGGTCATCGTGTTCTATTTCGGGTTTGCGAGGGGAATGCAATTCAGCGCCGGCGGATATAACTTCTTTAATTTTATCTTCATATACCTGATCGGACGCTTCATGGCGCTGTTCATGTCCGTTGAAAAAACCCGTAAGGCAAGGATAGCCTACTGCGGCATTTACGCAGTATCGTCGGTATTGATCGGGCTGGGGGCATTTTATATCGCCAACAGGTTCTTTTCATATAACGACCCGTTGGTCATACTGTCGAGCGTCGCCTTCTTTTTGCTGTTCCGGAGCCTGAACTTCAGCAGCCGCGCGGTTAATTACCTCGCCGGTTCGGCACTCGCCGTATACCTGATACATGAAAACTTCTTTGTCGGGCACAGCCACCTATATCCGCTGGTCTGCTCTTTAGGCGAACGTTTCTCGGGCATCGCCCTTGCCCCGGTGCTTCTTGCGCTGGCGTTGTGCGTGCTGCTATCGTGCCTCCTTATCGACAAGGTCCGAATGGTCATAACCGACCCGGTCGAGAGACTCTTAAACCGGATCGACTTCGATAGTTACTGCAACGCCGTCATTCGGAAAATCGAATCCGCCATAAAGTAACGTGAGGCCGACAGATCTGTCGAGCCTCACGTTAAAACAGGGCGCAGGTCATTGCCCCGATTCCTCGATAGAAAAATCCGCGAAGCGCACCGTTTCGTCGCGCTGTCCGGCCAGGGGCTGGCCGGTGGTCTGCGATAACGTGCGGCGGTACAGTCCCCATTTGGGACGGCCCAGGCCCATGCTGGCGCGCCAGAAACAGAGCGTTTTGGACTTCACCCCGCTGACCGGATCTATATTATCGTAGTTTATCAGCACTTTGCCGTCGGAAACCCGCACGGCTTTGAAAGTGTAGTGGGCGTCGGCCTTGTATTCCACCCGCTCGGTGAAGCTGACCCAGTGGCCCTGGAAATCAGAAAGCGCGACGTTGTTGACCAGGTACTCATTGCCCCCGCCGTCGGCGCGGTAGATCAGCTGCATTATGTTATTCGAGCCGCTGCGGCGGGCGGTGAGGGTGATGATCGGGTTTTCGTCGCCGCCGGTGTCCTTTTGCTTTATGGGCTTGATCTGGTGCAGGTGCGAGAATTCGGGCGTGGGCACAAAACCTGCATCGAGGCGCATAAACCACTTGTATTCGTGGGTTTCACCCACGGTTCCGGTCATATTGGCCGGTGAGCGGTCCCAGGTCTTGATCTCGTTGCGCTGGCGGTCCGACTCCTCGCCCTTGTCCGTATCGGGGGTCACATGCAGCAGGAACGCGAAAACATATTTTTGCAGATCGGCGTCGTAGACCTGCGTTATGTGGGGCACGGACGGGGTGTGGTCTTCGTCGGGCGATTCGGGCTCGAAGCCCAGCAAGCGCATCGCCGCATAGGCATCGCCCGTCGCCGAGCCGCGCAACACCACCGCGCCGCTATGGGGATCGGGATCGGGGTCTGGGTCGGGATCAGGGTCGGGATCGGGATCGGGGTTTTCGTCCCCGCCGCCATTATTATCGTCGCCCTGCTCCGTATCGTCGTCGACCGGGGGTTTGACCTCATCGGCACCTCCGCAGAAGCAGAGTGCAAGGGCCAACAGTATGACAAAAAGTTTTTTCATATCTCCGTGCAAGGTTTTAAAATTGTTTATTACCTTTGCTAAACACCGGATTGGTCGACCAATTTTAGCAATAAAACTTAAAACCACCAAATATTATGAAGAAATTTCTCACGGTCGCCTTGTTGCTTGCGGCATACTGCGCTGGCGCCCAGGATGTTTACAACCGCTATGCGATGAAGCTGTCTCCCGACGGCCAGGGGGGCTACACACTGCCCTACAAGGCCAAGTATGAAAAGATCATCGACCTTTCGCAGGTGCCCGACCTGCTGGTCCCATACAACTACAAGGAGCACCGCACGATCAGCGCCAAAGAGTACACGGGCGCCGAAACCCGTGAAATGGTTTATAAAACCTACCCGGACTACGAACTCAAACTGATCGTAGACATGGCTAAGAGCGACTCCCCCGCCCCTTTCATGGTCTTCATCCACGGCGGCGGCTGGGCGAGGGGCGACAACGGCACAAACCGCGACGTGTCCGGTTACCTGGCCCTCAAGCACGGCATTACGGGGGTTCGCATAGCCTACACGCTTGCCCCGCAGCCCGGCGCGAATATAAACGTAACGATCCAGGACGTCAGGGATGCTGTTAAATTTATCCAAAACCATGCCAAAGAGCTCAACATAGACCCCACCCGCTTCGGTTTCATGGGTGGCTCGGCCGGTGCGCACCTCTCCGCCGTGGGCGCGATGGGCATCCCGGGAGCGAAGGTGCTGGTGGGTTGCTCGGGCATCTACGATCTGACCAGCGCCGCCATTTCAGTCAAGGCCAAAGAGCAGGAGCGCATCAAATATTTCCTGGACAAAGACCCCAAAGTGCTGCATGACGCCTCCCCGATCTACATGATCCCCAAAAAGGACATACCCGCCGTGCTTATGCAATGCGGCACTGGCGACATCGTTGTGGAGTGGCAGCAGAGCCAGATGTTCGCCGACGCCCTCAATGCCGCCGGTGCGAAGAACGTGGTGCTGAAAATATACCCCTTCTACGACCACAACCTCAACGCCACCAGCTCGGACCTCAAAGAGCCCATCTTTCGGGAGAGCGTGGACTTTATCGTAAAAAACATCTTCTGATATGAAAAAGGTTCTTTTCTCGGCGCTGCTCCTTTCACTGGCCCTGGCCAGCGGGGCGAAAGTGCGCCTTCCCGCCCTGGTGGGCGACGGCATGGTACTGCAACAGAAAACCAAAGCCAACGTGTGGGGCTGGGCGGACAAGGGTAAAACCGTGACCGTGACCACCTCGTGGGACAAAGCCTCATACACCGCCAAGCCCGACGACCAGGGGCGCTGGATGGTAAAAGTGGCCACTCCCGGAGCCGGGGGCGCATACACCATGACCATAAGCGACGGCGAACCGGTGACGGTTTCGGACATCCTTATCGGCGAAGTGTGGATCTGCTCGGGCCAATCCAACATGGCGATGCTGCTTCGCGGCAGCACCGGCCAGCCCGTCGACAACTCGCTGCAAACTATCATGGATGCGGGCAAATACAGCAAGCTGATCCACTCATTCACCCTGCCCCGTCGCGAAAGCGCGGTCCCCGAGGAGGATTGTACCGGCACGTGGGTGGCCGCCAGCCCCAACACGGCATGGAATATCGGCGCCGTGCCCTACTTTTTCGCCATGCACCTGACCAATATACTCGGCGTGCCGGTGGGCGTGATAAACAACAGTTGGGGAGGCTCCAGCATCGAATCGTGGCTCGACGAAGCGACCGCCCGCACCGTCCCGGGCCTTAACGTAGAGGCGCACAAACCTGCCGAAGGACGCGGGCCCCACGCGACCCTCTCCTACCTGCACAACGGCATGACGTGGCCCGTGCGCAACTACACCGCCAAGGGCTTCCTGTGGTACCAGGGTGAGTCGAACCGCACACGCTACGCGACCTACGCAGAAGCCGAAGCCGCGATGGTCAAAAAATGGCGCGAGTTGTGGGGCGACGAAAATATGCCTTTCTACTGCGTGGAAATAGCCCCTTACTACTACAACAACGCCGACGGGACAGAAGCCGCACGTCTGCGCGAAGCGCAGTTCAAGGCCCTGTCGCTGATCCCCAACAGCGGCATGGCAGCCACCGCCGACGCGGGCAGCATGCTGTGCATACACCCGCCCCAGAAGGACGTGGTGGCCACACGCCTGGCGACCCTCGCACTCGTAAAGACCTACGGCATGGCGAAAGCCTTCCCCGCGACAGGCCCCGTCTACTCTTCGGTGAGCTTCGAAGGAGGTAAAGCGACGGTGAAATTCACCGAAACCCACGCCGGGATGTCGCCCGGTTTCGCACCCGTAAAAGGTTTCGAGATCGCCGGCGCAGACCGCAAGTTCTACCCCGCCGAGGCGAAGATCGTGCAGCCCGACAAGGTGGAGGTGAGCTCCCCCGAAGTCGCAAAGCCAGTCGCTGTGCGCTACGCCTTCCGCAACTACATCGAGGCCAACCTGAGCAACACATTCATGCAGGCGGCCTTCCCCTTCCGCACGGACGATTGGGCGGAATAGGGGTTTATATAAAATAGCGAAAGGGTGCCGACCGGCACCCTTTCGCTATTTTATGACCATCTATCGTTCGAGCTTACCTGAGAAACCGAATACGCTCATTAGGCTCAGCGGCACCAGCGCCGCGCCGAGGATAAAGAACGGCAGCCAGTTCCCTCCGGAGGTCAGCGAGGGGATGAACACCATCGAAATGATAACTCCCAGCGTCGCGGCGGCGCCGCCCAGGCCGGCCAGCGAACCGACGGTCTTGCCCGAGAACATATCGCTCGGCAAGGTCTGGATGTTGCCCATCGCGAACTGGAAACCAAGCAGGATAAGGGTCATCATCGAGATGGCCACATATACGTCCGAGGCGAAAGCCGTGGCGATGAGCGCGGGCAGCATAATGGCGCAGCCGATCACCACCGCCGATTTGCGCGCGAAGCCCACCGTGCGTCCGCGGCGCATCATGGCGCCGGAATACCAGCCTCCGGCCAGCGATCCGACCATCGCGCCCACGTAGGGCACCCAGGCGGTCATACCGATGCTCTTGATGTCGAATCCGTGCACGTCGAAAAGGTAGATCGGCAGCCACGCCACGAACATCCACCAAACGGGGTCGAGGAAGAAACGTCCCAGGATAACGGCGTAGCTGCGCCTGGTGGTAAGCAGTTCGCCCCACGAGAGCCCCTTCCCGGCAGAAACCACCGTTTCGGGCTGTCCTTCAATGATATATTGCCTCTCTGCCTCTGTGATCCAGGGGTGCTCTTTAGGTCCTTTCTTATTGATTATCAACCACGGGATGAGCCACAGAAGCCCGATCGCGCCGATCACCACGAAAGTCAGCTTCCAGCCCAGCGCCACATAGAGCAACGCGATGATAATGGGCGAGAGGATAGCCCCTACCGACGCCCCGGCATTGAAAAGCCCCTGGGCGAAGGCGCGCTCCTTCTGTGGGAACCATTCGGCGTTGCTCTTGACCGCACCGGGCCAGGGACCGGCTTCGCCCAGACCCAGCAGTGAGCGGAAGAAACAGAGCGACCCGAGTCCGCGGGCGAATGAGGTGCAAGCGTCGGCGATGGCCCAGACCGCTACGGAGGCGGTAAAGCCCTTGCGGGTGCCGATCCTGTCGTAGAGTTTGCCCGAAAGCATCTGGCTGACCCCGTAGGCCACCATAAAGAACATGTAGATGTAGGAATAGAGCTCCTTGGTGGCCTGTTTGTACTCCGCCTCAGGCAGAGAGGGGTCGATAAGCCCCAGATCGCCCACGATGCCCTGCCACATAATGGCCAGGGTGTTGCGGTCCAGGTAGTTGATTATGGTGATGATCACGATAAGGGCGATCACCCACCAACGCAATCCTTTGATCTTCATGGTCTATTTCTTGGCCAGGAAATCGGCCCTGTGGGGCGAGAAGGTGTCGATCAGCACGCCCGCCTCAAGGCAGACCGCGCCGTGCACTTCGTCCGGCTCTATATAAAAACCGTCGCCGGGGCCCACGATCTGGCTCTGGCCCTCGATGGTCACCTCGTATTTGCCGCTCACCACGAACGACGCCTGTGAGTGGTAGTGGGTGTGGATGGCGGCTACCGCGCCCTTGGAGAATTCGACCTTGACGATCATCAGCTGCCCGTCGTAACCCATTATCTGGCGGCGGATACCTTCGCTGGCCTGTTCCCACTCCATCTGGGATGCGATCTGGAAACGTTTGCTTTTTGTCTGCATTGTGTATGGTTTTAGTTTATGGTTATCTCATATGCCCCCGTCCAACCGTGGCCCCCCGCCGTGTGGCGCGCAGAGGGTGAATTGTCCGCGTTGGAAAGGTACAAAGTTATCGTTTTGCCGCCAACCGAGGCGCGGGCGACGGTGTAGGCGGGCGTGTCGACCAACAATTCGAGCCCCGTCACCGAGGAGGTAGCCCCCGAGGTCTGCTCGACCACCAGGTCGTAGAGGCCGTGCGGCTCGACCACCGAGAAGAACGTGTGGTTGGCCCTGCCCTTCTGGCTCAGGATGTAGCATGGGTCGTTGCGCAGGTTGAAATCGGGGTCGTTGGCGCCGATGCGCGCCAGGGTCATCCCCATGCCTGGGTTGGCAAGGGTGGTCTGGCTGTAGAAACGGTCGCCCGTGAGCCATGTGAAGCATGCCGTGGGCTTATCCGTGCGGCCTGTCGCCTCGACCCAAAGGTGCTGGTAGCCGTTGGCTGCACCGAGCGGACGCATCGCGTCCAGCGCACGCGTGTAGGGGAAATCGAGGCTCATCACGTGGCCGTTGTAGTAGAGCGGCAGGTCGTATGTGTGTTCCCTTTCGCTTTGAAGGCGGAAAATGTCGAGTATGACCGGGTACTGCGCCACGCCCTGAACCACGACCATCGTGCGGTGCATCGCCACGCCCGCGACGGCGTTGTTCTCCTTGCCCGAGACGACCATCGTTTTGCCCGGGGCATCGAAAATGTAGACCTCTGAGGCATGTTTCATCGAAAGGTCGTAGTTGCCACCGAAGTGCGAATTTCCGTCCACCGCCACCGTGTTGTGGGCGATGGTCTGCATGGCGAACGTCTTGTTCTGGGGGGTGTAGTGCCCCTTGTATTTGGCCTCGA
Organism: Rikenellaceae bacterium; assembly: GCA_031550615.1. Lineage (GTDB taxonomy): Bacteria > Bacteroidota > Bacteroidia > Bacteroidales > Rikenellaceae > JAVBOW01. The sequence goes on along the minus strand of JAVBOL010000016.1, from coordinate 32,675 downwards.
TATTCACGAAACGCGCTGCGCCGTAGTCGGTTATGATCGGTGAGCCGTTATCGTAGAACGCCCACGTGAGTTTATCGTAGTGCCCGTGCGGCAGACCGTGCGAAGTGGCCTTGAAGAAGATCGCGCTGTGGTCGTAATGCAGCACGCCCACCCCGCCCCGCGTGCCGTCCGCTCCGTCGCGGTAGAGTTCGCTGCGCAGGGTGAAAGGCTCGGCCTTGCCCGCGGCGATGTCGCGCGCCACGGCATAACCGGCGTCTGTGGGCAGAAAGCGCCCTTTCTGATAGCGCGCGGCCACGTCGAGCAGCTGGCGTCCCGCCGCCGGATCGGCGTTGTAGAGTATGTCGACGGCGTAGACCAGCTCCTGGGCGTCGTAACCCTTGGGCATCGCGTCGTTGAAATTAAAGAACCGCCCGTCGTAGCCCATTTGCAGCAGCGTCGAGAGCGCCTTTTGCAATATATGGTCGCGGTAGGCGAATATTTTCAGCCCGGGCATGTTATTGTCTATCGCCTGGGAGAAGATCACGAATGGCCAGATGGCATAGCGCTGGTAATATGCCCCTTCGGTAAAATAGCCGTCTGGCGAGAAAAGTTCGTCCAGCTGCCGCACGAAACCGCCGTTCTTGCCGCTTTTGTCGCTGCCGTAGAGCGCCTTGGCGACCAGCTCCTTATCGTCCATCGCATAACCGGCCATGCCGACCGCCGCGGCAGCCCATGTGCCGTGGTTGTGCATCAGGTTGAATGTGCGGTTATTGTCCGTATTGCCGTCCATCAGGAAGTGCGCCATGTTGCGCAACAGTCTGTCCTCTATGTTTTTGTGCTCCGCCGGAGAGAGGAAGTCATAGACACAGTCATAGGCCACCGAAGTGTGCACCAGCCATACGCACTCGTTGAGCGTCTGCCAGAAAAGGCGGCCTGTGGTTTTCGAGAGTTTGACCGGATGTAGACCCAGCGTGGGGTAGATTTCGGCGTACGCCCCGAGCATGTCGCGCACGAATGCGGCATACTTCACCTCGCCCGTCAACTGCCACATTATCCCGCTGTTGAACATCGCGTAATAGTTATCCTTGTGTTTCTCATGGGAATAGCCGCCCCCGCCGTCCTTAGGTGTGGGCACCTCGATGGGCGATGCCAGGGCCTGGTCGGCGTCGGCGCGCGTTTGCGCCAGCGAGGCGTCGAAAGCCGGGTTGCCGCCCATCGCCGCACGTATCTCCTTAACCCCTTCGCGGGTGAGCAACAGCGAAGGGTGCACCTGGGCGGCGTGCGCCGCCGTCAGGGCGAGCGCACAAAACATGCAAAGCGAAAGTATCTTTTTAAGCATAGGTCCTCTCTTTACGCCGACCCCGTTACGGCCATTTGCCCGGAAATTGGTCGACCAATTCTACAAATATAGCTAAAAATATCTTCCGGCCAAATTATATCGCCCATAAAATGGGCTTCAATTGACCCTCGAGAGCTTTTCGTGGTGCCCCTCGAAGAAATTTATCACATTTGCCGAGGCGAAAGCCGACATCGCATTGCGGGCCTCGACCGTGTTGGTCGCCGCATGCGGGGTAAGCACGACGTTATCAAGCGCAAGCAGCCGCTGGCTCACATGCGGCTCGTATTCGAAAACGTCTAACGCCGCACCTGCTATTTCGCCCTTTTCGAGCGCCCCGGCAAGCGCCTCTTCGTCGATAATTGGCCCCCGCGCCGTATTGACCACGATAGCCGAGGGTTTCATCGCCGCAAACTGCGCGTGTGAGAGCAGGTGTCGCGTGGCATCGGACAGCGGCACATGCACCGACAGGAAATCCGATTCGGCCAACAGGCGCTCCAGGCTCACATACTCCGCCCCGTGGTCCACCGCCGCCGGACGGCGGTTGTGGTACATCACACGCATCTGTGAAGCGGCGGCGTAACGCGCCACGACTCCCCCGATATGCCCCATGCCGAGTATGCCGAGGGTCTTGCGGTGCAGCGACGTGCCGATATTGCTCATCACCCCCCAGCGCACCGACCCGTCGCGCATGCGGCGGTCGACCTCGGCTATGCGCCGCGCGGCGGATAGCATCAGCGCATAGGCCATCTCGGCGGTCGGCTCGGTCACCGGATCGGGCGAATTGGTAACCACGACACCTCTCGACGCGGCGTACTGAGTGTCGATATTGTCATACCCCACCCCATAGTTGGCCACGATACGGAGCTTCGGCGCGGCGTCGATAACCTCGCGCGTAACCTTGAAGGCATAAGTGGGGATGATGGCGTCAACGTCGGCCAGGTGGGGCAAAGCCTCCTCGAAGCTGAAGCCTCCCTGCGGGGGGAAGATCACCTCGAAACGCTCCATCAACTCCGCAAACCCCTCACGGTAAAGGTCGTATGTAACGAGTACTTTCGGTTTCATAGCAATAAAAGTAGGATAAAAAAAGGGCATTTCAAAAGAAACGCCCTTTAGCATGAGGATTTTGTGCCGGGTAGTGCGGTGTAGTTTGCTTATCGTCCCACGCGTTTTACCGGAGCAGGCTCGACGCCTACAAGGATAAAACGCAGGTGAGGATAAGTGAAATACGCCGTGCTATACGCGCAAAATCAAGAGAAGAACATCCCGCCGTTAATGTCGATATTAGTCCCTGTGATGTAGGCCGACTCGCTGCTTGCCAGGTAAACCACCAGGTCGGCGACGTCCTGGGCCACACCCTGGCGGCGCAAGGGAGCGGTATTTTCGAGGTTCTCACGCGCTGCGGGGGCGGTAAAACGGTCGTGGAACGACGTTGCGATCATGCCGGGGGCAAGCGCATTGACGCGGATGCCTTTGGGGCCCAGTTCCTTGGCCATAGCGCGGGTGTGGCACATAACGGCAGCCTTGGCCGTGGCGTACATCGATGCGCCGGGGCCGCCGCCGTCGCGGGCTGCCTGTGACGAAAAGTTCACGATAGCGCCACCCGAGGGCATCATGGGCACGACCTCACGGGTACAGAGGAACACGCTGCGCATGTTGACGTCCATCAGGAAGTCATACCAATCCTCGTCCTGCTCGGTGATCGGCTTGCGGCCTACCAGGCCACCCACCACGTTGACCAGGATGTCGACCTTGCCGCCGAAAGCCTTGCCGGCCTCGGTGAAAAGCTTTTTCACATCGGCAGCCTTGGTCATGTCGCCCTGCACGGCGATAGCCTGTCCGCCGTCCTTTTTGATCATTTCGAGGGTGTCGTTGGCGTCACCCTCGTTGTCGAAATAGTTGAGCACCACTTTGGCGCCCTGAAGGGCGAGGTTTACCGAAATCGCACGTCCCAGGTCGCGGGCTCCGCCCGTTACGACCGCTACTTTGTCTTGAAGTCTCATTTTTAAAAATATTTATTGTTAATTAATTGATCCCTATATTGGTGCCGTCGGAGGCCAGGGCGGCAAGAGGCGAACCTTTGCGCTGCCGGAAGTCGTACCGGGCCGCATCCGAGTATTCGGGTTTGCTGTCCAGCACGGGCCCTTTGACCACCTTGCCGGTCATCGTCAGGATGCGTCCCGAGTTATGGAAATTGCAATTGGTGACTGTCACCTTTTCCCAGGTCGCCTCGTCGAAGCGTATCGACGCGCCGCCGCGTCCGCTGTTGGAAAAGCTGCAATCGGCGACGGTCATGACCTGGGGCCCTATCAGGCGCAGCGCCGAGCCGCGCTCTTTGTTGCAGACATCCTCGAAGGTACAGTGGCTTACGGTCACATTGGGCCCCGCGGTGCTCTCATCGCTGCCGCCGCGGTAGATATTCACGCCCAGCCCCAGCAACCGGAAGAAGGCGCAGTTTTCAATAAAGAAGTTTTCCGCGTTATACCGCCCGATATCGGCGCGTTCGTCGGCGTAGTTGATCGCGTCACCCGACAGGTCGCGGAAAAGGCAGTTCTTAATGGTGATCGTCTGCGCGAAGGTATTGGCAAGCCCTCTGATGCAGAACATATTGCCCTCGCCGAAGTCGTAGAACTCACATCCGTCCACCTTAAGCAGATAGGGCTTTATCATGCCGGCGGCGGTCGATATGCCCGATTTGGCGCCAGCGCGTCCCTCTGCGGGTTTGCCACAGAAGGCTATCCCGCCGACGGAGAGTTCGCCGCCGTCGAGGATCGTGATCATATTGTCCGACGCACGCCCTGCGAAACGCACAACGGGCTTCGCGGCAAGCCCTTCGGCGGCGCGGATCGTCAGCGGGCACGACACGCCCACGGTCTTGGTCACGCTGTAATCGCCGCCCGAGGAGGTGAGCACCAGCACGTCGCCCGGCGAAGCCTCCGCTACCGCACGGACAAGGGCGTCCTCACCCGCAGCCACCTCGATGGTCTTAGAGGCGTAGACAGGGGCCGGCTTCATCGGATCGAACCATTGCGCCCCCGTGAGCGAACGCTCTACGCCGTAGAGCATGGCCTCTTTTTTAGCGTCGCTGGCCAGTATGCCGTCCTTAAAACCCTTTTCGGCGGTCTTCACGGCCAGGCGCACGCGGTTGCCCTCGAAAGTGCACTCCTCCAATTCGGAGAGGGACGTGTAGGGCCTTTCCGCCTTGGGGTTGTCGATAACGTTATTTTTAAACGTCACGCGGGTGGGCGCGAGGGTGCGCTCCATATCCTTGCCGGTGCCGAATTCGATCACGCGGCAACCGCGCAGCAGATTATTCTCGACAGTGACATTTTCGACCAGGCAATAGCGGTTGGGCAGCGAATTGGGCACGGCATTCATCAGCGCCAGCGCCGAGAAGAAACGTTCACCAGCCAGGTCGTGGAAAAAATTGTTCTCTATGGTGTGCCCGGCGTTGACCACCCTCACCCCGCCGGTGTTGGGCAGGTTCGCGCCGTAGAAATAGTTGCCCTCAACAAGGTTCCTATCGCCGTGGCGCAGCGCCAGCACGCCCTGGCACTCGTAAAGGGTGTTGCGGCGGATAACGTTGTCACTCGATTTGATAGAGATGACCTCGACCTCGCCGTCGCAATGGTAAAAATAGTTGTCCTCGATCACCGTGCGCGACGACTCGTAGGCCTGTTGCGAAGTGCCTACGCGGATAGTTTCCGCACCGTTGCTGCCATAGACGGGACGGTTGCCGAACCAGTTGTGGTCTATGCGGTGGCGGTTGTCCAGGCTACGCTGCTCGTTGAGTATGACCGTGAGGGTCACCCCTATGTTTAGCTGGCCGGTGAAGGTGCAGTGGTCCACGCGGTTGCGCTTGCCGTACATCATCACATATCCGTACTGCGTGTCGCGTTTGGCGGGGTTGTAACTGTCGACCACGCACTGCGTCAGGCGGCAGTCGTTGCAGACGTTATCCCCGTTGCGCATCTCGATCACGGCCCCCGAGGGCGAGTGGCCGTCGGCGAAGAGCAGCCCCTCTACGGTGAGCCATTCGCCCGCCATACGCAGGTTCGAAGCCCCGCCGATCTTAACCCCGCCGGGGGTGGCGGCGCACACCGTAACGGGTTTGCCCTCGGCGCCCTTGCCTGTCCATTTGAGTTGCACGTCGCGGTAGCTGCCGTCTTTTATAACGATCACATCGCCCGGGGCGGCTTTTTTGAGCGTCGCGGCGACCTCGCCGAGCGGCACTTCGAAATGCGCGGCGGAGGCGGTCAATGCCGCGGCCACGCAAAGCAGTAATATAGTGAGTTTTTTCATGGTCACGGTACTAAAGTTTCCAACTGACGCCGCAATTCGAGGGCGAAGGTATGACTATTTCGCCCTTGCCGCCTGGATTGAACGCCCCGGGCACTTTCTTTGCCATGTCGCGTTTGCGTCCCAGCGCGTCATGGTCGACGAAGTCGTTGCCCGCGCGGGCATATTTAGCGATAGGCGACCCCTTGGCCGGACGCCACAGGCCGTCCTGCTCCTCGATCATCGGGTCGACGTCGCGCGCCCCGGCAGCCGCAGGGCCTATGCCGGTCATCTTGCCGCCGTGCACGACGTTGTTCTGCCAGGAGAGTTTAACGGGCGGCTCGGGGGTGAGTTTCACATAGATCGGGCAAAACTTATCGTTGCCGGTGGTAACCACGTTATCGCTCACACGCACGTCCTCAATGGGCAATTCCTGGCGTGTCGAACCGTAGTTCATGCAGATACCCACCTTACAGTCGATCAGGGTATTGAACACCACGTCCACGTTCTTTGCCGCGAAGTATCCATTTATGAGCGAGTTGCGCTCTCCCTGCAGGGTCGTTATGCCCGAGTAGTAGCCGTCGCCGCCCAGGTCCTGCATATAGTTGTTGTACACGCGGTGGTCTTCGCCGATGATGCGCACCCCGCCGGTGCCTTTGACCGCCCCACCGAAGAAGAAATTGCCGTCCACCGTGCAGCCGTTGCCGTGGCGCAGGGTCAGCGTGCCGACACACTCGATGAAGGTGTTGCGGCGGTAGGTGTTGCGGCATGACTTGTTCGAGACGACCTCCACCTCGCCGTTGCACTTATAGAAGCAGTTGCCCTCCACCAGGCATTCGCCGTCGCTCATCGACACCTCCGATGTGCCGATGCGGATCGTTTCCTGGCCGTTGAGTTTGCTGCCCTTATCGTCGGTGATCGCCACCGGGCGCGAAAAATAGTTGCCGCGTATCGTGTGGCGAGGGGTGATCCCCTCCTCGAACCACACCACCAGGGTGGTACCCATGTTGACCTTGCCGATAAACGTGCATCCCTCCACAGTGTTTTCCGTACCCCAGAGCGAGAGCCATTTCATGTCGGTCAAATCTTCCGACAGGCCGTCTGCCGTGATGGCGCAGTCGGTGATCGTGCAATGGCTGGCGTTGCGTCCCGTCCCGGTGCGGAATTGTATCGCGGAGGTGCCCTTCACTGGCTCTACATCTTTAAAATACAGTCCTTTGACGATGACATACTCGCCCGCGATCCAAAAACTGGATTTACCGGTGAATATGGTCTTACCGCTCTGCGCAGCCATCACCACGACGGGTTTTTCCGCCGTACCGGCTCCCGTGAGCCTCACGTTCTGATCTTTCCACTCGCCCTCGGCAAGCACCAGCGTGTCGCCCGCCGCGAGGGTTTTGAGGGCGGCGATCCCGGCGGCGTCCGTCGCCGTGTGCAGACGTGCCGCAGCCGTGGCGGCGCACATGAGCGCCAGCAGGGTGAATATCGTGTTTTTCATGCGTTGTCAGTTTTGTTTCCAGCTTGCGCCGGTCGTGGTTTTGGTCGGCATCGTGCGCGTGGGTGCGCCCGAGGCCTGGCTTGCGCCGGGATTTTTCGACGATCCCCTTGCGCGGCCCAGTATGTCGTAGCTCACCGCGCCGTAGCCGCCCCCCGTGTAGGGTGCGAGGGCGGGCGAGGGAACGCGGATATCGCCGCTTGCGACCAGATTGGGGTTGGCCGACGAGGCGTTATAGCTCGCTGCGGTGTAAGTGCCGCTGTACTTGCTGTTATTGAACACGTTACCCACCCAAGTCACCTCGGGCGCGGGGGTGTCGTACCGGTAGACGGCGTAGTTCTTGTTGGACGAGTTGCTTATCACGTTATAGGCCACCGTAGTGCTCACCACGGGCATAACCTGGAGTTTTTCGCCGTAGTTGACGTTGATGCCGTAGGTGCAGTCGACTATGGTGTTGAAAGCCACCAGCGCGTTTTTGACCTGGTAGTAGGTTCCCGGCGTAGGGTTTTCATAGCCCATTACGGTCGAGATCGCCCCGCGGTACTTCGCGTCGCCGGAGAGGTTCTCGAAGTAGTTGTTTATCACCGTGTGGCGCTCACCGATGATGCGCACCCCGGCGGTGTATTTCACCCCCCGTCCGAGGAAGTAGTTGCCGTCGACCGTGCAGTCGTCGCCGTGGCGAAGGGTGATGCTGCCCACGCACTCCTCGAAGAGGTTGTTGCGGTAGACGTTAAAGCACGACTTGTTCGAAATGGTTTCGATCTCGCCGTTGCACTTATAGAAACAGTTGCCCTCCACCAGGCATCCCGCGTTGCGGTCCCATGTGCCGCTGTCCGCTATGCGTATGACCTCCTGCCCGTTCATGGTGCTCTCCTTGCCGTCCACGATCTCGGTCATCGACATCGGGCGCGAAAAGAAGTTCTTGAATATCCTGTGGGCGGGGACCGTGAGGTCCGCGGTGTTTATCCACACGACCAGCAGCGTACCCATGTTGCGTTTATCGGTGAACGTGCAGCTGTCCACCTGGTTGCGCACCCCGAAGAGCGACACCCATTTGTAGTCGACCGCCTTCTGTTCGGTGAGGTTATCCCCCGTTATCGCGCAGTTGGTCAGGCGGCAGTCGCTCGCCAGCGCGTTTTTCGCGCTGTTGCGCAACTCGACGATATCACGCCCCTTGTGCGTCGAGGTCGGGTCTTTGAACCACAAATCGCGCACCACGATGTGGCTGCCCGAGATGAATGCGCCGGATGTTCCTGTAAGTATTGTCTGTCCCGGGACGCCCTTTACCACCACGGGCATCGCCGCCGTACCGGCGGCATGTATCGCCAGGCGCTTGCCGGTGAACGTCCCCGCCGCAAGTTCCAGCGTATCGCCGGGGGCGATGTCCGTCGCGGCGTTGAGCGCCTCGACGGTCGTAAAGCGCCGCATGTGGACGCGTCCCGGCTCGGGATCGGGCGGCGTGACGGGCTCCGTCGGTGTGACCGGTTCGGCCGGTTCGTCCGGGGTGGTCGGCTCGTCCGGAGTGGTAGGCTCCGTAGGCTCCTCCGTACCCGGATCGACGGGCACGACACTCTCCCCCTTCCCGCCGCACGCAACGGCAAGAAGGAGGAGTGTCATGGATATGAGCCTTGGGAAGTTCAAGGAAAATTAGTAATTCTTGTAATTCTTAGGCCAGTATATATCGAATGTCAACTTAGCGGATGTGCTCCATCCTTCGGACACGCCATTAATCTCTCTGACATGGATAAAGCCTATCTGGTAAAGGCCCGTAGCCGCATTGCCCGAAGCCAGTTTCGCCCCTATAGTATAAGTCGGCATATAGGCCATTATCACGCTGTTAAGGGCAAAGTCGGTAGCGGTTTCCGTTGTCACATAGCCGGGGGCGCTTACAATACCGGATGTGATCGACGGGCTGTAACCGAGCAGGTTTGTTATGCTGCCATTGCGCACAGAGTCTGCATATATCAGCTCATTTCCCGATCCGGCACTTATTATCTTATAGAAGAGCATCGAGCTGCCGTAACCTGCCGACATAAGCGCCGATCCCCCGGAGGTTTTGAAGTTTTTAAGCTGGGAGCTGCTGTTCGAAGTAGATTGCAGCACAGGAGGCTGGGCTCCGCCGCTCGTCGATACGGAAATGAAGAAGTAAGGCTCGACGGCATACCAATCGGCTGCAGAGGTGTAAACAGCCTTATTGAGCACGTTCTTGGGATTCATAATACTGCCGCTGGCGCCCGCAGCATCGGCTTTCTGGTAGGTCGGATCGGCCGCTTTCGCATCGAGGGTCGCCCATTGGTCGGTAGTATAGACATTTCCGGAGGTAAGTCCCATAAAGCAGCAATCTTTCAGGCCCTGAGCTCCGACTACCTTTCCTTTCCAGAAATAGAACGGATAGACCTTCATATCGGTGGCAAACGACGCCTCGGTGGCATTGTTGTAGTAAGCCACGAGTTCGCAATCGACGGCTGTGGTGAACTCATAGTCGTCGGGAACGGTGAAGGTGAGTGAGGTAGCGGTCGCAGTACCCTTGATGGGGGCTTTGTAATCGCCCAGGTAGAGCGAGTCGACTATGTCGAGGTCCGTCCCCGAGATGGTCACCTCTTTTTTCAGGTAGTACCTCTTGGCGAGCGTAGGCGCGCTGACGGCGTCATAGCCGTCCTGGATCGAGGTCACTGCGGTGAACGCGGGCGGGGTTACGGGCGCAGAGAGGGGCGTTGCATCGAATTGGAAGCTGCTCCAGAGCGTGTTCGCCACGGCAAACGGGCTGTGGTAGCCAACGATAGAGGTCGAGTGCAGCGTCGGGTTGGCGTAAGCCACGTTGGCGATCTTGACGGTCAGCGTGCCGTCCGTCTTGGCTTGGATCGAGGCTTTCACACCATCGACGTATACCGAGTCGTAGAGGGTCAGGAATTCGCCCGCGAAGGTCACCTCGTCGCCGATCACGGCGGGGGTGGTGGTGTTCGCGAGGATCTCTCCGGCGGTCGGCGCCGTGGGCTTGGGCAGGGTTATCACATAGGCGCTGTTGATAACGATGTCGCTCTTTGGTGTGCCGCCCTCTTCCCAGGTGGCCTTGAGCGCGACGGTGTTCTCGCCGGCCACATAGCTGGCGTGGAACGGGACAACGACCTTGATCTGGGTCGCCGTAGCGCCGGCTACGAAGTCGGTGCGCGCAATGGTCGACGGACCGACCACGACTCCCGTCACCTTGTCGAGGTTCTGGCCGGCCAGGGTGATGGTCGTGCCCAGGTTAGCCTTCTGGTTGGGGGTGGCGCTGCTGACATAGGCGTCCGTCAGGGGCACCTTAACGTAATAGGGGTTGGTGTAGATAACCTGGTCGTTAATATCGTAGACCTTGAAGAAGGTGGTGGTGATCACATCCTGCGGGAAGTCGCCGGTGGGCACCGCGACGGCCAGACGTTTGAACGCCTGGCTGTTGATGGCGGCGGGGAATTCCGTGGTTTCATTTTCCGCCGTGAAGGTCACGTGCGAAACATTGTCGAGGCTCACGCCCTCGAAGATCACCTCGGTGCCGGGGGCCTTACCCGAAGTGGGGGTCGTGGCGGGACTGAATGACTTCACCGCCGGGGCATGGTAGATGCCCTTGCCATCGTTGATCTCGTACGGGTCGCATCCCACCGTAAGGGTGAGCGCTACCAGTGCGACGGAGGCGAATAGCCTGTTTATCTGTTTTTTCATATCGATTCTCTTTTGGTGTTATTGAGCCAAAATGGGATTGTTCGCATACTTCTGCCAATACATGTCGAAGGTGATATTGCTCTTGGCAGGGGTTTCAGCGCTTGCTCCGTCGCGCAGGGTAAGACGCTTGATGTACATAAAGCCGATCTTCTTGATGTTGGATGCGGGCTTGGTGGCGTCGTAGCCGCGATAGTCGTAGTAGATGCTCATTATCACCGCGTCGAGCACATTGTCGTCGCTGTTATAAGGAACGACCAATGTGCTGCCTATCGAGGCCGTACCCCAGATAGCCGTACCAGAAGTGGGCGTGAGGCCTGATCCGGTAGTGTTCTCCTGGCTGCGCAGAGCGCCAGAAGGCAGGTTCCCGGTGCCGAGCAGTTTGATGCCGGCGATGGTGTTATTCGTCACGTCGATCGGGAAAGTTCCCTGGTTGATGACGGTCAGCGTATCTGCCTTCACGATATTGATAACGCGGTCCTCGGCTGCACGGTTGGTCAGATCGCCCGGGTAGAGCAGACGGTGCATCACCACCACCGAACCGCAACAGTCGTACTCCGCGTTAGTACCCAGGGGCACACGCTGGCTGCTCACACCGTTCATGCGGTAGTTGCGGGGCTGGGAAGAGCTCGTGCCGGGGCTCGAAATGGCAAGTCCTCGTCCGCTCATGGCGGTCATGAAGAAATAAGGCTTCACCGAATTGTAGGCCGTCTCGCTCACCAGGGGCACGTTCGGCTTCGAACAGGCAAGTCCTGTCCATGGTCCGCCACTCGCTCCGGCGGCGCTCTTACCCATAGTGTACTGTGCGGCCACGGGGTCTATGTCGGTAGCGAACTTGCTGTTGTCGATGGTCTCGCCCAACTCGTAGGAGAAGAACCCGGCGCGGTTGGCCGGATCGGTCGATCCGAGGAAGATATCCCTCCAGTGGAGCGCCCCGCGCGGCACCATAACGTCCATCGCGCCCAGGTCCTGCTCTTCGTTCCCTTCAAAACAATATGCGAACACATCCTGCCCCGTGGTAACTCCCTCGGCGAAAGTGCCGGTCGGGACGGTAAAGGTGAGCGTCGTGGCGGTCTTATTGGAGAGGGGGGCCTTAACGCCGCCTACCAGGATCGAGTCGATCTTCTGGAGGTTCACACCTGTCAGGTTGACCTTATAACCGATCTCCTTCTCGCCGAAGGTGACGGGATCGAAGGCCGGGGCGTTGCGCACGATCTCCATCTGCGTGCCGTCCGTGGTCATCGTGGTGCTCCCGGGGCCGCTCACGTAGCCGAATTCGAGGGTCGCGTCGTCACCGGGCACATAAGGTACCTTGATAACGATCTCGCGCTTATTCTGCGTGAGGATGGTGGCCTTCGCGGGATCCTTGCCCGCAACGACGAAGTATACGAAGTTGGCCACGTTCATATTCGTCCCGGTTATGGTCAGTTCGGTGTTGAGTTCGACCGATCCGGGCAGCTGCGAGGCGTTTACCGTGGGCCGGACGTAATTATAGGCAAATGAGCTCTCGCTCTCTCCCGTTCCTGCCGAGTTGGTCAGCACGATGGTTCCGTCCTGGCCGGTGGCCGAGGCAAGGATTATGACCTCGCCCGTACCCACATAGCTTTTGATCTCGACGGGCAGTCCGCCGATAGTCGCGGCGGTGATGCGTTCGAGGTTCTCGCCCTTGACCGATATCTGGCCCCCGACGATGGCGGTGGCCGGAGAGAATGATGTGATTACCGGCGGCAGCGATTCCTTTTTGATGTATTCGAGCGTTTCGTTGCAGCCCGTGAGCGCGGCGACGCAAAACGTTGCGGCGCACAGCGCGAAAATATTGAGTATCTTTTTCATGGCGTACGTCGGTTTAGTATCCGGGGTTTTGTGCTACCGAAGGGTTGATGTCCATCACCGACTGCGGGATGGGCAGCATGCACTGGTTGTCGTTGATCGGGCCTACGGAGTAGCTGTATCCGCCGTAGAACGATTCGCCGGCCATATATGCGCTGACGGTCTGCGACGCAACGCCCCAACGCAACAGGTCGGCCCAGCGCTGGTTCTCGAAGGCCAGCTCAAGGCGGCGCTCCTTGCGCACCGCGGCGCGGAAGGTGATCTGGTCGGGCGCCTCGGTCGAGGTGAGGGCGGGCAGACCGGCGCGCTGGCGGGTCATATTGATGTACTTGTAGGCGTTGGCCGGGCCATAGAGCTCATTGAGCAACTCGGCGTAGAGCAGTACCACGTCGCCCGTGCGGATGATCGGCCAGTCGTTCTCGCAATCGAACTTCAGGCTGGTCTGCGACAGGAATTTGGTGATATATCGAGCGTTGACCGTCGTGCCGGAGATGACGTTCACGTAGCTCTCCTTGAGCGAAAGCGCAAGCCTCGTGTCGCCTTCCTCCGAGCGGAAAGCGGCCAGTATGTTATCTGAGGGCCAGTTCCACGAGCTGCCCTGCCCCACGATCACGCTCGCGCCGCTGCTCGCGGGGGCGAACATGCTGCCGAAGGGCGATCCCAGGCCGCTGCCGCCCGTTTTATAGCGCACGGCGAAGATGATCTCGTCGTTCATCTCATTGGTAACGTCGAAGATACGCGCATATGGCACCAGGTCGGCGGAAGATTGGGGATTGCCAACAGCGGTGAGCACCTGCGAAAGCAGCCCCTCCGCTGCGAGGTAGAGGTCTTGTCCGACCTCGTAATGCGTCATGTAGACCTTGGCAAGCAATGCCTTGGCTGCCACGCTCGTGGCGCGTCCCAGGTCGCTGCTCGAATATGATGCGGGCAGACTGCCGTTGTTGACGATATCTTCGAGATCGGTTTCGATCATCTCATACACGTCGTCCACGTTCGAGCGCTGCTTTTTGCGGGCCAGGGGCGCGGGGATGTACTCATCCATTTTGAAAACCGGCCCCCACAGGCGCACCAGGTTGAAGTGCAGCATTGCGCGCAGGAATTTGGCCTCGGCCTCATACTGCGCCCTCTGCGCTGGGTTGGTGACCACGGAAAGGTTCTTTAGCACCTTATTGCAGCTCAGTATGGCCTGGTATGAGGCCTCCCAATAGGTGTTCACCCAATCGTTGGTGGTCAGGATGGTGGCCTGGTCGAGCTGTTCGACAAGGCGGCTGGTGTTGGTGGTCGATCCGGTGGCGTACATGCGCGTGTTGTCGGTGCGCAGTTCCGTCACGGCCCACTCGTAGTACATCACCCCGTGCAGGCGGCTGTAACATCCGAGTACACCCTGGTTGACCTCCTCCGGCGTTTTGAAAAAATCGTCTTCGGGGATTTCCGAATATGGCGGCGTGTCGAGGTTACACGAGGCGAGGGCCAGTGCAAATAGTGCCGCTATGCTGTATTTTAATGTTTTCATGGTGTCGGTCATGATTAGAAGGTGATGTCGATACCCATCGTATAGGTCGAGGTGATCGGGAAACCGCCCCTCTGGTAGCCCGAGATGAGCGGGCTGTTATACGGGCTGCTGGTGTAGCGCGACTCGGGGTCGATGCCTCGGTAGCCGCCGCGCCAGAAATAGAGCAGGTTGTTGCCCGAGGCGTAGATGCGAAGGCCGTTAAGGCGGATCTTCTTGAGCAGCTTGGCGTTGAAATTATAACCGATGGTGGCGCTGCGCAGACAGATATACGACGCGTCCTCGATCATATAGTCCGTCAGGGTCAGGTCCTGTCCGCTGCTGCGGTCGTAGGGGGTCATCCCGTCGCCGGGATGGCTGGGGCTGACCCAGCGATTATCGGTGTAGTGGCGGTTCCACTTGTAGCTCTCGGTGTAGGAACCGTCGTCGTTGAACACCGAAATGCCCTCAACGCCCTGGATCAGGAAGCTCAAGTCGAAATTCTTCCACTGGAAGGTGTTGGTCATACCCCAGGTGAAATCGGGATAGGGGTTACCCAGCGCCACGCGGTCGTTGGCGTCGAGCACTCCGCTATTGTCGGCGTCCAGGATGCGCGCCGTGCCGGGGGCGTCGACATTGTTAAGGAAGTGCGGGTTTGCGGCGATTTCGTCATAGCTGTTCCACACCCCGATGATCTTATAGCCGTAGTACTGCACCACGGGCTTGCCCACCTGCGCCAGGTACAGCTCATTGCGGTATCCCGGAGTGAGGATGCGCTCGTCGCCGCCCAGGTCGAGGATACGGTTGCGGTTCATAGAGAAGTTGACGTTGGTCTGCCAGTTGAAGTGTTTATGGCTGATGTTGCGCGTGTCGAGTTGTATCTCGATACCCTTATTGCGCAGACGGCCTATGTTGTTCCAGTAGTGCGTGAATCCGGTAAAGGAGGGAGCCGGCTGTTCGAGCAACAGGCTCTTGGTGGTGGAGTAGTAGTAATCCACCGCGAGGGTCACCTTGTTGCGCAGAAGGCTCAGGTCGAGGCCGTAGTTGAACTCTCTGGTCTGCTCCCATGTCAGTGCGGGGTTGCCATCGCTGGTGCTTGTGAGCGCCAGGCCGGGGACTATGGTGCCGGTGGCTACGCCGAGGGCATAGTTGGCCGAGCCGTAGCCGTTCATGAAGCTGTTGGCGGGAATGTTGTTGTTGCCGGTCACACCGTAGCTGGCGCGCAGTTTGAGCTGCGAGATCCACTCTACGGGTTTCATGAATTTCTCGTTGGAGACCACCCAACCCAATGAAGCCGAGGGGAACCATCCGCCGCGCTCACCCGGGGCGAAGATCGACGAGCGGTCAAGGCGGAGCGACGCAGAGGCGAGGTATTTGTCCTTATAACTGTAAGTAAGGCGCGAAAGGTAGCCCTCAAGTATCTTGTCCGGGAAGCGGTAAGTGCCCGTTCCGAGACCCCCGGAGGAGGTCTTGAGCTGGAAAGCCGTCGCATGGTTGAGCGTGTGCACCTTGTCCGTGGGGAAGGACATGCCGTTCATCACGGCAAATTCCTGGCGCGTCTTTTCGAGCGTGTAGCCCACCAGCAGGTTGAAGTTGTGGTTGCGGCAGTAGGTCTTCATCCACGTGAGGGTGTTCTCTGTCAGCAGGTGCAGGTAGAGGTCGTTGCGGTACATGGCCGTGCTCTCGACGTCGTCCTGGCGGGCGTCCTTGTCGTAGTAGTTCATCTGGGGCGAGTAACGGAAGTTGTAACCGTTCGAGGTGCGGAAAATCAGGTTGGGGGTCAGGCTGATATTCAGGTAGACGTTACCCACCGACTGGAACGATTCGTTGGCGCGGATGGTCTTGTCGAGCACCGTGCGCGGGTTGTTGTTGGCCGAGGTGAAGGGGCCCGAGGTCGCACCGGCGTTATCGAAAGTGGGGTTGCCGTATTCGTCTACGCCCGCCGTAGGGGTCGAAAGGCCGATAAAGTGGTTGCCGCGCGCATATTGCCCCACAGGCACGCCGGTGAGCGCCGACGAGAATGCGTTGTGGTAAAGGGGCAGGAAAGATGGGGTGCGGTAGTAGTCGATGAAGTTGTTGGTCGGACGGTCGGTCTGAGAATAGTTGGCCGTGAAGTTCACCCCGAAGGTGGTCGACTTGCTCAACATGGCGTCGAGCTTGGTGCGGAATGATAATTTCTTGACCTCGTTCTGCAACATCAGGCCCTGGTCGTCGGTATAGCTGCCCGAAACATAATATTTAAACTCCTTCTTGCCTCCCGACACGCTGGCCTGGATGCTGTTGATATGTGTCATATCGCGCAGGGCGAGACGCTGCCAGTCGGTATATCCGAGGTTATCTTCGAGCCATGCGGCCTGGCGCGCCTGCATGTTGCTGCCCACCCCGCCTACGGAGCCCTGCCATTCGAGCAACTCGAGGTATTCGCGGCTGGTCATCAGGTCGTGGAGCTGGTAGGCGCGTTTCAGGCCGCCGTAATACTTGACGGTGTATTTGGGTGCATTCAGGCTACCGCTCTTTGTGGTCACCATGATAACGCCGTTGGCCGCGCGCGAACCGTAGATCGCAGCAGCAGCAGCGTCTTTAAGCACCTCGATAGAGGCTATGTCCGAAGAGTTGATGCTCGACAGGCCGGTGCCGTCCGAAACTGGATAGCCGTCGATCACCACCAGGGGGTAGGAACCCGCGCTGATAGAACCCAGGCCGCGCACGCGCACGATCGGGTCTACGCCCACCTCCGAAGAGGTGTTCTGGATCGTAACGCCGGTGATCTTGCCCTGCAGGGCCTGTGCGACGTCCGATACGGGTATATCGACGATATTCTCGCCGTTGAATTTCGAGATGGCGCCGGTAAGGTGCGACTTGCGCTGCACGCCGTAACCCACGACCACCAGCTCGTCCATCATAACCGACTCGTCGGCCAGTTTTACGTCGATGGATTTGCGGTTGCCGACCACGACCTCCTGGCTGGCGTAACCTATGCCCGAAAACACGAGCACCGATTCGGCCGAAGGCACGTTGATCGAATAAGAACCGCCGGCGTCGGTGGCTGTGCCGACCGAAGAGCCCTTTACGGACACCGAGATGCCCGCTACGGGACCTCCCGCATCGACAACCTTACCCGTGACCAGGCGCGAACCCTGACCGTGCGCCGTAAGCGCAAAGCCGAGAAGCACCGTAAGGGCCAGAAGGCTGCCAAATAGTTTAATTCTCATCATAGTTTTAGGTATTAGTTTTTATTTTGCAGTCAGAAGAGTCTGATAAGTTTTATTGCCCAGACTGCGCTATGCAGTCTGGGCACTTTCATTATAATTGGTCGACCAATTATGCAAATATAAATAAAAAATTGGTAAACCAAATTTTTTCCATGAAAAACGTTATATTTTATAAAATTTTAATAACTGTTTTTCATGGACATGCAGACATGGTGATTACCGCCCCCATCGTGACCCTGTAATGCAAAAATCGTGCGCATCGGTGATCGGTGCGCACGGTTTATATCGGTAACTATATCGGCTAAAACTCCCCCTCGGGCAGGGGCAGTCGGTAATCCGCCTCGATGATCTCGTCCTGAGAGAAGAAATGCTCCCACTCCGTCCGCGCGTTGTCGTCGCTGTCCGAGGCGTGTATCGCATTGCGCGTGAGGCTGTCGGCGAACAGTTTGCGGATAGTCCCCGGCTCGGCCCTGGCGGGATCTGTCGCCCCGACCAGGTTGCGCAACGCCCCCACCGCGTCATCGCGCTCAAGCACGGCGACGATCACCGGCCCGCTGGTCATGAACATCGCCAGCCGCTCGAAAAACGGTTTCCCTCGGTGTATGGCATAGAATTTTTCGGCCTGGTCACGGCTCATAAAGACCATTTTCATGGCCCGTACCACGAATCCCGCTCCCAGGATCATATCCAGGATGCGCCCTGCGTTACCCGCCGCCACCGCATTGGGTTTGATGATGGTGAATGTCCGTGTTGCCATAGCTGTATATTTAAAGATTAACCTTCAAATTCCCAGTCCACGCCGTCTTTGCGGTCCTTGACCCGTATCCCTGCGGCGGAAAGGCTGTCGCGTATGGCGTCCGACGCGGCCCAGTCCTTGCGGGCCTTGGCTTGCTGGCGTTGGTCTAACAGCATCTCCACCAACGGCGTCACGCGATCCTCTCCCTGTGCGGACTGCTCGGCGGAAAGCCCCAGTACCCCGCTGACCAAATGCGAAAAATCCCCGCGCAGCTTTTCGAGCGAGGCCTCCGTCAGGCTACCCTGCCCCTCGTAGAGCTGGTTTATTATCTTTACCCACTCGAAGAGCACCGAAATGGCGATCGGCGTGTTCATATCGTCGCACATCGCCTCGGCGAATTTTTCATAGAGTTCCCCGACTTCTTCCGTGTCCGTTGCGCCCGGTTTGACCTTGCCGAGCGTGGCGAGGGCTTTAAGGAGGCGTTCCAGACCCTTCTCGGCGGCTTGCAGCGCCTCGTTCGAGAAATCGAGCGTGGAGCGGTAGTGTGCCTGGAGGATAAAAAAGCGGATCGTCATGGGCGAATAGGCGCGGTCCAACAGTTTGTGTGTCCCGGTGAAGAACTCCTCGAGCGTGATAAAATTGCCCAGCGACTTGCCCATCTTCTGTCCGCCGATGGTCACCATGTTGTTATGCACCCAGTAGCGCGCAGCGTCGTGCCCCGAGCATGCGGTGCTCTGCGCTATTTCGCATTCGTGGTGCGGGAACATCAGGTCCATGCCACCGCCGTGTATGTCGAAACGCTCGCCGAGGTACTTGCGGCTCATGGCCGAGCATTCGAGGTGCCAGCCGGGGAAGCCGTCGCTCCAGGGCGATGGCCAGCGCATGATATGCTCGGGCGACGCCTTTTTCCACAGGGCGAAGTCGACGGGCGAGCGTTTGTCGCCCTGGCCGTCGAGGTTGCGCGATCCGGCCATCATATCCTCGAGCACGCGGCCCGAGAGTTTTCCGTAATTATATTTCTCACTGTAACGCTCCACGTCGAAATATACCGAGCCGTTGCTCTGGTATGCGAATCCCCGGTCGAGTATCTCGCGCACCATCCCGATCTGCTCGATCACGTGCCCCGAGGCGCGCGGCTCGATCGAGGGCGAAAGCACCCCCAGCGCCTCCATGGCGTGGTGGTAGCGCTCGGTATAGTAGTGCGCCACCTCCATCGGTTCGAGTTGTTCCAGGCGCGCCTTTTTGGCCAGCTTGTCCTCCCCCTCGTCGGCGTCGTTCTCCAGGTGCCCCACATCGGTTATGTTGCGCACGTAGCGCACCTTGTAGCCCGATTCGCGCAGCCAGCGCAGCAGGATGTCGAAGGTGATCGCCGGGCGGGCATGGCCCAGATGCGGATCGCCGTAGACGGTCGGTCCACAGACGTACATGCCCACACGGGGCGGGGCGAGGGGCGCGAAAACCTCTTTCGTGCGCGAGAGGGTGTTGTATAATTTGAATTCCATATATTGCAAAGATACGAATTATTTACGTTCGACGCGCGTGCGGTAACGACACACCTGCCCCGCGGGGCTTACCCCTTCGAGGATAACGTCGTAGGTCGACACCCCGTCGGCGGTGTAGAAGCTGACCGAGGCGTTGCCCTGTTCGTCGACCTTCACGCACGGCTGCCAAAGCAGCGTGGTGCGCACGTCGCGGGTTTTGCGTTCGCGCTCAGAGTCCACCTCGTAGCGGGGCTGGTAGAATTGCTGCGGACGCTTGTATCCGAGCGGGGTAATGTGCGCCATCGAGGGCAGCGGCGGACGCTTCGAGGTGTACTCTATGCCCGATCTGAGCGTGACCAGTATCACCCCACCCGACGCTCCGAGCCCGAAGATAGAGGCCTCGGGGCCTATGACCAGGTCCACCCTCTCCACTTCGCCCACGCTGATAAAGCCCAACTCCCCGATCTCCATCTGCATGTCATCGACGTAGAGCAACGGAGCGTCATGGCTGCCACGTATGGATATTTCGGTGCCGGTGACCTTCACCCCGGGCATGGTCTGCAACACGGCGTAGAGGTCCGACCCGGCGAAGGCTTCCAGGGTGCGCTTATCCACCGAGCGGGTGGCGTTTACATTATACAGGGTGTGGCGCTCCTCGGGGCGGGTGGCGATCACCACAACCTCGTCGATGTCAATAACCGGGCTGCCTTTAAGGTCGTAGTAGCGCGCCATCGAGCGTTCGGCGAACGACGCGGGCACGGGCGGGGGCAGATCGCCCAAGCGCTCAGAGGGTATGAATCCGCTTTTCGCCGGCCAGCGCTCCGGTTCGACCTTCAGGGTCAGCAGTTTCGGGCTGCCTCCGCGGCTTACGGCCTGTACTATGAGCGAGGTGCTGTCGGGCAGGTCGGGCATAGAGAGCGTGAAACGGTTGTTGCCGTCCAGGGTGAACATATCCATATATTTGCTCCCCGGCGCGAAGAGCAACAGGGTCGGGCTCTTGGCCGCGCCGCCGAAAAAGCCGTGCACGCTGCCGCGTATGCGGTGTTCGTCCTCACGTTGGGCGGCGTTAGGCGGCGTTTTACCGGTGAGCACGTCGCAAAGCGAGAAGCGCGTCCAGCCCTGGGTCATCATCAGCAGGTCCGCCGCCGCGGCGACCTCGGGCGAAGACGACGAGAAATAATATCCTGGCCGCTCGATGTGCCCCCTTAGGTCAGAGCCGAGCAGCAGATAGTTCTCCATATCCAGCCCCAGCGAGTCCCACACCACGCTCTGAGAGTCGGTGACGCTCACCGCCCACTGTCCGCCCGACACGGGCTCTCCCCCGGCGTCGCGCAGGGTGAATCGCACCTCGGCCTTTTGGCGCGCGCCATAGGCGGGCTTCGAGGCGTGCGCCCCGATCTTCAGGCGCGCAGAGTCGGGCACGAATGCCAGGCGCTCGGAAACCGGCTCGAAGGTGCCTTTGCGCACCAATGCGAAATGGGATATTCCGGGCGGCAACCCCGTCATCTGTATCGCCTTAGGGCGACCGGGGGTGCAGTCGTCGGCCATCATCACCCGCCCGTGCGAGTGCGCCACAAGGGCGAACCCCCCGGCATCGAGCCCCGGGCTCGACAGCACCTCGAAGATAAGTCTGCCGCGCTGTTGCAACATCTTGAGCGCGTGGCCGGGTGTGGCCGCGGGCAGCGTAAAGCGTTTTTCATGTCCGTCCTTCGTGCGCACGAGCGCATAGAACTGCTCCCCGCTTGCCGCAATGAGGCTGAAGACGCCCATCCCGAGGTGGGTGGTGGCGATGTCGGCCACATGCTCGTCCGAGGGCGAGAAGATCTGCCCCGACACTTCGACCGACAGCCCGTTCGTGCCGATAGCCTTGAAGGCCACCCGTTGCAGCACCGAAGCGACCAGGGGACCGCCCTCGGGGAAGAACTGCACGTCGAAATCGGTGGAAAAATCGGGCAGGTGTATGGTCTTGCCCTTCGGCGTACCCTTGTCGTCCGCCTCGATACGCAGCGTGCCCCTCGAGGCCGACTCGCCAAGCGGCACCGTGACGTGCCCAGCAGAGTCGGTGCGAAGGCGTACGGTGCGCTCCTTGCCCCCGGATGTCACGGTCGCCGCCACGCGTGCGCCGGATAGCGGCAGCATAGTGGCCCCGCGCAGGGTCATCGCAGCCTCGGGTTGCCCGTCGGGCGTGCGGCGGTATACCACATTTGCGTCCAACTCCCTGTCCAGGGGATTGACCACGCGGATCACCTTATGGAAAAAATGGTCCGTGGGCTGGTTGGTCATCCAGAGGGTATATGCGCGCAGCAGGTAATCGCCAGCCGGCATATCGGGCGAAAGGCGTATGCAGTTGTGGAAACCGCACGAATCGGCGCGCACCTTGACGCGCGTGAGCAGCGAGTCGCCGCGCCCTGTCAGCTCGACATATATGAAATTGCTCCCCGCCAACGGCGCATGGGTTATGGCGTTGCAAACCGTGCCTTTGAACCAGATGCTGTCCCCGGCGCAGTAGTAGGGCTTATCGGTCTGTATGTAGAGTTTTTCGGCTATGCCAGCCGTGTAATAGTCCAAAAAGCGCCCCATGACCTTATCGTGGAAGGTGCGCATCGTGTCCGCCGCCGAAGCCTTCACCTGCGCCGGGACGGTTTTTTGTTTGGTAGCAGCCCCCAACCAGGCGACCGGCGCGAAGGATAGGAGAAGTAGTGTAAGGGCTCGTGTCATATTCGCATGACAAGGTAATGATTTTTATGAATAATCGAATGCCCGCCTACACTAACTTCGCTGTGCGCAGCGTGCGTCAGATTCGGTGCATCGTTTTGGTTTTTAACCGGAGCAGGCTTGACGCCTGTGAGGATTAAAAACCGGAAGGATGTGCCGAAGATGGCGTGCGATCCGCGCAGCCAGCCGGCGCAATAAGAAATCCGCGCCTTTTTGGGCGCGGATTCTCTTATTGTAACGCGAAACTAAAATTTACTTTTTGTAAATTTTAGTGTACCCATAGATAGCCTCATCACCGAGTTCCTCTTCGATGCGCAGCAGCTGGTTGTATTTTGCCATGCGGTCCGAACGTGACAGCGAACCGGTCTTGATCTGGCCCGAGTTGGTGGCCACGGCGATGTCGGCGATTGTCGAATCTTCGGTTTCGCCCGAGCGATGCGACGTTACCGAGGTGTAACCGGCGCGGTGTGCCATTTCGATGGCGTCGAGGGTTTCGGTCAGCGAACCGATCTGGTTAACCTTGATAAGGATCGAGTTGCCGCAACCCATTTCGATGCCCTTCTTGAGGAACTCCACGTTGGTCACGAAAAGGTCGTCGCCCACCAGCTGGCATTTGTCGCCCAGCTTGTCGGTGAGCATTTTCCAGCCTTCCCAGTCGTTTTCGCTCATACCGTCCTCGATCGAGTCGATGGGGTATTTGGCAACCAGACCGGCCAGGAATTCGACCTGCTCGGCAGAGGTGCGCTTGGCGCCCTTGTCGCCTTCGAACTTGGCGTAGTTGTAAACGCCGTCCTTATAGAACTCCGAAGATGCGCAGTCGAGGCCTATCGACACGTCGCCGCCCTCTTCCTTGCGTCCGGGTTTGTAACCTGCCTTTTTGATAGCTTCGATGATCGACTCCAGAGCGTCCTCGGTGCCGTTGAGCGCGGGAGCGAAACCACCCTCGTCGCCCACGGCGGTCGAGAGGTTACGGTCGTGCAGCACCTTCTTTAGCGAGTGGAAAACCTCGGCGCCCATGCGCAGACCTTCGCGGAAAGAAGCAGCGCCTACGGGACGGATCATGAACTCCTGGAAAGCGATGGGAGCGTCGGAGTGCGAACCGCCGTTGATGATGTTCATCATCGGTACGGGCAGGGTCTTGGCGTTTACGCCGCCGATGTAGCGGTAAAGGGGCATGCCCAGCAGGTCGGCAGCGGCACGTGCAACGGCCAGCGAAACGCCCAGGATGGCGTTGGCGCCCAGGTTGCTCTTGGTGGCGGTGCCGTCCAGGGCGATCATCATCTTGTCGATGCCCACCTGGTCGGTGACGGGCATGCCGATGATCTCTTTGGCGATGGTTTCGTTGACATTCTCAACGGCTTTCAACACGCCTTTACCCAGGTAGCGGCCTTTGTCGCCGTCACGCAGTTCGAGGGCTTCGTTCTCGCCGGTCGAGGCGCCCGAGGGAACGGCTGCACGGCCTACGGCGCCGCTTGCGGTGGTCACTTCGACTTCGATGGTCGGATTGCCGCGCGAGTCGAGAATTTCGCGGGCATGTACGGAAATGATCGTTGACATGGTCTTTATATTTTTTAAGTGTTCGTTTTGCTGGCACAAATGTACGGCATTTATAATTATTAACAAAATTTAAAATCGGACGCCCCGATAAGTTATTCCGGTATAATAACTATCCTTGCCCCGATGACAGAAGCGCTCAAACTTGTCGATATGGTTTCGTGCTGAGTTTCAGAGAGGCGGTAACCGGTATGCGCCTTGCCGAGGCCGACGACCACAAAATGCTTTCGCAGACCGTGAGCGTGGCGCAGGATATCTTTTCCAACACTGGCGCGTTGTGCAAAGTTTTATTATTTTTGCACAAAAATACTGAAAATCAAATCCATGAGAAATCGTATCGCCTATTCCCTGGCCGTAGCAGCGACGGCCCTCCTGTGCGCCTGCAGCGCACTCTCGAACATCGACCTGACCGATCAGGAGTCAGTGAATGAATTGCTTCCCGCAAGCATAGAGAAGCATATCGATCCACAATCCACTGTTTATGAGATGTCGCTCTTGACGACCTCCGATTTCTCGGTAAAAATGGATATCGTCACCATCGTGTTCCTGGAACCGGGGGCCGCCGAGGCGAAGAAATATTCCATAACCGTCGTGGGCAACCAATCCCCGCGCGAGAGCAAAGTCCCCAATACGCCCAGTTACGATAAAACGGCGGGCGGTTTCATTGTGAAAAAGTATACTACAGAAAACGGCATAAAACTGGCCGACATAGATTTTTCGCAGGTGGCCTCGAACGTGGCCAAAGCATCGGAAATGGTTACCGCCGAGGGCCATTCCGTTGATGGTATTTCTTATTACGACATTACCTTCGACGGCAATCCCGGCAACACCGGCCACAAATTCCGCCTGTTGAGTAAAGACAACACCAAAATGGGCACGCATAATGGCCGCGCATCTATGGTGACCGAATATTACGAATTCGACTTCGAGGCTGACGCCTCTGGGAATGTGAAATACAAGGGCGACTAAAACGAACCCGCACTGGAAGATGAAGCGAACCCCAAAAGTTTTGTCCAACTTTTGGGGTTCGCTTCATTTATTTCAAGACAGCTTCTTTTTACGTTATGCCCTTTTAGACGTTTCCCATGCGCCTATCGTAACGCCTTTGCGCACGCGGCGGTAGATATAACGCATACCTAAAAAAACGTTATAGTTCATGAACATGAAGTAGTAGGGGATCAGGAAAGGCGATTTTTTAACGCCTTTTCGGGCAAGCGTCTGTCCGATGAGAGCGCCTACGTGCATAGCCGCCTGTCCGGCCAGCAGAATCCAATAGAGCCACGAAGCCGGGTAGCCGATCACCAGCGCGATATTCAGGGGCAGCAGGACCACCAGCATGATCGGCGTAAAGGTCCATCTGAGCACGCGGTGCGAAAAATACTGGAACGTGAGCACGCCGTAGCGGAAAGGGTTGAGCAGGGGCAGCAGCGACCAGACGGCCTGCAATCCGCCCCCTGAGATGCGCGTTTTGCGCTTGCGTTCCTCATTCATATCGGCCGATCCGCCCTCAAGGGCGTAGGCATCGGGGGCGTAGGCGATCTTATACCCGTGCGAGGCGATGCGCATCGAGAGCACGAAATCGTCGAGCAACGTGTTGTCCGGCAACTCCTCCAGCAGGTCGGTGCGCACGGAGAACAACTCGCCGGCGGCGCCCACCGCCGAGTAGAGGCGCGAGTCGAGGTCCTTGAGCGTCGATTCGTAGCGCCAGTATAGCCCTTCGCCCTGGGTGGCCATGCCCGAGTCGCCGCTCAGGTCGGCAACCCTCTTCTCACCTGCGACACATCCCACTTCGGGGTCCGAGTAGCGGCGCACGATGTTGGTTATCGCATCCTTGCCCAGCATCGTGTTGGCGTCGGTGAATACCGTTATGTCCGTCCTCACATGGCGCATCGAATGGTTGAGCGCCGGGGTCTTACCGCGGCGTTCGGGACTGAATATCACGATAGTGCCCGGATATTCCTCCAGCAGGTCGTTGGTGCGGTCGGTCGATCCGTCGGTAACCCACATGATATCCAACTCGCCCGGATATTCCAGCGCGAGGCAGTTGGCCATCTTCTCGCGCACGATCTTCTCCTCGTTATACGCGGCGATAAGCAGCGTCACAGAAGGCGGCGGATCGGGCATGGCCATAGGCTTTGGCTTACAGAATAACTCCTTGATCTTAACCGCAATATAGAGCACGATACCATAGCCGGCGTATGTGTAGAACACTACGGCTGCGAATATCCAGAATATTATCTCGACACTTTTCATCTTTTGACTTCATCTATGACTTTCTGCATCTGCGACTGCCACGAGAGGGTCTTGGCGACACTCTCCCGGATCTTGCCGGGGTCGCGGGGCGCAGTGCGCGAGAATTCGACCACGCGCGCTATGTCCAGCGGCGTTTCGTCGGCGGGGACCTTCAGTATATATGGCATCGACTCGAAATCGGAGTCGATCTCCGAGTAGACGAATGGAATGCCGCGCGAGGCGTACTCGCGGTTTTTGAGCGTCTTGATATGGGTTATCCCGCTGCGGTGGCGCGCCAGGCTGGCTATTCCCATGTCGGCCCGCTCGAAAATGGCGTCCAGCGCCGGCCCTGACTGCTGGCCGTGGAAAACCACATATTTTTCCAGGCCCAGCGCCGCAGTCTGCTCCTTCAGCTCTTCCAGAGCGCCCCCGAAACCGTAGCCCACCACGTGGAAGACCACTTCGACGGGCTGCGGGGTGCGGTAATACTCCCCGAGTCCGGCGATGGCGCGGTCGAAACCGTGCCAGCGGTGTATCTCGGCCACGCCGATAAGGTTAAGGCGTGCGGGGTCCGCAGAAACGGAGGTTTTGACCGGCACGGCGGAAAAATTCACGCCGTTGGAAATATTCACGGTCTTGACCCCGAGTATCTCCCGCTCGTTCGAGAAGGTCACTATGCGGTAAAGTTCGCCGGCCATGCGGCGGCGGAAGATTCGGTCGACCCACAGGCGCGAACGGAAGGCCAGCGGAGTGCCCTCATACTCGCCCTCGTAAGGCCAGGTGGGGATCTCCATGACCGTGCGCACGCCCATGCCGCGCAGCCCGCGCAGGAAGCGGATAAGGAATGGGTTGGCGTTATGGTTGGCGCGCATGTAGACCATCGTAATGCCTTCGCGGTGTATGTAGTCGGAGAGCGAACCCCACGCTATACGCTTGGTTATCTTCGGCAACAGCCCGCGCCCGTAGTCTTGCAGCACGACCCCGTCGACCATGCGAAGTTGGTTGCCTTCAGGCCCGAAGGCCGTGTAGCACAGGGTGGTGTCGACCCCGCACGCACGCATGGCGTCGACCTGGGCCCATATCTTTTTCGATATGCCGTTATGCTCCGAAAAACCGTGGAAAACCAGGAAAAGTGCCTTCATCGCCTTATCGCCGTTTTAACCTTGCCTATTATATCGAATTCCCCGGTCAGCTGCACCCACGCGGCCCACATAACGGCGGCCAGTGTGCCTTTGAGCATAAGGGCGGGCACGAGGCTCCACTCGCCCAGCGCCGCATAGAGGGGCCACATAACCGCCAGCAAAAGCAGCGAAAGGGCGATCCCGGGAGCTATCGCGCGCCAGAAAGCACCCATGCCCTCCCTGAAGGTCGCGCGCAACATATATATATAAGTGAGGAAGAAACTCAGCGTATAACTCGCCGCCATGCCCCACGCCACGGCCTCGATAGTGCCAAAGGCAATAAGCGTGCCCACCAGGCAGCCTATATTGACCAGGGCAGACACCAATCCCGTAACGAACAGCGAACGCGTGTCGCCAGCCGCCTGGAAGATCGGCCCGGACGAGGAGAGCACCACCTGCACCCCGACGATCAGGCTAAGTATCCTGAAGGGCGGCACCGAAGCCTCCCACTGCCAGCCGAATATTATCAGCATCAACTCGCGGGCGTTGTAAAGCAGCGCCACAGACACCGGGAAACCCACCAGCGAGAGCCAACGCACGACTTTCATGTAGTTGTCCAGCATCGCGCGCCTATCGTGCTGCATCTCCGAAAAGACGGGGTGTATCACAGGGGCGAGCACGCTGGTGATGTTCTGCAGTGGCAGCAGCATCAGGCGGTAGGATTTTTCGTAATATCCCAACTGCGCCATATTGAGCCACTTGCCGATAACGAGTTTATCGAGGTTGCGGGAGAAATAGTTGATGAAATTGAACATGAATTGCCACGCGGAGTAGCCGAATACCCTGCGCAGGGCGGGACCACCCATTGAAAACCGCAGCCTAAGCGGGTACTCGCGAAGGTTGACCGCAATGACCGCTATCTGCGAGAGGACCGGCTGCGCGGTAAGCGCGTATATTTTATACCGCGCGGGCAAGGCCAACGCCAACGCGACGGCCACAGCCCCGGCGGCGATCTGTATGACCACCGTGCGCACGCCCAGGAATTTAAACCGCTTATCTCGGTAGATCAACGCGTTGGGCGCGATATTGGCACTCGCCATGAGCAGTTGCAGCGAAAGCACGCGGCAGATCGGTTCGAGCACCGGCGAATCATAGAAACGCGCTATCGCCTCTGCGCCTCCGAAAAACAGCAGCGCCAGCGCGAGGCCCGTCCAGCAGGTAAAGCTGTAAAGGTCGTCCAGGTCGCGCCCCGAAAGGTCCTTGTGCTGGATTATGGCCGTCCCGAGGCCCATGTCGCTGAAGGTGGTGAAAAAGGTTATCAGCACCGTCGCCACGGCGACCACACCGAATTCGGCAGGGGTCAAAAGGCGCGAGAGTATGGTCGTGATGCCCAACTGTATGAACATACCGGCATATTTGGCCATCGCCGTGTAGGCCACACCTGATAAAAACTGTTTGCGGTGCTCACTCATTAACGTGAATATTGGATAAAGATTCGCTTGTGTTATTATTTTTATTGCCGTTAGCGCGCGAATCCTTATCCAATATTCACGTTAACGGCTTTTTCAAAGCCGGCCTTGTGCCGACACCCCCACCCAAACCCTCCCCCTCTTAGGGGAGGGCTTTGCAAACGGGCTTTCAGCCCATTTGCGAACCTTCCTTAAATCTTGACCCACTCCCCTTTTTCGTGGTCGAAACGTTTTATCGGTTTGGCCGGAGATCCTGCGGCGACGGTAAAGTCCGGTATGTCGCGCGTTACCACGCTCCCTGCGCCTATCACGCAATGGCGGCCTATGCTCACCCCGGCGACCACGACCACGTTGGCGCCCAGGTAGGTGCCGCGGCCTATCTCGACCGGCTTGACCGAAACGCCCTGGGCGATGATCTCCGCAACGGGGTCTTCGTAGTTATGTATCAGCCCGGATATCAGGCAATTCTGCCCCGTAAACGAGTCGTCGTGCATCACCGCCGGGCCTATGATGGTCGAACCTATCCCAAGGCGCACATTGTCGCCTATTATCACGTCGCCCACGCCGTTGTTCACAGCGCAGAAAGACTCGATCACCGACCGCCGTCCGAGGCTGAAGCGGTGGTTGGGCAGCAGATCGCGGCGTACGGAGCAGTAGATCACCGAGCCACGGCCCCGGTGAATATAGAAACGCTGGAAAATGCGGATCCACCACCTCGGGCGCGCCTTGACGGGGTGCACCACCATGCCGAGCAGCATGCGCTTCAGTCGGGGGTGGTTCTTTATTGCGGTCAGCAGTGACATATCGGTTTAGTTTTGTGACGGGGCCGCCGCACCGGTTATTTCACGGTAAAGTTCCAGCAGGTGCGTCGCCGTCTGGCGCCACGAGAACGCTTTCACACGCTCCAGGCCGTAGTCGCGCTGCCGGGCGTAGAGTTCGCCGTCGGTCAGCAGCCGGGTCATCGCGCCGGCTATCGCATCCACATCCAACGGGTCGACCAGCATTGCGCCGGGGCCGGCGATCTCGGGCATCGCCGATACGTCGGAGGTGACCACAGGGGTGCCGCAAGCCATCGCTTCGAGGATCGGGATCCCGAAACTCTCCCTGAGCGAAGTATATATAAAAAGCCGTGCGCCCGAGTAAACCGCCGGCAGGTCGCGGTTGAAGATATAGCCGGGCAGGTAAAGCAACTGGCGGACGTGCGAGATCCCCTCCTGGTGCAGGAGCTCCTCGACCACCCCTTCGCGCAGGTCGGCCACGACCAGCGGCAGCGGCGCGGCCACGCCGTCAGCATATCGGGCATAGGCCTTAAGCACGCGGGCGGTGTTCTTCTTGGGGTCGGTGTTGCCCAGAAAGAAAAGGTAGTCGTCGACTGGGAAATACTTGCGCGTAATGCGCACAGGGTCCTCTATGGGCTTAAAGTGCGAACTGTAACCGTTATATATGGCCACCAGTTTGTCCGGCGGCATATCGAGCGCCCGGGCTATGCGGTCACGTTCGAACCGGGAAACGGTGATAATGCGTTCGCAACGGGGCAGTATGCGCGGCACCACGAAACGGCGGTAGAGCCACCCCATGTTCTGGTACCAAGAGGCGCTGCGCCCGGCCCTCGGTTCGAGGAATATCACGTCGTGCAGGGTGAGCAGCAACGGCACGCCCGCTCCATAGAGCGGGGCGGTGTTCGAAGTGCAGTGCAGCAGGTCGGGTTTGATGCGCCTCAGGGCAGCGGGCAGAGCCACCTGCTCCCAGAGCGGGTAGGTGGGCGTATTGAGCACCTCGATATGGAAATTGGGCGTGGGCAACAGGCAATGGTCGTCGCCGGGAGCTACCAGGATGTGGTACTGGTTGACGGTGTCCATGCGCTGCAATTCGCGTATGGACTCCAGCGCCACGAAATCCATCCCGTGCTTATCGTGCCTGAATATGCGCTGCGCTTCAATGGCAATTCTCATCCTTCGCCGTTTTTTCCCTCACCACGTAATCCTCGTGCCGGTGCAGTATCTCCTCTTCGTGGTAGTCCACCTCCACGTCGCCGTGCGGCGTGTGGATGAATTTGCGCTTCATGCCCCTGAGGCGGAACATATTGGCCACCATCAGAAAGAAAAGTATCGGCACGCGCTTGACGGTCGACCGGAAGCGGTTGTCGATGATATAATCGGGCGTAGCCATGGCTATCGCGAAAAGCAGCATGAAAAGCAGCAGCCACCATTTGAGCGACAGGTCCCACGCCACGATGGTTATCAGCACGGCGTAGATCGACACCATGCCCAGCAGGATCACCCTGGGGGGCATCATCCACTGGAAAAGTTTATTCGCGTAATCGACGTTGCCCGAGAGTACGGCTTGCGGCAGGTCTTTGAGCGATGTGCGCAACACGTCGTACTGCGCGAAGAGCCAACGGCGTCGCTGGTTATAGAACACCGAGTCCTTTTCGACCTTCTGGTCGTAGACATCCACGTCTTCGAGGTATTCGATATACGCCCCTTCCTTGAGCAGCAGCGTTTCGAGCTCCTTGTCCTCGCCCGCCGACACGACAAGCGGTATGTGGCGCACGAACCATCCGAAATCGAAGGCCATGCCAGACCCGATGAGCGCCGAGGAGAGCCCCAGGCGGACGTGCCCCTTGCGGAAGATCGAGTTGTTCATCTCTTCCGAGAATGCGTCCAGTATGGCGGTCGAGGTGTTGCGGTTCTTGGCCACGCGGTGGGCTTGCATAGCCGAGACGCCCGAGTAGTAGGCGTTATTGATATGGCGCAGGAAGTCGGGACGCACGGTGTTGTCGGCGTCCAGCACCACCAGCACGTCGTAATTCTCGCCCGCGAGTTCCGAGGTGGCGAAGTTTAGCGCCTTGGCCTTCGACGAGTCGGCATAGTGGGCCGTGAAAAGTATTATCGGCAGTGCACGCAGCCGATCGAGGGTCTGGGGCCTGAGGTGGTCGGCGATGACCACCACGTCGAAACGGTCGGTGGGATAATCCTGCCCGAGGAAGGATTTCACCGAGTCGACGATAACCGCATCCTCCTTATAGGCGGGGAACATCACCACCATGCGGTTAAAGACGCGGGCGGGCGGGTAAGCGTCCCTGCGGCGGCGGCTGGCGAACAGCGCGAAAACGAACAGGTAGAGGACTAAAATGCCCATCACTGCGAATATAACCAGGTCGATAATTTCGATCATGTCCTATCGTTTTTTATGTAGCGTACTTCTTCTTTCTTATCCATTGTCAAAAAATCGCGCATCGCCCCTAACTGCTTAAAAGCCATCTCCCACCGCCCTTTCATTAACGCCGCGACAACGGCCTTGGGTACGGCAACGCACCCCAGGTAGCAGAGCGACAGCACTCTGGCCACACCGCGGCGCTTCCTGAATGCAAGCAGTAACCGGCTGCGCATCAAATAGTAAGCCCGCCGAGGAGTAAGGGGTCGCCCCACCTGACCGTCGCGATGGAATACCGTGCAGAAAGGCAGGTACCATATCTGGTAACCGTGTCCGGCTATGGTCATGCTCCAGTCTAATTCTTCGTAATATAGGAAAAATTTCTCAGGCAGCAAACCCGACTCCTGTAAAGCCTCCCTGCTGAGCATCATGGCCGCCCCGTGTGCGTATGGCGTGGGGCGCTCCAGGTCGTACTGCCCGCGATCCTCTTCCATATTGCCTATAAGTGAGTTGCGCAGCGTAATATGTGTAAGCGGGGTGAAGCCGGCGAACTGGATGGGACATTGCCCGAAAGCGTAGCGGATCTTGGGTGAGCACGCCCCGACTTCAGGGTGCGAATCCATCCATTCGACCATTTTCCCCAGGCCGTCCTCAAGCAGGTAGGTGTCGTTGTTGAGCAGCAGCACATAGCGCCCCCGCGCGAGGTCGAGCCCCAGGTTGTTGCCCCCTGCGAAACCCAGGTTGCGCTCGCTGCGAAGGGTAGTAACCCCCGGATAGGCGCGCTTTATGGCGGCGGCCTCGTCCGAGAGCGACCCGTTGTCGACCACGATCAGCTCATAGCTGACAGAGCGCACCGCATCGTGCAGTGAGCGGATCATGCGCAGGGTATCCTCCAGTCC
>JAVBOL010000006.1:0-66747 GCA_031550615.1 Rikenellaceae bacterium | reverse complement strand
TACGCTGCGGCCAGACGCCGCCCGGGACCCGCCTCTCGCGGAACACTTCTTTCGCACCCGCTCCGCAGGGCGGTATATCGGTGTTAATTATACCAACTCGACCACCACGCCGACAGATCCCATGGAATCGCCCTACTCTTTTTCCGGGCGTAATTACACCGCCGGAGCCTCCGTACTTCCCGGTTTCGTACTGTTTTTAAGCAAATCGGTGGGTCTTCGCGCCAGTGTGGGCAAACTCGATTACAGCTACACGTGGGGCGGCAATATGGGTCACGACAATGTCCGGTTCGATTTCTACTGGAACTCGGCCAGCCTCGGGCTATCGTACTGTTTCTGATATCGCACAAAAAAAGGATTCCCGCAGCCGGACAGCTGCGGGAATCCTTTTTTATAGCACCCCCTCGTTTAAAGGTCGGTGATAGGCTTGAATTTCGGCACGAGGATCTTCATGATCGTCCAGCCGATAAGGTAAGCAAAGGCACAGACGCAGAAGATGATGAAATATCCCGACTCGACGCCTTTAAAACCTAAAAGTGTCATCTCGGAGTTACCTGCGAAGTCGAACAGTTTACCCGCACCCTTATTGATAAGGAACGAGCCTATACCGCCGGCCATGCCGCCGATGCCGGTGATCGTCGCGATGGCCTTTTTGGGGAACATATCACCGATCGTAGAGAAGATATTGGCGCTCCATGCCTGGTGGGCCGCACCGGCGATACCGATGATGATAACCGGGAACCAGTACGAGGTCGCGCCCAGGGGCTGCGCCAGCAGGGCCAGCAGCGGGAAGAATGCGAAGATCAGCATGGCGCGCATGCGTCCCGCGTAGGGATTCATACCCTTCTTCTCGACGAAGATCGTGGGCAGGTAGCCGCCGAAGATCGACAGCAGCGTGATAAGGTAGAGCACGAAAATGGCGATCTGCGCCTTCGGGTCGGAAGAGGGCATCTCGTAAACCGAGCTCAGGTAGGCGGGCGTCCAGAAAAGATAGAACCACCACACGCCGTCGGTCATGAATTTACCCACGGCGAAAGCCCAGGTCTGGCGGTATGAAAAACACTTCCAGAACGACACCTTCTTGACTGCCTCCTGCTTGGGCGTCTCCTCGCCGTCACAGGCATCCTGCTCGATATAGGCCAACTCGGCGGCATTCACCCTGGGGTGCTTGTGCGGTTTCTTATACATGAATTGCCAGAATCCCATCCACACGAAACCCAGGGCGCCGATAGCGATGAAGGCTGCCTCCCAGCCCCAGTATTTTGCGATCACGGGGATCGTCACGGGAGCGGCCAGGGCGCCGACCGTAGCACCTGCGTTAAAGATAGAGGTCGAGAAAGCGCGATCCTTCTTTGGGAAGTACTCCGCCGTGGCCTTGATCGCCGCGGGGAAGTTACCCGCCTCACCGATCGCCAGCACCAACCGCGCGAAGATGAACAGCACCACGCTCACGCTTATAACGCGCGCCACGTCCTCCACAGCCGCGATAGCCTCCCTGGCGCCTTCGAATCCGACCAGCCACGTGCCGGTCAGCATGCCCGAAGTGGCGATACCGCAGAATGCGTGCAGCACCGCACCCACGCTCCATACCGCGATGGCCCACATGAAGCCTTTCTTGGTGTCCATCCAGTCGACGAACCGGCCAGCGAAGAGCATGCTCACGGCGTAGAACAGCGAGAAGAGCGAGGTGATCGTCCCATAGTCGTTGTTGGTCCAATGGAACTCAGGGGCGATAAAGTCCTTCCAGGTAAGCGATAACACCTGGCGGTCCAGGTAGTTGATAGTCGTGGCGAAGAACAGCAGCGAACAGATCGCCCAGCGGTAATTCGTCATCTTTTGTTTGGTTTGGTCTATCATCGTCAAGTCAGGTTATTTAGTTCGTACTTTAGCGATAATTTCGAGCGCCCCGGCGCAGAGCTCGGTAATGGCGCTCCACTGTTTAGCCGCCATAACCTCGGCGGGGAAGAGGTTGGAGCCCATTCCCACGCACATCACACCGGCGTCGAACCACCCTTTCAGGTTGCCCTCCTCGGGTTTCACGCCTCCGGTCACCATCAGTTGCGACCAGGGCATGGGCGCTTTGAGCCCCTTCACGAAGTTGGGGCCGAGCACGTCGCCCGGGAACACCTTGCACAGGTCGCAGCCAGCCTCCTGGGCGAAACCCACCTCGCTCACCGAGCCGCAGCCGGGAGTGTAGGCCACAAGGCGGCGGTTGCACACCTTGGCCACGTCGGGGTTGAACAGCGGGCCCACCACGAAATTGGCGCCCAGTTGGATATAGAGCGAAGCCGCGGGTGCGTCGACGATCGAGCCTACACCCATCACCATCTCGGGGCACTCCTTAGCCGCGAATTTATTGAGCTCCCCGAACACCTCGTGGGCGAATTCGCCGCGGTTGGTGAATTCGAAAGCCCTCACACCGCCCTCATAGCACGCCTTAACGACGCACTTGGCGATCTCGACGTCTTTATGGTAAAAAACAGGCACCATACCCGTAGCCTTCATGGCCTGAAGTACCTGCATCTTTGAGAATCTTGCCATCTTTTTAGTTTTTAGCGTGAAACGCGACCAGAGCCGTCGCCGCCCATCAGGTTCTCGACTTCCGCCACGGTCACCAGGTTGAAGTCGCCGTAGATCGTGTGCTTGAGGCACGAGGCGGCCACGGCGAAGTTCAGCGCTTTCTGGTCGTCGCCGGCATAGGAGATCAGGCCGTAGATCAGCCCGCCCATGAAAGAGTCGCCGCCGCCCACGCGGTCGACGATGTGGGTGATGTCGTAGCCGGGGCTCTGGTAAAGCTTCTGTCCGTCCCAAAGAACGCCGGCCCAGGTGTTGTGGTTGGCGTTGATCGAACCGCGCAGGGTGATGATGACCTTCTTGGCGCGCGGGAATTTCTTGACCATCTGCTTGCAGACGCTTTCGAACTCCGCGGCGTCCACGTGTCCGGCGGTTGCCGTTACGTCGAAGCCTTCGGGCTTGATACCGAATACCTTCTCGGCGTCCTCCTCATTGCCGAGGATCACGTCGCAGCCCTCGACCAGCGCGGGCATGACCTCCGCGGCGGTCTTGCCGTATTTCCAGAGGTTCTTGCGGAAGTTAAGGTCGCACGACACCGTGACGCCCAGGCGGTTGGCGGCCTTGATGGCCTCCAGGCAAGCGTCCGCCGCACCCTGGCTCAGGGCGGGGGTGATGCCGGTCCAGTGGAACCACTGCGCGTCCTTGAGCACTTCGTCCCAATTGACCATGCCGGGTTTGATGTCGGCTATCGACGAGTGGGCGCGGTCGTAAACGACCTTGCTGGCGCGCGCCACGGCACCCGTTTCGAGGAAATAGATGCCCAGGCGCTCACCGCCGTAGAGCATGTGCTTCGTACCCACGCCGTACTTGTGCAGGTCCTTGACGCAAGCGTCGGCGATGTCGTTCTTGGGAAGGCGCGACACGAACTCGGCGTCGAGGCCGTAGTTGGCCAGCGAAACGGCCACGTTGGCCTCGCCGCCGCCGAAGGTTGCCGAAAACTCTTTGGCCTGTGCGAAACGCAGGTAGCCCGGCGTGGCCAGGCGCAGCATGATCTCCCCGAAGGTTACTACTTTTTTCATTTTCAAATTATTTAGATTGTCAAATTAGCGTGATTGCGGTCAGGTGTTTGGGGAAAGCCCTAAAATTCAAAGTAACGTTTAGCGTTGTTATAAGAGATGTCCGAAACGAGTTCCCCGATGAATTTCATTTCGCTCCCGGGCAGTTTGCCGTCCTCGATGTCGCGGCCCAGCACGTCGCACAGGATGCGGCGGAAATATTCGTGGCGCGGGTAGGAAAGGAAGCTGCGCGAGTCGGTGAGCATGCCCACGAAACGCGACAGAAGCCCCAGCGACGAGAGGGCATTGAGTTGCTTGCGCATGCCGTCCTCCTGGTCGAGGAACCACCAGCCCGAGCCCAACTGCATCTTGCCGGCCACCGTGCCGTCGTTGAACGTGTAGGCCATCGTGGCCAGCACCTCGTTATCCTTGGGGTTGAGGCAGTAAAGTATGGTCTTGGTCAGTTTGCCGGCCATAGTCAGGCGGTTGAAGAGCTTGTGTCCCGCAGCGGCGCACTGCACGTCGTGTATAGCGTCGTAGCCGGTGTCGGGGCCCAGGATTCCCAGCATCTTGGTGTTGTTGTTGCGGATCGCGCCGATGTGGAATTGCTGCGTCCAGCCCTTTTCCCAGTCGAGCACGGCCATATCGTAGAGCACGCCGCTCTTGAATTTGAGCAACTCCTCCGGGGTCGCAGCGCGGCCCGACATAACTTTCTGGAAGATCTGCAGCAGGTCCTTTTCGGTGTAATCTTCGGCGTAGAACGTTTCTATGCCGTGGTCCGAGAGGCGGCATCCCATCGCGGCGAAGAAATCGTGGCGCTTTTTGAGGGCGGCCAGCAGGTCTTCGTAGGTGGCTATCTCCATTTCGGCGGCGGCGGCCAGCTGGGCAATGTACGCCTTGTAGCCTTCAGGGCTCTCGATGGCCATAGCCTTGTCGGGACGCCACGTGGGCAGCACCTTCACCGCGAAGCCGCTGTCCTTTATCTGTTTGTGGTATTCGAGCGAATCCGCCGGATCGTCGGTCGTGCAGACCAACTCCACCCCGCAGCGCGTCATCAGCTGCCGGGCGCGGAAATCCTCGGTTTGCAGCATGGCGTTGCCAGCCTCATATATCTCGGCAGCCGTGGAGGGGTTGAGCAATTTATCCACCCCGAAGATGCGCGACAGTTCGAGGTGCGTCCAGTGGTATAGCGGGTTGCGCATCGTGTAGGGCACGGTCGCGGCCCATTTTTCGAACTTCTCCCAATCGCTCTTGCCGCCGGTGATAAACTCCTCGTTTATACCGTTGCCGCGCATCGCACGCCACTTGTAATGGTCGCCGCCCAGCCATATCTCGGTCATGTTGCGGAAAGCGTGGTCGTCGGCTATCATCTTGGGCACCAGGTGGCAGTGGTAGTCGATTATCGGCATACGCTCTGCGTAGTCGTGGTAAAGCTCACGCGAGGCGTCGGTGGTGAGCATGAAATTTTTGTCGATAAACTTGCTCATAGTTCTTGTATAAGGTCAATTTTGCTCAAAAGTATTAAATATTTCGGGAATATCGTGCACGTGCACGACAAATTTGATACCTTTGCTGATAAATCCATGTTTTCGGTCAATTTTTAACTGCTGACCCCGAGGGCATACACTACTTTTGAGCTATGGATAAAGTGAATAAAAAACTCACTATAAAAGACGTCGCAAGGCTTGCCGGAGTATCCAAAGGCACGGTCGACCGCGTGGTGCACAACCGCGGCGAAGTGTCCGAAGCCAGCCGCGCCAAGGTCCTGGAGGTCATCGAGCAGATGGGCTACCGTCCCAATATCTACGCCTCGATGCTCGCCTCGCGCCGCCGCTACCTTATCGCGTGCCTGATACCTTCGGCCCAGGGCGGCGAATTCTGGGAGTTGGTGCACAAGGGCATAGAGCGCGCCCGCGCCAACGAAGGCAACTACAACGTCGACATAGAGATATTCCATTACGAGCAGTTCGACGAGAGTTCTTTCCGCGACACCTGCCGCCGCCTTCTGGAGAGCGCCCCGGCTGGCGTGGTCATGGCCCCGATGTACCGCGACAGCACGGCATACATCACCACCGAGCTAACGCAGCGCGAGATACCATACGTATTCATCGACTCGCGCATCGAGAATATGGGCTACCTGGCCTACTTCGGCATGTCGATGTTCCAGTGCGGCTACCAGAGCGCGGCGCTGCTGACCGACTGCGAACGACGCGGGCCGGTGGGCACGTTCGGCATCGAGCGCGCCAGCCGCCGCAACAACACCACCTCGGAGCGTTCGCGCGGCTTTATGGCCTACATCGACGAGCACATGCCCGAAACCAAGGTCTACGAGGAGTTGCTGCGCCCCTCAGACCCCGCATATAATAAAATGGTGCTGGACGCATTCTTCAAGGCGCACCCTGAGGTCAACCTGCTGGTTATGTTCAACTCGCGGGTGCACCTGGTGGCCGAATACCTGGAGGCGGCCGGGGTCACCGGCAAGCGTCTGGTGGGCTTCGACATGCTGCCGCGCAACATAGACTCGCTGCGCAAAGGCTTTTGCAAGTACCTGATAACCAGCATTACCGAAATGGACGTTTACCACGCCGTGCAAGCGCTCGCCGAGTTCCTGACCCTGCATAAAAACCCGGCGGCCAAGGATAATTTCTCATCGATAGATATATTGACACGTTATAACGCAGATTATTATTTTAAAAACAATCACATATGAAAAACCTCGATCGCAAAACCGTCGAAAACACACTCTACCCGGTAAGGGTCATCCAATTCGGCGAGGGCAACTTCATGCGCGCATTCGTCGACTGGATCATCTTCCGCATGAACAAGCAGTTGGATTTCAACACGGGCGTGGCCGCCGTGCAGCCCATCGCGCAGGGACTTGTGCCGATGCTGCAAAAGCAGGACTGCCTCTATACCCTGATCCTTAAAGGTATAGAGGATGGAAAACCCACCCGCACCACTACGCTGATCGACACGATTTCGACCGCCATAAACCCCTATGAAGAGTACCAGCGCTACGTAGATCTGGCTCTCGACCCGGCGGTGAGGTTCGTCATTTCGAACACCACCGAGGCCGGCATAGCCTTCAGCGATGAGGACAAACTCGAAAACTGCCCTCCGTGCACGTACCCGGGAAAACTCACAAAACTGCTCTACGAGCGTTTTCAGAAATTCGGCGGAGATGCAGAAAAGGGCCTTATCGTGATCCCATGCGAGTTGATCGACCGCAACGGCGACAACCTGCTGCGCTGCGTCGAGCAGTACATCGACCTGTGGGGCCTGGGCGAGGCGTTCCGCAAATGGGCGCGCGAGGCGTGCATCTGGTGCAACACGCTGGTCGACCGCATCGTGCCGGGATTCCCCCGCGAGGAGATCGGCGCGATAACCGAAGAGCTCGGCTATAAGGACGACCTGGTGGTCGAGGGCGAGATATTCCACCTGTGGGTGATCGAGGCCCCGCACCAGGTGCGCAAGGAATTCCCCGCCGACCTGGCAGGGCTCAACGTGCTTTTCGTGGAGAGCATGAAACCCTACCGCGACCGCAAAGTGACCCTTCTTAACGGCCCCCACACCGTGATGGCCCCCGTGACCTACCTGGCCGGGATGGACACCGTGCGCGAAGGCATCGAAGACCCCGTGGTGGGCGATTACGTGCGCAGGGTGATGTTCGACGAGCTGCTCCCCTCGCTCGATCTGCCCAAAGCGGAGCTGGAAGCTTTCGGCGCCGACGTGATCGACCGTTTCCGCAACCCCTTCGTAAAGCACTACGTAACGAGCATCACCCTCAACTCTTTCTCTAAATTCAAATCACGCGACCTGCCCGCCCTCAAAAAGTTCATCGAGCGCAAGGGGGGACTTCCCCGCGGGTTGGTGTTCGGGCTGGCCGCTATCGCCACATACTATAAAGGAGGCAAGCGCGGCGCTGACGAGATCAAACCGATGGACGACCAGCCCATTCTGGACCTGCTCGCAAAGCTGTGGGCCACGGGCGATCCCTGCAAAGTGGCCTCGGGGGTTCTGAGCGCCGAATTCATCTGGGGCGAGAACCTCGTCAAAATCGCCGGGCTGCACGAAATGCTGTGCAACTACCTGCACATGATCGCCGAAAAGGGCATGGTGGAAGCGGTAAAACAGATAGATTCGATCTAAGAGATGGCTTCGTTTTTAAAGATCAACCCCGCCGACAATGTGGCGGTAGCCATCTCAGACCTTGCGAAAGGCACGCTCGCCGAGGGCGTCGTCCTGGCCGAGGAGATCCCCGCGGGGCATAAATTCGCCCTGCTGCCGATATCCACGGGCGGGCATATCGTAAAATACGGCTACCCTATCGGCCATGCGGTAAAGGATATCGCCGCCGGGGAGTGGGTCAACGAGAAGAACATAAAGACCAACCTGAGCGGCGTGCTCGAATACAAATACGAGCCCATCGCCCCTCCTGTGTCCGCAGCATGCTACCCCACGCGCACATTCCGCGGTTTCCGCCGCGCCAACGGCGAGGTGGGCATACGCAACGAGGTGTGGATCATCCCAACCGTCGGCTGCGTTAACGGCATCGCCGAGCGCCTGGCCGCCACGCTGCGCGAGGAGACGGGAATCCGCTCCTCGGGCCAGCCCTCCGTCGAGGGGGTGACCGCCGTAGCCGCCTTCCCGCACAACTACGGCTGTTCGCAGCTGGGCGGCGACCACGAGAACACGCGCAACATACTGCGCGACTTGGCGCTCCACCCCAACGCCGGGGCGGTGCTGGTGATCGGGCTGGGCTGTGAGAACAACCAGATCGGAGCATTCGCCGAGTTGGTCGGCAAGGTTGACCCCGCGAGGGTGAAATACATCGAAACCCAGAAGATCGAGGGCGACGAGTTGGCCGAGGGCATGCGCCTTCTGCGCGAACTCTACGCCACCGCGTCCGCCGACCGCCGCGTCGAAGTACCCCTGTCGGAACTTCGCGTGGGGCTGAAATGCGGAGGCTCGGACGGTTTTTCAGGTATCACCGCCAACCCTCTTTTAGGTGTATTCTCCGACCGCATAACCGCCTGTGGAGGCACCTCCGTGCTGACCGAAGTGCCTGAAATGTTCGGCGCCGAGACGATCCTGATGGCCCGCGCAAGGGATAAAGCCATATTCGACCGCACGGT
The DNA here is from genome assembly GCA_031550615.1 of Rikenellaceae bacterium. Classification (GTDB taxonomy): domain Bacteria; phylum Bacteroidota; class Bacteroidia; order Bacteroidales; family Rikenellaceae; genus JAVBOW01. The sequence continues at coordinate 58,046 of JAVBOL010000006.1, read as the reverse complement.
CGGGCTTATCAACGATTTCAAGAATTACTTCATCCGCCTCGACCAGCCCGTCTACGAAAACCCCTCACCGGGCAACAAAGCGGGCGGCATCTCGACCCTTGAGGAAAAATCCCTCGGCTGCACACAGAAATCGGGCGCGTCGCTCGTGCAGGGCGTGCTGGCGTACGGGGAGAGGCTGCAAACCAAAGGCCTCAACCTGCTCTCGGCTCCCGGCAACGACCTTGTGGCGGCGACGGCCCTGGCTTCCGCCGGATGCCAGATAGTGCTCTTCACCACCGGGCGCGGCACTCCTTTCGGCACATACGTCCCCACGATGAAGATATCGACCAATTCCGCGCTGGCGGCCAAAAAGCCCCATTGGATAGACTTCAACGCCGGGGTGATCGTCGAGGGCGAAAAAATGGAGGCCGTGGCGGACCGCTTCACCGACTACATAATCGAGGTGGCGTCGGGACGTGCCGTGAACAACGAACTGAGCGGCTTCCGCGAGATCGCAATATTCAAAACCGGCGTTACACTGTAATACCGTCCGGCAAAGAAATGGCCGCGTTCTTCGAAGAACGCGGCCATTATTTATTCCACCACATAATTGTCCAGCAGGGGCAGCCCCCGCGCTTCGAGGCGCTGCATTAGCGCTTTTTTCAGGCGCTCCTTCACACCGGCGTATTGCGGCGCCATGGCGAGGTTGCGGGTCTCGCCCGGATCCGAGGCGAGGTCGAAAAGCATCTCGGGATTGCCCTTGTATTCCAGGGCGGTGTATTTATAACGCCCGTCGTTGACCTGGTAACAGCAGCTGCTCTCGGCGAAGATATATTCGCGGCGGGGTTTGGGGCCTTTACCAGTAAGGTAGGGCTTGAGCGAAACGCCGCACAGCGACGCGGGGCGCTCCACCCCGGCCAGGTCGCATATCGTGGGCACGAAATCCACACCGTTGCACACCAGCGCCGAGTTGTCCGTGCCCTTACTGCCGATCCCCGGGCCGCTGAAGATGAAAGGCACGCGCTGGGCCTCTTCGAGGGCGAAGAATTTGAACACCAACCCATGCGACTGGCAATGTTCGCCGTGATCCGAGGTAAAGACTATGATCGTGTTGTCGGTAAGCCCCGCGCGGTCGATGGCAGCGAGTATGCGTCCTATCTGGCCGTCGACGTGCTCGATAAGGCGGCAATACATCCAACGGTAAAGCCCCCATTGCTCGTCATTCCAATCGCGGTATCCGGTGCCGGTGACCTTGGTCTTGGCCTCAAGTATAGGCAATGGATCGGCGTTGGCGGGCTTCGGCGGCACCTGGGCGAGGTACTCGGCGCGATCCATGCCGTCTTTCTTTTCGAGGTATATCTTGGTCGTAGACGTGGCCTTCGCGCTGAGTTTGTCGGGGAAACGCGGATCCATGCCCGCGCCGTAGCAGATGTCGTGGGGGTTCATGAATGCCAGGTAGAGGAAAAACGGTTTTTCGGAGTCGCCGCGCCCCGCAAAGAACTTCTCCGCGTACTCCATCGGCCCGTCATAGGGGTCGGTGCCGCAGAGCGTGAAGCCGTACTCGGTCATATCCTTCGTCCCGTAGAGGTTGGTCATGCCGGAATACCTCGTATCGTAGCCCGCCGCGGTGAAAAGGTGCCCCAGGCTGCTCTCGCGGGCGATGGCGAGGACCTTATCCTTGTCAAAAAGCGTGCTGTTGGTGCGCGTGCCGACCTCAGAGGCGTAGTGGCCTGTCATCAGCCCGAAGCGCGAGGGCATCGAGACCGTATTGGCGGTATATGTCCTGCCGAAGTTGTAGCCCTGCCCGACCAGGCGGTCGAGGTTAGGTGTGGACAAATAGCGGTTGCCGCGGCACGAGAGCATGTCGTAGCGCAACTGGTCGGCCACGATGAAGAGTACGTTAGGCTTACGGTCTGCCTTCCCGGTCTTCGCCGCATCCGCAGCGGCGGGGAATAGGCAGGGCAGGGTGCAACCCGTCAACAGCGCAGTGATTATCGGTTTCATAAAGTCAGGATTTATGAAACAAAATTAGCTGATTTAAGCATTCCTGATATAACGATAGTCCGTTTAATATACAATAACGTACATTTTCCCGGATTCGGGAGGACGACAGCCCCCTTTACGCGTTTTCCGCGGGGAATGACTGGAATCCGTCGCCGAATGTCTCATAGGCGTCCACCACCACCACAAACGATAGGGGATCCACTTTGTGGACCATCCTCTCCACCGTGGCCACTTCGCGGCGGCTCACCACCAGGAAGATCATCTCTTTGGCCTGTCCGGTGTACATTCCCGACGATTTTATATAGGTCGCCCCGCGGCCCATTTCGTCGAGGATGAATGATCGCAGTTGCTCGTGCTTGTCCGAGATAATAAACAGCAGTTTGTCGTAACTCGCCCCGTCGATCACGTAATCTATCACGCGCGCCGAAACGTATATGGTCACTATCGAATAGAGCGGCAGCCGCCAGTCGCCCAATATCACGATACCGAATATCACCACCGCCGAGTCGACGATGAATATGGCGTTCGAGAATGTCAGGCGGGTGAATTTGGTCAATATCATGGCCACGATGTCCGTCCCCCCGCTGGTCGCCCTGGTGCGGATTATAAGGCCCACCCCGGCGCCTATCATCACCCCCCCGAAAAGGCAGCTTATTATTATGTCGTCGGCCAGGTTTATCCTGCCGCCCAGCATGGTCGCAGGATTTTCGCCTATGTAGTGGGTCAGGACGTTCATTATTATGGGCGTGGTTATGGCTGCCACCACCGTGCGCCCCCCGAATTGCCCCCCGAAGAAATAGAACGCGATCATCATCAGGGGCACGTCGAACATAAGGCCGAAAGTACCCACCTGGATCGAGGGGAATACGGCGTGCAGCACGATACCCATGCCATACACGCCTCCCGGCACGATGCGGTAGGGGTTTATGAACAGCACGAAACCGGCAGCCATGACCAGGCAGCCGAAAAATATGAATACCCACGATTTCCACCATGCCCAGGTGAACAATTCCTCTCTGAAACGCCTCATTGTCTTTGAAATATTCTACAAATATAGCTATTTATGTTTAATTTATCACTCGTCCGGCAATAAAAAAGGCTGCCACTTCCGGCAGCCCCTGTATTTAGTCGACCTCGATAAGATTGAACTTTAGGTCGAATTTCAGGTCCAGTCCCGTATCGAGCTCAACCTCGTAGTCGTGCCGGTCGCGCGAGATGCTGACGATCTTGCGCTCGGGGTGCTTGGTCATCACATAAGTGCCGATAGGCTTGGGGACTATCCCCGCGGGCACGGTCGCCATATCGCAATCGACTTCCGTCCATGTCCCTTTGGAGTTGAACTCCACTTTTTCTCCGGTCGAGAACATAACTTCGTAATTCTTCGACATGAATTCATTGTCGACCTTGACGTAGGCCGGGGCGGCATTCGGGAAATAGGTCGAGAGGAATTGCTGCGCCGGGGCGGGCAATCCGCTCACTTCGATGTGTTTATCGGCTCCGGCATGAACGCATGCGCTCGACGCCAACATTACCGCAATACATAAAAACGCCCTTCTCATAATCGTGTTGGTTTTGGTTTACCCGGTAAATATAATCAAAAATCGCGCTATAAAAACATTCCGGGCCACTTTTACCCTATCGGGGTGATTAGGGGATTTTTATAATATCGCCGGGTTTTGCTATCTTTGCGGTGTTTTGGCCGCGGTATTGCCGCCACGGTTTTTCACGCGCAATCGTTTAGTTATGGATATATTGGGATACATAGCCGTCCTTGCGGCAGCCTACCTGCTCGGGTCGATCCCGAGCGCCGTCTGGATCGGCAAACGGTTCTACGGAATCGACGTACGCGAACACGGCAGCCGCAACGCCGGGGCGACGAACACCCTGCGCGTGCTGGGCGCAAAAGCCGCCCTGCCGGTCTTCGCGATGGATATCGGCAAGGGTTTTGCAGCTGTAATGCTCTCCCACCTCACCCCGCTGGCGGGCGACGCTCTGACCGACCTGAAACTGATGCTGGTCGCGGTGGCCGTGCTGGGGCACATATTCCCCGTTTTCGTCGGATTTCGCGGCGGCAAGGGGGTGGCCACTCTCGCCGGGGCGGTGCTGGCCGTGCATCCCGCCGCCGTAGGGCTTTGCCTGGGCGTGTTCGTAGTCGTGCTGGCGACCACGCACTACGTGTCGCTCGGCTCGATGATAGCGGGGGCCCTGCTGCCCGTTTTCGTAGGGGTGGTATTCAGGCAGACCTACGCCCCGCTGCTGGTTTTCTGCTGCGCGGTGAGCGTGCTGCTGATATATACGCACCGGAAAAACATAAAACGCCTGTTAAGCGGCGAAGAGAATAAAACGTATTTAATAAAACGCAATAAACAATGATGCAGGAAAACCTTATAAAGATATACCAGGAGAGCTTTCGCGAGAACCGCGAGTTGCCGGCCCTTAGCGACTACTTCAAGAAGGAGCAATTCTCGTATTTCGAAATGGCGAAGCAGATCGCCAAACTGCACCTGCTGTTCGAAGAGTGCAAGATCAAACAGGGCGACAAGATAGCCCTGATAGGGCGCAGCAATCCCCGTTGGTGCATGGCCTACGTCGCCACGATCACCTACGGCGCCGTGATAGTGCCCATCCTGCCCGATTTCAACGCCAACGACGTGCACCATATCATCAATCACTCCGAGAGCCAGTTGCTCTTCGTGGGTGACACGTTCTGGGACATCATAGAAACGGATCAGGTCGAGGGCATCCGGGCGGCGTTCTCGCTGACGGATTACAGCTGCCTGTACGAAAGATCGGGCAACTCGATAAAGGAGTACGTGTGCCACCTCACCAAACACTACCGCAAGCGCTACCCGATGGGTTTCTCTGCCGGGGACATCAAATATCCCGACGTGCCCAACGACGCCCTCGCGCTGCTCAACTACACCTCGGGCACGACCGGTTTCTCGAAAGGCGTGATGCTGACGGTCAACAACCTGACCGGCAACGTGGTCTACGGCCTGGGCTACAAGATCCACACCAAGGGATCGAGGGTGCTCTCGTTCCTGCCCCTGGCCCACGCCTACGGCTGCGCATTCGACATGCTGCTGCCCCTGGCCGTGGGTTCGCACATCACCCTGCTCGGGCGCATGCCCGCCCCAAAGATACTGCTTGAGGCGATGGCCGAGGTGCGCCCCTACACGGTATGCTCCGTGCCCCTGATAATCGAGAAGATATACAAAAAGCAGATTCTTCCCATGCTCGACAAGGGCATAATGAAGGTGGCGCTCAAGGTGCCCCTGATCGACTCTACGATATACTCGACCATTCGCAAGAAACTCATGGACGCCTTCGGCGGCAACATCGCTCAGGTCATCATAGGCGGTGCGCCCCTCAACCGCGAGGTCGAGGAGTTCCTGATGAAGATAAAATTCCCCTTTACGGTGGGTTACGGCATGACCGAATGCGCCCCGCTTATCAGTTACTCGGATTATGCGGTATTCAAACCCACCTCGTGCGGGGCGATCCTGGACGGCATAATGGAGGCGAAGATAGCCTCCGACGACCCGCAGAAAAAACCCGGCGAGATCATCGTGCGCGGAGAGAACGTTATGATGGGCTACTACAAGAACCAGGAGGCGACCACAGCCGTGCTTGAGCCGGACGGTTGGCTGCACACCGGCGATATCGGCACGATGGACCCCGACGGCACGCTCTATATCCGTGGCCGGTCTAAATCGATGATCCTTTCGTCGAGCGGCCAGAATATCTACCCCGAGGAGATCGAGGCCAAGCTCAACAACCTGTACTGCGTAATGGAGTCGCTGGTCGTCGAGCGCGAAGGCAAACTCGTGGCGCTTGTTTACCCCGATTACGAACAGGCCGACGCCGACGGGGTACAGCACAGCGCGCTTCCCGGCGTGATGAGCGAGAACATGCAGACACTCAACACCATGGTGGCCTCATACGAGCAGCTCTCGCAGATAATCCTCTACCCCAACGAGTTCGAAAAAACGCCCAAACGCAGTATCAAACGCTATCTTTACAACGTATAAGCACGCATGAAACCGCTCAAGCCACGCCATGTCATAGCATGGTCGGTGTTCGCCCTGGTCCTGCTTTTCTCGGGGACGAGCTACTATTTCGTGATGCAGATGCGCGGGCTGATACTTCCCGACCTGCCCGCCGCGCCCGCCCCGGCGGCGAGGATGTCCGACCTGAACCCCGCCTACGGCGAGAGAGTGTGGATACACAAGGTCAACAGCGTGGAGAAGATGCGCTCGGTGGCGGGACGCTTCAGCGGCATCGAAACCGACGTTTTCTATGACGTGGACGCCGACCGCTTCGACGTGTGCCATTGGCCGCAGGTGATGCCCAACGGCCTGACGCTCGACGTGCTTTGGCAAGCGCTGCCCGATCCCGGCGATTACTATTTCTGGATAGACTTCAAAAACCTGCGTGTGATCGAAGCAGGACAGGCGGCAGCGGCGGCCAGGCTCCTCGGCTCACTCGCACAACAGGCGGGGATCGACCCCGGCAGGATCGTCGTAGAATCGAAACACGCCGAAAACCTCACCGTAATGGCCGGGGGCGGCTTTATGACAAGTTACTGGATCCCGCGTTTCCCGGACATACCGACCAAAGCAGCTATCAAAAGGTGGCAAAACGGCATTATACGCACGCTGGAAAGCAACGAGATCACCACGCTCTCAGGTAACTGCGACATGCTGCCCTATGTGCTCAAATATTTCCCGCGGCACAATTTCATGGCCTTCGGCATGAAATCCAACGTCAAGGTCACGTTGATAGACGAGATCTGATCAGCGGCGCGGGGCTATCCACGCCAGCGACACGGCCACGGCCAGCGCGATGATCCACCCTACCCCGGGCACGGGGTCGAAATCGATCCGCAATCCCTTGACCCACGCCATGATGCAAAATCCGGCGATGACCTGCGCTATGGCGCGTCCCTGCTGAAGAAGCAGGGCGACGGGGCCCGCCTTTATACCGGATCTACTGGGCCTTAGCGGCAAACGCAGGGTGCGCGTGGTGGTGCACCACTGCTCGAATTGCGCCCCGTAGCGGGTCTGCATGGCCTGTTCGTGGGCAAGCACCATGACCGCGGCCACAAGCAGCGCCGTGAGCGCAGCAAGGGGGATGAACCACCCCACTCCGGTAAAGAGGGCCAGCGCGGCGACAGACAGCACATCTGCGGCATATCCGGGGAAGCGCGTAACGGAATAGACCCCGCCCGCCGCGATCAACTCAGGCATCGTCGCCACGCCCTCCATCCCACGGCGGCGGTGATCCAGCGCAGCGGCGCCGGCCAAAGCCTTAATCCACATCGCGACGCAAGCCAGGGCCACAGAAACGGCGGTCAGCCACCACCGGTCCTCGATGCGAAAAGGCGTGGCAAGCAGCAGCGCGCCCACGCACGAGGCGATAAACATTGGCGGCAGCAACCTGCGGCGTGCGATCAGCCAGCGACCGCGCCTGATGAAGGATTCGTATGCGGTCATCGTTTTATCCTGGTTTTTAAGCGGTTCCACACCGCATAGGCGCCCCATCCGAAGATCGAGCCCATCGCCGCGCCGTAGAGTATATCGAGCGGGAAATGCACACCTAAATAGATGCGGCTGTAGGCGACCAGCAGCGCCCACAGTAAAATAAGTATCGTGTAGATCCGTCGCCGCAGGGCGCACGCGCTGAAAACCGCTATCGAAAAACAGGTCGCAGCATGCGCCGAAACCGTGCCGTAGAGTCCGCCCCGGTAGCTGCCTACATAATGCAGCATTCCCTCCAGCGAAGGCGTGTGCGAGGGCCGCAGACGTGAAAAATTATCCTTGAAGAAATTGCACGCCTGGTCTGCCAGCACCACCGTCAGGGCCATTGCCACAACCGCCGCGAGGGTTTCGCGCCACCCGAAACGCCGCCATAACAGCCAGATTACAAGCACGTAAAGCGGCACCCAGGTCAGTTTGCCCGACGCAGCCCGAAATAAAGAGTCGCACCACGCCCCTCCGTCGAAGTTGAGCGCAAGCATAAGGTTATGGTCCAGGGTGCACATCAGAATTGGAAATATATGAACGGCTGTATCTCGGCCGACTTGACCTGCATTATCACGAAGATTATCGCCGCCGTCACCACGGCCTGTAACCAAAGCGGCATCGCCGTCACGCGGCGTTCGTTGGCCAGCTCCCATCGCGAGGGCATAAAGTGCAGCGCGTAGCCCAACACAATGAGGATCATCACGCCGGCATATCCCGCCACCAACTGGGGCAGCATCGCGCCGTGAAAGTTAGTGAAAATCTGAGAAAGCATCTGCATTCCGGTGGACATATCCTTCGCGCGGAAGAATATCCAGCTCACGCAAACCAGGTGGAAGGTCACCAGTATGCCGAAGATGCGCCCGGCGCGCGTCATCCCTTCGCCCGTAGGCTTCAGGGAGGGGAAATAATTCATCAGCAGCTTATGCACCGCCAGCGACACGCCATGGATCGCCCCCCACAGCACGAAGCGCAGCGCAGCGCCGTGCCACAGTCCCCCGAGCAGCATGGTTATCGCCAGGTTCAGGTAAGTGCGCACCTTGCCCTTGCGGTTGCCGCCCAGCGAGATGTAAAGGTAGTCCCTGAGCCAACTCGACAGCGAGATATGCCACCGTCGCCAGAACTCGGTGATAGTGGCCGACTTATATGGCGAGTAGAAGTTGCGGTTGAAGCGGAAACCGAGCATCAGCGCCAGGCCGATCGCCATATCCGAGTAGCCCGAGAAGTCGCAATAGATCTGCAGCGCGTAGCCGTAAAGCCCCACGAGGTTCTCCACGCCGCTGTAAAGCGTCGGGTCGTCGAACACGCGGTCGACGAAATTAAGGCTTATGTAATCCGAAATTATCGCTTTCTTGATAAGCCCCGACATTATAAGGAACACCGCCCGTCCGAACATGCGCCGCGTGACGACAAGGGGGCTCTGGCGTATCTGGGGCAGGAAATCCCTCGCACGCACGATAGGCCCGGCCAGCAGCACAGGGAAGAAAGAGAGGAAAAAAAGGTAGTCGAGCCACGAGCGGGTCGGGGTGATATGCCCGCGGTAGACGTCTATCGTATAGCTGAGCGACTGGAAGACGTAGAAAGATATACCCACCGGCAGGAAGATATTCTTGAAATCGAGGGCATCGCCGCCACCCAGGTCGTTTATGATGCCGATAAAGAAGTTTGTGTATTTGAAATAGGCCAGCACGCCCAGGTTGACCGCCACGCTGAGCGTGACCAGCGCCTTGCGCTTCCACTCCTCGGTCTGTTTGGGGATATATTGCCCGATGAAGAAGTCAGAAACCGAGAGCGCGATAAGCAGCAGGAAATAAAGCCCGCTGCACTTATAGTAGAAATAGAGCGAAAAAAGCACCACGTAGACGATGCGCAGGGTCACCTCGCGGCGCATCATGCCGTAGAACATCGAAAAAGCGGCGAACACGAACAGGAAAAGGCCACTGCTGAATATCAGCGGGGCCTTCGGGTCATAGGCCAGAAGTTGCCAAAGGCCCTGTTCTATGTCTACCAAAAACGGGATCATCGTCGCGATGTGCTGTCTGGATCGAGCGCAGGTAAATGTGGTACGGCAGGGTGCACCGAAGAGTCGCCCTGGGCCGGTGCTGCGGTCGAGCCGCCCGCCACAGCGAATGAAGGTACACCCTCGCCCTTATAGGCGCGGTAGCCGTAAAGCAGCGAGGAAACCATTTGGGTGGCGATGAACTTTCCGCCCGGATAGCCTATGTGCGTGTAGTCCTTGGCCGCCCACTTGTTCTGCACGAATTTGACCATGCTCTTCTCGCCGCCCATGGCCTGGAAGGTGTTCCAGAAGGCTATGCCGCACTCCGTGGCCGCTTTCTGCTGGGCTGCGATCATCGCCCTGACGGCGGGCATGGTGACGTATTCGCCCGCGCGCTGGGTGCTGCGGTCGCCCACGCTCATCATCATCAGCGCCGCGCCGGGGAAACACTCGTGCACATAATTGATGATCTTGACCAGTTGGGCGGCGTAGGCGTTATAATTGAGCACGTCGGGCGACATGGCGTTAAGGCCGTATTGCAGTATGATAAGGTCATAACCCAACAACTTACCTATCTGGGCGTTGATGCTTGAGTTAGTCCCGAAAAGCGCCATTCCGCTGTTGCCGCGGATCGAAAAATTGTCGACCGACACGCCGCCCTTGCTCTCCAGCACCACGCCGTAGCCGGTAAAGCCCGCGGCATTGGTTATGCGCGCCTTGATCGAGGCGATGTTGCCGTTAAGGCTGATCTGCTGCACCAGAGGGCTGCTTTCGGGTTTGAAACTGCTTTTGATCGTGTCGTTGACCGTCACCTCGATGGTCGAGTTGCCCGAGTTGACGAACAACAGGCGCGCCACCGAGCAGTTGGAAATGTTGCGACGGAAATTGGTGCCCGCGATGCGCACCGACCCCCCTTCGGAGGGGACGCAAACCAGGCCGGAAACGAAATATTTATCCTTGAAGGCCGCCGGAGTGCTGTTCTTGCGGGTTACGGTATAGCTCTCCCAGCCGTCGATGTTGTGCTTTACCGTGCCCCTGTACTTGGCCAGCGGCGAGGCGAAGGGTACGAAACCCACGCCCGAGCCCCCGAATACGGCCTGGAGTTGTTCGCGCAGGTCGGCGGTCAGTATGTCGGCCTCGATGAATGAGTCGCCCAGCACGGCCACCCTGACGGGACGCTGCGGGTTGCCTTTTAGCAGCGCGGAATAGAAGCGCGTCATGTTGCCCGGCGCGAAATCATCGACCAGCGCCGAGGGCATGTCATAACTGGCCGGATCGACCTTGCCAGCGTCCTGCGGCGGGGTGCCGCCCACGTTGACCGATGCGCCGGCGGGGGTTGCCGACGCGGCCACCACGCTCCTGGCGCCCTGCGTAAGCCCGGGGACGGATGCCGCGGGACCGCTTACCGAAACGATATTCGACCCCGAGATATCCCAACTCTGGCTGCTGCCCGTGACCACGCCGTCCGCAACGTCGGGCGGGGTCGTGTGCTTTGCGGCCTCGGCGGCGAAAGCCGTGTCGCTGTATTCGCGCAGCGTGTCGAGCGTCTCCTCAGGCGAGTATACGTCAGATAATATATTGACTCTCTTTATCTTGACCCCTGCAATATGGAACGATGGCAACAGCCCGGCGAGCAGCAGGATCGCTATGACCGCGACCGTCAGCAGGAAAGAATATGATGTGTAGTCCTTTTTATGGTTCATCTATGATCGTAAATGACGCGCAAAGGTAACACAATCCGCTAAAAAAAGCACTTTCCTGCGCGGGAATGTGCTTTTTTTAGCATTCACATATATCGTTGCCAACGAAGCTGTGCATTGTGTGCGTCATATTTTGCTTATCGCCTGAGCATCAAACCGGAGCAGCCTTAGCTGCTGTGAGGATTTGAGCGCAGGAGGATAAGTGAGAGATGGCGTGCAATATGCACAGCCAGCCGGAACGCGCTAACGATTTTTCATCGGCACGAACTTGGTGCTCTCACTCACGTTGCGGTAGGCGGGACGTATTATGCGCTTAGAGTCGAAATTCAGCTCCTCGATGCGGTGTGCGGTCCAGCCGGTGATGCGGCTCATGGCGAACAGCGGCGTGAAGACCTCCTCGGGCAACCCGATCATCTCGTACACGAAGCCCGAATAGAAGTCTACGTTGGCGCAGACGCGTTTGCCCACCTTATCGCCCTTATAGGCCATAAAGCACTCTACGGCACGCTCTTCGAGCAGTTCGAGGAATGCGAATTCCTTTTCGAGGCCCTTCTCCTTCGCCAAATCGCGCGCCATCTCCTTGAGCAGTATCGCGCGGGGGTCTGACACGGTGTAGACTGCGTGGCCTATGCCGTAGATCAACCCGGTCTTGTTGTAGGCCTCCTTGCGCAGCATCTTGCCCAGATAGGCGTCGATCTCCTTCTTGTCCTTCCAGTTGTGGACCGCATCCTTGAGGTGGTTGAACATCTTCATCACCGCAAGGTTGGCGCCACCGTGCAGCGGGCCCTTCAAGGATCCTATGGCGGCGGCTATCGAAGAGTAGGTGTCGGTGCCTGACGAGCTGGTCACACGCACCGTAAAGGTCGAGTTGTTACCCCCGCCGTGCTCGGCGTGCAGGATCAGCGCCAGGTCGAGGATGCGCGCTTCGAGGGGCGTGAATTCGCCCTTGAGCATATACAGGAAGTTTTCGGCGATCGACAGCCCGTCCTGCGGGTGGCGTATGTGCAGCGATTTGCCCTGCTCGGTGTGGCGCATTATGTTGTACGCGTAGGCGACGATGGTCGGAAAGCGCGCGATCAGCTCTATGGACTGGCGGATCAGGTTTTCGCGGTCGGTGTCGTCGGGCTTGGGGTCGAAAGTATAGAGCTCCAGCACGCAGCGCGCCAGAATATTCATGATATTAGACCCTTCCAGGTCGAGGATATTCATCTTGGTCTTCTGCTCCAGGGGCATGAAGCGCTGGATCAGGTGCCGGAAGGTCTCCTCCTCCTCCTTATCGGGCAGGTAGCCCGAGAGCAGCAGGAAAGCCGTCTCCTCGAAGCCGAAGCGGTTTTCGGAATAGATGCCGTTTACCAGGTCCTCGACGTCGATGCCGCGGTATACCAGCCGTCCGGGGATGGCCTTCAGTCCGCCCTCGGGCAGACGTTCGTAACCAACCACGTCGCCTATCTTGGTAAGGCCCACAAGTACGCCCGAGTGGTCTTCGTTGCGCAGACCTCGTTTGACGTTGTACTCCGTGAAGAGTTTGGGATCGATGCGGCTCGTGTTCTTTACCGTTTCGGAAAGCTTGTAGATGATATACTCCTTTTTCATGTCCTATAGATTTTTTACGATATATTCTGTGAATTGCCTGGTGCGCATCGGTGTGGGGTTATCCATAAACCGGGCCAGGTCTGAAGTGGCGCAACCGGCGGCGAAGGATCGCTCCAGAGCTTCGTCTATCGCGTCGGCGGCCTCGATCCAACCCATATAGCGCAGCATCATGCATGCCGAAAGCACTATCGAACAGGGATTTACCATATCCTTGCCCGCGATGTCAGGGGCGGTGCCGTGCGTGGCCTCGAAGACGGCGTGGCCGGTCGCGTAGTTGATATTCGCGCCGGGGGCGATTCCTATGCCGCCCACCATCGCCGCCAACTGGTCGGAAACGTAGTCGCCGTTCAGGTTGAGCGTGGCGATAACGCTGTACTTCTCGGGCGTTAGAAGCGTGTTCTGCAAAAAGGCGTCGGCGATACAGTCGTCCACGAGGAGTTTCGCCTTTTCGCGCGCGGTTTGAGCGTCGGCGGGTGAGAGCGCTTTGAGCTGCGGGGCGGTGACCACCCCCTCGCCATACTCCCCGGCCAGTTCGTAACCCCAGTCGCGGAAACCGCCTTCGGTGAATTTCATGATGTTGCCCTTGTGCACCAGCGTCACTTTAGGCAATCCGTTTTCGAGGGCGTAGTCTATGGCCGAGGCGATCAGCCGGCGGCTGCCCTCCCTCGACACGGGTTTTATGCCAAAGGACGAACTTTCGGGGAAGCGCACCTTGCTCACGCCCATTTCGCGCGTGATAAAGTCGAGGAATTTAGCCGCCTCGGGCGTTCCCGCCTTCCATTCTATCCCTGCGTAAATGTCTTCGGTGTTCTCGCGGAAGATGTGCATATCGACCTTGCCCGGCTCTTTGACCGGCGAGGCCACGCCCTTATACCAACGCACGGGGCGCAGACAGACGTAAAGGTCCAAATCCTGGCGCAGCGCGACGTTGAGCGAACGCATTCCGCCGCCGACCGGGGTGTTGAGCGGGCCTTTGATGCCAACGAGGTACTCGCGCATCGTGGAGAGCGTTTCGGGCGGCATCGGCGTGCCTTTTTCCTTTTGCGCCTTTTCGCCGGCCAGCAGCTCCATCCATTCGATGCGTTTGCCTCCGCCGTAGCATTTCGCCACCGCCGCGTCGACTATAATCTGCATCGCGGGGGTGATCTCCGCGCCCACCCCGTCGCCCTCGATAAAGGGGATCGTGGCGGTGTCGGGCACATGCAGCGCCCCGTTTCTATATTCTATCCTTGCCATTATTTCGCGTTAAGCGCAGCGCCGGCCCTGAACCAACCGATCTGCTGGGTGTTGTATGTGTGCGCGGCCCCGAAACTCTCTTTCGTGCCGTCCTTATGGGTAAGGGTCACGGTCAGGTTCCTGCCGGGCGCGAAATCCTTCAGTCCCGTGATCGAGATGCGGTCGTCCTCCCGTATGCGGTCGTAATCGGCCTTGTCGGCGAATGTGAGCGCCAGCAAGCCCTGCTTCTTGAGGTTGGTTTCGTGTATGCGAGCGAAAGATTTCACCAAAACGGCCTTCACGCCCAGGTAGCGCGGTTCGAGGGCGGCATGCTCGCGCGAGGAGCCCTCGCCGTAGTTCTCCTCGGCGACCACTATCGAGCCCGCGCCGGCCTTTTGGAAATCCTTCGCCGCGTCGGCCACGCCTTTATATTCTCCGTCCAGGGGATCGAGCACGCTGGCAGTCTTGCCGTTGAATGCGTTGACGGCGCCCATAAGCAGGTTTTCGGAGATATTTTGCAGGTGTCCGCGGTAGGTGAGCCACTTGCCGGCCATCGAAATATGGTCGGTCGTGCACTTGCCCTGCGCCTTTATCAGAAGGTACATATCCGCGAAATCACTACCGTCCCACGCCGCAAACGGCTTTAATAATTGCAGCCTCTCCGAGGCCGGGTCGATGGCCACGTCGGGCGCGCCGGACGCAACCGGTGCGAGGTATCCCGCGTCGACCGCAGCCATTCCGCGCGGGGGCAGGGCGTCGCCCGAGGGGACGTCGAGCATCACTTTTTCGCCCTTTTCGTTGACCAGCGTGTCGGTCAGCGGATTGAAACCCAGATCACCCGCTATGGCCAGCGCGGTCACCATCTCGGGCGAGGCCACAAAGGCGTGGGTGTTGGGGTTGCCGTCAGCGCGTTTGGCGAAGTTGCGGTTAAACGAGGTGACTATCGAGTTGGGGCGGGTATTGTCTTCCAATCCCCTGTTCCATTGGCCGATACACGGACCGCACGCATTCGCCATGACAACGGCGCCTATAGCCTCAAGATCAGCTATTACACCATCGCGGGCGGCCGTTGCAAGCACCTGCTCCGATCCGGGGTTTATTATATATGCCGCTTTGGCTTTCAGACCTTTGGCCTTCGCCTGGCGGGCTATGGACGCCGCCCTCGCAAGGTCCTCGTACGACGAGTTGGTGCACGATCCCACAAGCCCGACCTCCATCGCGGCGGGCCAGCCGTTGCGCTCTATTTCGCCGCGCATCTGCGACACGGGGTGCGCCGCGTCGGGGGTGAATGGGCCGTTCAGGTGGGGCTCGATCTGCGAGAGGTCGATGCCGATCACGCGGTCGTAATATTTTTCGGGGGCGGCGGCGGTTTCGGGGTCGGCGACAAGGTACGCGGCCATTGCGTCGGCTGCCGCGGCAACCTCCCCACGCCCCGTAGCGCGCAGGTATTCAGCTATTTTCCCGTCGTAGGGGAACAGTGAGCAGGTGGCGCCTATCTCGGCTCCCATATTGCATATCGTGGCCTTGCCGGTCGCCGAAAGCGTCCCCGCGCCCTCGCCGAAATACTCCACGACGGCGTTCGTCGCGCCCTTGACGGTCAGCATTCCCGCCAGGTGCAGTATCACGTCTTTCGGGGCTGCCCAACCGCTGAGTTTACCGGTCAGGTGCACGCCTATGATGCGCGGCATGCGCAGCTCCCAGGGCATATCGGTCATCACGTCGACGGCGTCCGCGCCGCCCACGCCGATGGCCACCATGCCCAGCCCTCCGGCGTTGGGGGTGTGTGAGTCGGTGCCGATCATCATCCCGCCGGGGAAGGCGTAGTTCTCCAGCACCACCTGGTGTATGATGCCCGCGCCGGGTTTCCAGAAGCCCATGCCGTAACGGTTGGCCGCCGAGCGCAAAAAATCGTAGACCTCGCGGTTGGTTTTGTCCGCGGTCGCCAGGTCGGCCCGCGCGCCTTTTTCGGCAATGATCAGGTGGTCGCAGTGCACGGTGGTCGGCACAGCCGTACGGTCGCGCCCCGCGTTCATGAATTGCAGGATCGCCATCTGCGCGGTGGCATCCTGGAGCGCTATGCGGTCGGGAGCGAAATCGACGTAATCCTCGCCGCGGCGGAATGCGGCAAGCCCCTGCGTGGGGTGCAGGTGGGCGTAAAATATCTTTTCGGCAAGCGTCAAAGACCTGCCGGACATCTCTTTAGCTGCGTCTACGCGCCTTGCGAAGGAGGCGTAAACCTTTCGTATCATTTCTGCGTCAAACATTCCATTCCATATTACACTGTGCAAAGATAAACAATTTGTTAAAAATATGCGCAAACGGGAGTGAAATTTCACCGCATCAATCTATTTCTGGCAAAAAACAGGCCGGACAGCTTGGGAAAGCTGCCCGGCCCGGGTATTAATTCGATCCTGTTCGCCGCTATTTAACCGACAGGCTTATCCCGCCGTGCGCACAACCCACCGCGACGGTCTTTCCGGCCATATCGCCATGGGTGACAATTAGGTGCGCAAGGGGCTCCTCGACCTGCTCCAGTATAGTCCGCCTGAGCGAACGCACCCCGTAACGCGCGTCGTAACCCAGCTCGGCCAGCCGGCGCAGCGCGGCGCGTCCCACACGCAACTTAAACCCGAGCGCGGCAGCACGCCGTTTCACGCTCTCCAGCTCAAGGTCCACGATGCGGCAAATATCGCCCTGCGAAAGCGTTTCGAACGCCACAATATCGTCGATGCGGTTCAGGAATTCGGGCGCGAAAGCGCCTTCGAGCGCGGCGCGGTAATCACCCGGCACGGCCACCCCGGCACCGTCCTCGACGGTAAAACCCACCCTGCGCCCACGCTGCACGACACGGTGCGAGCCCACGTTCGAGGTCATTATTATAATGGTGTTGCGAAAATCGACCTTGCGTCCCGAGCCGTCCGTGATCCACCCCTCGTCAAACAGGCGCAGCATCACACCCAGCACTTCGGGATGCGCCTTCTCTATCTCATCGAAAAGCACCACCGAATATGGCTGGCGGCGCACGGCCTCGGTCAGCTGCCCGCCCTCGCCGTAACCCACATATCCGGGCGGTGAGCCTATCATACGGCTGACGTTGTGTTTTTCGGTGTACTCACCCATGTCGATACGCACCACGGCGTCCTGGCGGTCGAACATCAGTCCGGCCAATTCGCGCGCCAGGTGGGTCTTGCCCACCCCGGTAGGTCCCGTGAACATGAACACCCCGATAGGCCGCGCAGGGTCTTTCAGTCCGGCACGCGAACGCACCACCGACCGCGCGACCTTCTCGACCGCCGCATCCTGCCCTATCACGCGGGCCTTCAGCGAGTCGGCCAATCCGCCCAGGCGCTGTTTGTCCTGCTGCGAGATGCGCTCGACGGGAATGCCGGTCATCGACGTGACCACCTGTTCTATAACGGTTACGGTCAGCACTTTCGGATTGGCCGCACGCTGCTCGTCCCACGCCTTGCGGCGCTCGTCGAGGCGGCCCTGCAGGGCTGCTTCGCGGATGCGTGCGTTGGCCGCAGCCTGGTAGTCACCCGCAGCCACAGCGGCGTGGCGTTGGTCCTCGACCTCGATCAGCGCCGCCTCAAGGGCAAGCATGGCCTCCGGCTCCGGCTCGGCGAGGCTATTGGCGCGCGCCCCGGCCTCGTCCAGCGCGTCGATAGCCTTGTCGGGCAGGTAACGCGAGGGGATATAGCGGTCGGTCAGCGCCACACACGCCTCCAGCGCCTGGTCGGTGAAACGCACGCAATGGTACTTTTCGTAGTGCGGACGGATGCGCCGCAGTATCTCAAGCGTCTGCGCGGGGGTAGACGGCTCGACCATCACCTTCTGGAAACGGCGTTCGAGCGCGGCGTCCTTTTCGACGCTCTCGCGGTATTCGTCGAGCGTGGTCGCGCCGATGCACTGCAACCCCCCGCGCGCCAGCGCCGGTTTGAGGATATTGGCCACATCGAGTCCGCCCTGGGTCGCCCCGGCGCCTACAATGGTGTGCAGCTCATCTATAAAAAGTATGACGTTGACCTGGCGCGCGGCACCGTCGATTATCGCCTTGATGAGCTCCTCGAAATGGCCGCGCAGCAGCGTGCCGGCGACCATCGAGGCCACGTCGAGCGAGATGAGCTGCTTGCCGCGCAGCATACGGGGCACCTGACCGCGCACGATACGCAGCGCGAGGCCCTCCACGATGGCGGTCTTGCCGACCCCGGCGTGCCCGATCAGTACGGGGTTGTTCTTTTTGCGGCGGCAGAGCACCTGGACCATGCGCTCGATCTGCTCGTCGCGCCCCACGACCGGGTCTATGCGCCCCTCGGCGGCCTCGCGGGTCATATCAACGCCGAAGCCTTCGTTTGCCGGGGCGGGCTTTTCCTGGATGGGTATTATACGTATGATGCGTCCCGCGGCATGTTCCGCCGCCCGATCCTCGGACGCGCCGTTCACATTTTCATTTTCACACCGGGGCAAGGCTAAGCCAACCCGGGTGTCATGCAGGGATTTTTCAATTGGCATATTTTGCTGTATTATATAGCACAAACGGCTACAACAGCAAAATTATTTCACCGCGTCACCTAACGCGCGGCCACTCACCCACTTCGAGATCGCTTATTTGTGCGCCGTCGACGGTCAGGCGTACGGCTGTCCTTACTTGGTGAAAACCAGATATTCCGGCAGCCCCTGGATTGATATGCAACAGCCCGTATCTCTTATCGTAGCCCACCTTCAGTATATGCGAATGCCCGGTGACTAATATTTGCGGTCGATGTTGCAAAATTTGCTCGACCGCCCCTTCCGCATAGTGTCCCGGATATCCGCCAATATGGGTCATCAGCACTTTTACGTCCTCGCACATAAACGAGCTCCAGCGCGGCCACACCCGGCGCACGTCGCCACCGTCTATATTGCCGTATACGCCCACCAGGGGCCGGAAGGCGGCTATGCGGTCGGAAATCTCGACTCCCCCAAAGTCGCCCGCGTGCCAGATATGGTCGACTTCGTTGAGGAATTCCCTCAATCGGTCGTCGAAAAAACCGTGCGTGTCCGATATTATGCCTATACGTTTCATGGGTAGCGAAGATAGGGAAAATTTCATACATTTGTACAATGCAAAACCACATCCCGTTAGCCGAGCGGCTGCGACCCGCATCCCTGGACGATTACATCGGCCAGACCCACCTTGTGGGCGAAGGCGGCGTGTTCCGTCGCTTCCTCGAAACGGGAAATGTACCCTCGTTCATCCTCTGGGGCCCTCCGGGCGTGGGTAAGACCACACTCGCCAAACTGGTCGCAACGGCACTCGACCGCCAATTCTACGTGCTCTCGGCGATCAACTCGGGCGTGAAAGAGGTGCGCGAGGTGATCGATCACGCCAAGAAACAGCGATTTTTCAACGCCGCGCCGCCATTCCTTTTCATCGACGAGATACACCGCTTCAACAAATCGCAGCAGGACTCCCTGCTGGGAGCGGTCGAGCAGGGCGTGTTCACGCTCATCGGCGCGACGACCGAAAACCCCTCGTTCGAGGTGATCCCGCCCCTGCTCTCACGCTGCCAGGTCTATATATTGAAACCTTTAGACGAGAAAGAGCTTCAGACGCTGCTGGACAACGCCCTGAAAAAGGACGCGACTTTGGCCGCACGCAAGGTCAAGGTCGGGCAGACCGACGCGCTGTTTCGTTTCTCTGGCGGCGACGCGCGTAAACTGCTCAACATACTCGACATCATAGCCGGGGCAAGCGAGGGCAAACTGGTCATCAACGATAAGATCGTCACCGAGTGCCTGCAACAGAACATCGCCCTGTACGACAAGGGCGGCGAGCAGCACTACGACATAATTTCGGCCTTCATCAAATCGGTGCGCGGCAGCGACCCCAACGGGGCGGTCTACTGGCTGGCGCGCATGCTGGCGGGGGGCGAAGACCCCAAATTCATCGCGCGGCGACTGGTGATCCTCGCCGCCGAGGACGTCGGGCTGGCCAACCCCAACTGCCTGTTGATCGCCAACGCCTGTTTCGACTCGGTGCACAAGATCGGCATGCCCGAGGCGCGCATACCGCTTGCCGAGGCTACCATCTACCTGGCCACCAGCCCGAAAAGCAACTCGGCGTACATGGCCATCAACAGCGCGCTCTCCCAGGTCGAGGGCGAAAGCAACGACCGCCCGGTGCCCCTGCACCTGCGCAACGCCCCCACCAAACTGATGAAAAACATCGGCTACGGCGCGGATTATAAATATTCGCACGACTTTGCGGGAAATTTCGCCGAGCAGGAGTTCCTGCCAGCCGGGCTGGAGGGCAGAAGATTCTACAATCCCGGGGATAATCCCCCGGAGCAGACCATCGCCCAGCGCATCGCGGCGCTCTGGAAAGGCAAGTATTAACGCTCAGGCCGGCTGCGTATGCTGCACGCCATCTTTTGCTTATTCTACAATAAGGGGGTTTTCGCCTTGGGCCACAATGCGCCCTACGAGGGCCGAGAGGGGATATTTCACCCTTAATTCGGCCAACGCCTCATCGACCCTCTCCGGGCGAAGGCACATCAGCAGCCCTCCCGAAGTTTGGGGATCGCACACAGCCAACTGCAAGGCCAGCGGCAGCGACGGATCGAATTTAGCTCCGCGGCCCACCGCGTGGTCTTTGTTGCGCAAAGCGCCCCCGGGCACACATCCCTCATCTATAAGCGCCTCCACACCGGGCAGCAAAGGCACGGCGCGGGCGTCTATGATGGCCGTCACGCCGCTGGCGCACGCCATGGAGAGCAGGTGCCCGGCAAGCCCGAAACCGGTCACGTCGGTGGCGGCGCGCACCCCGTGGCGCTGCATTACCTCCGCCCCCAGGTCGTTCAAAAGCTGCATCCCTTCGACGGCTGCTGCGTAGCCCTCGGGGCTGTCCATCCCCAGGCGATGGGCGGCGACCATCACCCCGGTACCTACCGGCTTGGTCAGCACCAGCACGTCGCCCTCACGGGCGGCGGCGTTGGAAATTACGCGGTCGGGGTGTACCGTGCCCACCACCGCAAGCCCATATTTGGGCGGGTAGTCCTCGATGGTGTGGCCGCCCATGGTGAGCGCCCCCGATTCGTCGATCTTCTCCTGTCCGCCGAGCATTATCTCGCGCAGCACGCCCATCGGTATCTGTTGCGAGGGGAACATCGTCAGGTTGAGCACGAGCAGCGGCTTGCCCCCCATAGCATATACGTCCGAAAGCGAATTGCTCGCGGCGATGCGCCCGAAATCGCGGGGAGAGGAGCACACCGGCGGGAAAAAATCGGTGGTGACGATCAGCGCCATCTCATCCGAGATCTTATAAACCCCCGCGTCGTCGTGCGTGGCCACGTCGACCAGCACGTTCTTATCTATGGGCAGGTGTATATCCGCCAACAGGCGTGCGAGTTCGCCAGCCGGGATCTTGGCCGAGCAACCTCCCTGCGCGACGGTGGTCAGCAGGTCGAAATCCGTATCAGAGTATGACGACATTTATAGAATTGTTTTTCATCAACCGTTCAAAGGCCGCACGCTGCCCGGCGGGCATGCGCAGCGCCATTCCGCACTCGTGCGAGTGTTCGCTGGGTGCGGGCACCACAGCCACGTCGATCCCCGCCGCCGCGCAGAGCGCTTCGGCGCGCACCACGGCGCGGGCGTTATCCAAAAGGACGGTTATCATCGCGCACATATATTTTCTATCGCCCCGGCGAGGGCATCCAGGTCAGCTGCCGAGTGGAAAGGCGAGAGCGAAATGCGCACCGCGCCGGTGGGGAAAGTCCCCAACGTGCGGTGTGCCAGCGGCGAACAATGCAACCCCTGGCGCACCTCGCAGCCGAAACCGTTAACGAGCCTTTCGGCAAGTTGCGAGGGGTCCAGGGCCGCATGCGTGAAACACATCACTCCGGCAGCCTCGCCCCCACGTAGCGAGCAGTAAAGCGTCAACCCTTCCACCGCAGCCAACCGCGCGGCGAAAAGCGACACGTCGGCCTGTGTGTGGCGCGGGGCGACAGGCCCTTCCAACGCCGCCAGCAGTCCGGCGATCCCCGCGGTGTTGGGCGTCCCGGCCTCGAAGCGGTCGGGCATCGCCCGGGGCATTTCATAGCTGTCCGAGTTGCTGCCCGTACCACCGCGCAGCAACGGCTCAAGGCGCGAAGGGTCGGCGACCCATGCCCCGCCCGTGCCCGTGGGCCCCATAAGCCCCTTGTGCCCGGTAAAGACTATAAATTCCGGACGCCTGTCATCCGGCGCGAAACCCGGCAATCCGGCGGCGGTGAGCGATTGCGAACTGTCGAGCATCACAGGCACGCCGCCAGC
This sequence comes from Rikenellaceae bacterium, assembly GCA_031550615.1. Classification (GTDB taxonomy): domain Bacteria; phylum Bacteroidota; class Bacteroidia; order Bacteroidales; family Rikenellaceae; genus JAVBOW01. The sequence continues at coordinate 35,739 of JAVBOL010000006.1, read as the reverse complement.
CAACGCCATTATTTCGCGCACGGGCTGCGTCACGCCGTTCAGGTTGCTGCGGTGGTTCACGACCACCAGCGCCGCCCCTGCGAGTTCCTCCCTGCCGAGGCGCAGCAGGTCGACCATACCGTCGGCATGCGAGGGCATAACCCTTATATTCACCCCTTGGGTCGCAGCCAGGTGGCTCAGCGGACGCATCACGGCGTTATGCTCCATGGGGCTGACCAACACCGTGCGTCCGGCCAGGGGCATACCATATAATATAGTGTTGATCGCCGCGGTGGCGTTGGCGGTGAAGAATATCCCGCCGCCGTCGACGCCCATCACCTCCCCGAGCCTGTCGCGGCACCGCTCGACCATCGCCGTCGCCTCACGGGAGCGGGGGTAGAAACCGCGTCCGTAAGCCCCGCCGCAATCATTTATATAGCGCGACACCGCGCGCGCCACACCCGCCGGTTTGGGGAATGAGGTGCTTGCGTTGTCGAAATAGAGGTTGGGCTTTCTCACGGGTAGATTATGTGTCCGACGCGGGTAAGTATATTGTTAATAAGCAGCATATTGCCGATTCTCCCGGCGGCGAGGCGCTCTTTGACCTCGAAAAAATCGACGCACGTGCCGCAGACAACCACATCGACCCCGCGGGCGGCCAGGGCGGACAGAGAGGAGGCTGTATCCGTACCCTCAAGGGCGAGATGCACTGCACCATTATATAATATGATAGCCGAGGGCAGCGAATCGAGCTCACCTAAAGAATTGACGCACGAGCGCATCAGCAACGCCCCCAGGGCGTCGTCGCCCGAGCCCATGACGGCGCCACGCAGCACGACGGCATAATCGCCGCATGGCGCAGTGGGCGCGCAGGTATAATCTTCGACGCGCGGCTGGACGACAGGGATGCCTTGGACGCCCACCGTGAAAGTTATATGGAAAACCCCCGCCGCATCGCGCGTGCAAGAGGGCTGGAATCCCAACTCGCGCAGGTAGCTCTCCACGTTGCCGCATGCCGTGTCGTTATCGTTGAGCACCTCTATCACCGTGCCCTGCGCGGCGCCCTGCAAGGCGCGTTTGGTCATTATCAGCGGCTCGGGACAGAGCCTTCCGCGGGTATCAATCACCATATCCTTCTATGTTCCTTACTTTTTCAACCAATTTTTCAGCCGAGCCCTGCATATCCGCGCCGCTGACCGTAAAGCGGAAGGCCGGGGCATGGTCCGCCGAGCTGCGGGCATAGGCCTTATCGTAGTAGTCGAGCGCCAGGGCCGCGGCGCCGCGCACGTCGCCACCGTCGAGCCTTTCCTGCGCCAGTTTGACCTTTTCGGGGCCCATGCGGCGCGAGATGCGCCCGAAAGCGGCGGCAAGCTCCTCTTTCGGGAAATCGCCGTAATCCACCTCGAGGCGGTCGAGCCTTTCGCCGCTCTCCATGTCGATGCCGACCACGATGCCTGTGCGCATAAGGTCGTAGAGCATCTGGGGTATGAACACGTGGCCCACCAACAGGCTCTCACCCTCGCACCACACGGGGCGCGAAGAAGAGAAAGCCCTGAAGGCCGAGTTAAGCAAATTTATGAAATGTTCGGTGGTGGGCTGAGGCCGCTGCCCGAGCGCCCCGAATGCCGAGCCGCGGTGCGAGGCCAGCCCTTCCAGGTCGAGCACCTGGCAGCCGAGCGCCCCGATGCGGTGCAGAAGTTCGGTCTTACCGCAACCGGTAGGGCCTCCCAGCATCACAAAACGCCAGGGGTTTTCGCGCAACAGCACTTCGAAACTGCGCCTCCAGGCTTTGTAGCCCCCCTCAAGAAGGCTCACTTTAAGGCCGGCTGTTTCCAGCAGCCACGCCACGCTGCCGCTGCGCATTCCCCCGCGCCAGCAGTAGACGAAGATCTCACGCCCGGCGGCCAGCTCCCCCGCCCGGCGCACCATATCGGCCATACGCGGCCCTACGAATTCGAGCCCACGCAGCACGGCCTGATCGCGGCCTGTGCGCACATATAACGTGCCGACCTCGGCGCGCTCCTGATCGGTGAACAGGGGCAGGTTGCACGCCCCCGGGATATGTCCGGCGGCGAACTCGGCGGGAGTGCGCACATCTAAGATAACGCCCTGCCGGGCGAGTCGCATGAATGTGTCGGGGTTCAGCTTTTTGGCCATAACAGGGGCAAATATACAAATTTTATCGCACGGCGACCGTAATATAAACGCCCCGAACAGACGTCGATGCAAACCGTCCGGGATCCCACACAGGGACAATACCGCATTTTTGGGTCCGATTGCGGCAGTAAAAGTGTCCTATTTTGACAAAATGTATACCATTTTGTAAATTACACACAATATACTCATTAGAAATCCAAATAAAATGCTAATTTTGTTTTACAGAAATGAAATATAGTCATATTCAGAACAATACGCCTATTCCTATAAAACTAACGACGCCCATACACGAAAGCCGCTAACGCGCTTGAGGTAAGCGTTTTACCAGACAATAATCCTTAATTAATTACCAACCAAAATTTATTGAAATGAACAAAAAAATCTCGCTAAAAGCGGGCTTGTTGCTCGTGCTAATGGCTCTTTTCGCCTTCGCGCACACGGGATGCACCAAGGAGGACGATCCTCCTGCGATCAGCGCATCTGCCCGCACACTGACCTTCGATTGGGACGGACTGGACGCATACGGCAACAGTATGCAACCTGTGACCGTACTCACCGACGCTTCATGGATCGCCACCAGCGACAAATCGTGGTGCGCAGTCTCCAAAAGCAACGGAAACGGCACCCAGCAGATCAGCGTAATGATCCGCGGCGAACTCTACGACGGCGCCACCGAGCGCTCAGCCGTCATCACCCTGCGCACGACCGGCAGGAACAGCGTGCATACGACCATCGTCGTCACCCAGACCGGCGACCCCGCCGCTATCTGGAATTAACCCTTAAACTGACAAGGACATGAAAAAACTCTTCTTTATCATGCTACTCGGCCTGGCCGCATACACGACGCAGGCACAGCCCCTGGCAGTTAAGACCAACGCGGTGCCCTGGGCATTCTACGGCACTCCCAACCTCGGTGTCGAGGTGGCCCTGTTCCCCCGCTGGACGCTCGACATTCAGGGAATGTACAACCCTTGGGTGTTCGAAGATGGCAAACAGTCCAAATTCTGGTCTGTGCAGCCCGAACTGCGCCATTGGTTCTGCCGCAAATTCACCGGCCATTTCATCGGTCTGCACGGCGGTTACACCGATTATAACTTCGGTATGAAAAAATACCTCTACGAGGGTTACACGACCAATCTCGGCCTCTCTTACGGTTACGACTGGGCTATTGCCGACAGCTGGCGCCTTGAGTTCAACGTAGGCGCGGGCTGGCTCCACAAGGATTACGACAAGCAGAGCCGCGACCCCTACACGAACGACAACCGCTACTACGCTTCCGAGGTCAGTGATCGGATAGGCCTCACCCGCGCAGGTCTGAGCATCGTTTTCCTAATCCACTAATCCAAGATCATGAATAAGATATTCAACTCGATCATAGCCCTTTCGGCACTGCTGATCGCCACCTCGGCCACGGCAAAGACCACTGACGAGGTGGTCATCTCGGCCTCCGAGCTGATTGAACCCAACGCTCCCGCAGTGAGCGTACAGAAGAAAGGCGAAACGCTCGTAGTGGCATTCGACGTGGCCATGCCCGCCAAATACCTGGACGACAAAGAAGCCTATGTGCTCACCCCCGAGCTCAAAAACGGGGAGTGGACCCTCAACCTGCCTTCGCTATCCATCGAAGGACGCACCTATGAAAGGATCAACGCGGCCAAAAACGCCAAAGAATTGGCTAAAGACCACCGCCAATACCTGAGCCACGTTTCGTACAGGGGCGAACAGATGACGGTCCACTACCAGACCGTGGTCCCCTACCAGCAACAGATGAACGGTTCGCAGATGGTCCTGCTGGCCGAGCGCGTCGACAACTGCGGCAGCGGAAAATGCCAGTCGGTGGCCGAGCAGATGTTCATCGACAAGAGCATCGACGGCCTCGGCTGCTTCGTCAAAGGCGACCAGGTGGCATATTTCGACCCTTCGCCCTTCCAGGTGCACGCCGTATATGACGAGAACTTCAAGGACGTGGCCCTGTTCCAGCTCAACAAAGCCAAATTCACCGACCCTTCGGCATACCGTGCCCTCTCCGATAAGATAAAGGAGATACAGACGGAAGGCAAGATACTCAGCGTGAACGTTATCACCGCATCGTCGCCCGATGGCCCTTACGAACAGAACGAATTGCTGGCCAAGGAACGCGCATCGATGATCAACAACCTGCTGGTAAGCGAATTGGGCGTAGACCCCTCGATTATAACGATTAAGACCATTGCCGAAAACTGGGAAGGTTTCGAACAGGCTGTAAAAGAGTCGGGCACCTACATCCAGAACTACGCCAACATCATGAAGATGCCCAACCTCGAAGGCCGTGAATCGACCCTGCTGCAAACCGGCAACAACCACGACGTGGTTATGGATATCTTCAAGAGCCTGCGCAACTGCCATGTTTCTATCGACTACACCACAGCCGAGAACTTCAACAGGCAGAAGACCACCTATAACAACTGCAAATACGTTCCCGTGACCCTGGGCGCCTACTATCCCGTAATGGATATGATCAAGGTGGTGAAACTCTACGAAAAGGAGGCCAACGCCGTGAACACCAACAACCTTATGGTGGCATGGATGGAGCGCGGAGAATGGGAAAAGGCTCTCGAACTGGCCGGCAAGATCAGCAACGTGAACATCAACCCCGTGTATGCCAACAACAAAGCCGTGCTCTACGGTCGCATGGGCGAACCCCGCATGGCCGCGACGCTCTTCGATATCGAGCCCCAGGCTCCGGGCGCAATATATAATAAAGGTGTGATGCAGTTGATGAACGGCCAATATGCCGCCGCATCGAAGACCCTGGCCACCTTCAACAACGTAAACTCGATCGTCGCCAGCATCTACGCCGGCAACTACTGCCAGGCAGCCAAACAGAGCCATCTGGCCGAAAGTTCCGCCGAGGTGCTCTACCTGCGCGCTATCGCCTACACCGCGATGGGCGACAAAGAATTGGCCATCAAAACCCTCGCACCCGTGTGCTCGGCAGACGCCAACCTGCGCCGCAAGGCAGCCGTGCAACCCGAACTGATCGCCCTGCACGGCGACAAGGAGTTTGAAGCTATCATAAAATAATCCAAACCCGAATACCCATGAATAATATATTTCAGAAATTCCTCTCGCGCACCGGTATGGCGGCGGCCCTCTTGGGTCTGCTGCTGACAGCCTCCGCTTGCGAAAAGGAGGTAGCGCCCGCAGTCAGCTCTTCCTGGGAAGAGATGGTCGAGGGTAAGCACGCGCATAACGTCGCCGTCACCATAATCTCGAATACCCACTGGACGGCAGAGAGTAACGCTATATGGTGTAACCTCTCCCAGAACGCCGGCTACGGTACCGTGGACATCGACCTGATCCTGGACGCCAACACGTCCGACCGCGCCCGCACGGCGACGATCACCATCACCACCAACTCGGGCGAAAAGTCGTATATCACCGTTAAACAGAACGGCAATATCTCGACACAGTTCCGCGTTACCCCGCAGACGATAACCATTGGCGCGAAACCCGTATTCGGCAACAGCTTCTCTGTGGCCTCGCAGTACACCGACGCCCATATCTCTGCCGCCGTGACCAGCTTCACTTCGTTCGACGGGCAGAATTGGATCTCGAACCTGCACTCTGTCGAAACGACCTACGGCGAAAACCGCACGGCGCTGTTCACCTTCGACGCAGCCGAGAACACCGACTCCGAAGAGCGCGAAGCGATCATCACCGTTACGATCGTCTACGCACGCCACACCTACACCGAAACCGTAAGGGTTATCCAGGCCGGCCTGGGCTCACCCGCCGTTTCGACCCAGATGAACGTCTACCTGGCGCACTCGCAAACCGCGCACTCGCAGACCGTGTGGGTAGAGGCTGGCGACCAGACCAACGTATCCTACGACTGCCACATCACCTGCAACAACACGGCAACGGGCGCTGTGGACGTTTCGCAGTGGATCACCAGCGCGTGCGTGGAAAGCGGCGTACTGGCGCTGACCGCGACCCAGAACACTTTCGACCAGGTGCGTGAAGGCGACATCCTGGTAGTGGCAAAACGCAACAACGCCACCACCCGCATCAACGTGCACGTGATACAGGCCGGCCACAAGTGCGCAGGTCTGCACCTGCCCGTCACGATGGTAAGCCACAACTACAAGGCCGCCACCGACCTGATGGTACACATCAACGCACTGAACGATTCGGATATAACGATCGCCGGCAACAACTCGGGCGGTTGGGTGCACACCACCTCCATCGACAGCAACAGCGCGCTGCTCTACAGCCTGGACGAATACAACGGCTCGGAAGGCGAGTACCGCGAAGCCACTATCATCCTGTGCGCCAACAACGGCCACAGCAACTGCGAGTACTACTACCTGACCGTGCGCCAGTACGCTCCCCTGGCCGCAGGTATCTCCCTGACCACCCAGCGCATCACCCACAACGCGGGTGCGGTTTACAACTACCTGCTGCCCCTGAACCCGCTCAACGGTTCACAGGTCGAGGTGGTGAGCGTCACCGCCCCCTGGGTGCAATTCGCCCGTATTAACGACAACAACACCCTGCACTACCACGTAGCGGCCTACAACGGCGCACAGGGCGAGTCGCGCGAAGCCGTGATCACCCTGAAGGCGACCAACGCGCACAACAACGCCGCATACTACCAGATCACCGTCTGCCAGTACGCCCCCGCCGCCGCAGGTATGGACCTGCCCTCGCAGGAGATGGTCTACGACTACCAGTCGGGCTACAAAGCCATCCAGATCAACGCACTGAACGGTTCCGACATTTCCGTGGTCAACCCCATCTCCGCGGCAAGCTGGATCACCAACGTAGACATTAACCGCAACAACGGACAGCTCGTCTTCCGTCTGCAGCAGTTCGCCGGCGGACAGTCGGGCCAGAGCCGCCAGGCCACGCTTATCCTGCGTGCCCGCAACGCCAACTTCGACGATGCGTACTACTACGTGACCATCCGCCAGAACGCCCCCGAGCTCCCCTCGCTGAGCGTTCCCGTGGAGATCATCACCCACAGCTACGCCGCAGGTACGGTGTCGCTGCCCCTGAGCGTACAGCCGGGCACGACCGTTGTTGCCTCTACCGACGCGGCATGGGTACTCAACCTCGGCGTGGACGCCGCCAACGTGATGAGCTGCGACCTGACCCAGAACAACACCTCCGAAACCCGTGAGGCGCTGATCACCCTGACCGCGACCAACGCCAACTCGGCTACCGCCGTCTACTACGTGACCATCCGCCAGTACGCGCAGGGCGCACCCATGATCAGCGCGCTGCCCGACCAGGTCGTATACGACTACAACGCCGGTCTGAAGGTGGTATACCTTAACGCCCTGAACGGCGCAAACGTAAGCGTGGTCAACACCGCCCTGCTGCCCGCCTGGATCACCGGCACGACGATCAACCCTATGACCGGCAACCTGAATTTCAGCGTTACCGCATTCTCGGGCGGCCAGTCGGGCCAGAGCCGCGAAGCCGTTATCGCTCTGCGCGCCCGCAACTCCAACGCCAATGACAGCTATTACTACCTGACCGTGCGCCAGAATGCTCCCGAGTTGCCCTCGATCAGCATTCCCGTGACCTCGATCTCGCGCAACTACACTGCCGGTACGGCGTCGCTGCCCCTGAGCATCCAGCAGGGCACTTCGATCAATGCGAGCGAGAACGCGACATGGATCACCTCGGCCACGGTAAACGCGTCCAACGTGCTTAACGTAGTTATGACCGCCAACAACACCTCGGAGATCCGCGAAGCCGTCGTTACGCTGACCGCGACTAACGCCAACTCGGCCAACGCGACCTACTATGTAACCGTTACGCAGTACCCGCAGACCGCTCCCGCGATCAGCCAACTGCCCAACGAGGTGGTTTACGACTACAACGCCGGCTTAAAGGTTGTATACCTGAGCGCCCTGAACGGTGCTACCGTATCCGTTGTCAACACGGCAATGCTGCCCAACTGGATCACCGGCGCCACGATCAACGCCGGCACCGGCAACCTGAACTTCAGCGTTACCGCATTCTCCGGCGGCCAGGCAGGCAAGACCCGCGAAGCGGTCATCGTGCTGCGTGCGAGCAACACCAACGCCAATGACAGCTACTACTACCTGACCGTGCGCCAGAATGCGCCCGAGCTCCCCTCGATCAGCATTCCCGCCACCGCGATGTCGCACGACTACACGGCTGGCATCGCCACCCTGCCCCTGAGCGCCCAGGTCGGCACGACCGTTTCGGCTGCCAAAGACGCAGCGGCAACGTGGATCAACTCTGTGAGCACCGCAGGTAATATCCTGACCGTGGACATGGCCATCAACAACACCGCCGAAATCCGCGAAAGCATCGTTACGCTGACCGCCACCAACGCCAACTCGACCACCGCCACCTACTATGTGACCGTGGTTCAGTACCCGCAATCGGCTCCCGCCATCAGCCAGCTGCCCCAGACCGTGGTCTACGACTCACAGGCCGGCTTCAAGGTGGTCTCGCTCAATGCTATGAACGGCGCTACCGTAACACTGGTCAACCAGACCTTGCTGCCCAACTGGATCACAGGCGTTACGATCAACGCCGGCACAGGCAACCTGAATTTCAGCGTAACTAAATTCAACGGCGGCCAGGAAGGCCAGACCCGCGAGGCGGTGATAACCCTGCGTGCGCGCAATTCGAACGCCAACGACAGCTACCACTACCTGACCGTGCGCCAGAATGCTCCCGAGCTGCCAGCTATCACCGTTCCCACCACCGCGATATCGCACGACTACACGGCGGGTACGCTGACTTTACCCCTGGGTATACAGAACGGCACGAACGTACAGGCAAGCGAAAACGCAACGTGGATCACATCGGCCAGCGTAGCATCTAACACGCTGAGCGTAGTTCTTACCGTCAACACGACCGGCGAAGTGCGCGAGGCTATCGTGACCCTGACCGCGACCAACACCAACCTGACCACCGCCACCTACTATGTGACCGTGGTTCAGTACCCGCAAGCCGCGGCTACGATCAGCCAGCTGCCCGCACAGGTGACCCTCGGCTCGACCGGAGGCAGCAAAGTTGTCTACCTGGGTGCGCAGAACGGCGCTAACGTAAGCGTGGTCAACGTTTCGGAGGCATGGGTGTCGGGCTACGAAATCGACGCCTCGGGCAACCTCGTATTCGACTACATGACCTTCACGGGCGGCGCGTCGGGCGACTGCCGCGAGTGCGTGATAACCCTCAAGGCGACCAACAGCAACAGCAACCCGTCGTACTACTACCTGCCCGTGCACCAAGATGCACCCGCCAAGCCCTCTATGAGCATGGCTATGGACGTTGTGACCCACAGCGCCGCCGCAGGTACTATCGCGCTTCCCGTGAGCCCCGCTTCGAACACGACATTCACGGTCAACGCGACGGGCTTCTCATGGATCACCGCCGGTAAGACCGCCTCTTCTGTGACCATCACCCTGGCCGCCAACACCACAGGCGCTGACCGCGAAGGCTATGTGACCCTGACCGCCACGAGCGCCAACGCCGAAACGACGAAGTACTACATCACCGTGCGCCAGTTCGCCGAAGGCATGCCTTCGCTCAGCGTTCCCTCTCAGGAGATGGTATTCGACTTCCTCGGCGGCGCCAAGAGCCTGCCCATCGCCGGCGCGAACGCCACCAGCGTGAGCGTCGTGGGCACCATCCCGTCATGGATCACTTCGCCAGTCGTTACGTCTTCGTCTACGCTCGACTTCACGGTTCAGGCCTACGACGGCAGTGCAGGTGCTTCGCGCGAGGCTACTCTCACCCTGTATGCCTCCAACAACAGCAAGGCGGCTACGTACTACGTGACCGTGCGCCAGACCGCGCCCTCGATCCCCGCGATCAGCGTTCCACAGGGCCTTCTGACCTTCGACGCTACGGCTCAGAACGGCACCCTGCCCCTGAACCCGATTAACGGCGCTACAGTAAACGCAGCGCTCGTAGGCACTCCCTCGTGGATCACGGGTGTCGACGCAACTGGCTCGGTGCTCAACTTCTCGCTGCTCCAGAACGCCACCTCGGTAAACCGCGAGGCGATCATCGCCCTGACGGCAAGCAGCACGTCGAGCAGCGCCACGTCGGTATACTACGTGACCGTACGCCAGTATGCGGCAGCCGTCCCGACCATCTCGGGTCTGCCCACATACATCGGCCTGGGCTACCAGGAGATAGCAGCGGCTACCCCGGCAACCATCTCCCTGTCGACCCAGAGCGGCGTCACCCTCTCGGTAGTTTCTAAACCGGCATGGATGGTCGTAACTGTTCCCAACGCCACGCTGACCTACTCAGTAAGCGAATACTCGGGCACTTCGGTCAACGACTACGTGCGCGAAGGCGTCATAGTGATCAGGGCCAGGAACACCTCGACCGGCATGACGGGCTATTACTCGATCAACGTGAGCCAGAGCGCCCGCAATATGTCATACCTGACCCTTACCCGCGCGAGCGGCGTAAATCTCACCACCCTCAGCCTTACCAGCGACTGGGCGTATGACTACAGCGATGGGTTCTTCAAGACATGGTCGCGCCCGCTATGGAACGGCAGCGCATTCGCACCGCTGACCGTATACATCGAGAATTTACCGGGACAGGCTGCCGTGGTCAGGGATCTGGTCAACGGTACGGGGACCGACGGTTCGCACAACTACATCCTGAACGCAGCGGGAGCGGACGCTTCCGTGATCTCGATCAACTGCAACTCGGTATTGAACCTCTATCCAGGCCATTTTTACACGGGTGACGTGGATGATGCGTTCAATCTTCAGTACGCGGCCAAACTCTACGTCTACATTTCGGCTTATCCTTTCACGCAGACCCTTACCTTGGATATGCTCATGACGAACAATTTCAGGCTGCCGCTGAATCCGCCCTTACCGTAAACAGGATACCAGTAACTTAACTAAGAGCGCCCCGGATCGGGGCGCTCTTTTTTGCTTTGGCTAACGCCGCACGAGAGGGGCGGTTTCGCGTGTCACGTTCGAGGGGTCGAGGTCGAGCACCCTGGCGTCTGATGTCGTCAGGCGCTGTATGGCGCCGTACAGGGTGAGTATTATCTTTTTGCTTACCGGCAGCATGATGCTGTTGCGCATAACACGCTCGACGACCACGAAACGGAAATCGCCCTGCTGGCCGTGGTTGCGCAACGAGGGGTAGCGGCTGCGCAGGTCGACCTGGCCGCAGCTTTCCATCTGCGCGGCGATATGTTTCAGGTAGTCGTCGATATGTATGCCCTGCTTGAAGCCCGCCGTGATGTCGATGCGGAAGATCCTGCCGGGCGAGAGCTCCGACACATTGTACGAGAATTCGTACGGGGCGTCGCTGCGCCGCATGTACACGAACCAATATGTGTCCGCCCTCTTGGGACGGTTGATGAGCGAATGCACTATCTTGCTCTCTATATCGCCGGCAAATTTCGCACGGGTGACGTAGACCAGGTGCGTGGCGTATTTCGGTATCTGCACGTCGGCACCCATCGCCTCCAGCACAGGCACTATGGGCGCGACCTTCTCGTAGGTCACGCAGCGGTTCTTGATGCGGCGGCCGTTATACCAGATGAACATAACCGCGAAGACCATCCCGGCGATCAGTATGGTCAGGTAGCCGCCGTGCGTGAATTTCATGCTGTTGGCTATAAGGAAGCCCGTCTCCACACACAGAAAGCACAATGTGACAGACAGGCGCACCCACAGGGGATATTTGCGCACACCCATGTAGAAAAACAGCAGCAGGGTGGTCATCAGCATCGCGATGCTGATCGACAGGCCGTACGCCGCCTCCATGTTGCTCGACGAGCGGAATAGCAATATCACAGCCAGGCAGAGCGCCAGCAACATGAAGTTGATCCCGGGAATATACATCTGCCCCTTTATGGAGGTGGGATACTTGATCTTGACGTTGGGCCACAGGTCGAGCGACACGGCCTCGGCGATAATGGTGAAAGAGCCGCTTATAAGCGCCTGGCTGGCTATGACCGCGGCCATTGTGGCCATGCCCACGCCGACCGCGAAAAACCACGGGGGCATGATCTCGAAAAACGGGTTAAGGTCGGGCACCACAGCCGCCTCGGGATTGGAAATGGCCCACGCCCCCTGTCCCAGGTAGTTGATTATAAGCGCCGTTTTAACTATCACCCACGAGGCGCGTATGTTGCGCAATCCGCAATGCCCCAGGTCGGAATACAGTGCCTCCGCACCCGTGGTACAGAGGAATATCGCCCCGAGTATAAAGAGCACATTGGGACTTTCGGCGATAAAGCGCACGGCATACAGGGGGTTGAATGCCTTCGCGATGGCCGGATAGTCTATAAAATGGGAAAAACCGAGCACGCCGAGCATCACGAACCATCCCGCCATCACGATCCCGAAGAGTTTGCCGAGCGACGCCGTGCCCAGCGGCTGCACCAGGAACAACAGCACCACTATCGCCACCGTCACCGGCACCACGGGCACATTCGAGTAGACGTTGTGCAGCCCCTCTATGGCCGAAGTGACCGTGATCGAGGGCGTTATAACCCCGTCGGCCAGCAACGTGGCAGCACCCACGGCGGCGATCACATAGGTCCACCGGTATTTTTTGCGCACCAGCGCGAATAGCGACAGCACGCCCCCTTCGCCCTTGTTGTCCGCCCTGAGGGTCAGCATTATGTATTTGAAGGTGGTTTGCAGCGTGAGTGTCCAGATCACGCACGACACCGCCCCGATGATAAGCTCTGGCCTGTTGTACGGCAGCGCGTTGAGCACGGCCTTCATTACGTATAGCGGAGAGGTGCCTATATCGCCGTAAACTATCCCCAGGGCCACTATTACCCCCATCACCCCGAAAGCGGGGTTGCCATGGGGGGCAGCTGAATCTTTTTTGATCATTTTCCTAACCGATTTACAAGTTTCACGGGCCAAAGGTATCTATTTAGGGTCGCCGTTATCCTCTCCCGGTGCGTTTTCACCACATCTGCCCGGCGACTCTGACGCTCAGGCGGCATGAAAACGCAACAGATCAGGGGGAAAGCGCTGCGCATGCCCCGCGAAAATATTTTTATCCCCAAACTGTTAATGAAATAACGTTCGGAAAAATTGCCGTGACCGGGCACGGCGACAGCGCCCTGCGGAGCGGTTTTGCATTTTTTTTTGCACGCATACCCGTTTAATAGTTGCTAAATACATTTATATTTGGTTATTTTAACCCTGCAAATCACCAAAAAGTACTAACATTTCCGCCATAAATCACCCATATTTGCGATTGACAGAATGCTAATTACTGACTATGGACTCTCATAACAACTCATTGGCCGCATCCCTCGCCCGCGCTACGGGCGTCGAGGCCGCCCGGTGCTACCAGTGCGGCAAGTGCTCCGCCGGGTGCCCTATCGCCACGGATATGGACCACACGTCGAGCGCCGTGATGCGGATGCTGCAAACCGAAGACCCGGCGATAGAGCGCGAACTGCTGGGCAGCAAGGCGATCTGGATGTGCGCCTCGTGCGAAATGTGCATCTCGCGCTGCCCCATGGGCGTGGACATCCCCAAAGCGATGGACTTCCTGCGCCAACGTTCGCTGGCCGAAGGGCTTGCCGACCGCCAGGCCTCGCGCCATATCGTGGCTTTCCACCGCTCGTTCCTCGATATGATACGCCACACCGGACGCTCCTACGAGGTGGGCATGGTGGCCGACTACAAAATGCGCAGCGGCAAACTGTGGCAGGACGTACTGCTGGCCCCCGTCATGTACTTCAAAGGCAAACTCTCGTTGCTGCCCGAAAGCATCAAAGGCACCAAAGGCATGCGCAGCATATTCAAAAAATCGGAACAGTCATGTCAAAAACATTAGGATACTACCCCGGGTGTTCGCTCGAAGGGACTTCGAGGGAGTATAACGAGTCGGTCGAGTCATTGGCGGCCCTTTTCGGCATCGAATTGAAACACGTGCCCGACTGGAACTGCTGCGGGGCGACGGCGGCGCACAACCTCAACCGCACCCTCTCGCTGGCCCTGCCCGCGCGCATACTGGCCAACGCCGCGGCGGCGGGAATGGACGCGATCCTGGTGCCCTGCGCGGCGTGCTACAACCGTCTGGCCGTCACTGCGCACGAGCTCAAAGACGCGAAACTGCGCAAAGAGGTCGAAGGGGTGATCGGCATGGAGTTAAGGCTCCCGATCCGCATAATGAACGTGATCGAATTCATACAGGAGTACATCGCCCCGGAGCTGCCATCCAAAATGGTCAAGGACTTCGCCGGCAAGGTGGCGTGCTACTACGGCTGCCTGTTGGTGCGCCCCCACGAGGTGCTCGGCTTCGACCGTCAGGAGGACCCGCGCTCGATGGACGAAGTGATGGCCTCCCTGGGCGCCGAGTGCGTGGAGTGGCCCTTCAAGACCGAGTGCTGCGGCGCTTCGCTTTCGGTTTCGCAATCCGCCGTGGCCACTAAACTCTCGGCGCGCATAGTGAATGAGGCCGTCGACCGCGGCGCGGAGGCGATCATCGTCGCCTGTCCCATGTGCCAGTCCAACCTCGATCTTCGCCGAGGTGCGATAGACAAGTTCCTGGGCCGCAAGACCGGCATCCCGGTGCTCTACATCACCCAGGCCATCGGCCTGGCGTGCGGGCTGGACGACAGGCAGACCGGCACACGCCGCCACATCGTGAAAGTCGACTGGAAAAAGTTGGCCCAACAGAAGAAACAACAAGAGGAAAGCAACTAAAATATGGCAAAGATAGGAGTTTTCATATGCCACTGCGGCGAGAATATCTCGGCCACCGTGGATTGCGAAAAGGTGTCGCAGCTGGCAGCCGACCTGCCGGGCGTCGCCTTCAGCACCGACTATAAATATATGTGTTCCGACCCCGGCCAGACCAAGATCAAGGAGGCCATAAAGGAGCACGGCCTGACGGGCGTGGTCGTTTCGGCCTGTTCGCCGCGCATGCACGAGCCAACGTTCCGCAAAGCGTGCGCCGAGGGGGGCATCAATCCTTACATGTGCGAGATGGCCAACATCCGCGAGCATTGCTCATGGGTGCACGAAAAAGGCGAGGCTACCACCCAAAAGGCCTTCGACCTGGTGCGCACCCTCGTGGCCAAGGTAAAGGACAACCACCCCCTGGAGCCGATCAAAGTGCCGGTCAGCAAGACGGCGGTCGTGGTGGGCGGCGGCGTGGCAGGAATCCAGGCCGCCCTGGACATAGCCAACGGCGGACATCAGGTCATAATGGTCGAGAGGGAGCCCTCCATCGGCGGGCACATGTCGCAGCTCTCGGAAACCTTCCCCACCCTGGACTGCTCGCAGTGCATCCTCACCCCCCGCATGGTGGAGGTGGCGCAGCACCCCAACATCACCCTTTACACCTTCGCCGAGGTGGAGAGCATGGACGGCTTTATCGGCAACTTCAACGTGCGCATCCGCAAAAAGGCCAAGAGCGTCGACGAAAAGACCTGCACCGGCTGCGGACTGTGCACCACCAAGTGTCCCCAGAAACGCATCCCCAGCGAATTCGAGCAGGGATTGGCAACGCGCACGGCGATCTACACCCCTTTCCCTCAGGCCGTGCCCAACAAACCGGTCATCGACCGCGCCAACTGCACATGGTTCAAGACGGGCAAGTGCGGCGTGTGCAGTAAGATATGCCCCACCGGAGCGATAAACTACGAGCAGCAGGACGAGATAATCGAGGTACAGGCCGGAGCGATAGTGCTCGCCACGGGCTTCGAGGTCAAAGGCGCGGATTTCTTCCCCGAATATGGCTACGGTCGCTACAAGGACGTGATAACCGGACTGCAGTTCGAGCGCCTCGCCTCGGCCTCGGGCCCCACCAAAGGCGAGATACGCCGCCCCTCGGACGGCACGGTGCCCGAAAAGGTGGTCTTCCTGGCTTGCGCCGGATCGCGCGACCCACAGAAAGGCATCCCCTATTGCAGCAAGATCTGCTGCATGTACACCGCCAAGCACGCCATGCTCTATAAGCATAAGGTGCACGAGGGCACGCCCTACGTCTTCTATATGGATATCCGTTCGGCGGGCAAGAACTACGACGAATTCACCCGTCGCGCCATCGAGGAGGACGGAGCGAAATACATCCGTGGCCGCGTGTCGACCATCTACGAGAAAAACGGCAAGCTGATCGTCAAGGGCGCGGACACACTTATGGGCGGCAAACCCGTCGAGATCGAGGCAGACATGGTGGTGCTGGCTTCGGCAGCGGTTTCGAGCCCCGGCTCCGAGGCGCTGGCTCAGAAGCTGCACGTGTCGTATGACGCGTACAAGTTCTTCGCCGAGGCGCACCCCAAGCTCAAGCCCGTGGAGACCAACACGGCGGGCATATACCTCGCCGGAGCGTGCCAGGCGCCCAAGGACATCCCCGAATCGGTGGCCGCGGCCTCGGGCGCGGCAGCCAAGGTGATCGGCCTGTTCTCCAACAGCGAACTCACACGTGAGCCTATCGTAGCCCGCGTCAACCGTTGCGCGCCTCCCATCTTCTCGACATGCATGGCGTGCGGCATGTGCGCCTCGGTGTGCCCCTACCAGGCCATCGATCGCGAGGAGATCAAAAACCGCGCGGGCGAGGTGGTCAAGGTGGCCGCACGTGTCAACCCGGGGCTCTGCCAGGGCTGCGGCACTTGCGTGTCGTTCTGCCGCAGCAAGTCCATCGACCTGGACGGCTACTCGAACAAACAGGTTTACCAGGAAGTCATAGCACTGCTCAATAATTGATTATGGAAGAGTTCTCACCTAAAATAGTAGCCTTCGTCTGCAACTGGTGCACCTACGCCGGGGCGGACCTCACGGGCACGAGCCGCATCAAATATTCGCCCGACGTGAAGATCATCCGCTTCCCGTGTACGGGGCGCATCGACTTCATGCTGCTCCTGAAAGCTTTCGCCAACGGCGCGGACGGGGTGATCGTGTCGGGGTGCCACCCCAACGACTGCCACTACACCTCGGGCAACTTCCACGCACGTAGGCGCTGGACGGTGTTCCGTTCGCTGCTCGATTTCATGGGCATCGACGTGAACCGCATCACCTTCACGTGGGTGTCGGCAGCCGAGGGCGCGAAATGGGCCGACGTGGTAAACACCACAGCCGACAAGATCCGCGAGTTGGGCCCCTACGAGGCCTACCACAAAACGGCAAACGAAATCTGGGAAGAATAAGCTATGGAAAACCTCAAAGATATAGCCGCAGACCTGCTCTCCAAAGGCGACGTGCAGGTTGTGATAGGTTACGCCGAGGGCAGCGCAGGTCGCCTCAGGCCCGCTTTCGCCACCGACGCCGTGGGCGCCGCGGCGCTCGTTTACGACGCCCGCGCGACGCAGAACCTCGCGATGTACCTCTACAAGAAAGAGATCGCCCGGCTGGGCAAAGCTGCCCTCGCCGGCGGCGTACAGGCCGTGCGCAGCATATTAAGGTTGGCCGCCGAAAAGCAATTCAGGGATGGGGGCGTGGTCGCCATAGCCTATGACAGGGCGGGCAAGGCCGCCGTGCTGAAAACGTTCGCCGAGATGGAGGCGTGGATAGCCGGCAATACGGCCACGCTGAGCGAAGAAGACCTGCTGACACTCGCCAAACTCGAAGCGATGAGCGCCGCAGAGCGTTACGCCTTCTGGCAAGCCGAGATGGAGAATTGCATCAAGTGTTACGCATGCCGCCAGGCGTGCCCGCTGTGCTACTGCACCCAGTGCACCGTCGAGCAGAACCAGCCCCAATGGATCCCCGTGGGGGCGAGTACGCACGGTAACACCGAGTGGCATGCGATGAGGGCCATGCACCTTGCCGGACGCTGCATCGAGTGCGGCGAATGCGGCAGGGCGTGCCCCGTGGGCATTCCGATCCACCTGCTGACGATCAAACTGGCGAAAGACGTCAAAGAAACCTACGGCACCTCGACCGGCATGAGCGCTTCGGAAAGCTGCGCGATGTCCGTTTTCAAGGCCGACGACAAGGAAAACTTCATAGGATAAGCCATGGCAGAGAATATAAAACTGATGCGCGGCAGCTCTTACGCCGCCATGATAGAGAAGCTGCTGGGCTCGACCCAGGTTTACGCCCCCGTGCGCATGAATGGCCGCGTGGGCTACCGCCGTATCGCGGCAGCCGGCGAGGTGGCGAACGATTTCATACTGCCCGAGATGTCGGCCAAGTCGTTCGTCTTCCCCAAGATCGAAAAACTCTTCTCCTACACGAAGGATAAAGAGGGGGTGGAAGTGCGCGATTTCGACCCCGAAAGCATCCCCGCCCGCGTGGTGCTGGGCATCCGTCCTTGCGACGCCGCCGGGATGCAGAGCCTTCGCGCGATATTCAACTGGGACCCCGCAGACCCCATCTTCGAGGAGAGGCTTGCCCGCACGACCATCGTCACGCTGGCGTGCAACACCTCGGACGCCTACTGCTTCTGCACCTCGGTCGGCGGAGGCCCGGGCAACACCAAAGGCAGCGACGTGCAGATGACCCTCACGGATAAGGGCGACTATATCTTCGAGATCCTAACCCCGAAAGGCGAGGCGCTGGCAGCTTCATTGGGTGAGCTTTTGGAAGCCTACAGCGGCGACGATAAAGAGAAGTACCTGGCTAAAGTCGAAAAACGTTTCGACGACTCGAAACTCGAAGAGCAGATGAAAGCGGCCTTCGACACCGACGTGTTCGACCGCTACGCCATGCGCTGCCTGGGCTGCGCGGCGTGCGCCTACGTCTGCCCCACCTGCGCGTGCTTCGACATACAGGACGAAACGCGTGGGAAAGAGGGCCAGCGCATGCGCCTGTGGGACAGCTGCGGTGCGAAACTCTTCACGCTGCACACCTCGGGCCACAACCCTCGCGAAACGCAGGGCGCGCGTTGGCGCCAAAGGCTGATGCACAAATTCTCCTACATGCCCGAAAGGCTGGGCGTGAGGGGTTGCGCGGGTTGCGGACGCTGCTCACGCCGTTGCCCCGCCGACATGGACATCGCCGAAAGCATTTCGATAATTACCAAACTCTAAAGAGATGGAACGCAACATATATCTGCCCTACCGCATGAAGGTGGCCAAGATAACCAACGAGGCCCCGGGCGTACGCACATTCCGTTTAGAATTCTTAGACCCTGCCGACGCCGAAAAGTTCGACTTCCGCACCGGCCAGTTCGCCGAGTATTCTGTGTTCGGCGAGGGCGAATCGACCTTCTGCATCGCCTCGCCCCACACCCGCAACGGCTACGTCGAGTGCACCTTCCGCCAGGCGGGACGCGTCACCTCTGCGTTATGCTCTTTGGAAGAGGGTGACGTGATGGGCTTCCGTGGACCATACGGCAATACGTTCCCCATCGAAGATTGGAAGGGCAAGAACCTGGTGTTCATCGCCGGGGGTATCGCCCTGCCCCCTATGCGCAGCGTGATCTGGTCGTGTCTGGACAACCGCAAAGACTATGGCGATGTGACCATCTTCTACGGCGCACGCACGCCAAACGACCTGGTTTACAAGCACGAACTTGCCGCATGGGATGCCGATCCCGACGTCAAACTGGTGCAGACGGTCGACCCGGGCGGCGAGAACGCCGAATGGAAAGGCGAGGTGGGCTTCGTGCCGATGATCGTCGAGAAGCACAACCCCTCGAGCGAGAACACCGTGGTGATCGTGTGCGGTCCCCCGGTGATGATCAAAAACACGTTCCCTGTGCTCAAAAAGCTGGGATTCAAGGACGAGCAGATCTTCACCACGCTCGAGAACCGCATGAAATGCGGCTTCGGCAAATGCGGGCGCTGCAACGTGGGCAAGACTTTCGTCTGCAAGGACGGGCCGGTGTTCCGCGCCGACGAGTTGGCCGCGCTGCCCAATGAATACTAATACTTTAAAGGGGCGGTTTTAAAGACCGCCCCTTTTTCGTTATGATGCGCTACATCGAGGCGAAAAGCATCCTGTCAAAGGTCAGGGGCGAAGACAACTTCTTCGGCCTGGGCTACAATATGAACCTCTACCGCGGCTGCCAGCACGGCTGCATCTATTGCGACACGCGGAGCGAGTGCTACGGGATAAACGACATTTCGACCATCTCGGTCAAAAAGAACGCGCTGGAGCTGCTGGCCAAAGAGCTCCCCGCCAAACGCAAGCACAGGGCGACCATAGGTACCGGCTCAATGAACGACCCCTATATGCCAATAGAGCGGGAATTGCAACTCACGCGCAGGGCACTGCGCATGATCGCCGACGAGAGATTCCCGGTGCACGTCATCACCAAGGGCAGCTTGGTGGAGCGTGACGCAGATATTTTGCAGGATATTTCGAAGACGTACGCCGCGGTCAGTTTCACAATTACCGCGGTCGACGACGCCACATCCAGAAGGATAGAGCCCCACGCCCCGCCCTCGTCCGAAAGGTTCAGGGCGATGCGGGCGCTGGCCGACAAAGGCATCTACACCGGGGTTACGCTCATGCCGCTGCTGCCCTTTATCAACGACACCAAAGAGAACCTCGCCGGGATCATACGTCAGGCGGCAGACGCCGGGGCGTCGTACATTATCCCGGCTTATGGCGTGACCTTGCGCAAAGGTTCGCGCGACTATTTCTATAAGGCGCTCGACGGCGGTTTTGCGGGGGTGAGGGGGCAATATGAATCGCGGTTCGGTGAGCGTTACGAGTGTTTCAGCCCAAACTACAACGAGCTGAAAGAAAAATGCCGCGAAATGTGCGCCAAATTCGACCTGTCGCGACGGATGCGCTTTTACGAACCCGAGTCCGACACGCAACTCTCGCTATTCCAATAAAAACGCTCCCGTGGGGGAGCGTTTTTCGTCAATGGTGTGTTTTTCGGTAATGATGCCAAAAGTGGCGCTTTTGGCATCATTACTCGTTTCTATTTGACCGCGAAGCGCGAACTCATGAAGTCCGCCTTGAGTTTTTCCATCACCTCCCTGACGCTGCTGATCTTGTCGGCCAGGTAGGCGTTCGTGCCGGCAAAGGCGTAGCCCTTTTTCATATTACCCCTCGCAGCGTTGTACAGGGCCTTGATTATGCAATATGGGCTCTTTGTGTAATCACACGTGCGGATGCAGTGGAAAGGGCAACTGCGGGGCTTCTGGCGGCCTTCGGCGACGCTGCGGATGAACTCGCCGTCGAATGCGCGGCCCGGCATGCCCACGGGGCTCTGTATGATGCGTACGTCCCGCTCCGAGGAGTCGATGTAGACCTGTTTGAATTCATCCGCCGCATCGCACTCGGAGGTGGGGACGAAGATCGAGCCCATCTGCACCCCGGATGCGCCCAGGTTCATAAAGCGGGCTATGTCATCACCCGTGGAGATGCCTCCGGCGGCGATGACCGGGATATTTTTCTGCGCCGAATATTCGTGCGCCACCTCGACCACCTGGGGGATAAGCTCTTCGAGCGAATAGTGCGAGTCCTCGATCTGCTCGGTGCGGAAACCGAGGTGTCCGCCCGCCTTGGGCCCTTCGACAACGATGGCGTCGGGCAGGTAGCCGTAGTTGGCCAGCCACTTTTCGCACAGCACCCTGGCCGCGCGGGCGCTCGACACTATGGGCACGAGCATCGTGGTGCTGCCCTTACCAAGGTAAGAGGGCAGATCGAGCGGCAGCCCCGCCCCGGCGAAGATCACGTCGGCCTTCTCGGCGATGGCCGTGCGGACCATATCGCCGAAATTCGAGAGCGCGACCATGATATTCACGCCGATCACACCTTTGGATTTCTCGCGCGCCTTGCGCAGCTCTTCCTTCAGGCCGAGGATGCACTTTTCGGCATATCCGCCCCGCAACTGGGGGTAGAGCAGCCCCAGGCCGGCGGCGGAGATAACCCCCACCCCGCCCTCGTTGGCCACTGCCGACGCGAGTCCGTTGAGCGAAACGCCGACGCCCATGCCACCCTGGATAATGGGAAGACGGACCTCGTAACGCCCTATAAAAAAGGATTTCATCATTTTAATCTCTATTTTTGTGCCGCAAAAGCTGCGGCATCCGCGACAAAAGTAACATAATTTTATTCTTTCTTTTATTATTTTTATGGATTTTAGGATCGAAGGGCACGTCGTGGATGTGCATGCACGCAGGATATTCGAGGGATCGGTGAGCGTTTCGGGCTGCTGGTCGTGATCCCGGAGGTCAGGCTCGGCGAGAAGGGCATCTTCCTGTTTTCGCAATTCGACTGGGCGCGATGACGCCCGGCGCGGGTATGCGCTTTTTTGATATATGTTTTGTACCTTTGCCGAAATTTTCCATCGGGGCCGGCCCCGAAACCCCATTTTATGACATTCGACCAACTCAGCATCGCGGAGCCGATACTTCGGGCGATCCGCGAAAAAGGATATGAAACCCCCACCCCCATCCAGGTACAGGCCATTCCGGTGGTACTCAGCGGCAAAGACATCTTCGGCATAGCCCAGACGGGCACAGGCAAAACGGCGGCGTTCGCCATTCCGATCCTGCAACACCTGATGGCGGAGCGTGAGGCCAAAACCGACCCGCCCTCCGGACAACCCGCCCCAGGCCGCGACCGTCACGGGCGCGCGCACGCCAAACAGAGCGATCAACGCCCGATCCGTGCGCTGATACTCACCCCCACGCGAGAGCTGGCCATACAGATAGACGACTGCCTGACGGACTACGGCCAGCACACCGGGCTCCGCCACACGGTGATATTCGGCGGGGTCAAGCAGGGCCCGCAGACCGATAAACTGCGCCGCGGGGTCGACATACTGGTCGCCACACCGGGGCGTCTGCTCGATCTGATAGGCCAGCGCGAGGTGTCGCTGGCAGGATTGACACACTTCGTGCTCGACGAGGCCGACCGCATGCTCGATATGGGCTTTATCGCCGACATACGCAGGTTGCTGCCCCTGATCCCGACCAAACGTCAGACGCTTTTCTTTTCGGCCACTATGCCCGAGCAGATCGTTTCGCTCTCGCGCACGATCCTGCACGACCCCGAGCGCATCGAGGTGGCGCCCGTGTCGAGTGCCGCAGAGACGGTCGAGCAGCACGTCTACTTCGTGGAAAAACCCGAGAAGAAAGCCCTGCTGATCTCGGTGCTGAAAGAGAATGCCGAAATGTCGGTACTCGTATTCTCGCGCACCAAGCACGGCGCGGACGGCATCTCGCGCATACTCAAGAAGGCAGGTATCGCCAGCCAGGCCATCCACGGCAACAAATCGCAGAGCCAGCGCCAACGTGCGCTCTCGGATTTCAAGGCTGGCGATGTCAAAGTAATGGTGGCCACCGATATAGCGGCACGCGGCATAGACATCAAGGAGTTGCACATGGTCATAAACTACGACCTGCCGGACGTGGCAGAAACCTACGTACACCGCATCGGTCGCACGGGCCGCGCGGGTTGCGCGGGCATCGCCGTCACGTTCTGCACCCAGGAAGAGTTGCCGATGCTGCGCGACATTCAGCGCCTGACGGGCATTCGCCTGAACACGTTGCAGCACGAGTCGATAGCCACCGGGCCCGCCCCGGTGCAGGACGCGCCCAAGCCCGAAACGGCGACAGACAAAGCCAAATCGCCGGGCCAGGCGAACCGTGGCGCGCGAAGGAACCCGCGCAGGGCGCCCCGCCGCCGTTAGCGGGCCCTGTTGCGATCAGCGGATCTTATTACAGTTAGCGGGCCCTGTTGCCGGCACTCCTGATACGACCGAAGATCCGTTCGAGGTCTGGCCGGGGGGCGTAGTCCGCCGTATCCCGGGCGATATATTCCTCTATGTAACCTATGCGGTGGCGGGTCAGCGGGTGGGTGCTCATAAATTCCGACACCTCGTACTTACCCATACCGGTCGTATCATCGTCGAGCGTGCGGAAAAGGCGTACCATCCCGTCGGGGTCGATGCCGGCCCGTTGCATGCTCTCCAGGCCCATAAGGTCCGCTTCGCGCTCCATTTCGCGCGAATATTGCAGGTCGCGGAAAACGTAGATATTCTGGAAGACGACAGCCGTGATACCACCCGCATCCCCGAAGAGCAGCGAAATGAAGAAATATCCGGACAGGGAGCGAAAAATGCTCTTAAGCGAGTGCTGCAACTCCACGTGCGCGCTTTCGTGCAGCAATAGCGCCGCCAGCTCTTCAGGGCTCTGCATATCGTCCAGCAGACCCGAATAGACGGCTATGCGCCCGCCGGGTACGGCAAACGCGTTGCGTATATCCGAGTCCAGGACCGTCACCGTGTAGTCGTAGTGGCGCTCGACGGGCATAGACTCGAAGAACTCCTGCACCAGGCTGCTTCGAAGCGGATCTTCCGTGCCCAGGGCGGTAAGCTGCCCGTAGGCGGATTCGCCGATAGCCCTCTCGACCGACAGCGGCACTTTGGTAGCTGCATATTCCGCCACGCGGGGCACCACGACGAAAAACGCGAAGGCGGCGAAGCCCAACAGCGCCAGCGTCGCAGCAGCCACCCATTTCCAGCGGCTCGACACCACCGCGACCATATCCCTTTTGGCGAAGGCGTGGCCCGGGTAGAGGCGCCCCAGCGCCGCGACGAATCCGGCATCCTGAACTTCGAGCGTCTGGTGCGGGAAATCACCGTACCGCAAACGCACCTTATGGCTGAAATCGACGTCGTTCTTGACGATCTGCGATATATCCCAGATGACGATCCGCTCATCGCCGAATTCGTCGGACATGCCGATCGTAAACGAATCTCGTCCAAGGCTCACCCTGCACGGGTAAGCCTTGGACGATAATCCATTGAAATATTTTCCGGAAAACTCGGTTTCCAACCTTAGAAAATAAAGTTAAAGTCCAGGAAGTCGAACATGCCCTCGCCGGTTGCGTCCTGGTAGTCGCCCTCGGTCTGGACGATGTTGTCGGTATCCAGATCTTCGGGAATGGAGACGTTCTCAGCCATGAACTTCATGGTACGCACCTGCGCCCAGGCGAATCCCAGACCCAGCGTGAATATAATGAGCAGAATATTGACCACCTGCAGACGGAAGACCTTACCAGCCGAAACCATCGAATCGAGCCTGTAAACCTGGCCGTTATGCTCGACGGTGGTGTGCTGGTAGTGGAAGCGGAAAAGATCGGCTACGTACCAGAAAGAGTAGACGCCCAGCGTTACGATGGTCAGCAGCATCCCCTTGAAGTTGAGCCAGAAGAAATCATCCCCCTTGCCGTCGAAAGCGAGCGTCGCGTTGCCGAAACGGATATGCTTATAGAGGTATGAGCGGAAGTTCATTTCGAACCACGAGCCGTAAATGCCCAGCGTCACGATGGTCAGGCCGAATCCTTTGAGGAAAAGTACGATCAATTCGGTAAGGTTGCCCCTGTAACCGAAATGGATCGAGCGCCACGAGGTTTTAGCCAAACGGTAGCGCATCGTGCCGTGCATGGCGATGGGCATGATAAGCAGGAATCCGGCTATGTATATGATAAGCCCCACGGCAGTGAGTTTTATCGCTATAAACAGCATATAAAGCGCCACGATGGCGACGATAAAGGCCATCGCGCGGATAAATCCCTTGAATATCTCTTTCCCGGTGCCGTGGAAGGAGAAATGGTCGCCGGACATGTAGAAGTTCTGGTAATAGTATTTCAGGTATTTAACCTTTGCCCAGGGATAATAGAGCCCCAGGGTTATCACCGTAAGGATGGTGTTGACGATGGTCAGTCCGAACAGGGTGCTGCCCGAGCCGTTAAAAGCGAGTAGATTTTTTCTTTCCATTGTTTTTCAGTTTGGGTTTGTGCAAATATAGCGAACAAAAATACTAATAATCAAGAGTATCAATAAAAAACCGCAACCATAACTGATTATAGTTGCGATTTTATTCATATACCTAAAACTCTAAGCCTCAATTAGGGGTTTTGCGTTCATACTGGCACGCATTCACTCCCATGCGGTCGAAGCGGTCGAATTCGGTCTGTATGCGGCCATGGAAAGAGTCGAGGTCTTTCCTGCCGGCGGGCGTCCAGCCCACTTCGGCAAGGGCCACAAGGCGCGGATAGAGCATATACTCCACATGCGCAGGGGTTTTCATGTATTCGGTCCAGCAGTTGGCTTGCGGGCCCCAGATGTACTCCTGCTCATCGCGACTCAATTGCGGCGGCACGGGCTCGAAAAGGTAGACGCTATCCAGGGGAATGAAGCCGCCTATGGCGAGGGGGGCGTTCTCTGCCGGCTCCTGATAATAGTCGAGGTAGCATTTCTTGTGCGGACTCATGACAACCATGTGTTTCTGCCCGGCAGCCTCTATGCCGCCCTGGTAGCCACGCCACGAGTGCACCACGGCGTTGGGCGACACGCCGCCTTCGAGGATCTCGTCCCAGCCTATGATGGTGCGCCCCTTCGAAGCGACGAAAGCGTCCATGCGGTGCGTGACCCAACTCTGCAGCTGGTGCTCGTCTTTCAGCCCTTCCTTTTTGATAAGCGCCTGGCAGTGGGGGCAGCGTTTCCATGCGGTCTTGGGGCATTCGTCGCCGCCGATGTGGATATACTGGCCCGGGAAAAGTTCGATCACCTCCGTAAGCACGTCCTCAAAGAATTTCATCGTCTCCTCCCTGGGGCAGAATACATCTTCGAACACACCCCACGTACCGGCGACGGCATATTGCTCTTTCAGCCCGCACGACAGCCAGGGATAGGCGGTTATCGCGGCCAGCGCATGGCCGGGCAGTTCTATCTCGGGGATCACGGTTATATTGCGCGCGGCGGCATAGGCGACCACCTCACGCACCTGCTCCTGGGTGTAGAATCCGCCCACCTTCACGTGGTCGTACACGACCGGCCGGCTCTTATAGTGACCGATGACGGTCGAGTCGCGCCATGCGCCCACCTCGGTCAGCTTCGGGTATTTTTTGATCTCGATGCGCCAGCCCTGGTCGTCGGTCAGGTGCCAGTGGAATCGGTTGAGCTTGTACTGCGACATAAGGTCGATGTGCTTGTACACGAACTCGATGGGCATGAAATGGCGGCAACAGTCCAGGTGCGATCCGCGGTATGCGAAACGTGGGCTGTCCTCGATCTTCACGCACGCCACCCTCCACTGCGCGCCGTCCATATAGCCGCCGTAAACGGCCACGGGGAGCATCTGGCGCAGCGTGGCCAGGGCGTAGAAGAACCCGGCGGGCGTAGAGCAGCCTATCTCGATGTTTTTTTCCGTCACCGACAGCGTATAGCCTTCGAGTGGGATGCTGCCGTTAAGTCGCGCCACTATGTCACCCTTTGAGGCGCCCTGCACGACCGTCAGCGCGGGCGCACCCGCAGCGGCCATTTTACCGGTGAGCATGGCGGCTGCCGAGGCATATTGTTCGCCTTTCGGGATGGCCATCACCATGCCTTTTTTAAATTCGAAGAACCCCTCTTTCTCTGTGAGGTTAGCCGGCCACGGCATGATATCGTACCTGCCCGCCGAGGCTGCGCACAGGCACAGGGCCGACAGCAGCATGGTGGTAAGTGTCTTTTTCATAGAATTCTTATTTTACGTAAACGTTTTGGCCGCCGATCACCACGCGGTGCACGGCGACGCCATCGCCGAAAACGACTATATCGGCGTCCTTGCCCCTCTCGAGCGAACCTTTCGAGGCGGCGATGCCCATGATCCGGGCCGGGGTCAGGGTCATCATCTTCACGGCGTCGAAAACGCTTACTTCGGCCAGTTCGACCATCGTGCGCACGCAGCGGTCAGCCGTGGCCACGCTCCCGGCGAAGGCCGTGCGGTCGGGCAGTTTGGCTACGCCGTCCTCTATTATCACGTCAAGCCCCTTGCCCAGCGCGCCGAGCACCGAGGGGCCCTCGGGCATCCCCGCGCCGCGCATCGAGTCGGTGACCAGGGCGATCTTGTCCGGTCCCTTGAATTTGCAGACGTATTGCAACAGGCTCTTGGGCAGGTGCACCCCGTCGGCGATTATCTCGACGGTCATATCGTCGATGAAGTAGGCCGCCTCGATAACCCCGGCATAGCGGAAAGCGTTGCGGCGGGTGATGCTCGACAGGCACGAGTACATGTGCGTTATGTGGGTGTAGCCGTTTTCGAAAGCCTCCTGCACCTGCTCGAAAATGGCGTCTGAGTGGGCTATCGACGCCATCATGCCGCGGCGGCGGAGCTCACGCCCCAGCTCCATCGCTCCGTCCAGCTCCGGCGCAAGCGACATGCGCACGATATCGGGACAGGCGTCGAGTATGGCGTTGTACTCCTCGGGGCGCGGGTCGCGCAGGTAGCGCGGGTCCTGCGCGCCTCGCTGTCCGTAGGCGAAATAGGGGCCTTCGAGGTGCAGACCAAGGAATTGCGCCCCGGCGCGGTTGGCCGCCCTGGCCTTTTCGTAAACGGCGAACGTGTCGAAAAGGTTCTCGTTGGTACTCGCCAGCGTGGTGGGCGTCATGGATGTCGTGCCGTGGCTGGCGTGCATGCGGGCGCTCTCCAGGTAGGACTCGACGGTGCAGTCCATAAAGTCGTGCCCGCCCGCCCCGTGGGTGTGGATATCGATGAACCCGGGCGATATGTAGTCACCCCCGGCGTCAGTGACCTCTGCCGCGTCGCCGGTGTACAGGCCCTGCCCCGCGGCGGTTATCTTTCCGTCGGCGTACTCGACGAATCCCACGGGGGCTATGCCGCCCGGCAGGATGATGCGTCCGTTTACGATAGCTTTTTTCATCGTCCTATTTTTTCTTCGTCCACGAGGTTATGCGGTAACCCGAATATGCGTAGAACATAAGGTACGCGAACCCGGGCAGCAATATCCAGAAATATGCGTCGCGCAACGACGAGTTATCCGAGATCCATCCGTAGAGCAGGGGTACGAGCGCGTTGGCGAAGAAGGCCATAATGAGCATCGACGATCCGGTTTTGGTGAAGCGTCCGAGGTTGCGGATCGCAAGCGGCCATATACCTCCGTATACCAGGCTGTTGGCCAGCCCGATAAGCACCAGGAACCAGATCGAGACATTGGCCTGGTGCCCCAGCAGGGTTACCTGGGAATTGCCCCATATCACCCCTATCGAGAGGGCGAAGCCCAGCGTGCAGCAGATCTGGAACACGCGCGTCTGCGAAACGATCTTCGGGATGAGCAGTATGCCCAGGATGTTGCCCAGGATCACCAGCGAAAGGGTGTAGGAGGGGAATACCTTGGCTTCGAGTATCGATATGCCCATCGTCTGGGCGTAGCTTATTATCGTGTCTATGGTGACCACCTGCGTGCCGATGTGCATGAACATGGCCACCACGCCCAGGATCAGGTAGGGGAATTGCCATACGGAGGTCTTGTCCGCCGCCACGTCGCCTTCGGCAGCCTTATTCTCCTGTTCGAGGTTGAGCTCTGGCAGTTTGGAGTTGCGGATCAGCACGCCCAGCGCCACCAGCGCCGCGGCGAATATGCCGTAAGGCAGCATCACGCGGCGGACCAGCGAGTCGAGCAGATCCGACTTCGTAGCGGCGTCGAGCTCGGGCGATTCCAACTGCGCGAACAGCGCGCTGTCGGTCACCTTGAACACCACGGCGGCGAACACGAGCGGGGCGATCAACCCTGCGAATTTATTGCATATACCCACGATGGCCATACGCCTGACGGTGGTTTCGAGCGGACCGATCACCGTCACGTAGGGGTTGGCTGCCGCCTGGAGGGTCGCCGAGCCCGTACCGATGATAAATGAGCCCAGAAGGAACACGGGGTAAGAGCGCAGGTAGGCCGCCGGGATGAAGACCAGCGCGCCGAGGGCCACGGTGAAAAAGCCGTACATGATGCCCCGCTTGTAACCCAGCGCCTTGAGGATATTCGACGCCGGCAGGGCCATGATAAGGTAGGCCAGGTAGAGCGTGAATACGATAAGGTAGGACTGGAAGTGGTTCAGTTCGCACCCGATCTTGAAATAGGGCACCAGGATCGAATTGATCCACGATGTGAAGCCGAAAGTGAAGAACATGACGCACAGGATGACCATCGCCATCGCCGAGGTCTTCTTGCGTTGTTGGTTCGCGTAGATATCTGCCATTACAGTTTGCGGTTAGTTAAATTTTCCCGAAAGTAGTGAGAATTATTGTTATGGCAAAGCAAAAAGGCTCCGGGAAGAGAATACCCTCCCCGGAGCCGATCCTTTACCGGGGATTATTTCACGTCGAACACGCCTCCCGGCTGGTTCGTGTTACGCAGCAGCAACTGTGCGTCGTAAAGCGAAAGGGGGGTTACGTTGGTCCCGTGGCTTATATACACACCCGGGCCCGACGGCGGGTTGGACCCCGTGTCGAAGGTATTGGTCACCTGTGGGCCTACGCAGCCGATGCCGTAGTTCTTGCCCGACACCTGCGGCGACTGGATGATAAAGCCGTAGGTTTTGTAGTGGTACTCGATGGTACCCGCGTCGTGCGAGGTGCAGTTCCATGCCACCTCGTTGGTGCCGGCCCAGCCGTGCTTGTCGCCGCCGTTGTTAAGGCGGTTGCGCAGGTTAAGCGCCCCGCCTATGGTAAGGCAGTCGTAGAGCGTGCCCTGCGCCCAGCGCATGTGCGGCCCCGCGTCGGCGTTGCACTGCAGACCCGAGCCGCGCACGAAGGCGTTGGGGCCCACGGTGGTCGATCCGCTGGTGGCGAAGGGGTGGCGCGAGTCGGACGAGCTGCAGTTCATGAAAAGGCACAGCTGTCCGCGAAGCAGATATGGATAGCGGCGGCTGCCGTCCAGCGTGCTCTGGAATTCGGTGCATTTGCAATCCTTGACCGTAATGTTCTTCGCCCCGTCCTTCACGTAGACCAGGCCGCCGCCGAAGTAGCGTCCCGTCACGTTCTTGACCCAGCAATGCTCGGCCACGCCGATGGTGATGCCCTGCCAGCAGTGCGTTTCGTTATTGCGCGAGAAGAATTGCGACTCGATGGCCATATTTTCGATACCGCTGTCGCTGATGCGGTTCGAGTAGGTGTACTTGTAGACATAACCGCCGCCGTACCTCGTCTCTATCGCGCAGGGGATCGGATTCTCGAACCAGAGCGTATCGCCGTCGATACGCGTGACCACCCTTTCGGCATATTGCTTGTTAACGTCCGAAAGCGACCATATCGCAGACAGGCCCAGGTCGGTGAGCCACTGGTTGTTGATGTCGCGGTAAACCACCACGTTATCGTTCTTGGAGAAACTCGTCGCGTTGCTTACCCTGACCCAGAAACGCCCCTCGGGCACGTAAGTGTCCTTGATGTTGGGCGTGGTAAGGGTTTTGGCCGTGCGGCTGCCCGACCCTCCCATCGTAAAGACATTGGGGGTGAAGTTATTGATGTCCGAGGTCTGCGTGCCTACGCTTTTAATGAGGGTGCAGGTGGCCGGGACCGCCGGATCGCTGCCCTCGCCGCGCACCACCACCCCGCTTTTATTGATGGTCAGTTCGCCGTTGATCTCGTACGTGCCCGCCTTGATGAGTACCGCACCCCTAAAACGGCCCGAAAGGGCCATCGCGCCCACCTCGTTGATAGCGGTGCGTATGCGAGCTGTGGTCTGCGCGGGGGTTTCTCCGGCGACGACCTGTATCGTGCGCTGTACCGCCACCGCCGGCAACGCCTCGTCGCCCCAGCGGTAACCCGTGCGGCTGAAATCGAGGATGCGGCCTCCGTTGTTGTCCGGCATGGCGAAGCTGGCGCTGACCTGAGGATATTTGGTGTGCACGGTTATCGGATCGGGATCGGGAATTGGATCGGGCATATCGTCATCGCCCCCCGGTTTACCGTCGGACCCGCACGAAATCATGAGGATCACGGCAGAGCAAAGCATGGACAGGAATGTAAAGTGCTTGCGTTTCATTTTCTGCTGTTTTATAATTTCTTAAAAAAGGGTTGAAGTCGCGGCCACCGGTCGATGGCCGCAACCCTTCCCCTTGAATGCGGCTACTTCCAGCGCGGGTCGCCGGCAGTGGAGCTGACACCTGCACCTACGACCTTGAACGATGCGCCGGTTGCCCTCGGGTCGTCCATCGGGGCCTGGAACAGCTGAGCCGCCGTACCGTTGAATTGGTTGTCATAACCCGGGATCGTCGATCCTGCCCCGCCACGGATAAGGAACGGCTGGCTGGTCAGGCCCCAGTTGTTTTCGAAGTAGGGGACGCTGGCTGTTTGGGCGTTGCCGGTGCAGTTTACCATACCGTAGAATGTCGACGGACCTGCGAATACAAATATGTTATTCTTAAGTTTGGTTATCACATCCATACTGTTCGCACCACTGCCGGTGTGTATCACGGCAGACGAAGAAACGAAACCGGCATCGCAACACAGATTATAGAACGTATTATTCTCTAATGTAACGACCGGCACTATGTTATCATTGCGTCTTATCTGCAGGTCGCCGGTTGTCGACGTACCTGCCGGAAGGGTTATAAGCCCACGGTGCATGTTTGAGAACGTGCTGTTCTTAATCGTAATGGCATGTACGCTAAGCAGAGAGTCGCCACCGACCACATTTATAACGGCCTGCACACCGCCGTTGGCAGAGCCCGAGCCGATAAAGAGGATATCCTCGATATTGAAATATTTGACGCGGCCCTTATAACCCGTTGCATTCGCCTGGGGATAGAACAGACAAGCCGTATAGCTGGTAGCGCCGATAAAGTCGAACACGCAATTCTTGATCTTCAGGTCGGTGATATCGAAGTTGCCTTCTGTGGCATTGGCCACGGGACGCATGAAGTTGGCCGTCGAGCCTTTCCATGTAAATCCTTCGAAAGAGAGTTTCGTAAGGGCGGTGCCCTTGGGCGCCATGTTGAGCGCAGAGGTGATCTTGGTGGTCGCGGGATCGTCGCCGAAAAGGTAAAGGGGTGCGGTTATGTATGGAACTGCCGACATATTATACGTGCCGGGCATCATGAACACGCTGTCCTTGCGGGATGCATTCATCAGCACGGTCTTCAGGTCGTCTGCCGTGGTTATGACCTGTATATTGGACGAGAGGGCGCCGGTGGTAACGGTCGTGGTCGAGATAATCGCGTTCGAAGCATTTTTAACATCCACCTTGTACTCCGTTCCGGGCAGGGGCTTATTGGCCATCTTCGTCACTCCGGGGATGGTCGCCTTCCTTGCGGTAATGTCGGCGGGCAGGACGGTGTAGGTAACCGCGTCACCTCCCGCCGTGGGGGTGAGCACGATGGTCGAGGGGGTCAGGCTGCGGTCCACGATCGGGGCCAGGTCCACGCTCACCGGGGCGTTCAGGGGGCTGATAACGTAAAGAGGTTTGGAGGTGATGATGGGCGCATCGGGATCGTACCAGTCGTCCTGATCGAGCGTATAGCTGATCTGTGCGGTAGCTCCGGCAGCGAAAGAACCGAGCGTAACGGTGGCGGCGTAGTTGCCGTGATCGGTCACCACGGTAATATCCACCGTCTGGCCGGTGTAGTCGTCGGGCATAACGACCATAGCGCCGTCGAATGCCGTGGTGCCAGGGGCGGCGTTCTCAGCTTCGAAGACGTTGAGGGTCATGGTACTTGCCGCAGCGTAAGCGCCGCGCGTCGCGGGCAGGGTCACCAGGCCGGTGGTAATGTCGCCCGAGGCGTAGAGGTAAAAAGGCTGGTCTGTGCACTTGAGCACGATCGAATTGACGGTCGTCGACTGCCCGTCGATCGGAATGTCGATCGTGAAGTTTATCTTCGAGCAGACGGGGGTGAATTCGATGCTCACGCCGCTGGCCGAGTTCGCCGACACGGGCGTGCCGATCATAAAGGTGTTATTTTCGACGTTGTTCTCCGTGCTCTGCGTGCGCTGGAGCAGGAAGCCTATTTCGGTCGGATAGCCTTCGTTGCCGACCTTGTAGGGGTAGTATGCGTAGAAGTCATAATCTCCGGCACCGGTCGAGGCCACATGGCCTTCGGTCACGGCGTTGCCGTAGCTATCGATCTCGCTCACGGTAAAGGGCGCGTTGGCGATACCGGCGCGTTCACAGAACACGCCTATCTTCGCCCCCTCGGGCCATGTGAAGTCTGCAACCGCCTCGGCGGTGATCGTTACCGGTTTGCCGCCAGACGAGGTGGTGTCGTCTTTCTGGCACGAAGCGGCCAAAAGGGCCACAGCCGGAAGCATCAGGAATATTCTTTTCATGGTTGGTAGGTTTATTGTCGTTTTGTAGTTTGCTTGTGTTAAGTGCATATTACCTGTTTGCGGCGGAGAGCAGACTTTCGTAAAGTTCCCTCATCCTCTCGCTGCGCATGGTGTTCAGGTAGAGTATCTCGCCATACTTGAGGTACCCTCGGTTCAGGTCCGCGAAGCGCTTGTCGAGGCTTGCCGCGGCCTTCACCACGGGGGTCAAACGGTCGCAAAGTCCCGCCGCCTGGCTGCGGTCGTATGACGAGGACTCATATACCGCCTCGACCTGTTTGTATTGCAGGTAGTTGATGCGCAGATCGAGCATCAGCGCATAGTGGGCGAACTCTTTCTTCGCCGTTTTAGCCGAGAGCCCGTCCAGGCGCGCCTTGAGGGCAACGCAATCGCCGAGCACCTTGTCGAGCGGCGTGCCCTTCGCATCGAGGGCGGATGCGGCGGTTATGCGGATCACCTCCTGCGGCATGCAGAAATAGTCCCACATGACCTCGGCGCCGGCCTTATCGAGGCCGTATTGCGAGATGCAGTAATCGGTAATGAACTTATGGCTGTCCAGGGGCTTATCTTCGGTCACCGACTTGGCAAAAGCGTCGAGCAGGATATTGAAGCCCGACATCGGGTAGACGTAGCGTATGGGCTGCATGCTGAGCACCTCGTAGTGCATGTCGTAGTGGAAGCCGTAAGTGCCGCCCGTCGACCATGAGGTCTGGATCATTCCCGTATAACCGGCCTTGCGTGCGAAAGGCACGAAGACCGACAGGTTGTCGAAGTGCTTCTTCCACTGCGTGAGGTAAAGGTTGTCGGGCGCCGAGCGCAGGGCGGGTGCCCCCCACATCTTCACGCCGGCCTTGAAAAGGTTGTCGAGCTTTCCGAAACGGTCGGGTTCCCAGCCGTAGTTCCAGTCGACGAAGATCAACTCTTTGGGAAGTTCCCTGACGGCGTCGGGGTACATAAGGATGATGTCGGCCCAGATCACGGGGATCTTGCCCATGTCGATAACTATCTGGCTCATGGCCTTGATGTAATCGACGAACAGGCGCGATTTGCCCTCCCTGGCCGCCACGGCAGCGCAATTCTTACAGTCGCCCAGCAGGTAGGTTTCGTCGGCCCCGATGTGGAAATACTTCGAGGGGTGCAATGCGGCGACCTCGGCGAAAATCTCCTTGAAAACGGGCGTGGCCTGGGGTATCTTGAGCGGACACACCTGCGAAACCTCCTTGATGTCCTCGCGAAGGTCGTAATAACGCTCATGGCGCAGGATATACTCGCTGTGGCCGAAGCAGTTTTGCAGCGGTATCACGTCGATGCCCAGTCCGGCGCAGTACGACACCAGGTCTTTGATCTGCTCTTTGGTGTATGCGTAGCGGTTGCACAGCGTGGCGTGTTTGTCGAATGGGAAGGTCGCCTCGTACTCGATAAGCAGCGAGTTGATGCCTTTGGGGGCCAGGTCGGCGGCAAGCGCCTTTATGGCCTCGACGGTCATCACCTCGGTACGGCAATCGACATACTGGCACCTGACTTCGAAATCCTTGGTGTAGGTGCGGTCATAGGCAGCCTTCGCAGGGTGCAGGGCCATCGCCAGCATCACCAGGGTCAATATGTAAACGTTTTTTCTCATCGTTTTTAAATGTTATCAGATTATGTAACGGGCGCTG
>JAVBOL010000036.1:0-62913 GCA_031550615.1 Rikenellaceae bacterium | reverse complement strand
TAGTGTCGGGGTCCCACCTCTTCCCATTCCGAACAGAGAAGTTAAACCCGATAACGCCGATGGTACTGCACTTGTTGTGGGAGAGTAGGTAGCCGCCTTCTTTAAGCGCCGCATTCGAAAGAATGCGGCGCTTGCTTTTTTTGGATTTTCAGAAAAAAAATATTAACTTTATTAAAATTCGAGAAAAATGAAAAAGAAAATTGCCGTTACATTGTTGCTGTCTGCCGCGCTAACTATGGGATTGCCATTTGTTTCCGGTGCGCAAGAGTATAAGTATAAATATATAGTGACCTCCAAGGCATATCTGCTTCCGGACAGCACATCAGTTAGAAATATCTCTTCAGGCAAAGGAAAGATCATTATCGAAATTGCCGGTCCTAACGCTTCGGACTATCGTTATACTATAACGCCACGCCGCAATAAAGTTACCCCAACCAGGGGGCATGGGGCGGGCAACACCCACATGGAGATATCTGCGGCAAGAGGGCGCTATTATGTGATGCTGGAGTTCGCAGATGGAGGATTCATATATTTACCGGTCAAGGTTAAATAACATACCATTTTTTTGTTAATGAGGCTCATGTGGGCCGTACTTAAACGATAAGGTTCGTAATTTGACCCACTTGAATATATGCGCCATCTTTTCGGGATCATACTCTTTTTTACGTTAGCCTGTCCGTTAAGCGCTTTTTCTGCCTTAGATCCATATGCCATGGAAATAAGCGGTACGGTTGTCGATTCGGTTACTATGGCCCCACTGGCTGGGGCCATAGTGTCATATGTTTACTACCACCCCGACCTGGGCGCCAATAATTACGTGACTAATTCTGTCGCGGATAAGGATGGCCGGTTTTTAATTACCGCTATGCCCATGGCCAAAATGCGTCTGGAGATCGCGCATCCGGGCTATCGCGTAGCCATTATTCCAGTAAATGGCGGACAGTCTAAAAAGGTAGCGTTGGGCAATATCCGGCTGGGTGAGGATGTCAATAAACTAGACGAAATAGTGGTGCGTTCGCGTCTGCAACTTTACAAGATGCGGGGCGACACGATGATAATAGTGCCCAATGCGGTCAAAACCATGCGTGGCGATGCCATCGTCGAGGTGCTCAGGCGTATCCCCGGGGTGCAGGTCCTCGATTCTGGCGACATTATGATCGGCGATAAACGCGTGGAGCGCACCTATATCAACGACCGACTGATATTCGGCGAAGATCCCCGCGCCGCGCTCAAACACGTTAAGGCTACAAGTGTGGCCGAGGTGCAGGTTTATGATGAAGTCGACCAGAGCGATGCGGTCAGTGTCGGCGAGGATAAGGCACGCCGCCGCAAGGTGCTCAACCTGGTTACCTACGGGGCATTCGACAATATGCTCTCGATGGCGGCAAGCGCAGCTTACGGTGCTGATTTCGCGGAGGATAAAGCCGGCGCCGGCGACCGTTACGATTTGTCCGGCGAAGTCAATTATTTCAGCGAGAAACGCCAGGCCGGGGTCTATATTACCGGGTACAATACGGCATTCGACATATTCGGCGGTGATTATTACCGCACCATAGGCGGAAACAGCCTGACAGGAGTGCGCGGCAGACAGTCGCCTGACGCTGGCTATAACCGCGACCTGGCGTGCGGGGTGTCCTATGCCGGCAGCGACAGGTCTTCGAACAAATACCAATTAAACTACGACTACGCCTTCGCCCGTGCGAAGAGTTGGAGCAGCTCCCTGAGCGAGTACACCGACCAGAGCGGCAGGGTAGAGAGCGACACGCTGGGCTCGGGCACGGAGGCCCACACACACACAGGTTTAATGGACGGTATGAGATACTTAAACGCCACACCAATTTTAAAGCGGGCCTAAGTGCCAGTTTTTCCGACCGGACATCAGATGCCGCCGGCAATTCGCACATAAGCGCCGGCGATGAGTTTATAAACAGTAATTTAAGCGACAGGCATAATGATTCCCGCGGATTGAACCTCAGGCCTTCGCTGTTGTTTACAAAGTCCATAGGTAAAGGTAAGAGTGTTCGCATATTCTCCTCTGCGATGTATACTTCAGGCGATACTGACTCATTCCGCGAGGATAACACCGCCGTTTCGGATAAGGTCATAACGGCCGACGGCGATCAAAGGCAATTCAGTACCGATACCGATATCACTTATATTCACAAAGTGTCGAAGAATGGCTCTGTGGATCTTATGTACAGGGTCAATTACGAGGACAGTAAAAATGACATCTATGCCTACAACCTGCTGCTCGAAGAGCAGGACCTGACCGAGTCGCGCTATGAAACCATAAATAATCTCAAACAGTCCATTGGGGTTAAATATTCGTATAATTCGGGCCCGGGTGGTAATATGTTCTTCGTGAACTTACACGGCAACAGGACA
This sequence comes from Rikenellaceae bacterium, assembly GCA_031550615.1. GTDB lineage: Bacteria > Bacteroidota > Bacteroidia > Bacteroidales > Rikenellaceae > JAVBOW01. The sequence goes on along the minus strand of JAVBOL010000036.1, from coordinate 60,528 downwards.
GATATGCGCGATCAGGACCGCTATCCGCAACAGGAGAGCCGCCACCGCAAGTTCGATTACCTGAGTGCGAACTTTCATTTTAACAAGAGGTCTTCCGCAAGTGGCTTTTCCATACGTGGGGGCTACACCAGGACCACGCCCAATTTGGAGATGTTCGCCGATAAACTCAATGTTAGCGACGTGTTCAACCTGCGCGGGGGCAATCCCGACCTCAAATTGGCCGGGAGAGGCACATTCGGCGCCAACTATAATACACGCAAAGGAGAGAGGTATTGGAACGCAGACCTCACGGCGACTCTCAATGACCAGCAGATCGTTTCCAGAAGGAATTACTTCTCCGAGCAGACCTACCTGCCCGAATATGATTATACGGCCCCAAAGGGCTCGACCCTGATAACATACGCCAATGCCGGCACGTCGGTCGACGTTAGCCTGAATGCCGGAATGGAGAGCTATATCGTGCCGCTGCGAAGCAAATTCGGGATATCCATGAGCTACAACTACTCCAATCCCCAGACAGGTATAGAGCAGAGCGTGGTGCGCATGCAGATACATAACCCCTCGCTCAAGGCCAACCTGGCAAGTAACTTTTCTGAAAAGTTCAAGTTTTTGGCAAATGGTGAAACCGGGGTTAAGAATTACACCGTCGAGTCTGGCGAATGGGAAAATATGGTTTACGGACTCTTGTCCGCCCAGGTGCGCTGGGATATTGGCTGGTTGACCTCCAATGCCGAATACCGCCTCGATATTTCCCGCAATTCGGCCAGCGCGGCATTTAACCAGGACAGCCATCTGTTGAACCTTTCGGTAGGGTGCTTCCTTTTCAAGAACCGTAACGGACGGCTGATGTTCAGCGCTTATGACGTCCTTGACCGCAATGAGCGTTACACGTCCCAATTGTACGCTGACCATGTCTATTCGCGCTGGAGCAGGGCCTATTCTTCTTATTTCCTGGTTTCATTCCAATTAGGGATAAACACAGGGAAGACTTAACCGTATAAACGGGAGCGCCCTGCATGTTCAAATGCAGGGCGCTCCCATTATCGTATTACCTATTTCTTCACCTTGGGCGCGAGGATCATATTCATCCTCTTGCCTTCGAGTTTGGGCAGAGCCTCTACTTTGGCCAGTTCTTCCAGGTCAGTGGCGAAACGCAGCAGCAGGATCTCGCCCTGCTCCTTGAAGACTATCGAGCGGCCACGGAAGAAGACGTAAGCCTTTACCTTAGAGCCCTCTTTCAGAAAACCTTCGGCGTGCTTGAGCTTGAAGTTGTAGTCGTGGTCGTCGGTCTGGGGACCGAAGCGTATCTCTTTGATAACCACTTTCTGGGCCTTGGCCTTGAGCTCTTTTTCCTTCTTTTTCTGCTGGTAGAGGAATTTCTGGTAGTCAACGATGCGGCAGACGGGGGGATCGGCCTTGGGGGAGATTTCGGCAAGGTCCAACTCCATTTCGTCGGCCATGCGCAGTGCCTCGCGAAGCGACACGACCATCGGCGCTTCGATATTGTCGCCCACCAGACGCACCATCGGGGCTGTGATCTCGTTGTTTATGCGGTGCGGATTCTCTTTCTCCGGACGACGCCCGCGATTGGGGTTGAACGCCGGTCTTGGCTTAGGTGTAATTATAGTTTTGTCCTCCTATGGTTGGTTAATTCTCTCTATTCTGCCGTCTCTTCGGCGATGCGGCCACGCACGTACGCTGCAAATTCCTCGCCAGTCATGCTGCCTTTGTCGCCTTCGCCCTGCACACGCAGCGAAACCAGGCCTTCGGCCTCTTCCTTTTCGCCCACGATCAGCATAAGGGGGATGCGCTGGAGCTCGGTATCGCGTATCTTGCGACCGATTTTCTCGTTACGGTCATCCACCTCGCTGCGAATATCGTGATTATTCAGGAAATTTGAAACATTTTTCGCGTAATCGTTGAATTTTTCGCTGATCGGCAGTATGGCGACCTGCTGCGGGGAGAGCCAAAGCGGGAATTTTCCGGCGGTATGCTCCAGCAGAACGGCAACGAAACGCTCCATCGAGCCGAATGGCGCGCGGTGTATCATCACCGGACGGTGCTGCTGGTCGTCGGCCCCGGTGTACGTGAGATCGAACCTCTCGGGCAGGTTGTAGTCGACCTGGATCGTGCCCAGCTGCCATTTGCGCCCTAAGGCGTCCTTGACCATGAAGTCGAGTTTGGGGCCGTAGAATGCTGCTTCGCCCAGCTCCACGACCGTCGAAAGACCTTTTTCTGCCGCCGCCTCGATGATCGCGCTTTCCGCTTTGTTCCAGTTCTCGTCCGAACCGATATACTTTTCGCGGTTAGAAGGGTCGCGCAGCGAGATCTGGGCTGTGAAATCCTCGAACTTGAGCGTGCGGAAGATGTAGAGCACGATGTCGATCACCTTGATGAACTCCTCTTTGATCTGGTCTGGGCGGCAGAAGAGGTGCGCGTCATCCTGCGTGAATCCGCGAACACGCGTCAGCCCGTGCAGCTCGCCGCTCATTTCGTAGCGGTAAACGGTGCCGAATTCAGCCAGGCGCAGGGGCAAATCGCGATACGAGCGCGGCTTGGTGCGGTAGATCTCGCAGTGGTGAGGGCAGTTCATCGGTTTGAGCAGGTACTCCTCGCCCTCCTCGGGGGTATGTATCGGCTGGAAAGAGTCCTTTCCGTATTTGGCATAGTGACCCGAGGTGACGTACAACTCTTTGTTGCCGATATGCGGGGTGATGACCTGCAGGTAGCCGTGGCGTTTCTGCACGTTGCGCAGGAAGTTTTCGAGCCTCTCACGCAGCGCCGCGCCCTTGGGCAGCCACAGGGGCAATCCCTGGCCTACGCGCTGCGAGAATGCGAAGAGCTCCAGTTCGCGTCCCAGTTTGCGGTGGTCGCGCTTTTTGGCCTCCTCCATCAGCACCAGGTACTCCTCAAGCATCGATTTCTTCGGGAAGGTGATGCCGTAGATGCGCGTGAGCATCTTGTTCTTCTCGTTGCCGCGCCAGTAGGCCCCGGCCACGGCGGTCAGTTTCACCGCTTTGATGTAGCTGGTGTTGGGCAGATGCGGGCCACGGCAAAGGTCCGTGAAGCTCCCGTTAGTGTAGAAACTGATCGTGCCGTCTTCGAGGCCTTCGAGCAGCTCCACCTTATATTCGTCGCCCTTGGCGGTGTAGGTCGCCATCGCCTCGGCTTTGCTGATCTCGCGCCTTACGACCGGTTCTTTGGTCGAGGCGAGTTCCAGCATGCGCTTCTCTATCGCCGCCAGGTCGCCCTCCGTGATGGGGGTCGGCGAGTCCACGTCGTAATAAAAACCGCTCTCGATGGAGGGGCCTATGCCGAATTTGATGCCGGGGTAGAGCTCCTGCAGCGCCTCGGCCATCAGGTGCGAGGAGGTGTGCCAGAAGGTTTGTTTACCCTCAGGATCGTCGAATTTGTGTAGGCGCAGGGTAGCGTCCGCGTCGATGGGGCGGGTGAGATCCTGCACCGTGCCGTTTACGGTCGCCGAGAGGACTTCCTGCGCCAGGCGGGGCGAGATGCCCTCGGCGATCTGCATCGGGGTGATGCCTTTTTCGTAATCCCGAACGCTGCCGTCGGGGAATGTGATCTTGATCATATTGTGGTTTTATTCGTCTGCCTGTGGAAGGTCTTTTACCGACACGTCGGCACCCCTTTCGCGCTCGAAGCGTTTCAGGGGGTTGCGGCTCATTTCGGCCCAGCGTGCGCGTGCGCGGTGTATGTCGAGCGCCATGTAGAGCGCCGAGCGCATCGACGAAGGGTCGGCGATGCCGTGCCCCGCGATGTCGTAGGCCACGCCGTGGTCGGGGCTGGTGCGCACCACTTTGAGCGACGCGGTCACGTTGACCCCCTCGGGCGAGAGCGCCTTGAAGGGGGCCAGGCCCTGGTCGTGGTACATGGCCAGTATGGCGTCGTAACGGCGGTAGCCGCCCGAGGCGAAGAGCCCGTCGGCGGCCATGGGACCGAAAGCGAGTATCTTTTTATCTATCGCCTCGGCGATGGCCGGGGCTATTATCTCTTTCTCTTCCGTGCCGAGCATGCCGCCGTCGCCCGCGTGGGGGTTGAGCGCCATCACGGCGATGCGCGGCTCGACCACCCCGAAATCCTCGATCAGCGAACGGCGCAACTGGCCGAGGCGCTCGACTATTTTTGCTTTGGTGATCTGGGCGCTGACCTGCGAAACGGGCATATGGATCGTCACCAGGCCTACGCGCATCAATTCGCTGGCCATTATCATCAGGGGTTCCCCGCCGAACTCGGCGGCCAGGAACTCGGTGTGGCCGGTGAAGTTGAACGCCTCGCCCTGCACGTTTTCCTTGTTGATCGGGGCGGTTACCATAGCGTCCACGGCACCCGCCTTTATGTCGGCGACGGCGCGTTTGAGGGCCTCTACGGCTGCGGCGCCGGCTTCGGCGGTCTGCTTGCCCGGTTCAGGCTGCACGTCGCCGCAGTTAATGAGGTTGATGCGCCCCCGGCGCGCCTCGCGGGCTGAGGATATGATGGTGAAGTTGAAGTTTTCCGCTCCGGCGACCGCTTTGCGATACTCGGCGAAAGCCTTGGGCGAACCGTAGACGATCGGGATGCATAACTCGCTCATCCGATTGTCTATCAGGGTTTTAATGATTACTTCGGGCCCGATGCCGTTTATGTCGCCTTGCGTTATCGCTACTCTTATCTTTGCGTCGCTCATTTTCTGGTGGGTATATTAATCCACAAAGATAGGATTTTTTGTGGAAAACCGGCTATTTATGGCGGGTGGCCAACTCCTTTTCGAGGTCGGCGATGGAGCAATCGCTCGCCTCCAGGAGCACCAGCAGGTGGTAGACCAGGTCCGAGGCCTCGTAGAGCATCCCCTCGCGGTTTCCGGCCACGGCGTCGATCACCGTTTCCACGGCCTCCTCGCCCACTTTCTGGGCTATCTTATTGACGCCCTTGTTGAAAAGTTTGGTGGTGTAGGAGCCCTCGGGCATGTCGCGGTGGCGCTGTGCGATCACATCCTGCAGACGGCGTATGAACCCCTCGGTGGATTCGCTGCCGAAGCAGTTCTGCTCGCCCGTGTGGCAAACCGGGCCGTGGGGGGTGACCCTCACCAGCAGCGTGTCGTTGTCGCAGTCCTTGGCGATGCTCACCACGTCCATAAAGTTGCCGCTCGTTTCGCCCTTTGTCCAGAGGGTCTGGCGGGTGCGGCTCCAGAAGGTCACGCGGCCCGTTTCGACGGTTTTCGCGTAGGCCTCGGCGTTCATGTAACCCAGCATCAGCACTTGCAAGCTCTTGTCGTCCTGTATGATGGCGGGTATGAGTCCACCGTTCTTGGCGGCGTCCAGTTCTTCGTATCGTATCATAATCTTACCGGTATATTCATTTCGTCCAACGCTTTCTTGAGGGTCGGGATCGGGATTTCATTATAATGGAAAATGCTTGCGGCCAGGGCTGCGTCGGCCTTACCGGCGGTGAGCACCTCTGCGATATGCGAGATCGTGCCCGCGCCTCCCGAGGCGATCACGGGAATGGAAAGGGTGTCGGCCAGCGCGGCGTAAACCTCGCACGGATAGCCGTTTTTCGTGCCGTCGTGGTCCATCGAGGTGAACAGGATCTCGCCCGCGCCGCGCTCCTGCGCCTCTTTCGCCCAGCGGAGCAGCTCTTTGTCGGTCAGGTTGTTGCCCCCGTGTGTTGTCACGCGCCAGATGCCGTCGACCTGCCGCGCGTCGATAGCCACGACCACGAACTGGTTGCCGTAGCGGGCGGCTATTCTATCAATGAGGCCCGGATCACGCACCGCGGCGCTGTTGATGGAAACCTTATCCGCGCCGGCCAGCAACAGGCGTGAGGCGTCGTCCAGGGTCGAGATGCCCCCGCCTACGGTGAACGGGATGTCGATCTGTGCGGCGATGCGCTCTACCAGGTCGGTGAAGGTCTTTCGGCCTTCGAGGGTGGCGCTGATGTCGAGGTAGACCAGTTCGTCCGCGCCCTGCTCGGCGTATTTACGCCCCATTTCGACCGGGTCGCCAACGGTTTTCAGGCCCACGAAGTTGATGCCTTTGACCGTGTTGCCGTCCTTGATGTCAAGGCAGGGGATTATGCGTTTTGCAAGCATGCTTTCAGTTGTTCCATTGAGATTTTATTTTCGTAGATCGCCTTGCCGACTATCACGCTGCGCACCCCTGCTTTATCGAGGCGCAGGATGTCGTCCAGGCCGCTGATGCCCCCGCTGGCGGTGATGTCAAGGGTGGGGAATTGCGTGTAAAGCTCATTGTAGAGCCCGAACGCAGGGCCTTGCAGCATGCCGTCGCGCGAAATTTCGGTGCATATCACCTGCTGCAAACCCTCGTCGAGGAATGACGCTATAAGCTGCGCCGCGGTTATCCCGGAGGTGGCCAGCCAGCCGTGTGTGGCGACCATGCCGTTTTTGACGTCCGCGCCGAGGATGATCTTTCCGCCGCCGAAACGCGCCAGCCAGCCGCGCACCTGCTCCGGGTGACTGACCGCTACACTGCCGCATATCGCGCGGCGGGCTCCGGCGGCGAAGACCGCTTCGAGCGCTTTTTCGCTCTTGATGCCGCCGCCCCATTGGATGTCGAGGTTTGTGTGGGCCGAGACCCTCTCCAGCACGGCCAGGTTGGCAGGGAAGGACTCCTTCGCCCCATCCAGGTCGACCATGTGCAGACGGCGCACGCCGGCCTGCTCGTACATCTTCGCGGCGTCCAATGGATCGTCGTAGTAGGTTTCGCGGCGGTCATAGTCGCCCTGGGTGAGGCGTACGCACTGCCCGCCGATTATGTCTATCGCAGGAATTATCTCGATCATAGGGCAAGGAAATTTTTGAGCAGCCTCTCGCCCGCCGCACCGCTCTTTTCGGGGTGGAACTGAGTGCCGTAGAAGTTGCCGTTGTGCAGCGCCGCGCTGAATATTTTTCCGTAAGATGTGGTCGCGTCGGTGTGGACGCACAATCCGGGGGCGTAGGAGTGCACATAATAGAAGTATGTGCCCGAGGGCAGCCCCTCGAAGAGCGCCGAGCGGGGATCGTCCACCGTGTCCCAGCCCATGTGGGGGATCTTCAGCCCCGGCGCGGGTGAAAAGCGCGTCACGTGAGTGTCGAAGATGCCCATGCATTGCGCGTCGCCCTCCTGGCTGCTGCGGCACATCAGCTGCATGCCGATGCAGATGCCCAGGACAGGGACTTTCAACCCTTTGATCACGTCCTCCAGGCCGCTTTCGCGCAGCGTGGCCATAGCCGACGACGCCTCGCCGACACCAGGCAGGATCACGTGCGAAGCCGCGCACAACTGCGCCGGGTCACAGGTCACTATGAAAGGTGCGCCCACCCGCCCGAGGGCGTTGGCCACCGAGAGCAGGTTACCGGTCTTATAGTCCGCGATGGCTATCATAACACGCCTTTGCTGCTCGGCAGCTCATATGAGAACGGATCGCGACGAACGGCAGCGCGCAACGCCCGCGCGAAAGCCTTGAAGATGCCCTCGGCGAGGTGGTGGTCGTTATCGCCCCGCGCCGAGATGTGTATGTTGGCGCGCGCGGCCACGCTGAGGCTCTTGAAGAAGTGCTTGAGCATTTGGGTGGGCACGTCGCCGATCCTTTCGCCGGAAAATTTAACGTCCCACTCGAAGTCGCTGCGCCCGCCGAAGTCCAGCAGCACCAGCGCCGAGGATTCGTCCATCGGCAGGGCGAACCCGTAGCGGCCTATGCCGATCTTGCGTCCGAGGGCTTTGTCTATCGCCTCGCCCAGGGCTATGGCGACGTCTTCCATCGTGTGGTGCTCGTCTACGTTAAGGTCGCCCTTGCAGCTCAGTTCGAGCGACACACCGCCGTGGTGGGTTATCTGGTCGAGCATGTGGTCCAGGAATCCCAGTCCGGTCGAGATACCTCTGGGGCCCTGGCCGTCCAGGTCGAGGGTCAGGGCGATGTCTGTTTCGCGCGTGGTGCGGCGAACGCTTGCGCGGCGGTCGCCCAGGCGCAGAAAGGTGGCTATCTCGCCCCAATCGTCGGTTATCAGCGCAACGGGAAGCCCTTTGCCCGCAACCATTTCGCGCCCCGTTTCGAGCGGTTGCAGCAGGATGCCCTGCGCGCCGAGGTTGGCGGCCAACTCCATGTCGGTCAGGCGGTCGCCGATAACGAACGAATCGACCAGATCATAGCCGCCCGACATGTAAGCGGAGAACATGCCCGTGCGCGGCTTGCGCGTGGGGGCGTTGTCGGCGGGCATCGAGCGGTCGATGAGCACCTGGTCGAAGCAGACGCCCTCGCCCTGCAGCGTCTCCATCATCAGGTTGTGCGCCGGCCAGAAATCCTCCTCGGGGAATGACGCTGTGCCGAGCCCGTCCTGGTTGGTGGCCATCACGAGCGAGTAGTCAAGGCGCGCGATCTGCGAGAGCGCACCTATCGCCCCGGGCAGGAAGTGCAGTTTTGCGAGGCTGTCGACCTGGAAGTCGACGGGCGGCTCGGCGATGATCGTGCCGTCGCGGTCTATTACCAGCAGCCGTTTCAGAGCGTTTTCCATGCTTCGATAAGTTTTTTATTCTCTTCGGGCGTGCCTATACTTACACGAAGGCAGCCTTCGCAGCCCGCGATGCGCGAACGGTCGCGCACGATTATGCCCTCCGCGATCAGACTGTCGTAGATCTCGCGCGGACGGTCTACCTTTACCAGCAGGAAGTTGGCGTCTGACGGGAAGACCCGCGACACGCGCGGCGAACGCGCGAGCTGCTCGGCCACCACCTCCCTCTGGCGGCGGATCTCCTCCACCTGGGACGTGATCGGGGCGGCGAGTTTGCCGAGCACCGTGCGCTGGGTTTCGACGCCTATGTTGTAGGGGTATTTGACCTGTGTGAAAAGGCCGATTATCCGCTCAGAGGCGAAGGCCAGCCCAAGGCGCAGCCCCGCCATGCCCCACGCTTTGGAGAGCGTTTGCAGGACGATAAGGCGCGGGTAGTCGTCCAGCGAGGGGAGCATGCCGCCCTCGGCGGCGAAATCTATGTAGGCCTCGTCGACGACCACGATGCCGTCGAAGCGGTCGAGTAATTCCACGATCTGCGCGCGCGGGATCGACTGCCCGGTGGGGTTATTGGGCGAACAGAGCCACATAAGTTTTGTATTCCGGTCGCACGCGGCCAAAAGTTTTTCGACGTCTATCGAAAAATCCTCTTCCAGCGCCACGGGGCGGAATTCCACGTCGTTGATCGCCGCGGCGACCGAGTACATCCCGTATGTGGGGGCTATCGACACGGCGTTGTCCACCCTCGGTTCGCAAAAAACCCTGTAACACAGGTCAATGGGTTCGTCGCTGCCGTTGCCGATGAAGATCTGCCCGGGGCGGCATCCCTTGATCTCGGCCAGGCGGCTTTTCAGGGCGCGCTGGTAGGGATCGGGGTAGCGGTTAACGCCCGAATCATAGGGATTTTCGTTGGCGTCGAGGTAGACGCCCAACTCGCCCTGGTACTCGTCGCGGGCGGTGGAGTAGGGCGCAAGGGTCTTTATGTTGGGACGTATAAGCTCGTCAATCGTCTTCATTTCGCTGATAATTTTGAAAGCCTTACCTCCACGCCGCGGCTGTGTGCTTCGAGCCCCTCGCCCCTGGCCATGGTCATTATCACAGGGCCGAGCGATAGCAGACCCTCGGGGGTAAGCTGTTGATATGTGATGCGGCGCATGAAACTCTCGGTATTCACGCCAGAGAAAGAGCGCGCCCAGCCCGCCGTGGGCAGGGTGTGGTTGGTGCCCGAGGCGTAATCGCCGGCGCTTTCGGGTGTGTAGTTGCCGATAAAGACGCTGCCGGCGGTCGGGATGCGTGAGGCGACTTCCCACGCGTCGTCCATCGATACGATAAGGTGCTCGGGGGCGTATTCGGTCGCGAAATCCTCCATCGCCGCGAGGTCGTCAAGCACGACGATGCGGCTCGAAGCGAGTGCCTGGAGTGCTATTTCGGCGCGTGGCAGGGCGGCTAATTGCTCCTCTACCGAGGTTTGGACTGCGGTGGCAAACTGCCTTGAATCGGTCACGAGGATGGCTTGCGAGTCCACGCCGTGCTCGGCCTGGGAGAGCAGGTCGGCGGCCACGAAATCGGCGTCTGCCGTTTCGTCGGCCAGCACCATCACCTCCGACGGTCCGGCCGGCATGTCGATGGCGACCTCGGAGAGGCTCATCAGCTGCTTTGCGGCGGTGACGTAGCGGTTGCCGGGGCCGAATATCTTATCGACTTTGGCGATGGTGTTAGTGCCGTAGGCCATTGCGCAGATCGCCTGGGCCCCGCCTATTTTATACACTTTCGAAACTCCGCAAAGCTGCGCGGCGTAGAGTATCTCGGCTGCCACGCTCCCATCTTTCGAGGGCGGGGTGCAGAGCACGACCGACGTGCAACCCGCCACCGCCGCCGGGATCGACAGCATCAGCACCGTGGAGAAGAGGGGCGCGCTGCCCCCGGGCACATAGAGCCCGACCCTGCGCAGGGGCACGGCGCGCTGCACGCACCTTACCCCCGGCGAGGTCTGCATGTCGACCTGCCCGGGCAGTTGCGCGGCGTGGAAAGCGCGGATGTTCTCAGCCGCGACGCCTATGGCGCGTTTCATATCTTCGCCCACGGCTGCCACGGCAGCGGAAAATTCCTCTGCGCCGACCTCGAAGGCGGCCAACGCCGCGCCGTCTATCTCGCGCGTGATCTCGCGCACGGCTATGTCGCCCCACTCGCGCACGCGGTCGGCGATCTCGGCCACGCTCCGGGCCACCTGCGAGTCGGTGTCCGCCCCGGCGCGGCGGCACAATTCATCCCACTCCCCGCGCGCGGGGTTGTCGATAATGCGGATCATCGTATCATTTTTTCCAGGGCGAGTACCAGTATGTCCTCGGCGCCCACGCTTTTTAACTGTCCTATTTTTTCCCACAGCTCGGCCTCGCCGATCACTACGTGCAGCGAACACCATCCCTGTTGCGCCAGGGGCAGTATGGTGGGTGACTTCATGCCCGGAAGCATCGCCACCGCATCCTGGACCCTGTCCTGCGGAATATTCATAAGCACATATTTCATGCCCCGGCTGCGGCGCACGGCCTCGAAACGGAACATTAGCTGGTCGAGAATTGACTTTTTTTCTTCTGTGAGCCCCTGCCCGGCGATCAGCACCGCCTCGGAATGCATCACCTGCTCGACTTCGCGAAGGCCATTCTGCACCAGCGTGCCGCCCGAGGAGACGATATCGAAAATGGCGTCGGCCATACCCACCGAGGGGGCGATCTCGACAGATCCGGCTATCTCGTGTATCTCGGCGGCGATGCCGGCCTTGCTGAAATAGGCCTCCAGTATGTTGGGGTAGGAGGTCGCCACGCGCTTGCCCGCGAACCATCCCGGACCGGTATAATTCTCGCCCTTGGGCAGGGCCAGTGATATGCGGCAGCGCCCGAAGCCGAGCCTCTCGACGATCTGTACGCTCTGGCGTTTCTCCTCGACCTCATTCAGGCCCACGATGCCGATGTCGGCCACTCCCATCGCCACGGCGTGCGGGATATCGTCGTCGCGCAGGTAGAGCACCTCCAACGGGAAGTCGGCGGCGTGAGTCAGCAGCTTGCGCTTGCTGGCTTCGATGTTGATGCCCGCCTCGGCGAGTAATTCTACGCTCTCTTCGTTGAGTCGGCCCTTGGCCTGGATGGCAATTCTTATCATGGTCTGGATATTTAAAAAAGGCTCACCTTATATTAAGGTAAGCCTTTCGGGGGTTATTGCTTGTTTACACAACAGCGTCACTTCCGGCTACCTTGCGGGGGTCGGGTGGTGATGGTGGGTGGTGTAAACTTTGGTTATCATCTTTTTGATAAGTCCTTTGACAATGCAAAGATAATTATAATTTTTAAAAAACAAACGGATTGTTTTGTTTTTAACGTTTAGTTGCCGTGACGATGCAAATATCTTCGTGGGCTAACATCTTTAACTCCATTTCCGTGCCGCGTACGCTGCCGGTCATGGTCGCGCCGCCGCCTGTGGCCCATTCGAGCGAGTGGATCGCCATATCCGCCAGGAAGTCGAGCCCGGGCGTGGCTGCGAATTTATACATCGCCTCCTTGGCGCACCAGACCGCGGTGGCGAAACGGGGATCGGAAGCCGCGCCGAGCGCGGCCTCCGCCGGGGTTACGAAACGGGATGACACTTCAGAAAGGTCGCGAGAAAATGGCTCTATGTCGACGGTGTGGTGGCCTGTGGGTGAGAAAACGACGGCAGCCCAACCCGCGCAATGCGATGCGCTTACCCTACCCGCCGCGATAAGCGGCGACCCTTCCGCGTCATACGCCACCGCGCCGTGCGGCACCATGGTGCGCAGCGCCGCGCGCCATGCCAGCCGTTCGATGCACCGGCGCGGGTTTTTCAGTTCGTCGCAGTCTGCGACATCGCCGGGTGTGACCAGAGCGTGCAACGCGGCCTGATCCTCGTCTATGCGCCACAGCGCGAGCGTCGAGCCTGAAAAGTTATGTTTCGAATGAAGGGGCATTATTTATCCAGCACCACCCTGACCTGTTCTATGCGGTGTGCGTTGACCACGGTGGCTGTCAGGCGCATGCCCGGCACGCGCATCACCTCGCCCTGCGCGGGGAAGTCGCCCTTGACTTCGACCATCAGGCCGGCGACGGTCTCGGCGGGCCCGCGCACCTCGTCCAGCAGGGTCGGCTTGCGGCAGACGGCAGAGAGCATATCCTCGATGCGGGTCTTACCCTCGAAGTCGTAGGTGTTTTCATTCACGCGGCGGTAACCGGCCTCGGGCGCAGCGTCCGACTCGTCGGAGATTTCGCCGACGATCTCCTCAAGGATGTCCTCCAGGGTCACCAGGCCGACCGTCGAGCCGTATTCGTCGACCACGATGGCCAGGTGCACCCGTGTGGCGCGGAACTCTTCCAGCAGGTCGTTGATCTTCTTGCCCTCGTGCACGAAATAGGGTTTGCGCAACAACCCCTGCCATGCGAAATCAGCCCCTTTGTCCGTGTGCGCCACCAGGTCCTTGACGTAGAGCACCCCGGCTATGTTGTCGATGCCGCGTCCGTAAACCGGCAGACGCGAGTAGCCCGAGTCGATGATGACCTGTTTCACGTGCTGGAAATCGTCCTCCTCATCGAGGATGGTCATGTCGACCCTCGGGCGCATGATGCGTCCCACGTCGGTGTTCACGAAGTTGACGATGCCCGACAGCAGACGGCGCTCGTCGTCGCTCTTGGTGCGGGTTATTTCCAGCGCTCCGGACAGCTCGTCTATCGACACGTTGCCGCGTTTCTTGGCCAGCATGTTGCTCACCAGCCCGCCGCTGTGGATCAGCAGCCACGAGAACGGGCGGCACACATTCATCACGCCGACCAGCGGCACGGCGATCATGCGCGCCATGCCGAGAGGATTGTAGGCCGAGTATATCTTGGGGAGTATCTCGCTGAAAAGCAGCAGCATGAACGTAACGACGATGGTCTTGACGGCGAATTGCCAGCCAGCCGACGTGAAGGTCACTATACTGTCGATGATGCGGTTCGAGAGCAGGATGATAAGTATGTTGACCAGGTTGTTGACGATCAGTATCGCCGCCAGCATATAGTCCTGCGAGGAGTGCAGCCGCAATATGGCGTTGTCGCTGCGCGCGCGGCGCTTGCGGATCGAGGCCATGTCCGAGGGCGAGAGCGAGAATAGCGCCGTTTCAGCCCCCGACATCAGGGCGGATATACAGAATAAAACCACGGCCAGCGCGAGCAGCCATATTACGGCGGGCTCGAACGGGTGGAAAGTGGCTATGGTAAGCGGAATGGTCAACTATCGGTCGGATTTAGTGGTGCCACAGGCGGTCAGTCGAACAGCGAACCGCCGTCTTGGGCGGGCGGCTCGGGCGCCGCATCCTCCTTAATGACCGTGCGGACGCCTTTCGCGCCTGAGTCGACCACCATACGCGCCTTGCGGCGCACGTAACCCGGGGTGTCCTCGATGTTGCGCAGGTCGTCGTACAGGCCGTTGTCCTTCAGCACGATGACCGTGCCCCTCGGCGCGGCGAAATCCGGATCTTTCTGCAGTTGGCGCGGCTGTGGCGCGGGTGGGGTGTTTTCCCAGAAGGCGTGGGGGTCCTTGTCCGTTTGGGGACGCGTCCAGGGGCGTTTGGGCGACACGGCGGTTGCCGTGGGATCTTCGCCCGGGGCCTGGATGCCGGGAGCGTCGGGCTGCGTGAAGTTATACCCGCCCGGGTCGTGCACCCCGCGTACGGTGGGTTGCGGCGCGGCCTTCTGCATGCCGCCCCAGAGCGTGTTCTCGTCGATGCTGAAACCGGTTGCGATCAGCGTGATCTCTATATCCTTGCCCAGCGAGGGGTCGTTGCCCGCCCCGAAGATGATGTCGGCCTCGGTTGCCGCGCCGGTGCGCTGCTGCACGTACTCGACTATGGAGTACATGTCGTCGAAGGAGATCTCTTCCTCGCCCCACGAAATGTTGAGCAGTATGTTGCGCGCGCCCTCTATGTCGTTGTGGTTCAGCAGGGGCGACGAGAGTGCAAGGTCGGCGGCCTTCTGTGCGCGCCCCTCGCCCGACGCGCGTCCCGAGCCCATCTGGGCTATGCCGCTTTGGCGCATCACGGTGCTCACGTCGGCAAAGTCGACGTTGACCAGCCCCTCGCGGGTGATGATCTCGGCGATGCCCTTGGCGCCGGTCGCCAGTATGTCGTCGGCCTTGTGGAAGGCGTCGGTAATTGGCAGTTTGCCGTATATCTCCTGGATATTCTCGTTGTTTATGACCAGCAGCGCGTCGACGTATTTGCGCAACTCGCCCAGGCCCTCCATGGCGTTGCGTGCGCGCGCCTTACCCTCCGCCTTGAAGGGCAGGGTGACGATGCCGACCGTCAGGATGCCGTTTTCGCGCGCCGCCCGGGCGATCACCGGGGCTGCCCCCGTACCCGTGCCGCCGCCCATCCCGGCGGTGATGAAGACCATGCGCGTGCCCTCGCGGCGGAAGATCGACACTATCTCGTCGAGTGACTCGACGGCTGCCGCGCGCCCCCTCTCGGGGTTGTTGCCCGCGCCCAGACCCTCGGTCAGGTGCTCACCCAGGCGTACCTTGATCGGTACGGGGCTGCGCCCCAACGCCTGGCGGTCGGTGTTGCATATCATGAAGGTGACCTTGGCAATGCCCATGTCGAACATGTGGTTGACCGCATTGCTGCCGCCGCCGCCCACCCCGGCGACCATGATTATGGACGGGGTGACGGGCTCTTTGTCGAAAGCTATGATTTCAGGAACGACCATGCCTATATCTCGTTATCGTCGACAATATCGAACTGTCTGGAAATTTTGTCCATAAGCGCGGAGAAGGGATTGCGTTTGCGGCCCTTTGACTGATCCCGGTCATCCTGCTCGAATACCACGTCAGCGGTCGGCTCCGGCTCGGGAGCGGACTGCTGTTTGCGCATGGGCGGCTCGGGCTGTGGCTGCGGAACGGGAGCGGGAGCCGCAGCCGGTGCCGGAGCGGGACGTGCGGGTTGCTGTTTCGCCGGTGCGGCGGTGGGCGCCGCGTCCCTGAGGCGCGTGCCGGCGCTTATGGTGTGCATATTGCCGTTATGTGCCGGCCTGGCCGAGGACATGCCGCGCAGCAACAACCCTATGGCCGTCGCGAAACGGGGGTCGGAAGCCCCTGCACCGCACGTTTCCGACACCTGCACGTCTGGGGCGGCTATGCGCACCTCCATGCCGGTGTACTCGCGGATCATCGCCTCGAGGTCTTTCGTGGCGGCGCATCCGCCCGTGATGACCAGTCCCGCGCCTAATTTCCCCTCGTAACCGGCAGCGCGTATCTCGGCGGCGGCGTAGTCCAGGATGTCCTGCAACCGCGAGTTGATGATAGTGGCAAGGTTGCGGAACGACACCTCTTTCGGGTCGCGCGGGGTGCGTCCTGGGACTTTGATGAGTTTATCGGCGTCGGCTCTTTCAGGTTGCGCGCTGCCGTATTCGACCTTCAGCCTCTCGATATAGCGCTCAAGGATGCCGAAAGAGCGGATGTCCTTGTTTATCACGTCGGCGCCCAGTGGCACCACGCCGATATGGCGCGCGGTCTTGTCGAAGTAGATGCAGATGTCGGTCGTGCCGGCGCCCATGTCGAGCACCGCCACGCCCAACTCTTTCTCGTCTGGTGTGACCACGGCCTCGGCTGCCGCCAGCGGGTTTATGAACAGGTCGGTGAGGGTGACTCCAACCTTGTCCATCGCCTTTTCGATGCGCGAGGTGGCGGTGGCTTCGCCGAGTATGAAGTTGAAGGTGGCCTCCAGTTTTTTGCCGTACATGCCCACCGGGTTGGTGACCTGCTCCTCGGAGTCGATCACATAGTTAAGGGGCATGAATTCGAGGATACGCTGGCCGTCCGGCGCCTGCATGTTGCTCATGTTGTCGCGCAGCATCTGCACCTCTTTTTCACGGATCTCGCCGTCGCCGCCCACGAAAACGTAGTACGAGCTGTGCGCCGAGCGGATGTGGGGCCCGCTCACGCCCGCGTAGGCGTCCGTTATGCGGATGTCGAGCGCGGCCTCGGCTTGCATGATCGCCTCGCGGATGCTCTGCGAGGCCTGTTCGATGTTGCGTATTTCGCCCTTTACCACCCCTTCGGCGGGGCGGCACGCCACGTATTCGACCACCGGGTTGCCGTCCTGGTCGCGGCTGCCCACGGCCACGGTGACGTTCTGGCTGCCGAGGTCGACGGCTACGGTCTATTTCTTAGTATTCATATCTGAATTTTACTCTTTCTTTCTCTCTTCCCGGGGCAGACACACCACCTGTCCCCGGTAGCTCAGGTCGATGTAGCGGTACTTGTCCCACCCTTCATAACGCAGCCCGTTGCGGTAGAATCCGGTCAGCTTGTCGAGCTTGGCGTGATAACCGTCCAGGCTGCCGAGCATGACCACATGGTCGCCCGCACGCGGAACCAACTCTACACGAGGGTTGTATATGCGATTTTGGGAGCCGCCCGAACCCCCGATAATGTTTATCTGGCCGGTTTCGGCGCTCCAAAAGTCGTCGCTGCTTATGAACCCGACAAAGTTAAGCAGTTTATGCAAAAATAAATACTCCCCGGGGCTGTTTTTTTGCAGCTCCGGCAGCTTCCCCACCCAACCCTTTGCGAAGGGGGGCGTGTAATCGCCTGTGACGATGGGCAATCGCAGCGGGGCATGCGCCTGGAGGGGTAAAACCCACCCGTCGCGGGTGACGTAAAAGTTATAGCCGGTCGCGGTGTTGAAGCGCACCACGGGACGGCGCTGCGTCAGGGCGATGTGCAGCCCCCCCTCCATGTCCATCCACGTGCTGACCTGCTCCACGAAGCCGCGCGAACGCACCAGGGCCTCGATCTTTTCCACGGGCACTTCGCTGGCGGCGCAGTTGCGCGGGATCAGTTTTTCCGCGTCGATCCACGCCCTGACCATGCCCGGGGTGATAGCCTGGAAAGCGGCGCTGTCGCGCACTGTGACCACGACGCCCCGCGAGGGTGTGTCGCGCTTAAAGAGCTTGCGCTCACCGCCGGCCCACACCAGATAGGCGATAAGGGCGGTCCACAGGGCGACGGAGCCCGCTATTTTCCAGAATTGTTTCATTATTTGAGCACTTCGGCTATCGCGTCGCAGTAGCGGTCTATGTCGCCAGCCCCGAACGTGGCTACAACGTCGAGCCCGGGGCGTGCGGCAAGCCATCGAGTGATATCATCCTTATGTACGATCTCGCATGGGACGGTTACCAGGCGTGCGATCATCTCGGAATCGACGCCCGGCATGGGCTCTTCGCGCGCGGGGTAGATCGGCATCAGCGCCACGCGGTCGGCCAGGGAGAGTTCGCGGGCGAATTCCGCGTAGAAATCGTTGGTGCGCGAGTAGAGGTGCGGCTGGAAAACGGCGGTTATCTCCCTTCCGGGGAACATGCCGCGCAGCGAGGTTATCGCGGCGTGCAGCTCTGCCGGGTGGTGGGCATAATCGTCCATGTAGACCCTGTCGGGGCGGTTTATGTAGAATTCGAAACGGCGTTTCACGCCCCTGAAACCCTCCAGCGCCGCGCGCAGCATCTCGTGGTCGAATGCGCGCCCTTCGGCCCGTGCGGCGAGCCACAGCAGCGACGAGGCTGCCACGGCGTTCTCGATATTTACCCAACCGGGTACGCCCAGGCGGCAACCGGCGACCACCTCCGAGGGGGTGACCAGATCGAAGGAGAAATGTCCGCCGCCCACGGGCTGCACGTTGCGCACATAGAAGTCGCAGGGTTTATCGTAAGAGTAACGGTAGAGGTCCGCCGGGCCGCAGAAATCGAGCTGGGCGCCCAGTTTGGCCACCACGGCGCCTTTGACCTGCGAGGCGAACTGCGCAAACGCCTCACGCATGGCCTCCACCGTGCCGTAGATATCGAGGTGGTCCGCATCGGTCGAGGTTATCACCGCCACGTCGGGGTGCAATTGCAGGAACGAGCGGTCGAATTCGTCGGCCTCGACGGCCAGGCGCGGGCCCTCGCCGAGCACCATGTTAGAGTCAAAGTTGCGCGATATGCCACCCAGGAAGGCGCTGCCCCCGCCCCCCGCGGCATGGTTGAGCCATGCTGTAAGGGTGGTGGTGGTGGTCTTGCCGTGCGTGCCGGCTATCGCCATGACGTATTTGCCTTTGGTGAGGTGCCCCAGCGCGCGCGAACGTTTTTCGACCGTAAAGCCGTTGCCCAGCACCCAATTCAATTCGCTGTGGTCGGCTGGGACTGCCGGGGTGTAGATAACGAGCGTGGTGGCCGGGTCGCGGAAAGGCGCGGGGATCTTTTCCACGTCGTCCTCGAAGTGCACCGCCGCGCCCTCGGCCTGAAGTTGGTCGGTCAGGGGCGAGGGCGTGCGGTCGTAACCCGCCACGGCCTTGCCCTCGTGCAGAAAATAACGCGCCAGGGCGCTCATGCCGATGCCGCCTATACCTATGAAATATATGTTTTTGAAATTCATCGTTACTTGTTGCTGATCTGGATTATTTGGTCTGCCACGCGGTCGGCGGAGTCGGCGATCCCCAGTGCGGAGATGTTGCGCGCGAGTTGCTCCCTGCGTGCGGGGCTGCGCAGCAGTTCGCCCACGGTGGGCATAACCTCGTCCACGGCCTTGCTGTCGGCGACTATCAGCGCGGCGTCTTTGGCCGCCAGCGCCTGTGCATTTTTGGTCTGGTGGTCTTCGGCCACGTTGGGCGAGGGGACGAAGATCACGGGCTTGCCCACAAGGCACAACTCGGAAACCGTACCCGCCCCGGCGCGCGCCACCACCACGTCTGCGGCTGCGTAGGCCAGATCCATGCGGTCGATGAACGCCCCGCGCCAGATGCCCTGCTTGGAGCGTCCGCGCATGAATTCGTCCATTTCCGCCTGGTAGAATTTGCCGGTCTGCCAGATCACCTGCACCTGCCCGCGCACCGAGATCTCGTCGACCGAGGCTTTCATCACCTCGTTAAGGGTGCGCGTGCCCAGGCTGCCGCCCACCACCAAAAGGGTGGGGACGTTCTCTTTAAGCCCGAAATACTTTATCGCCTCGCCGCGCAGGTCGTCGCCTTTCTGGAAACTGCTGCGCAGGGGGTTGCCCGTCATGACGATCTTCGCCGCGGGGAAGAAAGCCTCCATGCCCCCGTAGGCCACGCACACCTTTTGCGCGCGTTTGCCGAGCAGTTTATTGGTCAGCCCGGCGTATGAATTCTGCTCCTGGATCAGCGTGGGAATACCCATGCGCTGCGCCTGCCACAGCACAGGGCCGCTTGCGTAGCCGCCGAAACCCGCCACCGCGTCCGCCCCGAAGGAGCGGATCGTGCGCCGCGCCTTGGAAAGGCTGCGCCACAGTTTGACGGGAAGCAGCAGGTTGCGCGGCGAGAGGTTGCGCTGCAGTCCCGCCACAGGCAATCCCACTATCCGGTAGCCCAGGGCGGGGATCTTTTCCATCTCCATTTTGCCTTCCGCGCCCACGAACAGTATCTCTATATTGTCCCCAAGGCGCTTTTTAAGGGCTTCAGCTACCGCGACCGCCGGATATATGTGGCCTCCTGTGCCCCCTGCGCTTAAAATTACTTTCATCTGGTTACGTTTAACGGCGTGCGCCCGCTTCGAGCAGCGATTCGCCTTTTGGTTTGTCGAGTGTTTTTTCCTGCATCTGGCGGCTCACGCCCAGGATCATGCCCAGGGCCAGCGATATGAATATCACCGACGAGCCGCCCATGCTTATAAGGGGCAGGTTTTGCCCCGTGACGAAGAACAGCCCGGTGGAAACGAGCATGTTGACCGCCGCCTGTAAAAATATCATCAGCCCCAGCCCGAGCACAAGCAAACTCGGGAAAGCCGTGCCGCACCGCTGGAAGATCACTATCGTGCGGAAAAACAGCCACAGGTAGAGCCCCACGATGAACATGCTGCCCAAAGCGCCGTATTCCTCCACTATGAACGCGAACGCGAAGTCGGAATATGAGTGCGAGAGGCGCGCCCGCTGGGTGCTTTTGCCGGGACCTTTGCCCATAATGCCGCCCGAGGCGATGGCGATGCGGGCGTTAAGTGCCTGTTCTTCGTCGGGATCGACCGTCTCTGGCGCCCCGACGGGCGTCGAGGTGCGCTCTATGCCCGCGAATTGTTTGAGGCGGCCCGACCAGGTGCGTCCGCGCGCTATGTCGAAAGTCGACATAAAGGCGATCAGCAGCGCCCCGGCCACGATGGTCAGCCCTAACAGGCGCAGCAGTTCGCTCATCTTCGCCCGCCCGATATAGAGCATGATCCAGCACGAGAGGAAGATGATGCCCGCCGTCGAGAGGTTGGAGGGCATGATCGAGGCGCACGCCAGCACCACGGGGCCTAACAGCGGCAGGGTGGTGTCGCTCCAGATGCGCAGGTTCTTGCCCATGTCCATCTCAAGTTCGACGCTCTTTTTGCCCTTTTTCTTTTTGACCGAAAAAATGGTGGGCAACAGGCGTAGTTTGTCGATCACCGCCTGGCGCTTGGCCAGTTGGCGCGCAAGCACCATCACGAGCGCGACCTTCAGAAAGTCTGAGGGCTGGAACGTGAGGTTTATGATAGGTATCTGCAACGCGCGTTTGGCGCCGTTGAGGTCCTTTCCTAAAAAGAACGTCAACAGTTGCAATGCCAAAGCTATGATAAAGGCCGGCGTGGCGAAACCCGCGTAGATCTGGTAGTCGATCTTGTGCACGACGTACATTATCGCCAGTCCCATCAATATGTATTTGAGCTGGTTGAGCATATAATGCGCCGTGTCGCCGCCCGCGTCCACGTAGGCTTTGGAGTTGGTCGCCGAGTAGACCACCAGCAGCGAGAAGATGCACAGTATGAAGATGATGACCCACAGCGTGCGGTCGCCCGAGAGCTTCGGCTCGTTGAAAAGCCAATGCCCCAGCCGCGCCAATCCGCCCTGCTGTCCGGGTTGCTCCCCGCCCGTGTTGTCGTAGCGCTCTTCCATTATCGGGGTAGTTTATTCACTTCGTCCTTGAACTGCCGTCCGCGGTCTTCGTAGTTGCGGAACAGGTCGAAACTCGCACATGCCGGCGAGAGGAGAACGGTGTCGCCTGAGGAGGCCGCCGCGGCAGCCTCGCGCACGGCGTCGGCGATGGAGTGCGTGTCTATGATGCGTGTGGCGACGCCCCCGAATTCCTTGAGTAATTTGGTGTTGTCCGCGCCCAGGCAGATGAGCGTGTGCACCTTTTCGCGCACGAGGTCCTTCAGCGGGCCGTAGTCGTTGCCCTTGTCCGTGCCTCCCGCGATCCAGACCGTGGGCCGCGTCATGCTTTGCAGCGCATACCACACCGAATCGACGTTGGTGGCCTTCGAATCGTTGATATATTCAACGCCACGGACCGTAGCGACCGGTTCGAGGCGGTGCTCTACGCCGGCGAATTCGCGCAGCGACAGCTTTATGCTTTGCCGGTCGACCCCCGCGGCCATAGCGGCCAGCGTGGCGGCCATCGCGTTGTAAAGGTTGTGCAGTCCTTTGATTTTAAGTTCATTGACCGGAAATGAAAAATCGCCGGCGCGCATCTCCTCGCCGTCTTTCCACGCCGCGGCATAGTCGCGCACTGAGAAGGGCAGCAGCTTGCAATCCAGTCCCACGGGCATGAATTCGGCGATAGCCTCATCGTCGCCCGAGTAGATGAAAACGTCGCCAGCGCCCATGTTTTGTGTCACGCGCATCTTAGAGGCGGCGTAATTCTCGAATTTGTAGTCGTAGCGGTCCAGGTGGTCGGGGGTGATGTTCATCAGCACGGCGATATTGGCGCGGAAATCGTACATGCCGTCCAGTTGGAAGCTGCTCAGCTCGATCACATACCAGTCGCGGTCCGAGGTCGCCACCTGGTAGGCCAGCGAATCGCCTATGTTGCCGGCCAGGGCGACATCGTAGCCAGCGTCGGCCAATATCTTGTAGATGAGTGAGGTGGTGGTGGTCTTGCCGTTGCTGCCTGTTATCACCACCATCTGCGCGCGTGTGTGGCGCGCGGCGAATTCGATCTCTGAGATCACCGGGATGCCCGCCTCGCGCACGGCCTTCACTATGGGCGCGCTGTCGGGGATGCCTGGGCTCTTTATAACCTCCGACGCCTGTAATATGCTCTCGAAAGAATGCCCGCCCTCCTCGAAGGGGATGCCGCGCGCTATGAGGTTGTCGCGGTAGCGCGATGGGATCGCACCCCCGTCCGAAACCAGCACCTCCATGCCTTTGGCCGCAGCCAGTACGGCGGAGCCCCATCCGCTCTCGCCGCCTCCCAATATCGCTATCATCTGAATAACCAGCTTTTTCTGAATAAAAATATCCCCAGGGCGACCGCCAGGAAGATCACCCCCATGACCAGGTTGCCCTTTGCACCGCCCTCTGTCGTAAAGTGCTGGACCAGGTTGACCAGTCCCAGGAAAAGGCACAGCCCCGAGCTGAAGAGCCGTTTGAAGGTCATCTCATCGGGGTCGAAAAGCGCCGCGCCTATTTTTTTAAGCCAACCCATACTATCGTATTTTTAGCGTTACCAGGGTTACGGCGGCAAGCAGGATCTGCACGATTATCATGCGCACCACGATCTTCGACTCGAAGAAGCCCTGTTTCTGGTAGTGGTGGTGCAGGGGCGACATCAAAAATATGCGCCGTCCTTCCCCGTATTTCCGCTTCGTGTATTTAAAATATCCTACCTGCGCCATTACCGACACCGATTCGGCCAGGAACACCCCGCAGAGGATGGGCAGCAGCAATTCGGTGCGCGTCATAAGCGCCAGCACGGCGATCACCCCTCCAATGGCCAGCGACCCCGTGTCGCCCATGAACACCTGCGCCGGGTAGCAGTTGTACCATATAAAACCGATCAGCGCACCGGCGAACGCCGCGGCGTAGACCACCAGCTCGCCCGTGCCCGGCAGGTACATCAGGTTGAGGTAGTCGGAGTAGAGCACGTTGCCCGACAGGTAGGCCAGCACCCCTAAGACCACCACGATCACCGACGACACCCCCGCCGCCAGCCCGTCCAGCCCGTCGGTGAGGTTGGCGCCGTTCGACACGGCGACGATCACCAGCGTGGCGATGATAATGTAGAGTATCGTGGTCAGCGCGTCGCCCGCGGGGCCCTTTACCGGCACCAGCGAACGGTAGTCGAACTCGTGGTTCTTGACGAACGGTATGGTCGTCGAGGTGCTCTTCTCGGCAGGGGTGATATATACCGTGCGCCCCGCCTGCCGGTCGTGCACGCTCGTCACCTCGGTCTGCACCGGTTTTTTCGAGAAGGTGTCGCGTGCGACCACCTGCGGGCTGAGGCTCATCACTACGCCCACGATCACACCGAGGCCGACCTGTCCCGCGATCTTGAGTTTGCCGGGCAGCCCCTCCTTATTTTTGCGGAATACCTTGATGTAGTCGTCCGTAAACCCTATGATGCCCAGCCACACGGTGGCCACGATCATAAGTTGCACGTAGACGTTGCCCAGGTCGCCCAGCAGGAGCACCGGCACGAGGATCGCCGCCAGTATGATGAGCCCGCCCATCGTTGGCGTGCCTTTTTTGGCGAGTTGCCCTTCGAGGCCCAGGTTGCGTATCTGTTCGCCGATCTGGCGGCGCTGCAACGCGCGGATGATGCGCTGGCCGAATACCATGGCCACCAGAAGCGCGACGATTATCGCCGCGCCCCCGCGGAAAGAAAGATATTGGATCATACCTGCGCCCGGCAGGTCGAAATGCGTGTCTAAGTACTTGAAAAGGTGGTAAAGCATTATTTGTCGATTTTATCCGGCGAAAAATTCGGTGATTATCTCCTTGTCGTCGAAGTGGTGTTTCACCTCGCCGATGATCTGGTAATTCTCGTGCCCTTTGCCCGCGACCAGGATGATGTCGCCCGGGGCGGCCATAGTGGCTGCCGTGCGTATCGCTTCGCGGCGGTCGGTGATGCGCAGGTATTTGTGCGTCGGGTCGAGCCCGGCGGTCATGTCGTTAAGGATGGCCTCGGGGTCCTCCTTGCGTGGGTTGTCGCTCGTTAGGATCGCCAGTCCGCCGCCCGATGCCGCGATGCGCGCCATCACTGGGCGTTTGGCCGCGTCGCGGTTGCCGCCGCAGCCCACCACCACGAAGAGTTTTTGCGCGGGGGTGCGTATCTCGTTGATCGTGTCGATCACGTTTTGCAGCGCGTCGGGCGTGTGGGCGTAGTCGACGATGGCTATGCGGCCATCCCCGGCGCGCACCGTTTCGAAGCGTCCGCTCACGGCGTGCAGCCCCGAGAGGATGCGCAGGGCCTCCTGCCTCTCCACGCCCAACTCGACCGCTGCGGCGTAGACCCCCAGCAGGTTGTAGGCGTTGAAGCGCCCCAGGAAACCGACCCACACCTCGTTGTTGTCGACGTTGAGCAGCATGCCGTCCATGTGCGTTTCGAGCAGCTGGCAATGGTAGTCCGAGGGGCATTTCAGGGCGAAGGTCCTAACGCGCGCCTTGCAGTTCTGCACCATTACGCGACCGTTGCGATCGTCCACGTTGACCAGCGCGAAGGCATGGCCTGGCAGGGAGTCGAAAAACGCCTTTTTGGCGCGGATATATTCGGCGAACGTCCCGTGGTAATCCAGATGGTCGTGGGTGATGTTGGTGAACAGGCCCCCGGCGAAGGTAAGCCCGGCGATGCGCCCCTGCACGATGCTGTGCGAGGAGACCTCCATGAAGCAGTAGTCGCACCCCGCGTCGACCATCCCGGCAAGCAGACCGTTGAGGGTGATCGCGTCTGGAGTGGTGTGCGTGGCGGGGATTTCACGTGTGTCGACTTTGTAGACCACCGTCGAGATAAGCCCGGCGCGGTAGCCCAACTTACGGAACATGTCGTAGAGCAGTGTGGCGGTGGTCGTTTTGCCGTTGGTGCCGGTCACCCCCACCAGAGAGAGTTTACGTGAGGGGTTGTCGTAGAAGTTGGCCGCTATCACCCCCATCGCCGCGTGCGAATCGGCGACCAGGATATAGGCCACCCCGGGGACAGGCGTCGCGGGCAACTCCTCGCAGAGTATCGCCGACGCGCCTTTTTCAATGGCAGAGGATATGTATGCGTGGCCGTCCGAGGCGCTGCCGCGCACGGCGCAGAACAGCGCACCTTTCTCCACAGAGCGCGAGTCGAGCGCGAGGGAACTTATGCGTGTGTCGCCGCCTTGCCCCCCGGTGAGGGAGGTTATTGCGACGTCGTTCAGTAATTGGCTGATAGTCATATTTTTGCAGTTCGGAATAAAATCTAATATTCCATCCTACAAAAATATACAATTTAATGGTTCAGGATAGGGTGTCGCGGCTTTTTGATTGACAGTTTATTGACAAAATCATTTATGTTCAAAAACCCTGTCAAAAAATGGACTTTTACTGCTGCAACTCAGCAGTATGGCCAGCACACCATCGCAATCGTCGATCAGTCCGAGCCTACGGGCCGAAACCCCCGCCGAGTACATCACGCGGGTGTCCACACGCAGGTCGGCGGCCAGCGACACGGCGGAGCCTATGGCGATGCCTATGTCCGCCGAGGTGAAATAACATGGCGTTGGGGCGGGTTTTTCCGCGCAGGTCGCAAAACCGCAGTAGCCGCAGTTAAGCCCCTGGGTGTGCGCCCGCGTGCCGATCAGCACCACGGCCTGGGATGCCTCGACGTTGGCGGCGTCGCGCAGGAAGAACTTGAATCCGAATTCCTCGCTCAATTCGCGCATCTTGCCGGCCAGGCGTTCCAGGTCGTCGCCCGTGACCATCACGATCTGCTGTATGTCGACCCCTTTGGCTTTCGGGGCTGTGCGTGCGGCTGTCATTATCGCCCGCCCGGCGGCGATCACGCTCTCGGTGCGCGATTGTTTCTCGTTGATGACCATAACTCGGGATATTTTATGTAAAGATAATTTTTTTACTTTTGTATGGCAAAAATTTAAAAAAGCATGAACAAAATCCACGCCATCGTTTTATCCGCGGCGCTCTGTCCGGCGCTGCTTTTCGCCGCCTCGCCGGAAAGAAAGGCCGCACGCGTCGAATTACGTTCCAAAATGCACGAGCAGGGGCGTTGGTACCTTACCCTCGGGGTGCCGGCATACTCCTATTTGGGCGCGAAGGTCGCCGGCGGCCACCATTACGGCGAATCCGTCTATTGGGGCGCTACGGCTGGCGCGGGATATTACTATGCCGACCATCTGAGCCTCTCTGCGGAATATGCCGTCGAAACCACCGAGTCCGTCTGGAAAGACCTTTTCGGGCTGCTCGTGCCCATGGAAACCCTGCACCGCCATAATTTTTCGCTCGTCAATAACTATTCGGTGGGGCGTTTCACCTTCGGGGCGGGGCCCAACCTGGTCTGCAACCGCTGGTTTATGAGCTCGTCGCTGCTCGAAGGCTCCCCGACCACGCGCAGCGATTGTTTCTGGTCGCTGGGCCTGGTCGCTGACGCATTCTTCAACATGGGCAATTTCAGCGTCGGGGCGGTATACCGTCCGTCGCTGGTCAGGCTTGACGGAGGGTCCGGCGCGGGGTACAGCATCGGGGTCGATCTGAGATTCCGGATAAATCCGGTCAGGATACGTTAAAAAGAAGGAGGACACTTTATTAAAGTGTCCTCCTTCTTCCTATTTGGATTTAATGTATTCGTCTATCGCCCTGGCGGCCTTGCGTCCCGCGCCCATGGCCAGGATTACGGTCGCCGCGCCCGTCACCGCGTCGCCTCCGGCGAAGACCCCGGGGCGCGAGGTGCGCCCTGTTTCATCCGCCGTGATGCCTCCCCAGCGCGCCGTGTCGAGCCCCTCGGTGGTCGAGGCGATCAGCGGGTTGGGCGAAGTGCCCAGCGCCATCACCACCACGTCGCATTCCATAGTGAACTCCGAGCCCGGGATCTCGACCGGCGAACGGCGTCCCGAAGCGTCGGGCTCACCCAACTCCATGCGCACGCAGCGCATGCCGGTCACCCAGCCCTTGTCATCGCCCAGGATCGCGACCGGATTGGTCAGCATATCGAAAACGATGCCCTCTTCCCGGGCGTGGTGCACCTCCTCGACGCGGGCGGGCAGCTCGGCCTCGGAGCGGCGGTAGACGATCCGGGCTTCGGCGCCCAGGCGTTTGGCCGTGCGTACGGCGTCCATCGCCACGTTGCCGCCACCGACCACGGCCACTTTCGAACCTACGTGGATCGGGGTGTCGTAGTCCTCCCTCCACGCCTTCATCAGGTTGGCGCGCGTGAGGAATTCGTGGGCCGAAACCACGCCGTTCAGGTTTTCGCCCGGGATGCCCATGAAGCGCGGCAGTCCCGCACCCGAGCCGATGAACACCGCCTCGAAGCCCTCTTCGCCCATCAGCGAATCTATCGTGACCGTGCGGCCCACGATGGTGTCGGTCTCTATCTTTACGCCCAGGCGGCGCACGTTGTCTATCTCTTTGGCCACCACGCGCTCTTTAGGCAGACGGAATTCGGGGATGCCGTATTCCAATACGCCGCCAGGGCGGTGCAGTGCCTCGAATATTGTGACCTCGTAGCCCATCTTCGCAAGGTCCGACGCGCATGCCAGGCCCGCCGGGCCGCTGCCCACGACGGCTACCTTATGGCCGTTGTGGGTGGCGGGGGGTTCCGCCGCGCCGCCGTTTTCGATGGCCCAGTCGCCTACGTAACGCTCCAGTTTGCCGATAGCCACGCTCTCGCCCTTTACGGCGAGGATGCACGCCCCTTCGCACTGCGTTTCCTGGGGGCAGACGCGACCGCATACGGAAGGCAGCGAACTGTCTGCGGCGATTATGGCCGCCGCACGCGCGGGGTCGCCCTCAAGGACGGCGGCGATGAATTGCGGTATCTGTATCGACACGGGACATTGCGCCACGCAGCGCGGGTTCTTGCATTGAAGGCATCGCGAGGCCTCCAATTGCGCCTCGTTAAGGTCATATCCGTAGCAGACCTCTTCGAAATTGGCCGCACGGACAGCCGGGTCCTGTTCGCGCACTTTCACGCGTGGTATTTTGTTTGCCATTATTTATCGAGTCCTATTCTGCAGTTGTGCCCTGCGGCTTTCTCTTCTTCCATCTTGGCGGCACGCGCTTCCAGGGTGCGGTACATGCCCTGGCGGCGCATCGCCTCGTCGAAATCTACCTGGTGGCCGTCGAATTCGGGCCCCTCGACGCATGTGAAGCGCGTCTTGCCGCCTACCGTAACGCGGCACGCCCCGCACATGCCCGTGCCGTCGACCATGAGCGTATTGAGGCTCACGATGGTCTTTATGCCGTAGGGCAGGGTGGCCGCAGCCACGAATTTCATCATTATCATAGGGCCTATGGCGATCACCTCGTCATATTTTTTGCCTTTATTGTCTATCAAATCGCGCATCAGGTCGGTCACGAGCCCCTTGAAGCCCGCCGAACCGTCGTCGGTGGCTATGTAGACCTCGCCGGCAACCTTGCGCATCTCGTCGGTGAAGATGAGCAGCCCGGCGTTCTTCGCACCTATTATCACGTCGGCCTTCACACCCCTTTCCGCAAGCCATTTGACCTGGGGGTAGACCGGCGCGGTGCCCAGTCCGCCCGCCACGAAAAGGAATTTTTTGTCCGCCAGCTCCCCGGGCGAAAGGTGTACGAATTCGGAGGGCCGGCCCAGCGGTCCCGCGAAATCTGCCAGCGATTCGCCCTGCTCAAGGGCGCATATCTTGCGCGTGGACACGCCTATGGTCTGCGTAACTATCGTCACCCATCCCGCGCATGCGTCGTAGTCGCTTATGGTGAGCGGAATGCGTTCGCCCTCTTCATTGACGCGCACTATGACGAACTGGCCGGGCTGCGCCGAGCGCGCCACGCGCGGGGCGTGTACCTTCATCAGGAATATTCCCTCGGTCAGCTTGCGTTTTTCTATGATCTCGAACATGAACTTTAAAATTACGAATTATAAATTATGAACGATGAATTGAACACGGCGTCTGCACGTCCGGTCAAACTCAAATTCATAATTCATAACTCTCAATTCATAATTATCTTATATATGCCGCCGTGCGCAGTTCCCTGACCGGGCGCAGCGGGTCGTTGACTATCAGCGTTACGGTCTCGGCGAATATTCCCTGCGGCGCTTTGGCGGGGTCTATCCACACATCGAATGCCAGCTTGCCTCCCGGTGCAATGACCGTGCCCGGACGCAGGTTCGTGCCAAGGGCCTGTCCGGCGTCCACGCTGCGCACGGTCATCGGTTTGGCGCCGGTGTTTTGCAGCGTGAATCCCGCCTTTTTGACGCCCTGCGAGGGCTCTGTGTCCCCGAAGTCGTGGAACTGCGCGCTCAGGCGTGCGCGGGGCGCGTCGTTGGGGTCGATGCCGGTGAAATCGTCCACTCCGTATGCGACCATGGAGATCGGCGTTTTGCACATTTCACCGTCGAAGATGTAGTAGACCTGCGCCTGGTAGAGTCCCCACGCCGTTTTTTGCCCCGTCATGTCGAGGGTCAGGGTGACGGTCGCGCGCTCACCGGGAGCGAGTGTTCCGGGTGCGTGTATCTTAAGCAAGTGGCATGCCGGGACGACCTTGAAGCCGAGAGTGATGGCCCTGTCCGAGGTGTTGACAAGCCCTATGGCCGTCGACCGTGCGCTGCCCATGGCCACATTGCGCAAGTATGCCGCCAGGATGTCCGTGCGCACTTTGCCGGTCAGTTCGATAGGGTATTGTTCCTCGGTCGGACGGATGCGCGCCTTCACCTCGCCCGTTATCGAGAGGGTGGCTTTTACCGTCGCGTTATTGGCGCTTACGGTCAGCGTTTTGGAGAATGGCCCCGGGCGGTTCATGGGGTCATAGGTGACGGTGACGGCGCCCTGCTCGCCAGGTTTTACAGGCTTGCGCGTGAAGTCGGTGGTGGTGCATCCGCACGAGGTGTCGATATATTCGATCACCACGGCGCGGTTGCCCGCGTTGGTGTAGCGGAAGGTGTGGCTCACCATCCCGCCGTCCTCGCGGATCAGCCCGAAATCGAACGATGCGGCCTCGAAACGCAACTGCTGTCCCGCCGCCGTCAGGCAGAGGAGCAGGGCTGGAAATATTATAGTGGCTTTGAGTTTCACAGTGGGCAAAGGTATGGATTTACGCATCAAAATGGAAAATTATTTTTGCCGTTTTCACCCCATATGCCGTTTTTAGCGCGTTGTGCGGCTCTTTATTAAAAAGTTTGCATAAAAAAATTTGCAGAAAAGAATTTAGTGCTTATCTTTGCCATCCGAAATGCACAGGCAACCGCCCGGCGCTAAGGCAAAAGGAAAGGGCTGAGGTATTTCAACCATTCTTAAAACCAATATATTCCTCAGTAGCTCAGTTGGTTAGAGCACCTGACTGTTAATCAGGGGGTCCCAGGTTCAAGTCCTGGCTGAGGAGCGGAAAAAGGAGTTACGGTATCGTAGCTCCTTTTTCTTTATATTTAAGTTTGCAGCATGCCCAAACAACAAATCCCGATGTCTGCCTTCGCAGACACTAAGCCGCACTATGATATCCTCGACGGGTTACGCGGGGTGGCGGCGCTCACCGTGGTGTGGTTCCATATATTCGAAGCCTTCGCGACCAGCCATCTGGACCAGCGCATAAACCACGGCTACCTGGCCGTCGATTTTTTCTTCATACTCTCAGGATTCGTCGTCGGCTATGCCTATGACAGCCGTTGGGGGAAGATGACCCCGGCAGGGTTCATCAAACGCAGGATCATACGTCTGCACCCGATGGTGGTTATCGGGGCGGTTATCGGGGCTGTGATGTTCTATCTCCAGGGTTGCCAGGCGTGGGACGTGACCCTGGTGCCGGTCGCGGCGCTGCTGCTGGCCACGGCGATGAATATGCTGCTGATCCCGGCGACCACCGCGGGCGAGGTCCGCGGGGTGGGGGAGATGTTCCCGCTCAATGGCCCGAGCTGGTCGCTGTTCTTCGAATATATCGGTAATATACTTTATGCACTGTTCATCCGCCGGCTTTCCACCGTGGCCCTCGCGTGTTTGGTCGCTGCCGCGGGATGCGCCCTGGCGGCATTCGCCATGCTCGGGCCGCTGGGGGATATATGTGTGGGTTACTCGCTGACAGGCACTGAGTTTA
This sequence comes from Rikenellaceae bacterium, assembly GCA_031550615.1. Taxonomy (GTDB): domain Bacteria; phylum Bacteroidota; class Bacteroidia; order Bacteroidales; family Rikenellaceae; genus JAVBOW01. Next base: position 29,018 of record JAVBOL010000036.1, on the reverse strand, counting down.
CCGGAGGATCCCTGCGGTTGCTGTTCTCATTCTCAGCCGGGTTGCTGCTCTCGCGCGTTTTCAGACCCGTCAAAATCAAAGGGGCTTTCTGGGTGTGCAGCCTGTTGGTGGTCGCCCTGCTTGCCGTCCCGCGCCTGGGCGGAGCGGAGCGCCTGTGGCTCAACGGCCTGTACGATACGGTCTGCTGCGTCGTTTTCTTTCCAGTACTGGTCTGGCTCGGGGCTTCGGGGAAGACCACAGGCAGGTTCACCGGTAAGCTGTGTAAGTTCCTGGGGGATATTTCCTATCCGCTGTACATGGTGCATTACCCATTTATATACCTCTATTACGCCTGGGTGAAGAATAACGGGCTTACGTTCGCCCAATCGCTGCCCGGCGCGGTGGGTGTGGTAGCCGGGAGTGTGCTGCTGGCATATCTCTGCCTGAGGCTTTATGATGTGCCGGTACGCAAATACCTGACAGCTCGATTCTTAAAGCGCGGCCTGTAGGCCGTAGTGCAGCGCCAGCCAGACGCAGTCATCCGACACCTCGGCGACGCGGTGGCGGCATCCGGCTGGTATTTCGATGTAATCGCCGGGGATCATCGTTTCTCTGCGTCCGTCGGTGAATTCCAGCACGGCGCGTCCGCGCGTCACCATTACCCATTCCGGGCCCGGCTGGTCATACCACTCGCCGTCAGGCGTGGGGTGGCCGTAGGAGCGAATCCGCTCAAGGCGTAACCCGTTGGATTCTATCAATGTGTCGAATACCTCGCAAGGCTCAGGCGCGGCGGAGTCGTTGTCGTGGATGTTTTTCATGGGATGTATGTGTTACCCCGCGCCACTTCGTGGCGCAATCCCCGCCTTTGCAAGGCGGGGGCAGGGGGTGGATGTCAATACGTCGGTCAACAAAGGGCATATGGAAAGCCACCGCTCCCTGTAAACTTCCGGGTTATGTAAAGTAAAAAAGGCACCGGTAACTTACCGAAGCCCTTTGTTGACCCACCTGGATTCGAACCAAGAAAGGCAGATCCAGAATCTGCAGTGTTGCCATTACACCATGGGTCAATTCGAGGTGCAAATTTATGGCATATTTTTTATTATGCAAACAATCGGGTTAAAAAAGCGACGTACTGGTACTCGCGCCTCTGAAAAATAATTACTTTTGTTGGACTGCGGCCGGACTAAAACCACGATCCGATGAAAAGAATATTGCCAATCCTAACAGCGATCCTCGTAATGACAAGTTGCCAGAAAAATGTAAAGATAGACGTCGAACAATTCACCCTGCCCAACGGACTTCGGGTCGTGTTACAGGCGGACCATTCCGATCCCGTGGTGGCCGTGGCGATACAGTACCACGTGGGCTCGGCGCGTGAGAGGCAGGGCAAGACGGGTTTCGCCCACTTCTTCGAACACATGCTTTTCCAGCGCTCGGAGAATTTGCCGCGCAACGCTTTTTTCAATAAGATCAGCGAGTTGGGCGGCGAATTCAACGGCAGCACCGACTCCGACGGCACGCGCTACCATGAGATCGTGCCGCGCGACGCGCTTGAAAAAGTGCTTTGGATGGAGTCCGACCGCATGGGTTATTTCATAAACACCGTCACGCAGGCCGGGCTGGAACGCGAGGTCGACGTGGTGGCCAACGAGAAGCGCCAGAACTACGACACGCGCCCCTATGGGCAGATGATCCCCATCCTGTCGCGCTATGCCTACCCCGAGGGGCACCCCTACCACCACACCACCATCGGCGAGATCGCCGACCTGCGCTCGGCGACGGTCGACGACGTGAAACGCTTCTATAAGGACTATTACATGCCCAATAACGCCACGCTTGTCATTTCGGGCGACTTCGACGGCGGACAGGCGCGCGCGCTGGTCGAAAAATACTTCGGCGGTATACCCTCGGGCGAGCCCGTGGTGCACCGGCAGCCCATGCCGTCCCCGCTGGCCGGGCAGGTGAGGGTTATGCACCCGGATCCCTACGCCTCGATGCCGATGCTTATGGTGAGCTTCCCCGCGCCGGAGAAGTACCACCCCGATTCCTATGCCGTGCAGATGCTCGGGCAGGTGTTGGGCGAGGGTAAGAATTCCCCCCTGTACAAGGCGCTGGTAGACGGGCGCAGGATCTCGCCCGAGGTCGAGACGTGGTACTACGACCGCGAACTGTCCGGCGACCTCCTGCTGGTCATCCCCGCGTTCGAGGGCGTTAAGCTCGAGGAGGTCTATGCCGGCATCGGCGAGGCCTTTGAGATGTACGAGCGCGACGGGGTGTCACAGGAGGTCCTTGAAGGCTATAAGTCGGTCACCGAAGTTGGATTCTATAACCAGATGTCGGGCGTGCTCCGCCGTGCTTTGGCGCTGGCGCAACAGGATGTATTCGGGGGCGATCCCCTGCGCGGTTTCTCGGAGATGGAGGAGTATAAAAAAGTGTCGCCAGCCGACGTGAGGGCGGCTTACGACAAATATATAAAGGGACAAAATTCACTCAATATCAGCTTCGTGCCCGCCGCGCACCCCGAGCTTGCCCTTGAAGGGTCCACACCGGCGGAGGTCACCGTAGAGGATATTTCCGAGTTGACGCAGAATACAGAAGGTGAGATAGTCGACGACGATTACCCGCGCACCGCCTCGCCATTCGACCGCTCGGAGGAGCCCGCGCTGCTTTCGAACACCCCCGCGCTCAACCCGCCCGCCGTGTGGCGCAATGAGGGCGCGCAGGGAGGATTGGGCGTTTTGGGGGTGACCAACGACGAGCTTCCGGTGATCCGTTTCTCGGTCCTGCTGCGCGGCGGGGCGCTCTATGACGGGGCTAAGCCCGGCCTGAGCTCGCTCTATGCCCAGACCTTGCTGGCCGGCTCGGCTTCGCGCACCCCCGAGGAGTTGGAACAGGCTTTCAAACGCCTGGGTGCCGATGTGCATTGCGAGGCGGGTCCCGAAGATATGGAGATCTACGGCAGCTGCCTGTCGCGCAACCTCAAACAGGCCATGGAGCTGCTGTCCGAAGTGCTGGCAGCCCCGCGCTTCGATGAAAATGAATTCGAAAAGGCGCGCCAGAGCACCCTGGCCGATATTATGATGCGTGCCGACGACGCCGGATCGGTCGCCGCGACCGTAATGCGCAAGGTGCTCTACGGCAACGGCGTATTCTCTAATTCCGTTTCGGGCACGCCGGAGAGCGTCGGTGGGATCGGTGTCGAAGACCTGAGGGTGTACCACGCCACCTGTGTTTCGCCCGCCGTGGCTACGCTGCTGCTGGCCGGCGACGTGAGCCGGGGAGCGGCGGAAGCGGCCGCAGAGCCGCTGCGCAAGGTATGGGAGAGTTTCGCGGTGGCCGCCCCGCAGTGCGATACCGCGCCTGTGGAGAGCGCACCCGGCAGGATATATTTTGTTGATATGCCCGGATCGCAGCAATCCGTGATAATGGCCTCATGTCCCGCCATGCCCCGCGCGGACGGGGATTTCTACCCTGCCGTGATCGCCAATTTCCACCTGGGCGACGGCAGCCACTCGGTGCTGTTCGATGAGTTGCGCCTCAAAAGGGGCTACACCTACGGCGCATATTCGTCATTTTCGTGCGGCAACCTGCTCAACCGTTTCACCATGAGCAGCAAGGTGCAGGGTAACAAGACCCGCGAATCGGTAGAGGTGGCGCGTGAGGTGCTCGGCGGATATGCCGGGGCCTTCTCCGGGGCCGAAATGGAGCTCACACGCTCATCGATGCTCAAGGCGGGCTACGGGGCTTACGAGACGCCCGGGGCGCTGGTCGGCATGTTGACCGAAATGTCGCTCTACGGGCTTCCGGAAGATTTCGTGCGGCAGCGCGAAGAAGCCCTGCGCACGATAACCGCCGACCGGATCAAGCAGGTCGCCGCTAAATATATAGATCCCTCGAAAATGGCCTGGGTGGTGGTCGGCGACGCCGCGACTCAGATGCAGCGCCTTGCCGGGCTGGGATTCGGCGATCCGGTACTGCTGGACAAAAACGGAAATCCCATTTAATTGCAAATATGAAATCTATCAAAAGCCGCCTTGTGGCGATGAACTTCCTGCAATTCTTCGTGTGGGGCTCATGGCTTATCACCATCAGTAACTATTGGTTCGCCACCAAAGGGTGGGGACCTGCCGAATTCGGGGCTATCTTCTCGACCATGGGTATCTCGGCGCTGTTCATGCCCGCGCTCATGGGCATGGTCGCCGACCGCTGGATCAACGCCGAGCGCCTCTACGGCGTGCTGCACCTGCTGTGCGGGCTGACGATGCTGTCGCTGCCGATGCTCTCCACGCCGGTGAGCTTCTTCTGGGGCATAATGGTGGCGATGCTTTTCTATATGCCCACCATCTCCCTGGCCAACGCCGTGGCCTACACCAACCTGAAGGCGGGCGGACTGGATGTGGTCAGGGATTTCCCGCCTATCCGCGTATTCGGCACCATCGGTTTTATCGTCGCGATGTGGCTGGTCAACCTCTCGGGAAACAAGGCCACACCGGTGCAGTTCTACGTCGCCGCCGCAGGCGGGCTCGTGCTGGGGCTCTACGCCTTCACGCTGCCCAAGTGCCCTCCCCTGGGCGCCAAGGACGACGGCGGCAAGAAATCGCTGGCTCAGTTCCTGGGGCTCGACGCGCTCTCGATATTCAAGGACAGGCGCATGGCGCTGTTCTTTTTATTTTCGATATTCCTCGGCGCCGCGCTGCAGCTGACAAATATGTACGGCGACGTTTACCTGGGCGATTTCGGGACCGACTATCCCGACTCTTTCGTGGTGCGCTACTCGACCATTATAATGTCCATTTCGCAGATGTCCGAAACGCTGTTCATCCTGGCCATCCCGTTCTTCCTGCACCGTTTCGGCATCAAGAACGTGATGCTTATAAGTATGCTGGCGTGGGTGGCTCGCTTCGGGCTGTTCGCTTACGGCAACCCCACGGACGGGCTGTGGATGATAATCCTCTCGTGCGTGGCCTACGGCATGGCCTTCGATTTTTTCAATATTTCGGGGTCGCTCTTCGTGGAGACGTCGGTAGACGCACGCATACGATCCAGCGCGCAGGGACTGTTCATGATGGCCACCAACGGCGTGGGCGCGATAATGGGCAGCATGCTGAGCGGATACATGGTGCGCGAGTTCTTCACCACGGCCTCCGGGGGGATGATGTGGCATGGGATATGGCTCACCTTTGCGATCTATGCTCTGATCGTGGCGGTGCTATTCTCGGTGTTTTTCCGGTATAAACACGATCCTACCATGCAGATCAACCATTGACCTGGCTAAAATGGCGTCCTTACCGGGACGCCGTTTTAAATTTGGTGCGGATATTGATATAGGTACGGCTAAACATAAAACTCTAAAAGCATGGAACCTAAACATCTCACCGAAACGGAGTTCAATGAACTCGTGTCGACCTTCTCAAAGGGCGATAAACAATGGAAATTTCTCGGCAAGCGCCCGGCGATAATAGATTTCTACGCCTCGTGGTGCGGACCGTGCCGCGCCCTGGCACCCGTGCTGGACGAGTTGGCGACAGAATACGCCGGAAAGATAGATATATATAAGGTGGACACCGACGCCCAGCAGCGCCTCGCCGCGCGGTTCGACATACGCAGCATTCCGACCCTGCTGTTCATCCCCATGGAGGGCAAACCGCACATAGCCCGCGGAGTGCAGCCCAAAGACAAGCTGCGCAAGGTGGTGGAGGAAGTGCTGCTGCATAAGGTCAGCTAAAGATCGGGGGTTGCATTTATATGCAACCCCCGATCTTTTATTTCAGGTGGTGGTCGGCGGTCAACTCGCGGAAGTTGGTGTCGGTGATGCGGCGGTAGTCGTCCAGCGTGCCCTCGTCCCCGGCCTCTTTCTGCAACTGCTTCAGGCGACCGAGCAGCTCATATTGCACTGCGGCGTATTCCGGCTGCCCGTAGACGTTATTCAACTCGTGCGGGTCCTTCTCAAGGTCGTAGAGCTCCCATACGTCGATGTCGTGGTAGAAGTGCGCCATCAGGTATTTCGCCGTGCGTATGCCATAGTGGGGTTGCACGTGGTGCCATAGCGGGTATTCGTAATAGTGGTAATAAATGCCGTCTCGCAGGGGTTGGGGCTGTTCGCCGCGCATGGTGTTGAAATAGCACTTGCCCTGCATCCCCTCTGGCGGGGTCACGCCGCACATTTCGAGCAGCGTGGGGGCGAAGTCGACGTTGCTGATAAAGTCGGCGATGTCCGTCCCGGGTTTGATCCCGGCGGGGTAGTGCACGATAAATGGCATGCGCATAGACTCGCGGTAGATGAAGCGTTTGTCGAACCAGCCATGTTCGCCCAGGTAAAAGCCCTGGTCGCCGCAGTAGACCACTATCGTGTTTTTGTCCAGCTTATTGGCCTTCAGGTAGGCCATCAGGTTGCCCACCTGGTCGTCGACGGATTTGGTGCAAGCCAAATAGTCTTTTATGTATTTCTGGTATTTCCAGCGGCGCAGCGCCTCGCCGGTGAGGGTGTCCGAGGGCGAGAGGTATTCGCCCGCGTTGCCGTAGGCGAGCCACTTGTTGCGCTCCGCGGGGTCTGTCATCGACTCGGGCGGGGTCATCATCAGATCGTCGCGGTTCAGGTTGCGCGCGATGGTCATCTCGGTATTGCCGGCGGTCAGCTCACGCGTGGCGTAGGTGTCGTCGAACGTCTCGGGGTAGGGCATCTGGATCCCGTCGAAAAGGTGCAGGTAGCAGCTGTCGGGATGCCAGGGGCGGTGTGGCGCCTTGAAATGGTAGAGCAGACAGAAAGGTTTCGACTTGTCGCGCCCCTGGTCGAGCCATTTTATCGCCGCCCGGGCGGTGAGCGTCGTGGCGTAGCCCTGCTCGGGGACTATCGTGCCGTTCTCGTTCCACACGGGGTTCCAGTAGACGCCCTGCTCGTAGTTGAGGGTGTGGTATTTATAGTAGTCGAAACCCATCGGGGTGCTCCACATGTGCCATTTGCCGACCATGGCGGTGGTGTAGCCGTTATCGTGCAGTATGCGCGGGAAGGTCACCAGCGTCGAGTCGAAAGGCAGCCCGCCCTCGTTCTTGTAGAATCCGTTGACATTGGAGTATTGCCCCGTGAGTATACATGCGCGCGAGGGGCCGGAAATGGAATTGGTGCAGAATGCGTTGCGGAATATAGCCCCGCCCTCGGCCAGGGCGTCGATATTGGGGGTTTGGAAGACGTCGGAATAGATGCTTCCGTAGCACCCTATCGCCTGTGCGGTGTGGTCGTCGGCAAGTATGAATATCACGTTGGGGCGCTCGGGTGCGCGCTGGCAGCCTATTGCGGCGGCAGCTAACAGCGGAAGTGAACAGATGGCTCTTGTCATTATCGTGAGTCGGATTAAAGAACAAAGATAACCACGAAAAATAAGGATTCAATAAATATTTTTCGAATAAAAGTGAACGATATTGAATATAATTATGGATTTTTCATTTTAATGATATACTTTTACACTCGCATATACATTAGATTAGGTACTTATAAACATAGTATTATGTTACCTATTTTGAATTATACGTATAAAACTAACCGACGGCTATGCTACCCCAAACAGGCATGATCCAGGAAATCACTCCATTAGATCAAAGCGACTTTTTTATTATTCTCAAACGCGACGACGTGAGTTTCGACCATCCGGCGCATTGGCACAACGATTTCGAGCTTAATATGGTGGTGGGCGCGCGCGGCGAACGTTTCGTCGGCGACTCTCACGAGGCATTCGGCGAACTGGATATCGTGCTGGCGGGCCCGCGTCTGCCCCACGTCTGGAAGGGCGTGGCCGGTAAGGATTCAATGGTGGTGACCATACAGTTCCACGAGCACCTTATTTCCTGCCCGACCTTCAATAAGCGCATATTCTCGCCGATCTACGAATTGCTCGAAAGGGCGGGAAGGGGCATATCCTTCAGCGATGAGGTGAAACCCGGGATACGCGACCGCATCATCGAGCTGACCCATGCGCATGGATTCGATTCGGCGTTGCAGTTTATCGCGCTGCTCGACTGCATGGCCTCCGCGCCCAATAAGAAGATACTCGCCAGCTCGTCCTACCAGCCCGAGGGCATAGCGCGCGAAAGCCGCAGCCGCCGTATCAGTCTGGTGTGCGACTACGTGAACGCCAACTACATGGAAGATATTCGCCTGTCGGACGCAGCCCGGTTGACCAACATGTCCGATTCGGCTTTCTGCCACTTCTTCAAGAAGAAGACCGGACGCAATTTCGTCGACTACGTGAACGACGTGCGCATCGGGCACGCCACGCAGATGCTCTACGAAACTACAAACGGCATAGCTGAAATATGTTACGCATGCGGCTTCAACAACACCTCCAACTTTATTCGCGTGTTCAAGAAAAAACGTGGCGAAACACCGTCGCAATACCGTAACTTTGCACAAAAGGTCGTAACCAAATTCTGATTATGAAAAAGACAGCGTTATTTCTCGCCGCAATGCTCACCTGGGTATGTTGCCAGGCGCAGGACGGCACTCCCGACAGGGGTTACATCGTTAAAGTCGGCGATATGGCCCCAGATTTCCAGATCGAATACCTCGACGGCACCACGCAGATGCTCAGCGAACTGCGTGGTCGCGTGGTCATGATCCAATTCACCGCCAGTTGGTGCGGGGTGTGCCGCACGGAGATGCCGCACATCGAAAAGGATATATGGCAGAAGCACGGCGCGAATCCAGGTTTCGCCCTGATCGGCATAGACTATGGCGAGAAAAAGGATGTAACCGCCGCCTTTGCCCAGCGTATGCAAATCACTTATCCGTTGACGCTCGATACGGCGGGGGAGAAGTTTCATCTTTTCGCCGCCCCGAGGGCGGGCGTAACCCGCAACGTGGTGATCGACCGCGAAGGGCGCATAGCTTTCCTGACCCGTTTATTCAATAACGAGGAATTCACTGCGATGAAAGAGGCGATAGACGGTCTGCTCGCGCAGTAATAAAGAGTCGCTAAACGCTGACCGCCCCCAAAAGCCAGGTGCTTTTGGGGGCGGTTCGTTTTCGGGGATTTCCCTTCCTGGCGCTTACTCCACGAAGGTCACCCAGCCATGTGTGTCGGGCGCGTCGCCAAGCTGTATAGCGCGCAGGGTGTCGTAGAGTTTGGTGCTCCATGGGCCTGGCTCTTTGCCGCCGTTGAAGGTATATGAATTGCCGTTGGCAGGGTCGAAGATCTCTCCAACGGGCGAGATCACGGCTGCCGTACCGCATGCGCCGGCCTCTTCGAATGACGCCAGCTCGGAGAACTGCACGGGGCGCTTTTCGACTTTCAGACCGAGGTCCTGTGCGATCTGCATCAGCGACATGTTGGTTATCGAGGGCAGGATCGAGCTGCTGCTGGGGGTGATGTAGGCCCCGTCGCGGATGGCGAAGAAGTTGGCCGCCCCGCACTCGTCGATATATTTCTTTTCTTTGGCATCGAGGTAGAGCACCGCGGGGAAACCCTGCGCGTGCGCCCACTCGCCCGAGATCATGCTTGCGCCGTAGTTGCCGCCGGCCTTGACATGGCCTGTACCCAGGGGTGCGGCACGGTCGTGGTCGCGGTCTACGATGGCCTTTATGGGACGGAAACCTTCCTTATAGTATGGGCCTACAGGAGTTACGAATACGATGAAGAGGTATTCCGAGGCGGGTTTGACGCCAACCTGCGCACCGGTGCCGATCAGCAGCGGACGGATATAGAGCGACGCGCCGGTGCCGTAGGGGGGCACGAAACGCTCGTTGGCTTTGACGGCCTGTTCGACCACCTTGACGAACAACTCGACCGAAGGCTGCGCCATGCGCAGGTACTCACCAGAGCGGATCAGGCGGCGCGCGTTCTCCTCGGCGCGGAAAAGGCGGATCTTGCCGTCCTTGCCGCGGTAGGCTTTAAGACCTTCGAAAGCCTCCTGGCCGTAGTGGAGGCAGGTGGCGGCCATGTGCAGGTTGATATGCTCGTCGGCGGTGGTTTCGATCTCCCCCCATTTGCCGTCGCGGTACCAGCAGCGCACGTTGTAGTCGGTTTTGATATAACCGAAGCCCAGTGAGCCCCAATCCATCAGTTCACTCATAATATTATAGTGTTAGGTTATTTTATCTGCGATCCGTTGGACACCTTGTCGGCGGGCGCTACCAGCGACAGTTTTCCTGAGGCGTCCTCGGCCATGAGGATCATGCCCTGCGAGGTTATGCCTTTCAACTCGCGCGGTTCGAGGTTCACCAGCACCACTACCTGCTTGCCTACCATCTGCTCGGGCTCGTAGAACTCGGCGATGCCAGACACTATTTCGCGGCGGTCGATGCCCGTGTCGACGGTCAGGTGGAGCAGTTTCTTGGTCTTGGGCACGCGCTCTGCCGCCACGACGGTCGCCGTGCGGATGTCCATGCGCGAGAAATCGTCGAAAGAGATGCTCGGCTTTTGCGGCTCGGCGGCTGCGGCGGGCGCTGCTGCGGCGTTGGCAGCCTTTTTATCGGCCAGTTTGTTGAGCTGAGCCTCGATGTCTGCGTCCTCGATCTTCTCGAACAGCAGCTCGGGTTGCGCTATAACATGCCCGGCAGGAAGCAGGTCGACCTCGCCCAGGCGCTCCCAGCCGAAAGGTTCGCACGCGAGCATTTTTAATATTTTCGCGGCGGTGAAAGGCATGAAAGGCTCGATGGCGATGGCCAGGTTGGCCGTTATCTGCAACGACACGGCAAGGATGGTCTTTACGCGCTCGGGGTCGGTCTTGACGACTTTCCACGGTTCGGTGTCGGCCAGGTATTTGTTGCCAAGGCGCGCCAGGCCCATCGCGTCCTTGAGCGCCTCGCGGAAACGGTAGTGCTCGAGGTTCTCTTCGAGCGACTTTTTCAAAGCGGGCATTTCGGAGAGCGTGTCGCGGTCGTAGTCGGTCAATTCGCCGGCGGCGGGTACGGCGCCCTCGTAATACTTGTGGGTGAGCACCATCGCGCGGTTGACGAAATTTCCGAGCACGGCCACCAACTCGTTGTTGCAACGCGCTTGGAAGTCCTTCCATGTGAAGTCGTTGTCCTTCGTTTCGGGGGCGTTGGCGCAGAGCACATAGCGCAGCACGTCCTGCTTGCCGGGGAAATCCTCGAGGTATTCGTGCAGCCACACCGCCCAGTTGCGCGAGGTGGATATCTTGTCGCCCTCAAGGTTCAGGAACTCGTTGGCGGGCACGTTCTCGGGCAGGATATAGCCGCCGTGCGCGCGCAGCATCGCCGGGAAGACGATGCAGTGGAAGACGATGTTGTCCTTACCGATGAAGTGCACCATTTTGGTCTGCTCACTCTTCCAGTATTTCTCCCAGTCGGGGGTGAGGTCCTTGGTGGCGGAGATATAGCCTATCGGCGCGTCGAACCACACGTAGAGCACCTTGCCTTCGGCGCCCTCGACGGGAACGGGGATGCCCCAGTCCAGATCGCGGCTCACCGCGCGGGGCTGCAGACCCAAATCGAGCCAGCTTTTGCACTGCCCGTAGACGTTGGCCTTCCATTCCTTGTGCCCTTCAAGGATCCATTGCTTGAGGAAAGCCTCGTGCTTGTCCAGGGGCAGGTACCAGTGTTTGGTCTCGCGCATCACGGGCACGGAGCCGGAGATGGTGCTGCGCGGGTTGATAAGGTCGGTCGCAGCGAGGGTCGATCCGCACTTCTCGCACTGGTCGCCGTACGCGCGGTCGTTGTTGCAGTGGGGGCACGTGCCCATGATATAGCGGTCGGCGAGGAACGCCCCGGCTTCGGTGTCGTAGTACTGCATCGAGGTGGCCTCGGTGAACTCGCCCTTGTCGTAGAGCGTGCGGAAGAAGTCCGAGGCGGTCTTATAGTGCGTCGGCGAGGTGGTGCGCGAGTATATGTCGAATTTTATACCCAGCCCCTCGAACGCGTTTTTGATCATGTTGTGGTACTTGTCCACCACATCCTGCGGCGTTACGCCCTCGGCGCGCGCCTTGATGGTGATGGGTACCCCGTGCTCGTCCGATCCGCAGACCGAAACCACGTCCTCGCCCTTCAGGCGCAGGTAGCGTACGTAAATGTCAGATGGTATATACACCCCGGCGAGGTGCCCGATATGCACGGGACCGTTGGCGTAGGGTAGGGCTGAGGTTACCAGGTGGCGTTTAAATTGCTTCATTTTTAGAAAACATCTGTTTAATCTTGCAAAGATAATCATTTTGCTCAACCGAGGCATATCATAAACGGGAGGTTCGCCGAAATTTCGGCGAACCTCCCTCCCTCTTGCATTATCCGGGGATTAATTACATCCCGTCTTCGATGCTCCAGACGAATGCGCGGCAGCCCTGCGCCGGCATTTCGGCGTCGAGCTCGCGCAGCGCTTCCAGCAGCGGGGCGACCTTCTCGTCTTCGACCACCGTCATGGTCGAGGAGTTCATGGCCGGCCACGTGTGGCTGCCCAGGTGGGGCTCGCCGGTTACGGTGCCGCGGCCCTGCGTAAGTTCCCATTTTGTAAAACCCCTCACGGCGCGGCGCGAGAGTATCTCGTCGATGCGCTCGGTAAGGGCCTGGTTGTATGTTATGAACAGTGCTTTCATTTGGCTTAGTTATTATGTGATTCGGCCAGTTTGCGGCGCTCCTTTTTGAGTTGGTTGCCTCCGAAGAGCGAGTAGATCACCGGGATCACGATCAGGGTGAGCAACAGCGAGATGGTCAAACCGCCGATGATGGCGATACCCATGGGCTGCCAGATCTCTGACCCTTCGCCGATCCCCAGCGCCATGGGCAGCATGCCCAGGATGGTGGTCAGCGAGGTCATGATAACCGGACGCAGACGCGACTTGGCCGAGTTGACCACGGCCTGGTTGATCGATTCGCCGCGTTCGCGCAGAAGGTTCATGAAGTCGACCATCACGATACCGTTCTTCACCACGATACCCACCAGCATGATCGATCCGATAAAGGCGATGATCGAGAGCGAGGTGCCCGTGAGCCACAGCGCCAGGAATACGCCGGTGAAGGCGAACGGCACGGTGATCATGATGATAAAGGGCATGCGCAGCGACTCGAACTGCGTGGCCATGACGATATACACGAGCAGGATGATAAGGATCAGCAGCATGCCTATGTCGCCGAAAGATTCCTGCTGGTCTTCGATGTTACCGCCCAACTCGACGAATACGTCCTCGGGGAAGTGCATCGTGGCGAGTTTGGCCTGTACATCTTCTGCTGCCGTGCCCAGCGCCACCTTATCGCCCAGCGAGGCGATGACCGAAACCTCCCTCTGACGGTTCTCACGCTGGATCATGGGGGGAGCGTACTCTTCGGTGATGTCGGCCACGTCGCTCAGGCGGATAGCCTCTCCCTTGGAGTTGTATATAACGATATTCTCCACCGTTTCGACCGAGGTGCGGAACTGCTCGCCGTAGCGCACGATGATGTCGTACTCGTCGCCGTCCTCGCGGAACTTGGTCGAGGTGAGGCCGTTGATGCGGTTGCGCATGTAGTTGGCCGCGGTGGCCGTGTTCAGGCCGTAGAAAGCCAGGCGGTTGCGGTCGAACTTGACGTTGAACTCGGTGCGCATCTCATCGCGCGAGAGGTGTACGTCGCGGATCGTGGTGAGGGTCTTCAGGCTGTCCATGATGACCATCGCTATGTCGTTGGTCTTGCCCAGGTCGTAGCCGAACACCTTAACGTCGATGTCGCTGCCCGAGCCCATGCTGTTGGAGTTGCCGGGGGTCACGGTGAACTCCTTGATCTCGGGCATGCGCGCAAGGTCTTCGCGCATCAGGTCGCTGATCTCGAAGATCGAGCGTTCGCGCTCCCTGGCGTCCGTGAGGCGCATGGTGAAGGTTATGATCTGGCTTCCCGACTCACGGGTCATGGCGGCGTAGGTGTCCTTGCCGGACGCAGCGCCCGAGTTGGTCGATACGAGGCGTATCTCGGGGTAGTGCTCTTTGAAGACGCCTTCGATGGTGCGGGCGATCGAGGCCGTGTAATTAACCCCGATGTTCTGGTCGAGCTTGACGGTCGAGGAGATCATCCCGTCGTCGGATTTTGGGAAAAAGTCGAAGGGAACGACCGTCAACAGGCTGCAACTCGAGAGCCACAGTCCGATGGCGATAGCCAATATCTTGCCCCGGTGATGCAGCGCGCCCTTTATCAGGCGACCGTACCATTCGTCGAGGTTGTTCAAAAAGCGGTCGATGGGCTTGAATATCATTCCCAGGCCTTTGTATGAGTGCCCCACCTGGCGGTCGCGCAGCATGAGCGCCGAGAGCATCGGGGTCATGGTGATGGCGGCGATCATAGACACGGTGATAACCAGCGTTACGATCCATCCCAGTTCGCGGAACATGATGCCGGCCATGCCGGTAAGCATCGTAAGGGGCAGGAACACAGCCACTACCGTGAGCGTGGTGGCGATAACGGCCAGCCACACCTCGTTGGTGGCGTAGACTGCCGCCTCTTTGGGCGACGAACCGCGCTCGATGTGCTTGGTGATATTTTCGAGCACCACGATGGCGTCGTCGACCACAAGGCCGATGGCGATGGAGAGCGACGAGAGCGAGATGATGTTAAGCGTCGAGCCGGTCATATAAAGGTATATGAAGGCCACCACGAGCGAAACCGGTATGGTAAGGCAGATTATCAACGTCGCCCGCCAGCGCCCCAGGAAGAACAGCACCACCAGTATCACGAACACGAAAGCCAGCAAAACGGTTTCGGTCAGCGAATTGATCGAGTCCTGGATATATTCCGAGGTGTCGAAGATGGTGCTTATCTGGATGTCCTTGGGCAGGGTGGTCTTTATCTCCTCGATCTTACTGAGCACCTCTTTGGATATCTTCACAGAGTTGGCGCCCGACTGTTTCTGGATCACGATGGAAACGCCCTTCTCGCTGTTCACGCGCACGTCGTTGGTCGCCTTTTCGAGCGTGTCCCTGACGATGGCCACGTCCTTGAGGTAGATGTCGCGCCCGTTCTGGCTGGCCACCACGATGCTTTCCAGTTCGCGGCTGTCCCTGAATTCGAGGTCCGATTTGATGCTGTAGGTGTGTGTGCCTATGTCGAGCGAACCTGCCGGCAGGTTGATATTCTCCTGTGCGATAATGCCGCTGAGTTGCTCGACGGTCAGGTGGTACGCCTCCAGCTTGTGCGGGTCTACGTTGACCTGTATCTCGCGGTAGGGCACGCCCGAGATGCTCACCGCGCCCACGCCGTCGATGCGGTTAAGGACGTTGACGAACTTCTCGTCCAGTATCTTGTTCAACGCGTCGTAGCTCTCCTCCGCCGTGGCGCTCATCACGAGCACCGGCATCATCGAGGAGGAGAACTTGAAGATCATCGGCGAATCGACCTCGTCGGGCAGCAGCGACTGCACGCGCCCGATAACGTCGCGTATGTCGTTGGCCGCCTCGGTCAGGTCCGAGCCCCACTCGAACTCGGCGGTTATCATCGAGTAGTTGTCGTATGACTTCGAGGTGAGTTTTTTGAGGTTGTTGACCGTGTTGAGGTTGTCCTCCAGCACGCGGGTCACGTTGCGCTCTATGTCCGAGGCGTTGGCGCCCGCGTAGGTGGTGATAACGCTCACCGCAGGGAACTCGATGTCGGGGTACATGTCCACTGCCAGGTTGCGCAGCGAGAACAGCCCCATCACGATGACCCCTACGAATATCAGTATGGTCGAAATCGGTTTTCGGACCGCGGTTTCGTAAATTCTCATTTAATTTTATAATTATGAATCATGAATTGTAAATTATGAATTGGGATCGGCAGACCTCTTTGAAAAAAAGCCCGGGCGATCATGATTCATAATTCATAATTCATAATTCCAATTTCACAATTATTCGACAACCTCTACCGCCGTGCCGTCCGAGAGGCGCGATGCACCCGACACGACGATCTGCTCGTCGGCTTCGAGCCCCGTGAGGATATTATACTGGTCGCCCACCTGGCGGCCTATGGTTACCGTGCGGCGCTCGGCCACGCCGTCCTTCACCGCCCAAACGTAGCGCTCGGCGGTGCCGATCTGCTTCTGCACGGCCAGGTCGCTGAGCATGATGCCCGGCTTGCTGCCCAGCAGCAGCGTCGCGCGGCAGTACATGCCCGGGCGCAGCGTGAGGCTGTTGTTGGGGATGGTCACCTCGATGGTGAATGTGCGCGTAGAGGGGTTGATCGCGGGATAGATCAGCGAAACCTTGCCTTCGAAGCTCTTGTCTGCGAACAGGTCCACCTTGATGTCCACGCCCATGCCCTTTTTCACTACGGGGAAATATTGCTCGGACACGTCGACGGTGATCTTCAGCGGGTTGATCTGCATCACGGTCAGGATGCCGCCTGAGGTGTACATGTCGCCCGCGTCGAAATGGCGGTCCGTAACGACGCCGCCGATGGGGCTGCGCAGTTCGATGTTGGCCTTCAGGTTGGCCACCTGGGTGCGCATGACCTTGAGCTGGGTTTCGAGCTGGTCGACCTGCTGTTTGGGCACGCCGCCCGCCTCATAGACGTTTTTGAGGCGCTGGTAGTCCTGCTCGAGGTTGGTGAGCTGCACGGATGCCTGGATGTAGTTGGCGGGATCCATCATCACCAGCAGCTGGCCTTTGGATACTGTCGCACCCACGTCGACCAGTATTCGGTCGATGCGCACGGGTTGGTTGGGACCTATGTTGTTTACCGCGAAGGCTTCGATATTGCCGGTATATTCGACGACCTGCTCGACCTGCTCAAGGTGCGTCATCACGGTTTTTACCGTTACCTTTTTGAGCGAGTCGGCGCCCTCGTCCGAGGTTTTGGCGGTCTTGGTGCCGCAGCCGGCCAGCAGGACGGCGGCCAGGGCAAGCGCCCCGGGGATGAATCTGAGTCTTTTCATTGTTATGTCTGATTTATTCGTTTCCAATTATCTTTTCGTATTCCGCCCTTGCGCACAGCAGGTCGTAGATCGCCTGTGAGTGGTTGAGCTGCGATTGGGTGAGTTGCAGCTCCGCCGAGTTGAGCTCCAGGATCGTGCCCGCGCCGGCCTTGAAGCGCACGTTGGAGATGTCGTAGGCCTTACGCGCCTGTTCGACGGTCTTCGAGGTCGCCCCCATGCGCTCTACGGCTGTCTGGATGTTGCTCACGGATGTGTTTGCCGCCACTTCGATCTGCTTTTCGGCGTAGTCGCGCTGCGCGGTGAGTTGGCGCATATTGTTTTTAAGCTGCTTTTCGCGGTTAGAGTTGGTGAATCCCGAGAAGATGGGCACCGACAGGCCGAAACTCAGCGACACGGGGTGCTGCCAGGTGAATTCCTTGCTGGGCGAGGAGGTCGATGCCGGTGCGGGAGCGAGCATATTCCAATCGGTGCCGTTCCACACGCCGTAGGGTGAGCCGATGTAGCTGCCGTCGCTCTGCCAGCCGGTCGCCCCGCCGCCCATCGCCGCCATATTGAAGTTGATGGGGTCGTGTCCCGAGAGGTTGGCCGAGAGGCTTGCGCCCAGGGTCGGCATGCGCTGGGTGCGCAGCACCTTGAGTTGTGCGGACAGCACGTCTTGCTGTATGTCCAGCGCGCGCAGGTCGCTGTTGTCCGTCAGGTCTATCTCATAGCGTGACATGGCCGTCGACTTTTCGAGCGCCGCCAGGTCGCCCTTGAACGTGACCGTCTGCTCCAGGGGCATGCCCATGAGCATTTTGAGATACATCTGCGCCACCGAGAGCCCGTCGCCCGCCTGGAGTATCAGGGGGGTGATGTTGCTCAGCTGCACCTCTGCCGTCAGCAGGTCGTATTCCGAGGTGAGGCCGTTGGCCGTCGACACGCGGATCTGGTCCACGGTCTGCTGCACGTTATTCTGCGAGGCTTTCAGCACCCCTATCTCCTGCTCGATGCGCAGGATGTTGAAGAACGCCTTTTTGACCTCGTTGCTCAGGTTGATGCGTGAGGCGCGGGCGCTTTCCACCGCTGCGCGCATCTGCTCTTTGTTGAGTTTGAGGGTCTGGTAGACGCCGGGTACGACCAGCGGAAGGTTGACCGTCGCGCCGAACGCCACAGTGTGCGTGGGCTCGAAGGATAGCCCTTTGGTTATCTCGTTCTTGATGACTGCGTTCTGGTATGCCCCGCTTGCGGATACTTGCGGCAGCAAGTTGCCCCACGTCTCTTTCTTTACGTAGTCCTGGCGCTGGATCTCCATGTCGGCGATCCTGATGGTGGGGTTGTCGCTCAGGGCTATGCGAAGGGCCTCGCTCAGGTCCACTTCGACCGCGCCTTGCTGCGCCCACCCCGTAAGGGCGGCAAGCATACAGGCTGCGAGGGTTATCATTTTTTTCATTGTCATATTCATCAGTTGTTTGCTGTGTAGTATTTTTCTGCCATGTACTTGTCTATCATTTCGATGCCTTTGAGCGTGGCCAGTCCCCGCACGAAGATCAGCACGCTTGACCGCACCATTTCGGCGAACGGGGCCGGCGCGGCGGTCGCCGCCGTGGATATGTTCTTGTGGATGCACTCCATGAAACTCACGAAGATCTTCACGGGCAGGTCGGCGCCGAAAACGTCGACTATCAGCCCCCCGTTGACGCCCGTTTCGATGGCCTCGCGGATGCCCTCGGTGCCCTTGTCGAAACTCTCTTCCGTGAACCGCTGGTGTATCTTGGGGTAAAACTTTTTAAGGTCGCTCATCAACACGAAGCTCTGCTGCATGGCGTCCTCTGCGCCGCTCAGGCCGATAAATATCTTTTCGATGATGTTGCCGGCCTGTCCGCAACGCACTATGTCGCATTCGCGTTTCTGGTCGAAGAAATGGTGGATCGCCGCCTCGATCAGGGTTTCCTTATCGCCGAAAAGTTCGTAGATCGTCCTTTTCGAGATACCCATATTGGCGGCTATGTCGTCCATACGGACGCTTTTCAGCCCGTACATGGTGAACAGTACGCTCGATTCCACTATTATCCTCTCTTTTATAGACATTTTCCCATTCGTTTAGATTTAGGCTGCAAAAGTAAAAAGAAAACTCTGAAAACAAAAAGAGTTTTCGTATTTTTTGCATTTATTTGACATTCTGTTCCGCCGGCATTCTTCGGCCAGTAATTTGCATTTATATATGGTATGGCCTTTTTGTTAAAATTGACAGGTTATTTTGGAAATCAGGCGGAAATTTATGACCTTTGCGGTAATTGGTCAACCAGACGGGTAAAACAACAAAACAATAATATAATTATCATGAAAACCTATTCAGAAGTGCGCCAGGCCTCGCATCCGGCTGACGCCAAAGGTTACGACACACAGCGTCTGCGTGAGCAGTACCTCATCGAAACCGTGATGCAGGAAGACAAAGTGAACATGGTCTATTCCATGTTCGACCGTATTATCGCGGGCGGAGCCGTGCCCGTACACGGCGAATTGGAGCTCGAACCGATCGACATCCTGCGCGCCGAATACTTCACCTCGCGCCGCGAGGTTGGCGTCATCAACACCGGCGGGGCCGGCGAAGTGGTCGTGGGCGACCAGACCTACAAAGTGGATTTCAAGGAGGCCCTTTACATAGGGCGCGGCGACCGCAAGATATTCTTCCGCAGCCTCGATAAGAAAAATCCCGCCAAGTTTTACTTCAACTCTGCCCCCGCGCACACATCCTACCCCGACAAGCTCATCACCCGCAAAGACGCCGTGGTCATGGAGTTGGGCTCACTCGAAGGCAGCAACCACCGATTCATCAACCGCATGATCGTCGAGCAGACAGTCAAGACCTGCCAGTTGCAGATGGGTATGACCGAGTTGCAGCCCGGAAGCGTGTGGAACACCATGCCCGCCCACACCCACGACCGCCGCATGGAGGTTTACTACTACTTCGAGATCCCCCAGGATCAGGTGGTGTGCCATTTCATGGGCGAACCCACCGAAACGCGCCACATCTTCATGAAGGGCGAACAGGCCGTGATCTCGCCCCAGTGGTCGATCCACTCGGCATGTGCCACGAGCGCCTACACCTTCATCTGGGGTATGTGCGGCGAGAACCTCGACTACAACGATATGACCCCTGCTCCTACGGTCGAACTGCGCTAAGGGGCGGTTGCGCGCACTGCACGTCATACTTTACTCATCCTCCTCGCCCCAAATCCTCACAGCCACAAGGCTGCTCCGGTTTGTGGCAGCGGACGATAAGCAAAATCTGACGCACATTGCGCACAACGGCGTTCGCTTGGCGGACATTTTTTGATTTTTTAACTTTAAAACAACAATACGATTATGAAAGGACTTGAAATGTTTTCGATCGAGGGCAAGCTGGCTCTCGTAACGGGTGGAACACACGGCATTGGCATGGCAATCGCCAAGGGCCTGGCTTCCGCCGGCGCACGCATCGCCGTGAACGATATATTGCAGGAAAAACTCGACGCTTGTAAGGCCGAGTACGCCAAAGACGGCATCGAGGTGCACACTTACCTGTGCGACGTGACAGACGAGGAGGCCGTGAATAAAATGATCGCGCAGATCGACAAGGAGCTGGGCGGCGTGGATATCCTGGTCAACAACGCCGGCATCATCAAGCGCGTGCCCTCTATGGAGCTCTCTGTCAAGGATTGGAAAATGGTCATAGACATCGACCTGACCGCTCCCTTCATCCTCTCGAAGGCCGTAGCCCCCGGCATGAAAGCCAAAGGCGCGGGTAAGATCATTAACATGTGCTCGATGATGAGCGAACTGGGCCGCGACACCGTAGCCTCTTACGCCGCCGCGAAAGGTGGCCTGAAGATGCTCACCCGCAACCTCGCCACCGAGTGGGCGCGCTACGGCATCCAGGTGAACGGCATAGGCCCCGGCTATATCGCCACTTCGCAGAACACCGTGCTGCGCGAGAACGGACACCCCTTCAACGACTTTATCATCAAGCGCACCCCCGCCATGCGTTGGGGCGAAACCGATGACCTGGTCGGCGGAGCGGTATTCCTCGCCTCGAAGGCTTCGGACTTCGTGAACGGCCACGTGCTCTATATCGACGGCGGCATCCTGGCCGCCCTGGGTAAAGCTTCCAACGAAGAATAATCCCCGGCCATGAAAAAGAGCCTTCTGATTGTCGCCGCAGCCCTGCTCTCGCTGGCCGGGTGCTGTAAGGGTGAACGCTTCACGGTGGTCGTTTCAAATACCCTGCCCGCCGAGCGAATCATGGAAACCGTCGAGGTGCCCTGGGATACGGTGGCAGTGCGCCTTGCCGGTGCGATGCCCGAAGCGGTGGCCGTATTCGACGCCCTGGGTGTCGAAATACCCTCACAGGTGATTTACATGGGCGGAGATAAGCCCCTGAGCGTTATATTCCAGGCTACCGTGGGTGCCGGGCAGGACGCCGAGTACACGATACGTAAAGAGGCGCCCGCCTCGGTTTACGCGACCCAGGCTTATGGCCGCTACGTGCCCGAGCGCAAGGACGACTACGCATGGGAAAACAACGTGGTGGCTTTCCGCCTATACGGTCCCGCCCTCGAAACCGAAACCGTGACCCCCGGCATCGACTTCTGGTGCCGCAAGGGCGACACGCTGGTCGTTAATACGTGGTATGCCAAGGCGGACTACCACCACGACCACGGCCAGGGACTGGATTGCTATAAGGTGGGCCCGACCCTGGGCGCCGGCGCTTCGTGCGTGCTATCGGGCGGCAAGCTGTGGCTGGGCCGCAACTGGATCACGCAACAGACCCTCGACAACGGTCCCCTGCGCACGACAGTTCGCCTGACCTACGCTCCATTCGACGCGGACGGGGTGCAGATCACGCGTGAAAAGTACATCTCGCTCGACGCTAACACCCATTTCTTCAAGGCCACCGACCTCTACTCGGGTGCCGATCAGATCACCGTAGCCGCCGGGATGCCTATGCACGAGGGCGCCATCGTGTGGGAGGAAGAGGGCATGAGCGTTGCGCTGACCGAGCCCGCATCCGACTGGAAGGATCCCCTTCCCAAGGGTTATATTTCGCTTGCCGTGGTTATGCCCGGTGCAACCCAGATCGCCGATGTGGACGGACACATAGTGATCGCACGTACCGTAAGCCAGGGCGAACCCCTCACTTACTGGGCCGGTGGCGGCTGGAACGGCGGCGACGTGGAGAATGTGAGCGCCTGGACGGCGATCATCGCAAAGCACTCCGCAGCCGTGAGCTCACCGCTCGCAGTCGGATATAAATAGCC
Organism: Rikenellaceae bacterium; assembly: GCA_031550615.1. GTDB lineage: Bacteria > Bacteroidota > Bacteroidia > Bacteroidales > Rikenellaceae > JAVBOW01. Next base: position 6,952 of record JAVBOL010000036.1, on the reverse strand, counting down.
TTACGGCTCATAAAAAAGCGGGCTCCTTTTGCAGGGGCCCGCTTTTTACGTTGAAGAGCCCCGCGTTTGAAGTGCAGCGGCGCGCCTCCAAACCGCATTGCGTGGCAATAAAAACCGGTCGGAGCGAATTCTCCGACCGGCGGGGTGGCATCCGTTGGTCATAGTGCTTGTGAGAGGGCCTTTATATTGTGCAAAAAAAGAGCGCAGATACAAATCTACGCCTACGGGCACTGGAATGCCTTGAAAAATAGACTGCACTGCGCCCAGGCAGCGCCGTGCAAACGGCACACCCGGGGCCACAATCCTTATGCTTTTTCAAACACTTCGCCAAGGCGAAGCTTTCCAGTTTTGTAGACAGCTTAAAGAATTGACCTCCTTAAATATATAAACGCTCTTTTTTCTCTGGTCGTTAAAATCGAATTAGGGTTTCACTTGCAAATATACAAAAAAATCTAAACCAATTCAATGCCCGCTTTCCGGCACTCGGCTACCATATCCTCGGGCCATATACTGCTCTGTATCTCACCGATATGCGCTTTGCGCAGCAGGAACATGCACAGGCGTGATTGGCCGATACCCCCGCCGATGGTCTGTGGAAGCTCGCCGGCAAGCAGCCGGCGGTGGAAGTAGAGCTCGCGCTTACTTTCCTGCCCGCGGATCGCCAACTGGCGCTCCATCGCCTCTGGGTTGACGCGGATACCCATGCTCGAAATTTCGAACGCGCTCTCCAGGATCGGATTCCACAGCAGCAAATCGCCGTTCAGGCCCAGGTGGCCCTCGCCGTCGGGGGTGCTCCAGTCGTCGTAGTCCGCCGCGCGGCCATCGTGGGGCTCACCGTTGGACAGCGCGTGCCCTATGCCCGTCAGGAAGACCGCCCCGTGCTTGCGCACGATCTGCGTTTCGCGCTCTTTGGCGGTCAGGTCGGGGTACATGTCGAGCAACTCCTGGGAGTGGATGAAGAAAATATCCTCGGGCAACTCGGGCGTTATCTGCGGAAATTCGACATATAACTTATTCTCTGTCACCTTGATGGATTCGTAGATGCGGCGCACCGTTTTGCGCAGGAAATCTATGTTGCGCTCCTCGGGGCGCATCACCCTCTCCCAGTCCCACTGGTCGACGTAGATCGAGTGTATGTTGTCCAGCTCCTCGTCCGGTCGCAGGGCATTCATGTCGGTGTAGATGCCGCGTCCCGGGGCGATGCCCATCTGGGCGAGTTTCAGGCGCTTCCATTTGGCCAGCGAATGCACCACCTCCGCACCTGCTTCATTCATGTCACGGATCGGGAAGCTGACCGGACGCTCCACGCCGTTCAAATCGTCGTTGATGCCCGTGCCGCGGAGCACGACCATCGGGGCGGTCACGCGCAGCAGCGCCAACTGTGCCGACAGGTTGTCCTGGAACATGTCCTTGACATGCTTGATCGCCTGTTCGGTCTGCTCAAGCGAGTTGAAAAGGTTTTTATAGTTGCCCGGAATGACTAATCCCATTTTATTCAGCTATGATAAGGTAATAGTTTTTCTTGCCCTTCTGTACCAGCAGGTACTTGCCTGCGATCAGGTCGTTTGCGCCTACGCACGCATCGGCGGAGGCGATCTTCTCCTTATTGAGCGCCACGCCGCCGCCCTGGATCAGCTTGCGCAGTTCGCCCTTCGAGGCGAAGACGTCCAATTCGCCGGCGCAGAGGTCCACGAAGCCTATGCCGTCGTCGATACTGCCGCGTGCGACGGTGAATTGCGGCACCCCCTCGAACACCTGCAAAAGTGTCTGCTCGTCGAGGCCCTTCAGGGCGTCGGCGGTCGAGTTGCCGAAGAGTATCTGCGACGCCTCTACGGCCTTTTCATACTCCGCACGCGAGTGGATCATAACGGTGATCTCCTCGGCCAGGCGGCGCTGCAGGGTGCGCTCGTGGGGCGCTTCGCGGTGACGTGCGACGAGTTCCTCGACGGTCGGCCGGCCGAGCAGCGTGAAGATGCGGATGTAGCTTTCCGCATCCTGGTCAGAGGTGTTGAGCCAGAATTGGTAGAACTTGTATGGCGAGGTGTAACGCGCGTCGAGCCAGATGTTTCCGCTCTCAGTTTTACCGAATTTGGTGCCGTCGGCCTTCTTTATGAGCGGACACACTATGGCGAACGCCTCGCCAGCGCCAGTGCGGCGGATCAGCTCGGTGCCGGTGGTTATGTTGCCCCACTGGTCCGAGCCGCCCAACTGTATCTTGCAATTCAGGGTGTTGTGCAGGTGCAGGAAATCGTAGCCCTGCACCAACTGGTATGTGAATTCGGTGAAGGACATGCCCTCACCCTCGCCGGAGAAACGTTTCTTGACGGAGTCCTTGGCCATCATGTAGTTGACCGTTATCAGTTTACCCACATCGCGGATGAAATCGAGGAACGAAAAATCCTTCATCCAGTCGTAGTTGTTGACCATCAGCGCGGCGTTGGGCGCATCGGACGAGAAGTCGATCAGGCGCGAGAGTTGCTCCTTGATGGCATTCTGGTTATGGCGCAGGGTGGCCTCGTCGAGCAGGTTGCGCTCGGCGGATTTGCCCGAGGGGTCGCCGATCATGCCCGTAGCGCCCCCGACGAGGGCTACGGGGCGGTGGCCGCACACCTGCAGGTGCTTGAGCATCATCACGCCGACCAGGTGGCCTATATGCAGCGAATCGGCCGTGGGGTCGATACCCAGGTAGGCCGTGGTCATCTCTTTTTCGAGTTGCTCTTTCGCACCCGGCATCATATCCTGGATCATGCCGCGCCAGGTGAGTTCTTCTACAAAATTCTTTTTCATTATTCGATATCGAATTCCAATTCTTTACGCAGTTTGGTGATAAGGGGGTTCTTGTCGGTGAGGAACTTAAGGCGGTCCTCGACCTTTATGGGCTTACGGTTGCCCTGGTTCTCGACTATTTTCACCTCCAGTTCGAGGTAGCCTGATATTCCGCCCGTCGATGCGAGCATTTCCAGTATCTCGATCTTTCCGCGCATGATCTCGTCGTGAAGCTCGGCGCTCAGGACGTTTATGCGGATCACGTGACCTTCGGCGGTCATGTCGGCGAAGGCCGGGGCTATGCGCGGACGCTCCGTTTTGAGGCTGTGCAGGAATTTATCCCTGAACTTCTCGATCTTGTGCTGCGAGTCGGGGTCTATGGGGACCTGTCTTTCCTGCGAGGGGTCGGCCTCAACCTGGGCCGGACGCATCGGCGAGGAGAGGATCGAGGCGATGGACTGGCCGGAAAGCGGGGTGGAGAGGCTCTGCGCCGCGGGTTTTGGGGTGGCCGGTGCGGCGGGTGCAGCGGGTGTGGCGGGTGCTTGGGTCGGCGCGGGGTCCGTGGCGGGGAAGGGTTCCGACGCGGGAGTCGGTGTCGATGTCGGCCCGGGTGTTGCCACGGGGACAGGCCCGGGGGTGGCGGTCGCAGAAGATGCCACGGGGACAGGCTCGGTTGCGGCGGGTGCAGGTGTTGGCTCGGGTGCGGGCGCTGCCGCAGTCGCTGCGATCGGGGCTGCCGGCGTTGCGACACCAGTCGCAAATGTCGTTATGTTACTCTTTTGTAATTCAGGTAGTTGCGCCTCAACTTCGTTCAGGCCGTCACTTTTTTTTTGACCCAATCCGCATAATTTCATCAGGCCGAGCTCGATGTTGAGGCGTTGGTTGAGGGCGGTTTTCAACTCCCCCTCGAGTCCCGTCAGCACGGCTATCGCATCGAAAAGGAACTGCACGTCGCACGTGGCGGCGCCCTGTTTGTAGCGTTCGAGAAGCGATCCCGAAATCTCAAGCAGCGGCAGCGTCTGAGGGTTTTTGCACATCAGCATATCGCGCATGTGCGCGCCCAGCCCGGCGATAAAGGTCTGCCCGGAGAATCCCAGCCCCAGCACGCGGTCGAATTCGGTCAGCACGCCGGGGTAGTCGCCCGAGGCGATCATCTCCGTGACGCTGAAATACGCGTCGTAGTCGAGCACGTTGAGCGTCTGGGCCACCTGCTTGAAATGCAGGTCGTTGCCGCAGAACGACACCGCCTTGTCGAACATCGACAGCGCGTCGCGCATCCCTCCGTCGGCCTTGCGGGCGATCAGGTGCAGCGACTCGTCGTCCGAGGCGACGCTCTCACTACCCGCCACGTAGCGCAGGTATGACACGGCGTCCTCGACCCTGATGCGGTTGAAGTCGTAGATCTGGCAGCGCGAAAGGATCGTGGGTATTATCTTGTGTTTCTCGGTGGTCGCGAGGATGAAGATGGCGTGTGCTGGCGGTTCTTCGAGCGTTTTGAGGAACGCGTTGAAGGCCGCCGCCGAGAGCATGTGCACCTCGTCGATGATATAGACGCTGTATTTGCCGATCTGGGGCGGGATGCGCACCTGCTCGGTGAGGGTGCGTATGTCTTCGACCGAGTTGTTCGACGCCGCGTCCAGCTCGTGGATGTTGAACGAGCGCTCCTGCATGAACGCCTGACACGACTCGCACTCGCCGCACGCCTCGTTGTCTTTGGGGTTCAGGCAGTTGATCGATTTGGCGAAGATACGCGCGCATGTGGTCTTACCCACGCCGCGCGGTCCGCAGAACAGGTAGGCGTGGGCCAGTTGCCCGCGGCTGATCGCATTTTTGAGCGTCGAGGTGATATGCCCCTGCCCGACAACCGAAACGAAGGTCGCCGGGCGGTATTTGCGTGCCGATACTACAAAATGGTCAGTCATGTGCCAAAAAATCGCTATTCCTGCAAAGATATGAAATTATTTCTGCCCGCGGCTACTGCACCGCGCATTTTGTCGCTCCCGGTGCGACATTTTGGCATCCTGAACGGCGTGGCAAACATTTTGCTCTAACGCATTGTAACAATACCAAAGACTATGAATATAAACACGCTTACCATCAAGGCGCAGGAAGTGTTACAGGCAGCCTTTTCGCTTGCCGCCTCCGCCGGGCAGCAGTCTGTGGAGCCGCTGCATATACTTTCGTCGGCCATCGAGGGCGACGACTCGCTGTGTGCGTTCCTGCTGGGGCGCGTAGGGGTGAACGTCAAGCAGTTGCGTTCGCATCTCGGGGAACTGGCGCAGCGTCTGCCGCGCGTGGAGGGCGGCGACGGGCAGCAATATTTCTCCCCGGAATCCTCGCGCGCCATCCAGAAAGCCACCGATTACACGAAGACTTTCGGTGACAAATACGCTTCGGTCGAGCACCTTTTATTGGGTATCCTCACCGACGGAGGAGAGGCCGGGCGCGCCCTGAAGCAAGCCGGCGCGAACGAAAAAGAGCTGATCGCAGCCATAAAAGAGGTGCGCAAGGGCTCGACCGTGGATTCGCAAACATCAGAACAGCAGTTCGATGCCCTGGGCAAGTACGCCATCAACCTCAACGCCCAGGCGCGCGACGGCAAGCTCGACCCGGTGATCGGGCGCGACGAGGAGATACGCCGCGTGCTGCAGATCCTCTCGCGCCGCACCAAGAACAACCCGATCCTGGTCGGCGAGGCCGGTGTGGGTAAGACCGCCATCGCCGAGGGCATCGCCCACCGCATCGTGGACGGCGACGTGCCCGAAAACCTGAAAAGCAAGCAGATCTTCTCGCTCGATATGGGCGCGCTGATCGCCGGGGCGAAATACAAAGGCGAATTCGAGGAGCGGCTGAAGGCTGTCGTACAGGAAGTTATAACGTCAGACGGGGACATACTGCTGTTCATCGACGAGATACACACGCTCGTGGGGGCGGGCAAGGGTGAGGGTGCCATGGATGCTGCCAATATCCTCAAACCCGCCCTCGCGCGCGGTGAACTTCGCACGATAGGCGCTACGACCTTAGACGAATTCCAGAAATTCTTCGAACAGGACAAGGCGCTCGAACGCCGTTTCCAGAAGGTATCCATAGACGAGCCCTCCGGCGCCGATGCGGTGTCGATCCTGCGCGGCCTCAAGGAGCGCTACGAGAACCACCACAAGGTGCGCATCAAGGACGAGGCGATCATCTCGGCAGTCGAACTCTCGCAACGCTATATAACCTCGCGTTTTCTGCCCGACAAGGCCATCGACCTGATCGACGAGGCGGCGGCCAAACTGCGCCTGGAGATGAACTCGGTGCCCGAAGAGATCGACCAGTTGGACCGCCGCATCCGCCAACTCGAGATCGAGCGCGAAGCCATCCGTCGTGAAAAGGACAAGGAGCGCATCGACCTTTTGACCAAAGACATAGACGAGCTTAACGCCCGCCGCACGGCCATGCGCGCCAAGTGGCAGGGTGAGCGCACGCTACTCGAAGGCATCCAGAAGAACAAGGAGCTGATCGAACAACTCAAACTGCAGGCCGACCAGGCCGAGCGCGCGGGCGACTATGGCCGCGTGGCCGAGATACGCTACGGTAAGATACAGGAGGCCGAAAAGCAGATCGCCACGCTGACCGAAGAGTTGAACCTGACCAACGCCTCGGGGTCGATGATAAAAGAGGAGGTCGACGCGGAGGACATCGCCGAGGTGGTGGCGCGCTGGACCGGTATTCCCGTGAGCCGCATGTTGCAGAGCGAACGCGAAAAGCTGCTGCTGATGGAGGAGGAGCTCCACCGCCGCGTGATAGGCCAGGACGCCGCCATCGAGGCGATCTCGGACGCCGTGCGCCGCAGCCGCGCCGGGTTGCAGGACCCGCGCCGCCCGATAGGCTCTTTCATCTTCCTGGGCACGACGGGCGTGGGCAAGACCGAGCTGGCCAAGGCGCTGGCCGAGTTCCTTTTCAACGACGAGAATATGATAACGCGCATCGACATGAGCGAGTACCAGGAGCGCCACAGCGTATCGCGCCTGGTGGGAGCGCCTCCGGGATACGTGGGCTATGACGAGGGCGGCCAGCTGACCGAGGCCGTGCGGCGCAAGCCATACTCGGTGGTGCTGCTCGACGAGATAGAAAAGGCGCACCCCGACGTGTTCAACATACTGTTGCAGATGTTGGACGACGGTCGCCTGACCGACAACAAAGG
>JAVBOL010000013.1:0-18643 GCA_031550615.1 Rikenellaceae bacterium | reverse complement strand
AACTCTTGGGAACTGGGAATATCCGGCGAATGGGAGACCCTGCGCAGTAACCCTCGACTGCACGGCTATAATATCCGCTGCGTTAGACGGTGATCGGCAGAAGAACGAATTTTAAAAAACCGAAGATAATTTTGTATATGACACAACTTTTTTCGCTCCTGCTACTTCCGGCGTTGATGCTCGCTTCATGCGACGACGATCACGCCGGATCCGCCGGGCCTGTAAAGGTAACCGGCATCACCCTCAATGAAACCGCCAAGTCGCTGGCGCCCGAGGGCACTTTCCAGTTGAGCGTGACCGAAGTCCTGCCCTCCGATACCGCCGACCAAACCATGACGTGGAGCAGCATCCCGACCACGGTCGCGACGGTCGACCAGACGGGCCTCGTTACCGTCCTGGCCACAGCCGCCGACGGGGCGACCGCCACGATCACCGCCACGGCCAACGACGGCAGCGGGGTGACGGCCACCTGCGCCATAACCGTGGCCCATGTCAAAGTAACGAGCATCACGCTCAATCAGACCACCGCGAGCTTAGCGTCGGGTGAGACTTTGCAACTCAGCACGACAAGCGTCCTGCCTAATAATGCCACGAATAAGAACGCAACCTGGAGTAGCATCCCGACCTCCGTGGCTACGGTCGGCGGCACGGGATTAGTGACCGTCGCCGCCGGCGCCGCGGTCGGCCAGACGGCCACGATCACCGCGATGGCCGCCGATGGCGGCGGCGCGACGGCCACCTGCACGGTCACCGTGTGTGTAGTACCGGTAAGCGCGCTGATAAATGGTGTTACGTGGGCTACGCACAACGTCGACGCGCCCGGCACCTTCGCCGCCACGCCTCAGGCCACCGGAATGTTCTACCAGTGGAATCGCAAGACCGGTTGGAGTTCGAGCGATCCGCTGACCTCTTCTCCAGCCGGTGCGACATGGGATGATACTACCCCGACCGGCGATTTCTGGGCATCGGCCAACGATCCGTGCCCTGCTGGTTGGCGCCTGCCGACCAAGGAGGAACAGACTACTCTGTTCGACGAAGCCAAAGTGACCAAAGCATGGGTGACCACGCCCGCAAACGGCTATAAATTTACCGACATAGCTTCCTCTAAATCTATTTTCCTTCCCGCCGCGGGCTACCGCAGCCTCTACTACGGCACGCTCAACGATGTGGGCGGCAACGGGGCCTACTGGTCAAGTACTATGGGCACGGCCGACAAGGCGTGGTACCTGTTCTCCTACAGCGACGACGCGTACCAGCACAGCTTCTTCCGCACGTACGGCTTTACTGTACGCTGTGTCCTCCAATAGGACGGCGCTTGTCGCCGTCCATCCGATTATTTGGCTTCGCCTTCCTCCTCGCGGCTCGGCCGAAGGCCGCAAGCGGCCTTCGGCCCTCGCTCCGCAGCGTCGGTTGATTATTCCCTGCGGGCATTAAAAGCCAGCCGGGTCAACACCGGCTTTGCCGGTCGAAAAGAGCGAATCCGCCCCGCACTAACCATGCGGGGCGGATATTTTTTGCCTATCTATATAAAGAGGTTTACATTCGCTTTATCGGCGCGCTCCATATAGGTCGCCACGCCCCCGATGGTCACCCCGTCCAGGAGTTCCTCCTTTTTGACGCCCATCACGTCCATCGACATCTGGCACGCTATGAATTCGACTCCCTGCGCAACGGCCTGATCGCGCAGCGTTTCGAGCGACGAGATGCCTTTTCGCTTCATTATAAGGCGCATCATCCGGCTGCCCAGGCCCATCATGTGCATTTTGGAGAGTTTGAGCCCCAGCGAGTCGCCGGGCAGCATCATCCCGAACATTTTACCGAATATATCTTTTTCGACGCGCGGCTTGCGCGTTTTTTTAATCACGTTCAACCCCCAGAAGGTGAAGAATATGGTCACTTTCTCGCCTGTCGCGGCGGCTCCGTTGGCCAGCACCATCGTGGCCAGCGCCCTGTCCAGGTCGTCGCTGAACATTATCAGGGTCTTGCCCCTGCCGCCTTGCGCCATATCTGCGCGCAGGCACGATCCCACGCCCTTCTCTATCACCACGGTGTATTTGCCCCTCTGCTCGCCGGTCGAAATAAGGGTGTTGCCAGTGGAGCTGCACCACGCCCCGGCGTCGCGGGCAAATCCGGCGTCGGTGGCGACCATTTCGAGCCTCTGGCCAGGCTGCATGCCATCGACGGCCTGCTTGAGGCGCAGCACGGGACCGGGGCATTGCAGCCCGCAGGCGTCTATTTTAATGGTTTCGGATACGGGGGTTTGCATGACCGGTCGGGATTTCGGTTTTTCAATTTGCGCCGTGGCGGCCGAGTAGGTCCTGTAGCCGCCCGAGAGGTTTTTAACATCGGTGAAACCGTTGGAGGCGAGTATCCTGGAGGCGAGGTAGCCGCGCAACCCCACGGCGCAGAATACGACCACCGGCCTACCGGCGGGTATCTCGCCAAGGCGCTCACGAAGAGAGTCCAGGGGTATATTCACAGCGCCGGCTATCGTGCCCATGGAGAATTCCTGGGGCGTGCGCACATCAAGGAGCGTCGCATCCTTAGCGTCTGCCACCGCGCGCCACGTAATGGCCGGCATAGCGCCGCTGACGATATTCGAGGCCACGTACCCGGCTATCGCCACGGGGTCTTTGGCCGACGAGAAGGGGGGCGCGTAGGCGTGCTCGATGCGCGTAAGGTCGGCCACCGTGCCGCCGCGCTTGATCGTAATGGCGAGAAGGTCTATGCGCTTGTCCACCCCGTCGTAGCCCACGCATTGCGCGCCGTAGAGCCGTCCGTCCGCTGGGTCGAAGGTCAGTTTTATACTGAGGGGCAGCGAATCGGGATAGTAACCCGCGTGCGACGCGGAGTGGGTCCACGAGCTGCGGAATGCGATGCCCATCTGCTGCAACCGTTTGGCGGAGAGCCCTGTCGAGGCGACCGTCATATCGAAGACCTTGGCCACCGCCGTGCCTATCGAGCCTTCATAGGCGGTCTTATTGCCGAAAACCATGTTATCGGCCACGATGCGCCCCTGGCGGTTGGCCGGCCCGGCCAAAAAGTTTAGCCACGGTTTGCCGGTCAGGGGGTGGGCAAACTCTATCGCGTCGCCCACGGCGTAGACCCCCTCGGCGGAGGTTTGCAGGTGCTCATCGACCCAGATGCCGCCCGCCTCGCCGATCTTTAGACCTGCCTCGGCGGCCAGCGAAGTTTCGGGGCGCACCCCTATCGAGAGGATCACCATATCTGAAGGCAGGGCGCTGCCGTCAGAGAGGTGTACGCCCAGTCCTCCGTCTGTGGAGGAGAAACGCTCGACACCCACGCCCAGGTGCAACTCCACCCCCTTTTGTGCAAGGTGGCTGTGCAACGGCGCGGCCATCGAGAAATCTATCGCGGGCATCACCTGCCCGGCCATTTCGACTATCGACACCGCGGCCCCCGCATGGTGGAGATTTTCCGCCATTTCGAGGCCGATGAAACCCGCGCCCACGACCACAGCGCGCTTAACCCCGCGCGAGGCGATATACTCCTTTATGCGGTCTGTGTCGACCACATCGCGCAGCGTGAATATCCCCGGCAGGTCTATTCCCGGCAGAGGAGGACGCACGGCGCGCGCACCTGGCGAGAGCAACAGGCGGTCGTAGCCCTCCTCGTAGCGGCTGCCGTCAGCGCGCTCCACAAGCACAGTTTTGGCAAGGGTGTCTATCCCCACGGCCCGGTTGCGCACCCTGACGTCTATGTCGAAGCGCGTGCCGAATGACGCGGGGGTCTGCAAAAAGAGCTTTTCCCGCCCGGCGATCACCCCGCCGATATAATAGGGCAGCCCGCAGTTGGCATAAGAGATATATTCCCCTTTTTCGATCAGCACTATCTGCGCGTGCCCGTCCGCGCGGCGTATGCGCGCTGCGGCGGTGGCGCCTCCGGCCACCCCACCGATAATCACGTGTTTCATCCTTCTAATTTTATTTTGATCTTTTCCAGCAACTCTTCGGCCTGTGCGGGATCGCACTTTATCCTTTCCATGCACCGCTCACCGTGGGGCGTCAATGCAAAAAGCATGCGGCGGCGGTCGCCCTGGTCGACGATGCGCCCCACGAGCCCCTTTTTCTCGACCGAGGCTATCACCTTCGAGGCGTTGGACGCCGAAAGCCCGAGCAGTTCGGCCACCCGCCCCGAGCTGCAACGCCCCTCGTGCGAGAGGGTGCACAGCAGCATACCTTCGTTAAATCCCACCCCGCAACTCTGCTGCATCGACTCTTCGAGCCCGCATATCAGGCGGTGGATCTCCCTGATGCGGCATAACGGCCCATTGCTCATATCTTACCGGTTTTATGGCGCAAATATAGCGATTATTTTCTATTGGAAAATAATTCCGATAGAAACTAATTTATTATAAGGAAAACCCGGCTGCATTCATCTCCGCGCTCATCCGAACATTTCTCCCGTGCCGCCCGACTGGCCGCCGGGCAAAATCCTGTTGAGGATCACCCCTGCGATGGAGGCCAGGGCCATTCCCTCGACGGCGACCCCCTCGCCGATACGTACGCTCGCCCCGCCTATACCCAACACGAGGATGACCGAAGCGATAACCATATTTCGTTTACTGCTGAAATCCACCCCGGCGTCCACCAGCATCCTTAATCCGCTCGACGCGATGATACCGAAGAGCAATATCGACACCCCTCCCATCACGGGCGGGGGAACGGACGAAAGCGCAGCCGAGATCTTGCCGCAAAACCCGAATGCGACGGCCAGGCACGCCGCCCCGACAAAGAGGTACACGCTGAAAGCGCGCGTGATGGCCAGTACCCCTATATTTTCGCCGTAGGTCGTGTTGGGCGGCCCGCCGATCAATGAAGCCGCCATTGTGGCCACCCCGTCACCCATCAACGAACGGTCGAGCCCGGGATCGGCGATCAGGTTGCGCCCCACAACTTTACAGAGCACCAACTGGTGGCCGATATGTTCGGCTATGGGCACTATGCAGACCGGAACCATCATCAGCGCCACGCGCCAGGAGAAGACAGGCGTGTAGTCCACGAACGGGAGCATGAACGGCGGCATCTCCACCCATCCCGCACCGTACACCGGCTGCGGGTCCACCATTCCCATTAAAACCGCCGCGATATAACCGCCCACCATGCCGACCAGCACGGGGATCACGCTGAAAAAACGTCTGCCGAATACCGCGACCAGGATCGTAAGGACCAAAGTAACGAGCGCGACCACGACCGACCGGCCATCGTACGCGCCTGAAGTTCCCTGGGTCGCCATATCTACCGCAACGGAGGCCAGCCCCAATCCGATAACCATTATCACCGGCCCTACGACCACCGGTGGCAGCAGTTTCATCAGCCAGCGCACCCCCGTCCTGTGTATCACCAACGCGACCAGGGCATAGCTCACCCCCACCATGAAGCTCCCCACCAGGTAGCTTCCGGCAGCCATACCCGCGTCGGGATTGGCCTCCAGGGCCTTAACGGCTATGATAGGGCTGATGAAAGCGAACGACGAGCCCAGGTAAGAGGGCACTTTACCCTGCGTTATGAGGATAAACGCCAACGTCCCCACACCGCTCGACACCAGGGCCACGGCAGGGCTCATCCCGGTCAGGACCGGCACCAGCACCGTCGCGCCGAACATGGCGAACAGATGCTGGATGCTCAGTAGCAGACCCCGGAACAGGCCGGGCCGCTCATCGATCCCCAACACCACTTTCTGCGTACCATCCATAACATCAATTTAAACAGATATATGTAAAGATAGTCAGAATTCGCAAGAAAGCGCACGCGTGCGGTAAAAAATCCGGGATCGCGGCGCAACAAAAAACAGGCGGGGTCCGCCTAAGCAAACCCCGCCCTAACCTTAATATTGACAGGCCCTAATGCGCCTTCATCTTGGCTTCGAATTCCCGCTCGACATCTATATATGCGTCATTGGCAACGTCATAGGTAACCTTGAGTATCTCGCCGCCCGTAAAGGGATATTTGTAGCCGTAATCCCTGCTGACCGGGTCGCCGGTATCATATCCCACGCAGAGGCCTTCGCCGCTATTGAGCGTGAAACGCCCGGCCTGGGTGCGGAAAGGGGCCTGGGCCACCATCTGGTCGTCGATGTAGAGCTTCATCGTGCCGAGGCATTCGGCCTTGGGGGTCATCTTCTCTTTCGTGAATTCCACGCCGATGATATGCTTGCCGGTGGGCATTGTATAACTCAGGCGCTGCACCGGATCGAGGCCGAGGAAGTTGTATTCGAAATTCACCTTATTGTCCTTCAGATACATCGTATAGCCGCCGAAACGCGAGCCCTGCGACACGATCACCCCGTTGGCGCCAGCCTTCAGGTCCACCATCGCAAAGATCTTGAAAGATCGCGCAGAGGTGCGTACCGCGTTGGATTCGGGCACTTCGGTGGTGTTCGGGTAATAGGTGTAACGACCGTCTGCGGGCAGCGCAGGATCATACTCCAGCTTGATGTATTCGAGTATGCTCAGATCGTTCAGGGGCAGCACATCGTACTTTTTGGCCTCGTCCATCCACAGCTGCTTCATCTCCGCGACCTTCTCTGGATATTTAGCCGCCAGGTCGGTAGATTGCGAGCGGTCTACGTCGGTGTGGTACAACTCCCACCTGTCCTGATCGAAATGGCCCATATTGGAGGGCAGCGGTCCATGCACGGCGGTCGCCATCCATCCGTCTTTCCATATTCCGCGCGTACCGAGCATCTCGAAATACTGAACTTTCTTCATGGTGGGAGCAGCGGCATTGTCGAAACTCGAAACCATCGACACACCTGCCAGCGGGGTCTGCTTGATGCCGCGCACCACATCGGGCATGGCAACGCCACAGGCCTCGAGGATGGTGGGCATGATATCGGTGCAATGGTAATACTGGCTGCGCAGTTCGCCGCGCGACTTGATGCCCTTGGGCCACGAGATCACCAGCGGATCGCAAGAGCCGCCGCTGTATCCCGAATAGCGCTTGAACATTTTGTAAGGCGCCGAGAATGCCACGGCCCAACCTGTGGGGTAGTGGTTATAAGTCTCCACCGAGCCCAACTGATCTATCTTGGACATATTGAGGTTCACGTCGTCGGGATACGAGTTAAGGAAAAAGCACTCGTTGACAGTCCCGCTCGGGCTGCCCTCGCCCGAAGCTCCGTTGTCGGCGGCGTAAATAACCAGCGTGTTCTCCAACTGGCCCGACTCCTCAAGGTAGTCGATCACACGGCCCACCTGGGCGTCGGTATATTCGGAGAATCCGGCGAACACCTCGGCCATACGCGAGAAGAGCTTCTTCTCATTGGCTGTAAGGGTATTCCACGGACGCACCATATCCAATTCAGCCGTAACCCCTTTAGGCAGGGGATTCTCGGGGGTGAGTTTAGTGCCTTTGGGAAGGACGCCCTTGGCGATCATCCTGTCGAGCACCCATTGGCGGTAAGCGTCGTAACCGGCGTCGAATTTACCCTTATACTTGTCGATATACTCCTTGGGGGCCTGGTGGGGGGCGTGGTTAGCGCCGGGATTGTACCACATATACCACGGTTTGTCGGGGCTTGCCTGTTTCGAGTCGCGGATATACTGTATCGCCTTATCCGCCAGGTCTTTCGACAGGTGATAACCCTGCTCGGGCAGATATGGCTGCTCGATGGTGTGGTTGTCCTCGGTCAGCGAAGGGTACCATTGGCTGCTTTCCGCGCCTACGAATCCATAGAAGCGGTCGAAGCCCAGCGCAAGCGGCCAGTCCTGCTTTGAGGCGCCCATGCCGAAAGCGTCCACAGGTACGTTATGGTTCTTGCCGATCCAGAAGGTGGACCATCCGGCATCGCGCAGAACTGCGGCGATGGATGCGTTCGATTGGGGTATATGCCCGCTGTAGCCGGGGAAGCCGGTCGCCGACTCCGAGATACTGCCATAGCCGTTCTGGTGGTGGTTGCGTCCGGTAAGCAGACATGAGCGCGTAGGCGACGAAACCGACGTGGTGTGCCACTGGGTGTAAGTTATCCCGTTAGCGGCGAGTTTATCCAGCGTAGGCATATTGACCGCGCCGCCATAGGTCGACCACGTAGCCTGGCCGGTGTCGTCGTAGAGTATGAACAGGACGTTGGGCGCATCCTTGGGCGCCTTGGGATAGAGGAAAGCGTCCCAGTCGGGCTTAGAATCCCTGACATCCAGTTCAATGGTTCCCTGGAATTTTTTCCCGGGCTGCTGGGCAACCGCCTGTTGTCCGCACAGACCGACAGAGCAGAGTGCCGTAGTGGCCAGCAACGCCTTGTTCTGGTGTGATCGGATAATGCTTTTTTTCATAATCAGTTTTTTTGTAATACGTTTAATTACACACTAATTAACCTCCTCGAAATCACCTGGTTTCCAAGTTCCGTCAAAAGCCGGGCTTTCGGGGCCGTAGATGCGGAAGTAACTGAACCAGCCTTTGTCCGGCAGGGTCTGTATCCAGACGCTTTCTTTGCCCTCGGGTGCCTGTGGGCCGAAGTAGAGATCCAGGGAGGGCTGTCCGGCCAGCTCTTTGAGATCGAACAGCGAACGCAGAGCCGCCTTATTCTGTTGCGTCGCGATCTCGCTGCGGGTTTCATTGTCATAGATCGTCACCGACCAGAAAAGTTTGCCCGGTACGGGTTGCGGTACGGTCAGCTTATAGGTCTTCGAGCCGTCGAGATAGTTCCCCGAGGCATCCTTCAGGCCCAGCCAGTAGAGCGATCCCGCCCCCGGAGCGCGGTTGAACATGGCTGGCGATTCGATCTGCGCCTGGAAGAACCATTTTTCGCGGGCATAAAGGTCGACGTAGTTCTCGGTATTGAACTTCCCGTCGCCGGCATAACGCAGCACGGCCCACTCCCATTGGCGGTCGGGCCACACGATGCGCTCGGCACGACGGTCGGCGAACGACTGCACGCGCATAATGGCGTTGCCCGTCACGGCCGCTTTCTCCAGGATAGCCTTCATGCGGGCGTCAGGGGCGAAGGGCTTGCCCTTTTCGATGCCCAATTCAGCCAATTCGCCGTACCATGTGCGGTATTCGGGATTGGCGGGTTCGTCATTGATGAACCGGGCAAGGCGTTCCCAATAGCCTATATTGTCTTCCCAGCGAACGGGCGTGAAATCACCAGGCTTGTCGTTCAGTTTGATCCAACTGAGTTGCGGCGCAGGTTCTCCGAGCGGATACACCTTGATCGAGCGCATCAACTGTTCGCCCGTTTCGGGATTATTGTCCGCCGGGATGGCGCGCAACAGCACCAGCACGTGGTTCGTCGTCGATTTGCCCACATAGTAACCAGAGGGGACCTTGCCGGTGTAGTTCGGCGGCAGGATAATGTGCTTTCCCCCTTTGCCCTTATCGGGGCCCGGCATGCCGATGTCCATCACCCACAGCTGGTTCATGTCGTCCACAGCCGACATGATAGGACCTGCCGGCACTTCCAGCACAATCGGACCGTTGCTCAAATCGAGCGGCAGTCCGGCATAACGGGTGTCCGAATTAGGGGTGAACGCGACCTGCGCGGGAGCGCCGTCCATAATGGCGAATGTTTTGTTCGCCACGCAACCGGCTTCCATATTCCCGTCCCAGGTAGCCAGTATAGACACGCTCGGATAGAAAAACCGGTAAGTCTGGATTGCACGGTTCATGTCGGCCTGGTCATAAACGTTCTGGATGGTCGCCGCGGTCGGATAACCGTTCACGAATTCATAGGAAGCATCGGCGTTAGCCTGTTGTGATTTACTGCAGCAGGAGGCGACCGCCATAGCGAGGGCGAGTAGCATTACCGCGATTTTCGAGTTTGTTTTCATATCATTTACAATTTAATTACTGAATAATTAAAAACAGGTACATGCAAACTGCATTCCATTCTTCAAAAAACGCCCTCCAATGTTCCCTACATTAAGAAGCAATGGCCGCAAAGCCTGAATAATAAGGCTAAGAGGGTTATTTGCCCGGCAATAAAAAAGGGAAAACGCGCATTAAAGAAGCGATGGATGGTACGAGGTTTGCACAAATATCTGTGAATATAAAAACTACGAATATGACCTTCCGACCCCTTT
This sequence comes from Rikenellaceae bacterium, assembly GCA_031550615.1. GTDB lineage: Bacteria > Bacteroidota > Bacteroidia > Bacteroidales > Rikenellaceae > JAVBOW01. Next base: position 8,604 of record JAVBOL010000013.1, on the reverse strand, counting down.
TTATTCTTTCGGCCTGCATTTCAACCGTTTTCGCGAATGTTGCGCAGGCGCAAAGTTCCGCCGCGGATAAGCCAATGACGGTGGACGAAGTAGCCAAAGAGAGGCAAAACCCCATGAGCGGTTTCAAAAGCGTTTTCCTGCAAAACATAACCGTACCGGTCGGTGGCGAAAACGCCAATTCGTTTTCGATCCAGCCGGTGCTGCCTTTCACTTTCGGCAAAGTGAAGATAAACACCTATACCATAATCCCCGTCCAATGGATTCCGAAGCCTGACGGCGGAACGGTCTTCGGGATGGGCAATATCCTGTTCAACGCCTTTCTGCGCCCGGTCGCCAAGTCCAAAAGCCCGTGGGTCTGGGGCGCGGGACCGACCCTGCAGATCCCCACGCGTACTGATCCCGCATTGGGCAGCGACAGGTTGAGCATGGGTCCTGCCGGATTGATCTACTACAACGGCGACAAATTCTCGGGCGGCGTGGTAGCTCAGAATTTCTGGTCGCTGGGCGGCGAGGGCGCCAACAAGGTCAATATGCTCAGCGCCCAGTATGTCGCATATTACAACTTCCCGAAAGGGTGGTACCTGGAGAGCAACGCCACCGTTACGGCCAACTGGCTCTCGGACAGAGAGAACACATGGACGGTCCCCATAGGCGCAGGTCCGGGTAAGACATTCAGGATGGGCAAATTCTATTACAGCGCCGCCATGCAGGGATTCTACAACGCCGCCTGTCCCCGGGGCGTGGGGCGATGGATGGCTATCGCTCAGCTGCAAATAATATTCACGCAATAAAACAACTGCCCGCGGGCAATGAAAAGCGGGGCTTGCCGAAACAAGCCCCGCCAAACCACTTGCAAGGTTTTGATGTTAATGGGTTTCCGGTGGGCGAGTGGCCGGATTATTTCACTTTCTCGATGTCGTCGAGCACCCAGCTTCCGTCCACGGCACCCTTTTCCGGGCCGTAGATGCGGAACATCACGAAGAACGGCTTTCCATCAACGGTCGGTATCCAGTTGGACTGCTTTCCGGCGGGAGCTTTCGGGCCGAAATATACATCAACCGTACCATCGTCATTCTTCACGAGGTCCTGCTTGTATGAATCCAATCCCACGATGGGCGTTTCACGTATGAATGCACCTGTGGCGGCGTCATACACGTCTACCGCCCAGAATTGCGAGGTGGGTACGTTCGCGGGCACATGCAAAGAGTAGGTGTTGCCTCCGCTGAGGCGTTCGCCGTCTTTGGTTTCGTAAGATTTGACGTAGAGCTGGGGGGGAGGGGGAACCACCGGCCCGAACATGGCGAACCACGCTGCCGCGCGTACGTCCACGCGCAGGTCCTTACCAGGCTCGACGAATGTCACCTTAGTGCCCTCGGCCAGGGGAATATCGAGCAGGAATGTCCAACGGCGACCCTCTTTCGGCCAGATGGGCGTGCCGTTGGTGGCATACCCTTCCATCATCCACTGGTGAGCCTCTTCGGCTGCTTTGTCCAAAAGGGCTTTGGTCGCAGCGTCGGGACTGAATACCAGGTCTTTGCCTATGTTGAGGATGTAGAGTTGCCCCATCATCGCCAGGTCGCGGTCATGCACGGGCTCCTCTTGCACCATCCTGGCTATTGAATTGTAAAAGTTGGCGTTGTACTCGGGGACGGCCTCGAAGGGTTTGTCCGCCACGTCGATGAATTGGATGGGCTTGGGTGAAGCCGCATCGGCCAACGGGTATATTTTCAGATGATGCAGATATTCGAGGCCCTTTTTCACATCTTCCGCGCCCTGGGTTTTGATAATGATGCGCAACAGACTGTAATTATTGTAGTTGGTCGATTGTACAGGTACATATCCCGCCGGGATTTTCCCCGCATAGCCCGGAGGGAGCATCAGGTATTTAGCCCCTTTGCCTTTGTCGTAACCCGTATTGCCGACATTGATCATAGGCTCGTTCCAGCAGTTTATCAATGTTCCGTAAAGCGCCTGTTCGGTGGCTGCGGGAATCTCCACGACGACCGGCCCGTCCTTCAGGTTGGTGAAAAACATCACGTACGAGGTGGAGTGGTTAGGTGTGGTGGTCTGGTTCATCCATGTGTTGGGATTAGACCAGAAGATGGCGTCGTTGTAATTCGCACCGGCGTTGAAATAGGCCTGCCGCATATAATCGACGTTTACAAGCGGCATACCCCAGATAGCGCCTTCTACGGCACGGGCATACATGCGTTGCGATTTGATGTCGACCGCTTGTCCGGCGGCGGCTTTGTTGCCCTGTAAGCCCTGAGGCTGGTTGCAGGCCGTAAATGTGGCCACCACTGCTGCGAGCAGGAGGGCGGCGATTTTAATGTTCAATCTCATAGTTTAATTGGTTTGTTTATGATATTATTTCTTGTCATAAATTTAACATGCAATTTCCATTCCATCTTTTCGGATGTTTGGCCGCAACCGTATCGGGCCATAATGGTAAAGAATCCATTCTCCCTGCGCCTCCAGAGCCGAAAAAAGGAAAGCAGAATCAATATCAGCTGTAAACCGGCAATTATTTATTCTTTCACATAGGCCGTCCTGCCCAGCAGCATGGTATAGGTTACGCTCACGCCCCACCGCGGACCTGCGTCCGGATGGACAGCATACCACAGGCCGTCCAGGTCGATGTTGCCGACCCAGCGTTTGCCCATCCTAAACACCTGGCTAACCCCGAAACGGATAGGGACGGTGTGCCCGCCGCCCGTCCAGTCGAAAGTCGATTCGCTCTCGATCTTCAGTCCGAAACCATTCTCGAAAGTGTAGTCTATCCACGGATTTACGAATGCATAGTTCACATCCGGACGGTCCGGATTCCCCGCATAACTCCATCCCTGCCGCAGCAGAAGGCCGAACGTCCACTTTGGGGTCTGTTTGAGTCCCAGCACCGAAGGCCCCGCCGTCCATTTACCCGAGCCAAGCAGTGAAGAGGTAGCAGTCGGCAGATCGAATGCAATACCCGCGCCCCACACGAATCCTTTTATTGCTTCCAGCGGGGCAAGAAAGGCTGTCAGATTCAGGTCGTTCAGCCCCGTCGGACCAGGGCCGTCAACACCATTATACTGGTTGCCGACCAACGCCAGGACGCCCCGGGTGATAATTTTCCAATCCTTATTCAGGATGAACGGCACCACGGGCTCCGCTTTGAGGGTATAGCGCAGTTGGTTGTCCACATCCCCCCATTCCAGGTCGTTATGTATCGGAATCCGATAGAAGAGCGATACCGGGTTTTTAATTTCGCGGGCTATCTCACCCAGATTCCCTTTGTCGGGGGTTGTCTGGGAAAAAGATATCACAGGCATATTCAATAAGCATATCAACAGGAAAAAATCCCTCATGAATCCCTTTTTCATAACAGGTACGGTTTATAACCTGTGGATACAATTCTTATTCCATTTGCAAATAACGTCAGTGGCCAACCGCAGCCTCCTTATTGATGGTGTTGCGCCCCCGGGCGTCATAAAGTTGCACTTTATGGCTTTAAACAAATTTCTCAAAGCAGCTAACACACTTTGCCCAAAACAGCCCGTTTCACCCCCGATCTCGAGCGATTTCCGCCCACCACGACAAAACAAAAGCTACTGATAATCACATATAGGATATTCGGACTGTATGATTATTAAATAACCTTAACTCTTTGCGCGGGCTAAATTAGGAACTCCAGTCGATATGCGAAATGCTGCAATACTGTGAAATATCGTCGGGCTCATGGGTGTTTATCTCACCAAAATAAAACACCCACGAATAATTCCGTAAATTTCGGTTGATTCGTGGGTTTATTGCATCGGAGCCAAAAAGAAAAAGCCCCGTATTCGCCTTGAATACAGAGCTTTTCGTTGTTTCACCTTGCGGCTTTGTGATTCCGCTGGGGCTCGAACCCAGGACCCCAACATTAAAAGTGTTGTGCTCTACCTGCTGAGCTACGAAATCAGTCCCTCATTTTGAGAGTGCAAAGATAGGCAGTTTTTATATACTTCCAAAACATTGGATGAAATTCTGCAAAAAACCTGCAATTTACCCTGCCCAGACCCGCAAATGAACTATACCAGGCGGCCTATCAGCGCATCGCGGTCGCCGGGGAGCAGGTCGATGACAGGCAACTCGATCATCGTGTAGGCTCCGGGCGACTGGCGCATAGCGGCGCGGGCGGCGCTGACCATGACCTGCGCCGTGAGCGCGGGATTGTTGATGCTCATCGAGAACTCGAAACGCTGGTTGGGCGTCGCACCCGACACGCCTTTGCGCACAAGGTTCACGCCGTGGCCCATATCGAGCAGCGCGTCTACGCTCTCGACCTGTTTCACGTGGGTTTCATCGTGCACGAAGTAGGGATCGTTCTTAATCGCCAGGGCCACGGCGTCGAAGTCGTGGCCGGGCTCTGTCTCGACGTATACCATGCGGCGGTGGATGCCCGTGCCGACGGGAATGGTCATCGAGAGGGCGGCTTTAACCCCGGCGACGGCTTTGACCGCTACCGTGTGTCCCATGCTCATGCCCGGGCCGAAGTTAGTGTAGGTCACTCCTTTGGGGGCGCATGCCTCCATCAGGGCGCGCACGATGGAGTCGCTGCCGGGATCCCAACCTGCGGAGACGACCGCCACGGCGGAGTAATGTTTAGCCACTTCGTCCAGGCGTGTGCGCACGCCCACTATATCTGTGTGTATATCAAAGCTGTCTACCGTGTTGATACCGGCGGCGAGGGCTTCGCGCGCGGCCTTCTCCGCCGAACGGGTGGGCGTGCAAAGCAGCGCCACGTCTACTTTGCCCAATTCGGCAAGCGATGCGGCCACCTTGTAAGGGGCGAGTTCTGCGGGGTGGGAAGAGGGGTCGCGCCTCACTACACCGGCTATCTCGAAGTCGGGAGCGGAGGCAAGGGCCTCGATAACATATTGTCCAACATTGCCGTAACCGACTACGGCGGCTCTGATCTTTTTCATACCTCGAAAGTGTTTATGCGTCCATTATCCGTTATACGCCGTAAAGGTACGGATTTTTTGCCTACCTTCGCCCGAAAATAAGTCGTTTTTTAACGCATGAAACCCGCAGAATTCACCGCAGAGGCTGACACCCAGCTACTCCCGTTGCTTATCGAAAAATTTCCAGACCAAAGCCGCACCACGATCAAATCGTGGCTCACCCATCGTCTGGTGAGTGTCAACGACATAACCGTCACGCTCCATTCGACCCCGCTGCACCCCGCCGACCGCGTCAGGGTCGCCATCGGCGAGAGGGGCTCGGCGGCTTTCCGCCACCCGCTGATGCGCATACTGCACGAGGACCAGCATATCGTGGTGATCGACAAGCGTGAAGGGCTGCTCTCGATGGGCACGCTCAAGGAGCAGCGCCGCACGGCATTTTACATACTGTCCGAGCACCTCAAGCGCAGCGACCCTTCGGCGCGGTTGTTCATCCTGCACCGCCTCGACCGTGAAACGTCGGGACTTATGGTCTTCGCCAAGAGCCAACAGGTGCAGGAAACGATGCAGCGCGGCTGGAAAGAGCTGGTGCGCGAACGGCGCTACGTGGCCGTGGCCGAGGGTATCGCAGCACAGGACGAGGGGACCATCGACGCCCCCCTGGCCGACAACAAGGCGCGCGTTGTGTATGTGTGCGACGAGGGCGAGGGTCAGGACGCGGTGACCCGCTACCGGGTGCTCAGGCGTGGAAGCGGTCGCACGCTGCTGGACCTCGGGCTGGAAACCGGGCGCAAGAACCAGATACGCGCCCACCTGCGCCACGTGGGGCTGCCCATCGCGGGCGACGTGAAATACGGCGGCCACGAGTGCTCCGCCGGCAGGGTTTGCCTACACGCATACAAACTGCACATTACCCACCCGGCGACCGGGGCTCAGATGGATTTCGACCTGCCGGTCCCGCCCTCTTTTGAACGCCTGGTAAAATAAACTCCCAACTAAAAAACGGGATCAGGCAGAGTGTAGCAAATTGGCTGGCAGAGCGTTCGTCACGCTCTGTTTTGCTTTATATGGCTATGGCCTGAGAACCGTATTCCGGCAGAACAACGCATCCGACCAAAATGAAGCAGGGATAAAAGCCTCCGTTATACGATTCAGCCCCCCGGGATAACGATTCAGCGACTTATATTTAATGCTGTAAAGCAAAACATTTTTCTTTGTGATGAATACATATAAAAACGGCAAAGAATAGGGAGCAGCATAATACAAGCTTGGGATGGGGATTATCAAACACGCATTAATCAATTTCCGTGTTTCATTAGGACACAATCACTATATAAAGAGCTACATAACCCCCCTATTATTTGTATTGATACGTTCGTAAGCATATTCGGTTGTATTCCCCCAACCCGAAACCCTCCCGCAATTAAGAAAAGCGAAGCAAATCAGTTACTTCAAGCAGCAGGAATAAATATTGTTTTTACATGATTTTTTGATTTTTGCCAGTAATTTGCCAGTAAAATCAAAAACAAAGCCCCTAACTAATTAAAGTTAAGGGCTTTTATCTTCTAAAAGGGTACCCGGAGCCGGGGTCGAACCGGCACAACCTTGCGGTTATTGGTGTTTGAGACCAACGCGTCTACCGATTCCGCCATCCGGGCAAAGTGGGTCGGTGAACTTTATCAAGGTGCAAATATATGTATTTCTTTTGGCTTGCAAAAATTTTATGTCGACAACGCCGATAAAATCGCACGGCAGATGTCTTCGGCGTCTATGCCGCAAGTGGTGCGCCGGGCGGGCAGAGTGCAGTGGTCAATAACGCGACCGGGTGATGTCGTGCATGGCTATGGGGTGGCGCGTTTCGTTCGTTTTTACCCGAAAATGCAAGCAGCCGGACAAAACGCAAGCAGCCGGACAAAATAGTGAACTTTCGTACGTTTTGTCCTATTGATTTGTACGTTTTGGCTTATCTATCATCTTTAGTGGGTGTATTTTTGCAGAAATTATAACTCATTGTATATATGAAAATTCAATTACTATTCGCATTGCTGCTCATTGCGGCAGCATTATTATCATGTAATGATAGCCACGATCACGCCGGACCTGCAAAGGTAACGAGCATTACTCTCAATGAGACCTTAGAATCTTTAGCGCCAGAGGGCACTTTCCAATTGAGCGTGACCGAAGTCCTTCCCGCCAATGCCGCCGACAAAACCGTGACATGGAGCAGCGTCCCAACCTCGGTCGCGACGGTCGATCAAACGGGCCTTGTGACCGTCCTGCCCACAGCCCCCGACGGAGAAACCGCCACCATAACCGCCACGGCCAACGGCGGCAGCGGGGTTACGGCCACCTGCGCCATAACCGTGGCCCATGTCAAAGTAACGAGCATCACGCTCAACCAGACCACCGCGAGCTTAGCGCCGGGTGAGACTTTGCAACTCAGCACGACAAGCGTCCTGCCTAATAATGCCACGAATAAGAACGTAACCTGGAGCAGCATCCCAACCACGGTCGCGACGGTCGATCAAACGGGCCTTGTGACCGTACTGCCCACAGCCCCCGACGGAGAAATCGCCACCATAACCGCCACGGCCAACGACGGCAGCGGGGTGACGGCTACTTGCGCCATAACCGTGGCCTACCATGTAACGAGCATCACGCTCGACAGAACGGCGATCAGCCTCGTTGCCGGCGGCTCTCGGCCTTTGACCGTGCTGACCGTATCGCCCGGAAATGCCGCGAATAGGAATGTAACCTGGAGCAGCAGCCCGTCCTCAGTGGCTACTGTCAATAGCAGCACTGGCGTGGTGACCAGCGCCGCCGGAGCTACGGTCGGTCAGACCGCAACTATCACGGCCACGGCAGCAGACGGCGGCGGTGCGACGGCCTCGTGTACCGTAACCATTGCTGCCGTTCCGACGAACGGCGTGTTGATCAACGGCCTGGTTTGGGCAACGTGCAACGTCGACGCCGTCGGCACTTTCGCCGCCGCGCCCGAAGCAATGGGAATGTTCTACCAGTGGAATCGCAACGTGGCATGGGCGACTACCGGAACGGTCACCGGTTGGAATTCCTTCGAGGATACCGGCGACTTTTGGACTGCCGCTAACGACCCCTGTCCCGCTGGTTGGCGCGTGCCGACTCATGCCGAGCAGACAACCCTATTCGTTTCTTCCATGGTGGATAAAGTCTGGACTTCCATGAATAGTGTGAACGGTTACACATTTACTGACATAACCTCCGGCATCTCTATTTTCTTTCCCGCCGTAGGCTATCGTTATATAACCGACGGCAACCTCAATAAAGCGGGCGAGTACGGGCGCTACTGGTCGAGTTCTGTTAATCCGCAAAACAGCATCGTGTGGTACCTGCAATTCACCGCCACCGGAGCGCACCAGCTGTCCAACACCATACGCAGTTACGGCTTTCCTGTCCGCTGCGTCCGCCAATAAACGAACCGTAGGCGGGAGCAGAGCCATGCCTATATGAACTCTGTCCCGCAGGACTGAAACCGGCTTTGCCGACAGAAAAAACGAATTGAACTGCACCCCAAAAGTTGGACACTTTTGGGGTGTTTTTTATGAAGTATAGTTATGAAGAACGATTGAGCGCGGTTCAAGATGTCCTTGACCGAGGGTTTTCGATGCGTGAGGTAGGTCTTCGTTTCGGAGGCGACCAC
>JAVBOL010000038.1:0-47416 GCA_031550615.1 Rikenellaceae bacterium | reverse complement strand
GTGGTCGCCTCCGAAACGAAGACCTACCTCACGCATCGAAAACCCTCGGTCAAGGACATCTTGAACCGCGCTCAATCGTTCTTCATAACTATACTTCATAAAAAACACCCCAAAAGTGTCCAACTTTTGGGGTGCAGTTCACCGATCTTCCGGGGCGCGTCGCGTTTAAGGGGGCTACTTGACGTAGATCTTTTTGCCCCCTATCATGGTCATCTGTATGTTGATGTCCTTGTCGAAGATCACGATGTCCGCGTCCTTGCCCACTTCGATAGAGCCTTTGCGGTCTTCTATCTTCATCAGGCGCGCCGGGGTGAGGGTCATCATTTCGACGGCCTTGTTCAACTCCACGCCGCCCTGCTCGATATAGGTGCGCACCAGGCGGTCGGCGGTCGCCACGCTGCCGGCGAAAGAGCTGCGGTCCGGAAGTTTTGCCACGCCGTCCTCGATGATCGCTGGTACGCCGTCTTTCAGGCTGCCCAGGATGGTCGGGCCTTCGGGCATCCCCGCGCCGCGCATGGCGTCGGTCACAAGGGCGATGCGGTCGGCGCCTTTGCCTTTGTAGATGAGCCTCAAAAGCGGGCTGGGCAGGTGCACGCCGTCGGCTATGGCCTCGACGAACATGTCATCCATCGCATAACCGGCCTCGATCACGCCCGCATAGCGCAGCGCGTCGCGTCGCGTTACGGTCGAGGTGAGCGAGTAGAAGTGCGTGATGCTGGTCATGCCCCAGTTGAAGCCCGCGACGGCCTCCTCGTAGAGCGCCGCGGTGTGGGCTATCGACATCTGGATGCCGCGCCTGGCGAGTTCCTGCGCAAGTCCCTGCGCGCCCTCCAACTCGGGTGCAAAACTCCAGCGGACTATTATGTCGCCGCCCTTTGCGAGGATGGCGTTATAGTCTGCCGGGGTCGGGTTGCGGATGTAGCGCGGATCCTGGCCGCCTTTCATGGCGTGGTTGAAATATCCGCCCTCGATGTGCACCCCGCCGAAAGCCGCGCCCTTGGCGTTGAGCTTGTCCGCTTTGCGGTACTGCTCGAAGAAGTCGAACAGTATCTCGTTGCTGCATGAGGCGGTGGTGGGCAGGATCAGCGTCGTGCCGTGTTGGGCGTGCATCTGGGCAGCGCCGAGCAGCGCCTCCACCGTGCCGTCCGAAAAATCGTGGCCGCCGCCGCCGTGGCAGTGCAGGTCGATGAATCCGGCTGATACGTAATTGCCCTTTGCGTCGATCTGCTCGGCGCCGGGGAATGCTTTGTCACCCGTTGCGACCTCGACGATCTTGCCGTTTTCGATCAGTATCGTGGCGTTTTCGATCGTGTTGTATGGTTGTACCAGTCGGGCGTTGCTGATGCGCACCTTTTGCGCGTTTGCGCTAAAGGCGGCCATAACCAAAATGGTGAGAATTAAGCGTTTCATGCCTTTACTTTTTTCTGGTCTTCGTCGATGTGCTGTATCTTACCTGCCAGCAGGAATACCGCGCAGAGTGATAGGGGGAACAGCAGTCCGCCGAATACGAAGAACGGACCCCAGCCCGCCGAGGTGAGCATTGGGACGAGTTTCATCGCTATGATCGTGCCGAATACCGCCGAAGCGCCGCCCAGGCCCGCCAGCGAACCCACGGTCTTGCCGTAGTGGAAGTCCGCCGCGAGGGTCATCAGGTTGGCCTGGATGAACTGGTAGCCGCCCAGGATCAGCGCCATCATGGCCACGGCCATTCCTGCGGAGGTCGACTGCGTAGCGCCGATAACGCCCGGTATGGCGATAAACATGCCGACGATCATCGAACATTTGCGCGAGAAATTGAGCGAACGCCCCTTCTTTTGCAGCAGCCCGGCGAACCAGCCGCCCGAGAAAGCGCCGATAGCCGCACCCACGTAGGGAACCCATGCCGAGAATGCGACCTGCTTGATGTCGAGGTTGAACTGCTCGATCAGGTAGATGGGAATGAACGTCACGAAGATCCACCAGATGGGGTCGATGAAGAAACGTCCCACGATCAGCGCGTAATTTTTGCGCTTGCGCAGCAGCTGTCCCCACGAGAGGCCCTTGATAGGCTCGCTCTGCTTGCTTTCGGGCTGTCCAGAAAGGATGTAGTCGCGCTCCTCGTCCGTGATCCAGGGATGCTCCTTGGGGCCTTTCTTATTGATAAGCAGCCAGGGAATGATCCACAGCACGGCCAGCGAACCGATCACGATGAACGTCACGCGCCAGCCCAGGCTCAGGTAAAGCAGTCCGATGATGATCGGGGCGAGCACCGAGCCAACCGAGGTCGAGGCGTTGAACAGCCCCTGCGCCATGGCGCGCTCCTTGGATGGGAACCACTCGGCGTTTGACTTTGTGGTGCCCGGCCACGGACCGGCCTCGCCGAGCCCCAACGCGAAGCGGAAGCCCATGAGCGATTTAAGGCCCACGGACAGGGAGGTCAGCGCGTCGGCTGCGCCCCAGAGGATCGCCGAGAAGGTGAATCCGCGGCGTGTGCCGATCTTATCGTAGAGTTTGCCCGAGAAGAGTTGGCTGATGCCGTAGGCGATCATGAAGAATATGGTGATGTTGGCCAGCATATCCTTGGTGGTGCTCTTGAACTCGGCTTCCGGCATGTTGGGGTCGACGATGCCCAGCTCGGCGGCTATACCGCCCACGCGGGTGTATTCCCAATCGCCGTTTTCCAATTGGCGCATGCGGTCTTCGGCGGCTGTTGCCTGGCTGCCGTCTTCGAGCGTTACGGTGTAGTTGCGCGCTTCGGGGTTGAAGACCGCTTTTTCTGCCGGCACTTCGATCTTGCGGTTTGCCACCCACATATATGCCAACGTACCGCGGTCGAGGTAGTTGATGATCGAAACGAGCATGATAAGGCTGAGGATGACCCAGCGTAAACCTTTTACTTTCATCTTTTTATCCTTTATTTATCCCATCGGGGATCGCCCACTTTCGAGGCGGCCAGGACGGAGTTCTTTACTTTAAACGAAACGCCTTCCGCCGTGGGGTCGTCGCCCGGGGCGGCGAATGCGGCTGAGGCCGTGTCTTCGATACGCTTGAGGCCGTTCTGGCCCGGAATAGTGGCCATTTCACCGGTCATATAGCTGTTCACAACGCTGATCCTGCTGCCAGGGCCGACGATGATAAAACGGCTTTTCAAACCTGCGAAGTTGAATACGCAACCTTCGATGGTGACGGTGGCCTTTGCGCCACTGAAGCGGATCGTGCCGGCCTCGTTGTCGGTGGCGTTCAGGTGGTAGAAGGTCGAATTGCGCAGCGTGATCTCAATGCTCTCCATCGTGGCTGGCGAAACGAAAAGGCCACGGGCGGTGTTGGCGACGGTCGAATTGAGGACGCTTATCTTTTCGACCGAGGTCTTGCTGGTCGAGCCCGCGCCGTATATCGCGTGCAGAGGGAATCCGCCGTTATGGACGATGCAATCCTCCAGGCGGATCTCGCCGATGCGGTTGCGCTCCTCGCCGGGGGTGCCGCTGGTCACCAGCGTGGCGCCGGTCGCCCCGCCGAGGTCGATCCTGCATCCCTTGAATTGGATAAGGTCGATGTCGCACTGCATATCGGCGGTCTGTACCAGGTACTTGCGGTTAAGCAGTATGTCGAGGTTTTCGAGGCTCAGGTGGCGCGCACCGCTGCCCACGACGAAGGTCGAGAAGCTGACCTTCGCGCGTGCGCCCTCACCGGCCATGATGACCAGATCGCGCGAGGCGGCGATCGAGCCTTCGACCAGGTAATCGCCTCCGGCCAGCATCAGGGTGTCGCCGGCGACCGATTTTTTGATGGCCGAGCTGAGGTTGCCGCCCGCGGCGACGTTTTTGACCGCCGCGTGCGAAGCCGTGCCGCCCAGCGCGAGAAGGGTGAAAATTATCAGCCTTTTCATCTTACGGCCTTGTTACCAGCGATGCGCTGTCCACGTCGACGTAGAGCGTGCAGTCTTTGTGCGTACGCAGGAAAGATGCGGGACAGGCGGTGGTGATAGGGCCGTCGCAGGTTCCCTTGATGGCGTTGGCCTTGGCTTTCGTGGGTACGATGGCGATCTGCTTGGGTACGTACATCAACTCGGGAATGGTGATGGTGTAGGCGTGGGTCGGGACTTCGGCCAGCGTCTTGAAACAGCCGTCATTGATCTGCTGCTGGATGCACTCGGGGGAGAGGTCCACCACTTTCACTTCGAGGGGATCGTCGAAGAAAGCCACGTGCGGGTCGTTGAACGCAAGGTGTCCGTTCTCGCCTATGCCCAGGAAGACGATGTCCACCGGCATGGCCCTGAGCAGCCCCGCGTAGCGGTCGCATTCGGCCTGGGGGTCGGCGGCGTTGGAGTTCATGTAGTTGACGCTCTTGAAGTTTTTCTTCGAGAAGATGCGGTCCTTGAGGAACTTGCCGAATGCCTGGGGCGCCTCGGGGTCGATGCCCACGTACTCGTCCATGTGGAAAGCGTTAACGCGGCTCCAGTCTATGTCGGCAAGCAGCAGGTTGGCAAGGAAATCGTTTTGAGAGGGGGCCGAAGCGAATATGATATTTACATCCTGCTTGGTCTTCATCAGCTCATTTATGTAAGCGGCCATTTCGCGGGCCGCCACTTCGCCGAGTTCGGCGCGGTTGTCGGAGATCTTTACTTTAAGACGTCCTTTGGTGATTTGAGTTGTCATTTTCTTAATATGTATTGGTTTTTTTGTTGCTGATAAGGTCTGCGGCCAGTTTGTGGAGGTAGATCTCCAGGTTGGTGTAATGCTCGTCCAGGGTGTATTGACGTCCGTCGGAGGCGTTGGCCGGGTCGAGCCCTTTTTCGGTTTCCCACGCATCGGGCATCCCGTCGCCGTCCGTGTCGAGGGGGGCGTCGGTCTGCTGGTAGGTAGGATAGCCGCCCACGTCGGTCGGCGAGTCGATAAGCCCCTTCGCGAAGGTTGCGTCGGTGGGCGTGGTGCCGCCCGCCGGGTAGGTGGTGGTGCGGTTCAGGGCGTCGGTCGCGGCGCGGTTGTCGACCTTGTCGCGCGGCCATGCGCCCGCCCCGGCGATCACCAGATCGTGCGCTTCGATGGCGCTGTGGGTCGTTGTGTGCTCGTTGCCGTAGAGCCCAAGGATAGGGAATTCCCTCTGCGGGGTCGGTGTCCTGGGCGCCGCCTGGCTCTCCCCGTACCATAGTATACCCACGTAGTTGTTGGTGTTGATGCCGTTGACGGCCGCCGGCGGGGGCGTGGTCTTGCTCTCATAACGGTTGCCCGACATGTACATGGTGGGGTAGGTGGTCGATACCACAGTGCCCTCCACGTCGTCGTCCTCGGTGGCGTAATTTGCCTTGAAGAATCGGTTGCGCACGGCTGTTTTTGGGCCTTCCTTATAGTAGTTGCCAACCATATTGAAGAATCCGCCCTCGCCGCCGTAGGTGACTTCCGTCCCCCAGCCGTAGATCAGATTGTTGCGCATGTCGACATAGCCTCGCCACTCTGTGGCGGGCCGGTCGGCTGTATAGCTGCCCGCAGCGTCCAGGCGCGGGTTGCGCGAGTCGTTGCGCGAGATCAGGTTGTGGTGGAACGACGAGTTCTTGCCTCCCCAGATGCCGCCGTAGCCGTGCGGGGTGCCTTTGCTGTGGAAAGACATGCGCAGACTTTCTGTCAGGATCGACCATTGCAGGGTGAAGTTGCGCACGGCGTAGAACGAGGCCACCTCGTCGACGCTCCAGCTGGCCGAGCAGTGGTCGATGATGACGTTCGAGCTCAGGCGACTTTCGATGGCGTCGTCCTCGGTCTGGTACTTGTCGCCCGTGCGGAAGCGCAGGAAACGGATGATAACGTTATCGGCGTATGAAATGACCAGGGGGTAATTCTTCAGGCATATCCCGTCGCCCGGGGCCGATTCACCGGCGACGGTTATGTCCTTTCCGCGACCGGCGTAGCCGCCGTCGTTGCGGATATGGAGCTTGTTGACCAGCTCGATCACGCCCGATACCTTGAACATTACGATCTTCGGCCCGGACTGGTTGAGCGCCCAGCGAAGGCTGCCCTGCGGCGGGTTAGGGTATGCGTCCAGCAGGTTGGTCACGTAATAGACCGTCCCTTCGCGTCCGCCGGTGGTGTACATGCCGCCGCCCTCTGCGCCGGGGAATGCCGGCGGCACGTCAGATCCGGGAGGGGTCTGCTTGGCGATTGTTATCGCTACCGCGAAAGGCTTGGCCGAGATGACCCCGCGGCTGTCGCGCACCCACACCCCGAACATCTGCGGCGAGTTGTCGTAGGTCGGGATCAGGCGTTCGAGCGACGGGACGAATTCGTCCTGCAGGGCGGTCGAATAGGTATAGGGGCCCTCCCCGCCGTCGACGGTGATGTAGTCGACCAGGTCGATGGTCGTGCCCTCGACCACGGTGCGGGATATGTCCGGGGTAAGGGTGACCCTGATGCCGTCGGTCTGTTGCTCCTCCTCGGTCGAGGCGGTGCAGCATGTGATGGCCAGCAGGGGTATTATCCAGATAAGTTTTTTCATCATATAAGGGTCATAGGTCGGTGTTTAGCGCCAGCGCGGGTCGCCGGCGGTTAAGGGCACGTCAGCCGTGTTGGGCTTGATCTTGAAAGAGGTCGAGTTGACCGACAGGTCAATGGACGGCGCTGTAAAAATATCCGTTTCGCCGATTTCGGGAGCGAGTGTTTTGATGTAAGGGACTACTTCGCTGGGAGTTGAGCTAAGGAATGTTGTAGTCGCATCTTTCGATACCACCCAGTTATCGTCCATGGTCGAGGAGAAAGGGCCTTTGATATCCATTGAAACCACCCTGCTGTTTGCGGCGGCGTTTCCTCCATAGCAGATAATGTTGTTTTTGACCTGCATCCTTGCAGAGCCGTCTGTAAATGAGTTGCGGTAATCGAGGGCCGTCTGGCCATACTGCAGGTTGTAAGCCGTGCAGTCGGTTAAGGTCAGATCCGAGTTTTCGCTCGTGTTGGTATAGCTCACTATCGCCCTTGCGAAGTTGGAGAATGTCGAGTTTGTTATCGATACGCTGCCGGTGTTATGGTATGCTTCGGCAAGGTATACGATAGGAGTGCTGGCGTTGCTGCCGCTAAACATTACGTTGTTGACTACTACGCTACCGATACGCGATGCGTAGGTGTCGCTTACCCGTGCCTGTATGTTCAACAGGCTGTGTTTATTCTCTACCCGGCAGTTGTCGTACATCAGTAGACCGAGGTTGTACGCTCCGTTCGTGGCGTCGGCAACGTTTTGGAACATATATGACGAGGTGCTGGAATTCCAGAACGTCATGTTTTTAAATACGACGCGGTCGAGCGTTTTACCGTTGCTGCTTACCTGGCGATATGCATCGACGATCACCTGGTGGCGGTTTTCTCCGATCAGAACGAGGTTTTTGGTCAGGTTACAGACCGCCCCGAATTTGTAATCGCCGTTGCGCAGGTATACCGTATCATTACGTTCTGCGGCCATGAGGCTGGTATGCAGGGTCAGGGTTGGGGTGAGCACCGTGATCTTAGGCGTTATCGTGGCGTAGCTAATGCTCTTTACCGTAGCGCCGGCTTTATTCTTTATCGAAATGGAATAGTTGCAATTGAATTGCAGGCCGCCGTCTTTTAAAGTTGCCTTCTTGGCCGCTATCTCCGCATTGGAAAGAGTGTGCCTGATTACTGCTCCTTTATCGGGAATTAAAACCAATTGCGCCGCTCCGGGGCAATTATTCCAAACGGTTTCAATGATCGGTTGCAGCACATTCGGCTCTTCATAGTACGATTTTGCCGACAGCTCGGCTGCTGCAGCCGTGGTGGTTGCCTGCACGGCGTCGCTGCGCATGGCCAGTTGCGTCGCGGGGACTATCGCCACCACGCGGACGTAATATGTCTCGCCCGCGTCGAGCCCCGTTACGTCGAGCGTTTTGGCCGTTGTGCCGTCCACCTTGCCGTAGCCCGAGGTGAACGCCGCGTCGAGGGCGTATTCGACGCTGTATGCCGAGGCCTCCTTTTCGGCGTCCCAGCTGAGGGTGAAACCTTCTGCGGTGATCCCCGACGTTGCGAGCCCGGTGGCCTTATAGCCGGCGTTAGGGCTTACGGGCAGGTTGTCGAACTGGTCGCTTATGGAGATCGTGCCCTGGAAATCGCCGTTGACGGTCGAGAAGAACTCGCCGGACAGGATCGTGCGTTTGTTGCGGTAGACCGGGATGGCGGTCATGTTGCGCGTCGAGACGACGCTTTCGTCTGCGCGGCGCAGCGCGACCGTGTAGGTCACGTCGGTGGTGCCGCTTGTCGGTGCGAAAATGTAGTCGTACACCACTTCCATGTCCCCTGCGGATGAGGGCAGGGTCAACTCGCGGCTGAAAATCGGTTTCACGTCCGTGGCTGCGGCGACAGCGCCCGTCTTTACGTTGAACCCGGTGGGAATGGCCACCGTGTAGCCCAAAAGGACCTCCGCCGGCGTTTTGTCGGAGGCTGCGGGGTCGAAGTCGGTAGCCGTGATCTCGATGCGCCCGAATGGCCGCGTGAGGGTGATCGCGGGCAGGGTGTATGAGCTGCTCACCTGCTGCGCGGGCAGCGAGGCGAAGAATGCGTCGCGGGTGTGGTCGCCCAGGTAGTCGGCGCCCGTTTTGAGCATCGTCACCGCACGCAGGTCGTCTGTGTTGTAGTAGAGGTTCTCGCCGTTTTGATCCTCCACGAAGTCGGCCCAGATCATGAAATCATATTTATCGGGCAACAGCGTGAGCCCATCGAATGTGACCGACGAGGCCGAAACAGCCACGCTTTTTTTCTGGTTATAGACCAGTTCGCCAGATTCCGAGAGGCGCACCTGGAAGACATAACGCAGCATGTGGCCGGAAACATTGCCGAGCCCGCCGGTGTTGTCCAATGCCCGTCCGAAGATATGGCCGGTGGGCGAGGGTACGTTCACTTTAATGTTCACGCGTCCGTCCTCGGGTATGCCCAGCTCGTCGTTCTTACATCCGGCGGCCAGCATGCCGATTGCGAAAATGGCTAAAATAATCTTTTTCATTTTTCGAGGTCTTTATTTAGTACCCTGCCCCGGGTCACCCCGGGACAGGATTGGTGTTGTCGCGGGGTTATTCCGCTGCCGTAGCCTGGGTCGCGGTGGCTGAAACCACGCTGAAGCCGGTGGCTGCCGATACTGCCACTACGCGGATGTAGTAGGTGGTCCCGGCTGTGAGTGAAGAGAGTGCATAGGTCTTCGCGGTGATGCCGGTCTTAACGGTCAGCCCGGTGGTGAAGCCGCTGTTGGTCGCATATTCCACGCGGTATTCGGTGGCGTCCTTGACGGCGCTCCACGTTAGGGTCATCCCGGTGGCGGTTACCGCAGAGGCCGTGAGCGAAGTGGGCATGTAGTCCGTATCGGGGTTTACGCTCTCCGAGAAGTTCTCGCTGATGGTCACGCTGCCGTCGAAGTCCTTGGTGACTACCGAATAGAAGTCGCCGGCCAGGGTGGTGCGCTTGTTGGCCTGGGCGGTGATGCCGGCCATGTTGCGCGTGGAGAGGACCGCGTCGGAGCCGTCGAGCAATTCCACTTTGAAGTTGACGCTCGTACCGGCGCTGGCTGCCAGTACGTAGTCGTAAAGCAGGTCGAGCGTCTGCACGCCGCCCGTCGCGGGAGGATCGAGCGTGATGGTGAAGTTCTGCGAGGCAAGCGTTGCGCTGCCTACCGTGCCAGTCGAAACGTTATACGACGAAGGGATGGCGCTGGTGTAGGTCAGCTTGGCCTTGGCGGGCACTTTAGCCGTAACGGCGGGATCGAAGTCGGTGGCTGCGACCTCGATACGCCCGAAGGGACGGGTGAGGGTCAGCGCCGAGAACGTGTAGGAACTGTTGACGGCCTGTGCGAGGCGTGCGCCACAGTATGCGTCGCGGGTGTGGTCGCCCAGGTAGTTGGCGCCAGATTTGAGTATCTGCACGTCGGTCAGATCCTGCGTGTCGTAATACAGGTCGGTGTCGTCCGAAGTGACGAAGTCGGCCCAGAACAGGAAGTCGTAGCTGCCCGGGTTGAGCGACAGCGAGAAGGAGCTCGTGGCGGTGCCCAGGTTCTCGACGTTGGCCTTGCGCTCGATCGAGGTTTTGCTTGCCGCATCGAGCACTTCGAGCACGTAACGCACCTTATGGCCCGTCACAGCCGTCATGCCGCCCGTGTTGGGCAGTGAGCGCATCATTTCGCTCGATCCCACGCGAATGGTGAGATCCACCGGGCCGCTGTTCGCGGGGACTTCCCCGCCATCCTTACATGCCGTCATCGCCAGGGCGAGTCCGAGCATCATCATGATAGTTTTTTTCATTGCTTTTTTTAGTGGTTAGTTTATATGAAGTTTAAGGTGTTTTATAACCAGCGCGGGTCGCCGCAGGTCGTGGGTACGCCGGCAGAGTTGGTTTTTATCTTGAAGTCGGCCCCGACTGCGGTGGGGTTGGTGTTGGGCGCGGTGAATATGTCGGTTGGGGTTACCGAGGTATTAAGCAGGGTAACGGCGTTAGAAACTGCGGTGGGGGTGTTCTTGTAGGTTATCGCGCCGCCTTGGATCACGTAAAAGTCGGATATGTCCGGCGTTGCGTTGCTGCCCGAGCCCAGATAGAACAGCAAGCCCGAGCTGGCGGCGTGCAACACCGTGTTTTTGATCTTTATTTCGGACGAGGTGTTGACAGATGAGATTATGAAAACGCCGATACTGGTGCTGCCGGTGGTCATGATGTTATACATGGTGCAGTTTTCGATATCCAATACATATTTGTAGTCGGCGGCATTGTTCGTATTTATAACTCCGCGCTGGCCGGTGGAAATGGTGGAATTCTTTAGCGTGATCTTCTCCGCGCGGGCATCGCCCGTACCCGACTGGTGGTAAATCGTGCCGTAGGTGTTGGTGCCCAGGGCATACATGATGGAGTTGTTGAACAGCAACTCACCTATGCGCATCGAACTTTGGGCGGTAGTGCTGCTGGCCCCTATCATACTCGTACTCGCTGCCTGGAGGTCTATAATGCAGTTATCCCACTTTATCAGGCCGATGTTATAGGCCGCGTCTTTGTTTTGCAGGAAATAAGTCGCCGAGGCGAATTTTATATTGCTGAACGACAGGCGGTCCACGGTGGCCTTACATGTGAAGTTCTTGGTCATGGTGACCGTGGTCGCGGTCGGATCGGCGGATGTCAGGACGAGGTTCTTCGTGATGTCGGTCGTGGCCGATATCGCGTGCGCGCCCGGTTTAAGGAAGATAGTGTCGGTGCGCCCATCGAGCACGATGGCGGCCTGCAGGTCGTCCGTGCTTTCGAGTACCGTGATAGTAGAGCGGATGGCCGCGGTGGCGAGGTTCGTGGTGGCCAGTACGCTGCTCGAAGCGTCGAGGATGTCAGCTGTGTAGCTCATCGCGGTTTGCAGCGTGGCGTCGGTTATGACTGCGCTTTTGGCGGTCAGCTCGCTTGCGGTGATCGTGTGCGTAACGGTCGCGCCGCTGGTCGGGGTGAGGCGCAGCGTTACGGGCGAGGTGACGTTATTCCATGTGAGGGTTACTTTCGGGGCGATGATGTTGCGCTCCTGGGTCGCCGCCGCAGCGGTGAGCGTCGGATCGGGGCTGGCGGTCGCAGCGGTGGCCTGTGTGATTGAGGCGCAGGTGTAGGAGAAACCGGTCAGGGGCGAAAGGGCAGTTACGCGCACGTAGTAGGTGGTCGAGGCTGTGAGCCCGGTCACGGCGACGGTCTTTTCGGTGATCCCCGAGAAGGTCTTGCGACCGGTCGAGAATGACGAATTGGTGGCGCACTCCACATAGTAGGATATGGCCGGTGCGACTGCATTCCATGTGAGGGTGAAACCGTCTTCGGTCGCGTCGGAGGCCGCCAGGTCTGTGACCAGATAGTCCGCATCGGGGTCCAGGGGATCGCCCTCGAAGAAGTCGTCGATGTTGACCGTACCGGTGAATTCGGCGTTATTGCTGGTGAAGAAGTCCCCCGCCAGGATCGTGCGCTTGTTCTGGTGCACGGGGATGGTGTTCATCGTGCGGGTCGAGATAGTGCCGCCGGCATTGCTCAGTTCCACGGCGAAAGCGGCCTTGGTGCTCTTGTCCTTGGCGGCGAAGATATAGTCGTAGACCAGGTCTCTCGTCGTGCCGCTCGTCGGCGCGGGGATCGCGCGGGTGAAGGTCTGCGCCGAGAGGGGGGCCGCGGCCACCACGTCGCCGGTGGCTACGTTGAACGCAGAGGCGATGGCGCCCGAGTAGGTCAACTTGGCCGAAGTGGGCTTCTTGTCGTTGTCTGCGGGGTTGTAGTCGTTGGACGAAACCTCTATGCGGCCGAAGGGGCGTTTGAGGCTCGTGGCCGGGAAGGTATATCCCGGCGTTTCGAGGTCTGCGCCCAGCACGGCGGCGAAGTATGCGTCGCGGGTGTGGTCGCCCAGGTAGTCGGAGCCCGTCTTGAGCATCTGCACGTTGCGCAGATCGGCCGTGTTATAGTAAAGGTCCGTGCCGCCGGCGTCCGTCACGAAGTCCGCCCAGAAGAGGAAATCGTATAGCTCGGGTTCGAGCTCAACGTCGAATGACACGCTCGAAGCCGAGATCGCGACCACCTTTTTGTCGCTGTGCGCCAGGGTGGGGGTTGCGCCTTTGGTGTAGACCTGCAGGATGTAGCGCATCGAGTGGCCGGTGACGTTGCCCATCCCGCCGCTGTTGTCCATCGCGCGCCCGAAGACGTAGGCGGTGGGTGAGTCCAGGGTGATCTTAAAGCCGGTTTTGCCGTTTTGGCCCGTACCGGTGTCGTCTTTCTTGCATGAAGCGAACGCCAGCGCCGCGGCCATGAAGATAAAGAGTGCTTTTTTCATTGTGGTTTTATTTTAGGTCGTTTTAGGCTTTAATTCCACCTGGGGTCGCCCACCGTGAGCGGCACGTAGATGTTTTGTTTGATCTGGAAGGAAGTTCCGGGTGCGGTCGGGTCGATCCCCGGGCTGAGGAATATGTCCGTCGCCCTGGCCGCGGTGTTGAGCAGCGTTATGCTCTCCTGTATGGCTTGCGGGGTGTTGGTGAAGGTCGCCGCGCCGCCCTGGATCACATAGAAACCGGATATCGTGCCCGAATAGCTTGCGTTCCTGTTAAGGTTGAGCAGCACACCGGCAGAAGCCATGTGCCATATCGAGTTGCTGATGTTGTAAGTCCCTGCACCGGGGTTGCCCGAGGTGCTGACCACAGTCGCGGCAGCCGTGTTCATAAGACTGTAGAGCGTGCTGTTCTCCATCGTGAAGGTGTAGGGCAGGTTAGCGACAGTTCGCCAGTCGATAAGGCGCGATACGCCAGAGATGGTCGAGCCGGTCACCTTGAAGTTATTGACCTCGCATTGGAAGCCCGCCGTATTGGCGGTCGAGTGGTACAGCACCCCGTACGAGACCGCCGTGTTCGAATAGAGCTTCGAGTTGTGCAGCCACAGTGTGCCCACGCGCGCCTTGGTCATCCCGGAAACCCAGCCTGTCACCATCAGCGAACGGCTGGCGGTGCTGCCGGTGGGATCCACGCCGATCACGCAGTTGTCCCACTTGACCAGCTCGATGTTGTAGTTGTTGGACGCGCCGGCTGTCTGCTGGAAGAAATACCCTGAGGTGATGAAGGTTATGTTGCTGAATTCGATCTTCGCTACGGTCGAATAGCACGAGAACGGTTTTGCCATCCTGACGGTGGTGTGCGCCGGGTCGGCCGAGGTGAGCACAAGGCCGGACGAAATGAGCACGGCGGCGTCGGTGGTCGTTAAGGTGTGCGTACCGGACATCAGGTAGACCATTTCGGCTGTGCGTCCCGCGGCGCTGATCGCGGCGGCGAGGTTGTCGGTGGTATTGACCACTATCGTGCCGGCGGGAAGTCGACCGGGCGTGGAGGCGGTCATAGAGGCGATCACCGTGGCGTCGGTGTGGATCAGCTCGACCAGGTAGGTCGTGCCGGTGGCAAGTCCTTTTACCAGGGTGCCTTCCGCCGTACGGTCCGAAGGGGTTATATCCTGCGATTTGAAAGGCGTCGATTCGCCCTGCTTGGTGACGCGCACCGAGGCGATGTTCGCCGGATCGACGTAGTAGAGCTCCCACGTGAGGTTGAACATCGCGCTCTCGGGCGTGGTGTCGAAGTCCAGGTCGGCCCATGCGGTCAGGGTCGGGATCGGATCGGCTTTAGTGGTCACCTGGCAGGTGCCGCGGGCCTTCGTGCCCACGTACAGCGTCGCGGTGTAGGTGGTCGAACCTGCAAGGTCGCGCTTTATGGTCTTGGCCTGGGCGTTTCTCTCGGATGTGGTGACCGGGTAGGTAAGCGCTCCGGCGGGGTTGCCCGCGGGGGTGAGCGTAACGGAGCTGACCTGTTCCAGCTCCACGTCGGGCATGCCCCAACTCAACGCGATGGTGTGGGTCACACTCCACTCGGGTGTGTCGGTGTAGGTCATCGTCGCACTCGCCTGTATATTGGGTATCGGCGGGGTGGTGAGGGTGCGCACCGAAAGCGCCTGGCCGAATTCGGACGACTCGACCGAACCGTTGGGGGAAATGCCCTTCACGCGGAAGTAGTAGTAAGTGCCTTCGAGCAGGTCGCCGACCGTGCAACTGGGCTCCGAGAGTTGCGTCACGCTCTCCACGTCCACGTCGAAATCAGACGATACGGAGTATTCCACCGTGTATGACGACGAGTGGCCGGTCCATGCGAGTGTGACGCTTTCCGCACCGATGAACGTCGTTCTGAGCCCTGTGGGGCGGAGTTGCTGCGCGAGGTCCACGCGGTAGAGCTCTTTGTCCGCGTCTGTGCAGCCCATGATGCTAAGGGCGGCCAGGGCGGCAAATGCGATATGTAATATCTTTCGTTTCATCCTTTCTGGCATGCTTAGTTGGAATAGCCTAAATATGCGTTGTCGAGCGAACCCTGGCCGTTCATGATTATCGAAGAGGGCAGCGGCATGTCGAGTTTGCGGTCGGGGTTTACGTAGTAGATCCCGTTGATGTAGGCGTCGGGCAGGTAGCCGCTCTCCGTGGTGCTGGTTATCCACAGCGACGGATCGATTGGTGGCACTCCGGCGCCGTTGCGGTCCCAGTTGAGCCAGCCGTTGGCGGCTTTCCAGTTGTTGAGGGCCGTCTTGTCCTTCACACTCTGGCCGAGCGTGCCTGGGGCGATCTCGCCGCGGTTCAGGCCGTACCATACGATCTGCGTGGTGCTGCCGGGCTTATATTTCCAGAATACGTAGGCGGGCACGTCGGCGTATTTGCCTTCGAGCGTGCGCAGGGCCAGCATATCCTTTTTCACTTTGTCTATGTTCGTTTTGAGTAAATTCCAACGGATCAGGTCGTTCTTGCGGATCATCTCGCCCACGAACTCGTAGCGGCGCTCGTTTTGGACCGCGGCGAGGAAATCCTCTTTCGAGGCGCTCACCGAGGCGATGTAGTCGCCCTGCGAAACGCCTCCGAAACCGCGTTCGCGCACGCGCCTGAGGGCTTGCTGCGCCTCGCCGGAGGGTACGTCGGTGAAGAAATTGTCCGCTTCGGCGAACATCAGCAGTATATCGGCGTAACGCAGTATGATCGGGGTGATGCCGTCGTTGGCATTGGCCGAAAATTTCGGCAGGGTGGTCGATTTCCACTCGGCGCGCAGTTTGCCCGGGGTCATGGTGTTGAGGCGGTAGAGGTCCTGGCGGCCATCGCACCAGCGGAATGGGGTTACGGACACATCGCGGCGCATGTCGCCCTCGGCGAAGTCATACCACAGTGTGGGCACTACGCCCACCGTGCCGCCCATAGGAACGGTGGTGTGTGGGTCCTTATCGGTGGTTATTTCGTCCGAGCCGTCCTTGCCGCGGTGGTAGACGCCGCATGCGCTGAGCCAGTTGCCCCTCTGGTTGAACTTGAAGGGCAGCTCCCACAGGGGCTCGCCCCCGGCGGTGACAACCACGGAGCAGTTGTCGCGGAATATCTTCTCGAAGTCGCTTTCGAGCTTGAAACCGGTGCCTTCCGCCGCTATCACCTCGGCGCATTCGTCGCGGGCTATGGTGTACATTTTCTCGGTGGTCAGCTCGGGGTCGCGGCTCAGCTGCGCCACGGCCATTTCGCCGTAGAGATGGTATGCGTAACCCCCTGCCGCCAGGGCGATGCGCGCGCGCAGTCCTTTCGCCGCTGCGCGGTTGGGGCGCAGCACGGTCGAGGTGCGGTCCGAAGTCCCCGGCCAGGGCATCAGTTCGGCGGCCTGTTGCAGGTCGTCGAGCAGTTGTTTGTAGATCACGTCGCGGTCCGAGCGCCCGGTATAGAGGTTGACGTTGTCCGTGGGCTCGAAGCGTGCGGGGATATTGCCGAACATGGACACCAATTCATAGTAGATCCACGCGCGCAGGAAAAGCGCTTCGCCCAGCAGGTAGGCCATCTGCTTGTTGTTCTCCACGCCGCCGTATGTGCGCAGCCCCTCGATGCACAGGTTGGCTTTATTGACGGCCATCATGGCGTTAGAGAACGCGTCGCCGAAGTAATTGTCCGTCTCTGCGTATTTGTATACCGAGTAGGCGCGCTGGTTGTCGTTGTTCGTCGATGCCGAAGCCATGCTTATATTGATCTCCGTGTCGTTGTTAACGCCGTGGAATGGCCAGAGCCGTCCGTTGAAGGAGTTGTTGTTTATCTCGTCGTAAATGCCCATATTGGCGCTGTTGGCCAGTATGGGGTCTGAGAATATCACATCGGCGGGAAGCGACGAAGGGGTAGTGGTGTCGAGCCAACCGTCCACGCAGGACATCCCGGCAAATGCTATGAAAGCTATAAAAAGTATCTTTTTCATCGCTGCGTCAGAAATTGAGGTTAAGCCCAAAGATCAACCCCTGGGTCTTGGGGTATGGCGAGTAGTCAACCCCGGGGGTGAGAGGCGTGCTGCGGCGCGTGTCCACCTCGGGGTCGAAGCCCGAATATCCTGTCAGCAGCCACAGGTTCGTGCCGGTAACGTAGGCGCGCACGCTGCGGATGCCCAGTCGGCGCACAATGCGGTCGGGTAGGGTGTAGCCCAGCGTAACGCCGGAAAGGCGCACAAAAGAGCCGTCCTCGACGATATAGGAACTCACGAAACGTCGCGAGGTAACCGGCGACCACATGCTCGTCGAGGCGTTCAGGCGTTCGAGCTCGGCCACATCCGTTATGCGTTGGCCGTTGTCGTCGATGCTGCGCCAGCGCTTCGATGAATCCATCGTGGTGAGGATATTCTGGTAGGCGTAGGTGCTCGAAGTGGTGTATTCGGCTTTATTGGCGTTGAGTATCTTGTTGCCCACCGTGTAGTTGAAGTTGGCGTTGAAATCAAATCCGTAAACGCGTCCTGAAAGGACGAGGCCACCGGTGGCCTTGGGCAGCGTGCTGCCCAAATAGGTCCTGTCCCCATTTGCTGTGATGGCCATATCGCCGTCCAGGTCGCGCAGTTTGATCGCGCCGGGGCCCCATGCGCCGCCCGAACCGGTTAGCGTCGAGTTGTCGACCACCTGCCCGGCGCGTGCGGGGTTGATCCTCCAGGGGGTGGTCGCCGAACCGGTGAATTCGAAGTCAGAGGCTTCGTAGCGCCCGTCCGAGACGTAGCCCCAAACCTGTCCGAGCGACTTGCCTTTGACCACCACGAAATCGTAGTCGATCTGCGTGGACGCCCAGGCCGCGTAGGCCTCGATGCGGTCCAGTCCGCCCAGCGAGGTGACGGTGTTGCGGTTGACGCCCACGTTGGCCGTTACGGTCACCTCGACGTTCTTTTTACGGATTATCTGCCCGGTGAGCGAAACCTCGAAGCCCTCGTTGCGCGTGCTGCCTATGTTGCGGTACTGGTTGGTGTAGCCGCTGCCCTTGATCGGGAAGAGGATCAGCAAATCGTCGGTCGTGTTGCGATAGACGTCGACCGTGCCGGTCAGGCGGTTGCGCAGCAAACCGAAGTCGAGGCCCACGTTGCGCGTGGTGGTGGTTTCCCATTTCAGGTCGGGGTTGGGCATGATCGAGCCGAGGGTCCAGACCGCCGTGGGCGATTCGAAAGGTATCCGGGTGGAGCTTTCCGAGATGTATTCGGCGTAGGTCTGCCCTGCGGGGATGTTGTTGTTGCCCGCCTGGCCGTAGCTGGCGCGCAGTTTCAGGGAGGAGAACACCTTGCTGCCCTTCATGAACCCTTCGTCCGAGATGCGCCAGGCGGCGGCCGCCGAGGGGAAGTAACCCCAGTGGTTCTCGGGGCGGAATTTGCTCGACCCGTCCGCACGGAAAGTCCCGGTCAGGATATAACGCCCCTTGTATGAATAGTTCCACCGCGTGAAGTATGAGAACAGGCGGTCGGGAGCCATGTAGTAGTTGTTGGTCAGCACCGAAGAGCCCTGGCTGGTGAATTTGAACGATTCGCGCGCCGTGAAATCCTCGGGGAAACCGTCCACGTCGCTGATGAACCGGCGTTGGTTGTAGACGTTGATCTCCTGGCCGACGAGCCCCGTCAGGGAGTGATGTTTGCAGAGTACGCTCTTGAAATCGTACTGGATGGTGTTGGAATTGGTCAGGCGCTTGCCGTCGGTGTTCGTTATCTCGTTGGCTGGACGGCCCTTGACCGACGAGTTCATGCGGGCGTAATATGTGGTAACGCCGAAAAAGCGCTGGTCCTCTAAATCCAGCAGCGAATAGCTCAGGCTGCTGCGCAATGTCCAGCCCTTGCCCGGCATCCAGATCACGCCCCCGTTGAAGGCAATGTCCTGGCGTAGTTGTATGCGGTCGTTGTCGCGGATATATTCGGTGGGGGTGTAAAGGCCGCTCTGGTTGTGTAGCTCCTCGTCGTCGTAGCTTCCGGTGGCTCCAGTCAGAGGGATAGGTGAGTACTGCATGACGTATTTCATGCGTGTGTCGCTGCTCTTGCCGCCCGTCTGTTCGTTAGCGCCCGAGCCGGTGGTGCGCGTGGCCGAATAGCGTGCCTGGAAGTTGAGCGTCAGCTTGCGCGAGGGCTTGTGCTGGAACTTGAAAAGGAAGTTGTCGCGCTCGAAACCCGAGGTTATCATCACCGCGTCGTCGATCTGTTTGGTGTACGAGGCGGTGTAGTTGCTTTTGTCGGTGGTACCCGATAAGGCTATATTGTAGTTTTGTGACGTGCCTGTCTGTCCGAATACGATCTTCTTCCAGTCGTTGCCCGGATAGTCCTTGTAAAGGTGCATGTCGCCCCATGAGCCGAAAGTGGGCTCGTATGCAGAGGTCATGTTGTTGCGGTAGGTCGACAACTCGTACTGCCACAGGGCATATTCGTATGGGTCGAGCACACCGGGCATCGGGGCGGTCTGCCTGAGCCCGAAATAGGCGTTAAGCGACACGTTGATCGTGCCCGTTTTGGCGCTCTTGGTGGTAATTATAACAACGCCGTTGGCTCCGCGCGAACCATAGATCGCGGTGGCCGAGGCGTCTTTCAATACGTCGATGCTGGCTATGTCGCTCTGGGCGATGTCCGAGATCGACTCGACCATAAAGCCGTCGACCACGTAGAGCGGGGCCGAAGATTGCGTGATCGAGTTGCGTCCGCGGATGAGCATCGACACCTCGGCGTCCGGCGCCCCGTCGGTGGTCACCACCTGCACCCCGGCCAGCTTGCCGGTCAGCGCCTCGGCTATGTTGTTCACGGGCACCATGCTGATCTCCTTCTCGGAGAGCGACGATATGGAGCCGGTCAGGTCGCTGCGTTTCTGCGTGCCGTAGCCGATCACCACCACTTCGTCCATCTTTTGGGCGTCCTCGTCAAGGGTGGCGTTTATTATCGCGTGCCCTTTTACCGGGATTGAGATGGAACTGTAGCCTATCAGGTTGAACACCAGCGTGTCGGCAGCGGCTACGGCGGTTATGCTGTACGCGCCGGCGGCGGAGCTTGTCGTACCCGCGTTCTTGCCTTTGACCGTTACCGTCACACCGGCCAGGGGCTTACCGGCCTGGTCTTTGACGGTGCCGCGAACGGCCTGCGCCTGTGCGTAGGCACAGGCGGCTAGGCAGAATGCCATTAGGGCGATTCTTTTCATTATCAGTCTGTTGTGATGGCTGTTATTTTATTGGGGTTGCCGACAGAAATGCAGCCAGGGGAATGCCGGCCTCTATTACGGCGGCGGCGAACCCGGCAGAGAATGCCTCGGCACCGGGCAGGGCAAGGTGCGTATCGTCGCGGTTGCCGTCCGGGAAACGCTCGGCAACCCCGGGCGCTACGTGAAGGTAGAGTTTCTTGGACTCTTCCGGGCCGCACTTCTCCACGATCGCCCCGCTGACGGTATTCATGTCGATAAGGTCGACCTTGAGCTCTGCGGCGACTTCCCGCGCCGCCGGGACGTAGCGGCCATGCGAGTCGCGCATAGTGCCGTCGGCATTGAAATAGCGGCGCACGATGGAAGTGAGGATCACTGGCGTGGCGCCTTTTTCGCGCACTTGCGCTACCATAAGGCGCAGGTTGTCCTTGTATGTGGTTTCGGGGTCGGTGTAGCGTTTGGCGTCGCTCTGTTTGGCGTCGTTGTGCCCGAATTGTATGAGCACGAAATCGCCGGGTTTAACCTGGTCGACGACCTTCTGCCAGCGGCCTTCGTCGATGTAGCTCTTGGTGCTGCGTCCAGAAACGGCCACGTTTCGCATCGTGATCTTATCGGGGTTGAGGTACGGGGTGAGCCCTTCGACCCAACCGCGGCCCGGATCGCCCGGGTCGGCCTCGACGTTGGCATTGGGCGCCATGGTCGAATCGCCTACGGTCCAGAGCGTTGCCTTTCCTTCTGCCAGGCAGGGCGAAGTGGCGGCGACTGTAAACATAAGGGTCAATGAGTAGAGGATTGCTTTCATCGTATTGCGGTTTGGGTTATTTTTCGTGGTGCGTCCGCCGGGGCGGATATTATAGTAACGTACTATTTCTTAAGATATTTCGCCAGCGGGTTGCCGCTCGTGCGCAGCTCTTCGGCAAACAGCCCGGCGACTTTGTCCGCGCCGTCGATGTTCCAGTGCGAGTCGTCGCGGTGGCCGTCGGGGTATTTCGCCACCTCGCCCGGTGCGGTGTAGTTGAAGAGCTTCTTGCTGCCCTCCACGCCGGCATCCTGCACCAGTTTCCATGTCGATTCTTTCAGGTCGATCACCGTCACGCCCATCTCTTCGCCCACTTCGCGCACGGCGGTTATGTATTCGCCGTAGGTGTCGATCAGTTGCCCCTGCTTGTCGAAGCGGCGGCGCACAACCGAGGTGCACAGTATCGGTGTCACGCCCTTTTCGCGTGCGGCGTTGATAAAGAAGCGGAAATTATCCTTGAAATCGGTCATCGGGGCGGCATAGCGCCTGGAGTCCTGCGATTTCTGGTCGTTGCCGCCGAACTGCACCAGCAGGAAATCGCCTTTCTGCATCTGGTCGTAGACTTTCTGCCATTGCCCTTCGTCGATATAGCTTTTCGAGCTGCGCCCCGAGATGCCGCGGTTGCGCACCTCGATCTTCTTGGGGTTGAAATATTTGTGGAGCATCTGTCCCCAGCCGCAGCCCGGGTCCTCTGCCGGGTCGGGAACGGCGTCCCCGTCCGAGCCGTAGGTCATGGTCGAATCGCCGATGGTGAACAGGACGGCTTTGCGTGGTTTGGCTGCCGCGGCGATCATTATTATTAATGCGGATAGCGCTAAAAGTCTGAGTGCTTTCATTGTCGTGCGTTTCTGCGTGTGATTTCCGTTTACGTTAACGGAAATTTATAATTTTACTGATAATGCAGTTAATCAGTGATTTATGTATATATTTAAGGGTGGTTTATATATGGCAACGAATACAAAGCTATATTTTTTACCTATAACCCGCAAATTTTTTCCGTTAAAAATGCAAGGTGTCACAAAAAAAGTTACTTTTGTATCGTAGCCTTTGCGCAGCGATCACTTTATGAAGCAAAATAACAAGAACGTAACGATGGAGGATGTCGCACGCCTTGCCGGCGTGTCGATAGGAACTGTCGGGAGGGTGGCCCACAATCACGGCGAAGTGTCTGAAAAGACCCGCCGCAAGGTGTTGCGCATAATAGACGAAATAGGCTATAAACCAAATATCCACGCCTCGATACTCTCGCAGAAACGCCACTATTCGATAGTGGTCATCATACCTTATTTCCAAAAAGGGGAGTACTGGGAGCTGATATACGGCGGCATAATGAAAGCCGAACAGGAGGCGCAGAAACTCAATGTGCAGATCAAGGTATTCTACTACTCGCAGTTCGAGATAGAGTCGTTTCGCGCCGCATGCCGCAATGCCGCCGAGGCGAAGCCTAACGGCGTGCTGATCGCCCCGATATATAAGGAGGCGACGCGCGACTTTCTATCCGTGATCTCCCCGTTAGCGATCCCGGTGGTGTATATCGACTCGAAGCCCGAATTCGCCGCCCCCAAGGACTATCTCGCCTATTTCGGCATGCCCCTGTACGAGAGCGGCTATCTTGCTGCGGACCTGCTGCTCAGTGCGGACCCCGCGGCCACAAGGGCGGTCAGTTTTACCATCGACCGCGGCGAATTGACCCCCAACGACTCTTTCGTGAGCCGCGACTGCGGATTCCGCGCCTACCTGGCCGAGATGCGCCCCGGTTGCGTTTTGGACAACCGGGTGATCTATCCCTACGACTTTATGCGCAACATCAAGGTATTCGATGACTATTTCGCCGAAAACCCCGAAGTGCGCCATATCGTCACCTTTACCTCGCGAGGTCACCTTATCGCCGACTGGATGGAGCTGCGCGGCGTGAAGGACAAAACGCTCGTGGCGTTCGATATGCTTGGACGCAACATGGAATCGCTCAAGTCGGGCATGATAACCAACCTGATAGCCGAACGTACGGATAAGGCCGCCACCCGCGCCGTGAAAGCGCTCGTCGACCACCTTGTCCTGCGCCAGGATCCGCCAATCAAGGATATATACAGCTCTATAGATATACTCAACCGGTACAATATAGATTATTACCTGCCGGTGGAATAATTTTTTTGAATATTACCGGTAACGTTTACGGGATAAATTCACATCATTATGAAGATATTGCACCTGACCCTGGTTTGTGCCGCGCTGGCATTCGCCCCCCACGCAGGATTTTCGCAAACCCCCGCGTTCCCCGGCGCAGAGGGAGGAGGGATGTACACCGTCGGCGGACGCGGCGGACGCGTGCTCTACGTCACCAAATTGACCGACGACGGCACGCAGGGGACGCTGCGGTGGGCTTTGTCGCAGAAATACCCCCGCACGGTACTCTTTAAGGTGTCGGGCGAGATCGCCCTCGCCAAGCCCATTAATATAATGTACGGCGATCTGACCATAGCGGGGCAGAGCGCCCCCGGCGACGGCATCTGCATCTCGAACCACGGCGTGCAGGTCAGGGCGGGCAACGTAATTATCCGCTACATGCGTTTCCGTATGGGCGACCGCCTCGGCAAAGCCACAGGCGAACAGGACGCCCTGGGCGGACGCTACCAGCGAAATATAATCGTTGACCACTGCTCTATGAGCTGGTCGACGGACGAGTGCGTGTCGTTCTACGCCAACGAAAATTTCACCCTGCAGTGGACGATCCTCACCGAATCGCTGCGCACCTCGGCGCACAGCAAAGGCTCACACGGTTACGGCGGCATCTGGGGCGGAAAGAACGCCTCGTTCCACCACAACCTGCTTTCGTGCCACGACTCGCGCAACCCGCGCTTCGACCACCCGCTTGTCTATTACCCCCTGGTCGATACGGCGGATTTCCGCGGGGTGGTCGACTACCGCAACAACGTGGTCTACAACTGGGGCAACAACAGCACCTACGGCGGCGAGGGCGGACACTTCAATATGATAAACAACTATTACAAGCCCGGCCCGGCTACCTCCGCTGCGCGCACGACCTATTTTATAAACTCCTATGGCCGCGCGGCGGAAACCGACGGCACGGAGCACGATTTCGGACATCCGGTGCTCTACCTCTCGGGCAACGTAATGGTCGGCGACCCCTCCATCACGCGCAATAACCACTCTGCGGTGAAGTACAATTCGGGCGGCACACAAAAGCCTTTGGCCCAACAGCCGATGCCGATAAACGGTCGCACCGACGGCCATACGACCACCCAGAACGCCGAAGAGGCTTTCCTGGCGGTGCTTAAATATGCCGGCGCGTGCATCGTCCGCGATACGGTCGACAGGCGCGCCGTATGGGACGCCGCCAACGGTACGGCCTCGGTGCAGGATGGGGGACGCGGCAGCCGCAATGGACTGATCGACACGCAGGAAGCGGTCGGCGGATGGCCGGTTTACAACAGCCTTCCCGCACCTGAAGACACCGACGGCGACGGGATGCCCGACGCGTGGGAAAAGTCGCATGGCCTCGATGCCGGCGACCCGGCGGACGGTGCCCTGGTCGCACAAAGCGGTTACACTAACCTCGAACTATACCTTAACTCGCTGGTGGACCACATCACCGGCCAGTCGACCGCCGCCCCGAAAGCAAAAAAATCAAAGAAGAAATGATACGTAAAGCAGTTGTGATAGCTGCCGCTGCCCTGCTCTCCATCGGCGCGACGGCCCAGAAAACCGGGAATAAACCCGCGCCGGACGCCGTGCGCGATGCGATGAAGCGCGCCACGCGATACATGTACGACAAGGTGAGCAACCAGGGCGGTTTCCTGCACAGCTACGCCGAGGATTTTTCGCGCGTGTTCGGCGAATTGGAGGCCTACCCCTCGATGGTGTGGGTCGAGTCGCCCGGTACGCCCGCCGTGGGCCAGCTGATGCTCGACGCCTACCACGCCACGGGCGACGAATATTATTACGATATGGCCCTGCGCAGCGCCTCGGTGTTGATCCGGGGGCAACTGCCGTGCGGCGGTTGGAATTATAAATTCGACCTGGCCGGCCCCGCCTCCGAGAAACGTTGGTTCGCCACGATAGGGGCCAACGCCTGGGGCGCGGGTGAACACAACCAGTATTACGGCAACGCCACCTTCGACGACGACGTGACCCCCGGCGTGACGCGCTTTTTGATGCGCCTCTACCTGGAGAAGAACGACCCCTCGCTCAAACCCGCGCTGGATAAGGCGATAGACCTGCTTTACCGCGCCCAGTATCCGTGCGGCGGCTGGCCCCAGCGTTTCCCCCTTATGGATTCACATCCCGACCGGTGGGGAAATCCCGATTACACGCCCTGCGTGACTTTCAACGACGCCGCGACCCTGCACAACATCCAGTTATTGCTGGACGCCTACCTGTTGCTTGGCGACGAGCGCGCACTGGAGCCCCTGATGCGCGGCATGAACTGCGTGCGCACGCTGCAACAGGGCGCCCCGACGGCAGGGTGGGCGGACCAGTACGACCCCGTGCGTTTCGTCCCCGCCAAGGCGCGCGATTTCGAGCCGGCATCCATATCTAGCCGCCTCACGGCGGATATATGCCTGAAACTGATAGAATATTACGAGCTGACCGGCAACACGAATTTCCTCTCCGGCATACCCGCCGCGTTGGATTTCCTGCGCTCGGTGGCCCTCAGCGATGAGCAGTGCGCCAAAGTGGGTATGAACCCGGGCCGCAGCAGGATCGTCTGCCCGCGTTTTTCCGAGCCCCTCACGGCGCGTCCGCTATACATACACCGCCGCGGCAACCACATCAACAACGGCGAATATTACGTCGACCAGAACCCCGACAATATAATCAAGCATTATGCGTCGCTGGTCTATATCAACATCGCCGGCCTTGAGCGCGAATACAACAGGGCGCTTGCCCTCAGGCCCGCCGACCTGGTTGCCGGATCACCTCTTTATGCCAATGCGCCTTACGCCTTGCCGCGCCTGGTCACCGCCCAGATCGCCTCAGCGGACCCAGCTGCGGCAGCCTCGGTGGTATCGTCGCTCGACGCGCAGGGACGCTGGATAGTCGCCCTGTCCAACGTCAAGGCGCCCTACATCGGACCCGGCAATCCCGCCGACCCCAAAGCCGAAAAATACGATGACACGCTGGGCAGCCCCTACGACACCTGCACGAAGCCAGCGGGTGAGTTGCGCGGCATCGACACCAAAACGTTCATTGCCAATATGGCGACGCTGATCGCGGCGCTCGGGGCTAAATAGGAGCTAAATAGACAAGTGGGGCGGTCGACAGCGACCGCCCCACATGCTTTACAAGAATTTAAGCTACCGCTTTTCTACGGCGTCCCTGAGCTGGTCCATCGCCTTGTGCAGCACCTCGCGTGAGGTGGCCAGGTTGATGCGCATGAAGCATTCGCCCTCTTTGCCGAACAGCGCACCGTCGTTGAATCCCAGCCCGGCTTTGCGGACCAGAAATTCAGCGAGTTCGCTGTGGCACATCTCAAGCCCGCGCATGTCCAGCCACATCATGTATGTGCCTTCGCTGCGCCTGGCCTTGATCTGGTGCATGTGCTTGCCGATATATTCGACTATGAAGTCCATGTTGCCGCCGATGTATTCGAGCAGCTGCTCCAACCACTCCTCTCCCTCCCTGTAAGCCGCTTCGAGTGCGGCGTTGCCGAATACGTTGCCCTGGTCGACGTGTGTCTTGTCGAGTTCGCAACGCAGACGGCGGCGTAACGTGTCGCCAGGGGTTACGGCCAGCGCTGTGGAGAGGCCCGCCAGGTTGAAGGTCTTGCTGGGGGCGATCAGGGTTATCGTGCGCTCGGCCAGCTCGGGGCTGAGCGAGGCGATGTGGATGTGGTGGTATGGTTTTTGGATAAGGTCCGAGTGGATTTCGTCGGAAACGATATTCACGTTATGTTTGATGCACAGTTCGCCTACTTTCAGCAGCTCCTCACGGGTATAAACGCGCCCCGTGGGGTTGTGGGGGTTGCAGAACAGCAGCATTTTGGCGCCCTGGAGCTTGCGGTCGAGGTCCTCGAAGTCGATGCGGTAGCCCTCTTCGGTCAGTGTGAGCGGGTTGGTGACCAACTCGCGGTCGTTGGCTTTGATCGTCGCGGCGAAGGGAGGGTAGACCGGCGGCTGTATGACCACCTTGTCGCCAGGGGAGGTCAGCGCGCGGATGCCGAAAGCGAATCCGGCGACGCATCCGGGCGTGAAGTCGATCCATGCGGGGTCGATGCTCCAATTGTTGCGGCGGCGTACCCACTCCGTGACAGAGCGGTAGAACGCAGGGGAGCGTTTTTCGTAACCATAGACCGGGAGTTCCATGCGGCGGCGCATGGCCTGCTCGATGAAGGGAGCCACGGGAAAGTCCATATCTGCTATCCAGAGCGGTATGACGTTGCCGCAACCGAAGACCTCCTCGCGGTTGTCGTATTTGAAACAGTGAGTCCCTGCCCTGGAAACGATCCGGTCGAAATTATATTTCATAATCAAAACTGCATTAAATGTTACAAAATGCAAAAATCATCGACTGCAAATATATAAAACGCAATTAAAATAACCAAATGGCCGCCGCGGTTTATTTTTTATTACCTTTGCGGTCGCAACCTATAATAAAAAATGGCAAAGACAGACTATCCTGCACGCCCCCGCGGCGAGGCAGATAACGCCAAGGACGCTCCCGGTCGCGAAGACACGGAGCGCTCATTCGGGGAGTTCGTGCGCCCGCGCCGTCCCCGTACACACTCTTCAGAGAAACTCGACAGGGGCCAGCGCCCCGCCGACCAGCCAGCCGCGCCGCGCCGTGAGCTGCATTCCTCCCGCGGTGAGGGCAAACCGTACCGTGACGATAAACCTTTCAGGGATAAACCTCTGCGCGACCGCGAAGGATATAGCCGAGGACAGAGTGACGACCGCCCACGCAAACCGCGCCCCGATGCGCCGCATGGTGAGGTGCGCCGTTCGTTCAATCCCAATTTCGACCGCGACAACCGTCCGGTTTTCGAGGCCAAACCGCGCAAGGAGTGGGCCCCGCGCGAAGATGGCCGTCGGGATGATAGCCGCCGTGAAGATAATCGCCGCGATGGCGACCGCCGCACGGGTAAGCCCGCCCGCCCCGACCAGCGCCAGGGCTGGAAGCCCCGTGAGGAAAACGGCAGGTTCAACGCCCCAGACCGCAAATTCAATAAAGGCGACCGCCGAAAGCCCACCGAAAAGGGTTCGCACGTGGTTAAAGATGCCGAAAGCTATCCCCGTTTCGCCGCCCCGCGCGCTGACGGTCCCGTGCGCCTGAACCGCTATATCGCCCAATCGGGCGTATGTTCGCGCCGCGAGGCCGACGAGTACATCGCCTCGGGCGTGGTGACCGTCAACGGACAGGTGGTTTCAGAGTTGGGCTACAAGGTGATGCCGGGCGACCAGGTGCGCCTTAACGATAAGGTGTTGCAGGGCGAAAAGAAGGTGTACATAGTGATGAATAAACCCAAGGGTTTCGTCACCTCGCTCGAAGATCCGCATGCCGACCGCACCGTTATGGACCTGTTGGGCGATGCGGTTTCCGAGAGGGTCTATCCCGTAGGCCGCCTCGACAAAAACTCGCTGGGCGTGCTGCTGATAACCAACGACGGTGATCTGACCAAACGCCTCACGCACCCTTCATATAATAAGCGCAAGGTATATCAGGTCAGCCTCGATAAAGCCCTCACGCACGCCGATATGGAGCGGATAGCCACTGGCATAGAGCTCGAAGACGGTCCCATAGCCGCCGACGCCATAGACTGGGTGGGCGAGAGCAAGAAAGAGGTCGGGATAGAGATACACTCGGGACGCAACCGCATCGTGCGCCGCATCTTCGAGTCGCTGGGCTACCACGTCGCCAAACTCGACCGCGTCTATTTCGCAGGGCTTACCAAACAGAGGCTCAAACGCGGGCAATGGCGCTTTTTGACCCCCAAAGAGGTCGTGATGCTTAAATCCGGAGAATACGAATAGATAGATAAGCGGCCCCTCAATGACGAGGGGCCGCTTATGCATTATTCGCTTTGCTCTTTGGTCGCGGTGTAATAGAGATCGAAGCAGTCGTCACCCACCGGAGCGAAGTAATAGTCGTCCATGGTGATCGAACTGGTCAGGCTGCGGTTGGACACCAGCAACCGGCGGCGGTTCATGCGGTTGAGTATGTCGTAGGGAATGCGCAGCATCCATGCCGGCAGACGGTGCTGCAGGTCGAAGATATCGAACCGCGTGATCGCATTTACCGAATTGCGGTTCTTACGGTAATACTCCATTACTTTCTCGTCGCCGAATACGCCCTCGGCCTTCACCTCGGCGAAGCTGCTGTGCAGCAGGTTGATGAACTCATCGGCGGTGTATTCGCGCACGTGCCATGGGTTGCGGGTGATGGAGGCGGGCTTGTTGGGCGTCGAAACGATGAATTTGCCGCCCGGACGCAGTACGCGGTGGATCTCCTCCACCAATCCGAAATCGTCCTTGATGTGCTCGATTACCTGGAAGCAGATCACGAAATCGACGCTCATCGAGGGTATGCCCTCCAGCGGCGGGACTACCATCTGATGGAACTCCACGTTGCCGTAGTTGTGAAAATCGACCGCAGGTTGGTACTTGTCTATCGTAATGAAACTCTTGGCCTTGGGTGAGATTATCTCCACGCCGTAGCCGCTGCCGGTGCCGATCTCAAGCACATCGCCCGAAATCTCACGCGCTGCGCGCCAATAGGCGAGGCGTGAGCGCTGGAATACGTAGTTGTCCGACGCATCGGTGCCGCACACACGCTGCGCGGTTTGCATTTTTTTCTTCATTTTATGCGCTTGATGCCTTCAGGCGTGGATTCGACGTAACCCTGCTTGAGCAGGAATCCCAACGCGCGCTTGAATACCTTTTTGCTCATATGCGTGAGCACCGCGATCTGGTCAGGCGACGAATGGTCGCCGATGGGGAGCGATCCGCCGGCTTCGGCAAGCAGCGAGAGCAGCCTGTCGACCTGCACTTTGACCTCGTCGAATCCCTGGGCCTGAAGGTTAAGGTCGATGCGCCCGTCGGGCGATATGCGCCTTATCCATGCCTGTGTGCGTTCGCCGACGGCAACCGGACGGAATATCTGGTTGTAGTAGATCATGCCCCAATGCAGGTCGTTGATAACGCAGCGGAAACCGATCTCCTGGCGTTGGGCGATCAGTATGTCGACCCGCTCTCCCTCCTTAACCGTGAGTTGTTCGTTATTTATAAAACCTTTGAGTTTGGCGCTGCCCACCACGCGCCCCGTCACGTTGTCGCTGTAAAGGTATACGGCGTAGCTCTCGTCCGCCTGCATGGGGGTCTGCTGGTTGCGGTTGGGTATAAAGAGGTCTTTTGGGATCGGGCCCCAGTCGAGAAAGGCGCCATGTATGGTCTTGTCGACCACCTTGAGCCACGCGACCTGTCCCACGGCGGCCAGGGGGCGCTCGGTGGTCGCCACGAGCCTCTCTTCGGAGTCGTGGTAGACGAACACCTCCATTTGGTCGTCGACCTTGTTTTCGAGCGACACATATCGGTTGGGCAGCAACACTTCGTTGCCGTCATGGTCTGCGAGGTAGAGCCCGTGGGGCGAAATGCGCGAAACGGTGAGGGTATAATAGCTTCCGGCTTTGATCATCGGGATGTTGAATTTGCGGCAAAGGTACGCTTTTTTACTCCGTAATCCAACCCTGCCGCTATCAGATCAGCGCGTCGACCACCTCGCGCATCTCTTTCGGTGAGTATGGCTTGGAAATCACGTCGTTGCAGCCGTTCTCGAGCGCCCAGCGCTGTTCGATGTAGAAGTCGCTGCCGGTCATGGCGACCATGGGTACGGTCTTGGATACGGTGCGTATGCGTTTGGCCGTTTCGATGCCGTTCATCACCGGCAGCCGGGTCGAAAGCAATACGATGTCGGGACGCTGCGAGATGAATGCGGCCAGCGCCTTTTCGCCGTCCCGTACCCTGAGCAACTCGAAATCGCAGTGGAGCGCCATTTTGATGACGGCGTACGCCGCATCGGATTCTTCGGCCACGAGCACCTGACGTTTTCCCCCTTTATCTGCCTGGGTGGATTGCTCCTCGGGGGTGTAGCGGTAGGGTAGCGTGAAATGGAACGTGCTGCCGCTGCCTAAGGCGGATTCGACACCCACCTGTCCGCCCATGCGCCCCACGAGGCTCTGGCAGATCGCCAGCCCGAGCCCCGAGCCCTGGGCGTTTTCGTTTACCTTGACAAAGCGGTTGAAAATGGTGCCGAGTTTATCGGCAGGTATACCGCAGCCGGTGTCGGTCACCGACAGGCGCAGCGAATTGCCGCACTCCTCGGCAGAGATGGTGATGCTGCCGCTGTGCGTGTTCTTGGCCGAGTTCGAGAGGAAGTTGTAAAGGACCTGCGACACACGCCCCCGGTCCGTGTTGATCTCTGTTTCCTCCGGAAGGTAATTGACGCGCAGCTCTACGCCTTCGGGCATTTTCAGGCTTTGGGCCATTTCTATGTCCGACAGCAGCGAATTGATCCCGACGCGCTCGAATTTCATTTCGCTCTTGCCCGAGTCGATGCGCGAGAGGTCGAGCACGTCGCCGACCAGGCGCATCAGCAATTCACTGTTGCTGTGTATTATATCGTTGTAGCTCTCGCGCACCGCACGGTCGTCCTCATCGGCCAGTATGTCCGAGAACCCGACTATCGCGTTGAGCGGAGAGCGCACCTCGTGGCTCATATTGGCCAGGAACGCCGATTTGAGCTCGTCCGATTCCTCGGCTTTGCGCCGCGCGTCGAGCAGCTCTTCCATGCGTTTTATGCGACCGGTGATCTCGTATGTAACCCCGTATACCACCTCGTCCACCGGCACCATCGAAGTCTGCCAGTAGTACGTCTTGCCGAACATGTCCGTACGGTATTCCACATTGCGCATTTCGCCCGTTTCGAGTGCTTCGAGCAGGTTGCTGCCCAGCATTTCGCCCAGTTTGCCTTTGTAGACTTCATAGCCGTTGGCCCCGAGCAGCTCTTCGCGCTGGTGGAACATCTGCACCTTGTCCGAGCATATAACGTCGAGGAATGTGAAGTCCCTGTCCCACACCATGATGAACACCGGCATGTTGCACATCATTTTGAACAGGCCCGAATATTTGTCGTCCTCTATCTCTTCACGTTTGGTGTGGCATACCAGCATCGCCGGAGTGCCGTCGGGATTTCGGTGCAGACAATAGCTGTCGCGGACCCAGATCGTGCCCAGGGGACCTGCCAGGCGGAAACGCGCCGTCGAGGTGGCGGAGAGCGATTCCAATGCCATCAGCCTTCTGGCGCGGTCGTCCGGGTGCACGTAATCCGCCAGATCGTCGACCCCCCGGTATTCTATCCCGATATGATCCAGCATGAGTATTCCTGCCAGGTCGTTGACCGCCGTGGTTTGTTTTGTGGCGAAATCATATTCCCAGATTCCGACCCTATAGGCCGAAACGGTGTCGATTAACCTTTTAAGCTGATCCTGTGCCGCAGAGGGGTCTATACGCGCCGGCTCCAGGTCGGGTAATGGCCTGAGATTAAGGTCTGTGGACATGGATAATATTTTAAAGTTATATTCAATAGCCTAACAAATATAACAAAAAACGTTGATAAATGCTGTATAACGGCATTTAAAGCAAAAGAAAACAGGCAGTAAGAGGCTGATTTCCCTTAAGCGGCCTACCGGAAGATCACGCGTTTTTTGCGCTAAGTCCCCCACGCGCCCTTGCCGGCGCGATCATCGGTTCTACGGTTCGATATACACCCTGCCTCCCTTGATGCGGTATTGTATCTGTATCGAATTCTGCAGCGACCGTAATACGTCGTTAATACTGTCCTTGCGGCGTATGGTGCCCGAATAACGCCCCACCGTGTCGACCAAGGGGGATAATATGAAATCGACGTTGTAGAGGCGTTCGAGTACGTCGATTATATCGCAGATCGAAGCCTCGCTGAACGGTATCATCTTATTGCGCCAAACCGCTTCAAGGCGCACATTGGCCGTCACGACCCTCATTTCGCCCAGGTTACGGTCAATTTCGGCTTTCTGGCCGGGCGTCAGGGTTATATTGCCTTCGCCGTTATTGCCCGAGATCTTGATCTTGCCGTCTATCAGCGAGGCGGCCGGGATCGTGTCGCCGATGCGGTCGCGAATATTGAATACCGTCCCCAGCACGGTCACGCGCATTGCGGGAGAGGTAACTACGAAGGGCGAGAGGCTGTCATGTGTCACCTCGAAGTAGGCCTCCCCGCTGATATTCACGCTGCGGTCCTGCGCCGAGAACCCCGCAGGATAGCTGAGCGTCGAAGAGCTGTTGAGCCATACCTTGGTGCCGTCCGGTAACAATATCTGGCGTACGGAATCCGCCGCCGTGAATTCGATCATGGCCGTCGTGCCTTCCGGGGCGTGCCAACGGGATACCTTCACCGCGACGAACCCCAGCAGGGCCGCCGCTGCGGCGTAACCGGCAACGCGCAACCAGATGCGACGGCGTGGCGCGGCAGCCTTTTGGTCGTGGCCCGCAAGTATCCGCTCGTAAAGTTCCTGCTCGGCGAATTCGGTCGATCGTTTATCTTCCTCCATACGCTCCTTATCCGGCATGCCGTACGCCAGCTCCATCAGGAATAATTCTTTGCTGTTCCCGGGTGAGGCCTCCGCCCACCGGACGATCTGTTCGAGGATCTCTTTAGAACGATCTCCCTGCAGGTATCTCAGTAGTATGTCTTGTCTTATATCAGTCAATTTGTAAAGTTTGTTTCGTTAGTCAAAATGTTCGTTTATTCAGATCAGGTGTCTGAGTTTTTCACGCAGAAGCTTGAGTGCCTTATACATGTGTGCCTCGACCGTGCGCAGCGATATATCCATAAGGGTGGCGATCTGCATGTTCTTGAGCCCGTACTGGTAGCTCAGTACGAATACCTCGCGGCACTTCGGCGGCAACTGGGCTATTCCCGATTCGATCTGTTCTCCCAGCCCGTTACTGTCGATGGCACGAATGATATCGTCGTTGTCGGGCGAAAGGAACTCGCAGCGGCGCATCTCGATCTCGCGCACACGGGCCGAATAGTTGTCTTCGACTTTGCTGTGCCTGATCCTCTTCAAAGAGCGGGTATAGATCGAACGGTACATGAAGAACCGGAGATTGCCGCTCCAGTCGATCTTCTCTCGTCGTTCCCACAGATCGACGAAAGCATCCTGTACGATGTCTTCCGCCTGTTTCCGGTCGGAAAAGCGTGTCGCATAAAAGAGAAGTGACGGATAGTTCTTCCTAAAAAATTCAGTGTAGCGGCCAACCGTCATTTTATCTTCCTTAGTCGATGCAATATTCTCGATATGTGAAACACATTTCATATTAATAACCCTATAAGGGACAAAACTACTTAAATAATCTCTACCTCACAACCGGCTTTTATATCATCCCTTACCAAAGGCATGACATGACCGCCAGCTATATTTTCAGAAATAGCGCTACGGCCATAAGTGTTTTTACCTTGCCAGGGGGTTTAGTTATGAAGAGGGCGTGCATAATCCTGTTGTGTGGTGTGTATGCCGCTGAAAACTAACCCTTTGTAAAAACACTTAATTTATTCGGATGACAATGGAGAAACCTAAACTTCACTGCCGCAAGAGTTATCTAAAGATAATTTTGACGGTCGTTTTATTGTTTGCCGGCAGCAGCTCGCTTTGGGCGCAGCTATCCGTGACGGCAAAAGACCCGACGATGGGACAGATCATCGAAGCGGTAAAGAAACAGAGTTCCTACCAATTTTTCTATAGCGTCAAATTGACAGGCGTGGTGGTAGGCTCGGTGGATATGAAGAATGTGTCGCTCGACGCGTTACTCGCCGAGGCGCTCAAAGGCACCCAGATCACGTACGAGATCGACGAGAACGTCTGCTATCTCTCGATGCGCAACGCAGCCGACGGCGAGCACGGCACCCGTTCGGTTTCGGGCCGTGTTACCGACAGCCGGGGACTTCCCCTTTCGGGCGTGTCCATTACCATACAGGGCACCTCGATCGGCACGGCGACCAACTCCGACGGCCATTACTCGCTGCGCGTGCCGGGAGCCAACGCCTCGCTCACATATTCATATATAGGCTACCAGACCCAGGTGGTCAGCGTCGGCCGCCAGACCTCGGTGCAGAACATAACCATGATCGAAACCGCCCTGGAGGTGGAGCAGGTTGTCGTTACGGCGCTGGGTATCAAGCGTTCGCACAAGGCGCTCAGCTATAACGTCCAGGAGGTGAACAGCAACGAACTCACGCTGGTCAAGGACGCCAATCTGGTCAACGCCCTGTCCGGTAAGGTCGCCGGTATGACCGTCAATACATCCTCGTCGGGTGTGGGCGGCGCCAGTAAGGTGGTCATGCGCGGTCCCAAGTCCATCGAGCAGTCGAGCAACGTGCTCTACGTTATCGACGGCATGCCGATGTTCAACATGGCCGGCGAGGGCAGTACGGAATTCGGCTCGTCAGGCGTTACCGAGGCGATAGCCGACATAAACCCCGAGGATATAGAGAGCGTTTCGGCACTCTCGGGCGCCGCGGCATCGGCACTTTACGGTAACAACGCTGCCAACGGCGTGATACTCATAACTACGAAGAAGGGCGTCGCCGGACAGACTTCGCTGAACGTTTCGAGCGGTATGGATGTGCTCTCGCCTTTCGTGCTGCCCCGTTTCCAGAACCGCTACGGCACAGGCATAAACGGCGTCGCTTCGGGATCGACCATCCTGAGCTGGGGTCCGCGCCTGAACGAGGCCAACAGACAGGGCTATTCGCCGGGTGACGACTTCTTCGAAACGGGCGTGGTGTTCAACAACTCTGTGTCGCTCTCGACCGGCAACGACCGCAACCAGACCTATATCTCGGCAGCTACGGTCAACTCTGACGGCGTGGTACCCAACAACCAGTACGACCGTTTCAATTTTACGATACGCCAGACCACTAACCTGCTGAACGACAAGATGAAACTCGATATAGGCGGTAGCTACATAGTGCAGAAGGACCAGAACATGCTCAACCAGGGCGTCTACTCCAATCCCCTGACCTCGGCCTACCTCTACCCGCGCGGCGACGACTGGGAAATGACCAGGATCTTCGAGCGCTGGAACGCGGCCAATAAATACAAAGAGCAGTACTGGCCCCAGGGCGAAGGGGACTTCCGCATGCAGAACCCCTACTGGATGGCCTACCGCAACCTGCATAACAATGACCGCAAGCGCTTTATGATGAATGCCGGGCTGAGCTACGACGTCCTTCCGTGGTTGAACCTCGCCGGGCGTGCGCGTATCGACTTTTCGTCCAACGACTTTACCAAGAAGCTCTACGCATCGTCGAACTCGACGCTCAGCGGCGCCAACGGCCAATTCGGCAAAACCAAGAGCAATGACAAACAGACCTATGCCGACGTGCTTGTGAACATTAACAAGCGC
This sequence comes from Rikenellaceae bacterium, assembly GCA_031550615.1. GTDB lineage: Bacteria > Bacteroidota > Bacteroidia > Bacteroidales > Rikenellaceae > JAVBOW01. The sequence continues at coordinate 11,228 of JAVBOL010000038.1, read as the reverse complement.
ACCGACCGTTTCTCGCTGGTGGCCAACATCGGAGCCAGCATTTCCGATATCTACTCCGATGCGCTGGCCATGGTAGGCCCTCTGCGCGAAACCTCGGAGGACGGTATAGCCAACAACTTCAAGATCACGGATATCGACCCTACGCGTATGGACAAACACGAAGATGGCTACCGTACGCAGACCCAGTCGGTGTTCGCAAGCGCCGAAGTGGGCTACAAGGGTATGTACTACCTGACGGTGACCGGTCGCAACGACTGGCCTTCGCAGTTGGGCGGATCGAAACAGCAGAGCAGCGGTTTCTTCTACCCCTCGGTGGGTATGTCTGCCGTGCTCTCCGATATCTTCTCGCTGCCCCGCCAGATAAGCTACCTGAAAGTGCGCGGCTCCTACGCCTCGGTAGGTACGCCCTACGCCAACGGTCTGAGCGTGCCCACATACAAGTTCAACCAGACCACTCAGCGCTGGGAAACGACCCACACATACCAGATGCCTGAGCTTTACGCCGAGCGCACCAATTCCTGGGAAGCGGGCGTGACGATGCGCTTTCTGAACCATTTCAACCTCGATTTCACGCTTTACAGCGCAACCACGCACAATCAGACCTTCCAACCGCTCACCTCGGCGTCGACCGGCTACGCCTCGATGTACGTGCAGACGGGCAGCGTGCGCAACCAGGGTATCGAAGCCTCGCTGGGCTACTCTAACCGCTGGGGCAACTTCGTATGGCACAGCAACTACACCTTCGGCATGAACCGCAACAAGATAATGGAGATGGTGGAGAACTATCTCTGGGAAGGTGAATACCTTAATATTTCGCGCCTCGATATAGGTGGCCTGGCCAGGGCGCGCTACATACTCAAGAACGGCGGCAGCCTGGGCGACCTCTACTCGACGGCGGACATGGTGCGCGACAGCAACGGTCGCATTTACGTCGACAACAACGGTGCTGTGACCACCCGCTACGGCGACACGGTGACCGATATTCCCCTGGGAAGCACCATGCCGAAATACAATATGGCATGGAAGAACGACTTCGCATGGAAGGGCCTGAGCGCGAGCTTTATGATCTCTGCACGCCTGGGCGGGATAGTCTATTCGGCCACACAGGCCGCCATGGACCTCTACGGCGTATCGGAGAGCTCAGCCGCGGCACGCGACAACGGCGGGGTATGGATCAACGGTGGCCGCAACCTTATCGACGCGCAGACGTGGTACACGGCCATCGGCGCGCAGAGCGGTCTGCCGCAGTACTATACATACGACGCTACCAACGTGCGTCTGCAGGAGGCGAGCATCGGCTACACCATACCCCGCAATAAACTGGGCGGCGTGGTCGATCTGACCCTCTCGCTGGTGGGGCGCAACCTGTGGATGATCTACAATAAAGCCCCCTTCGATCCCGAAGCCGTCGCTACCACCGGTAACTTCTACCAGGGCATCGACTACTTTATGATGCCCAGCATGCGCAACATAGGTTTTAACGTCAGACTCAAATTCTAATACAGAACAGCTATGACACAGCATAAAAAATTACTCGGTGTTCTTCTGTGCGGGGCCATATTTGTTTCGTTGCAGGCCTGCACCAAGAACTACGAGAAGATAAACAAGAACCCCTACGAATCGCTCAAGGAAGACCTCGAACCGGGCGACTACCTGATCCGTTCGGCGGTGGTCAACCTGCAGAGTTTCGTGATCCCCGCCGACGAGCACCTGCACCAGTTCCAGGAGGTGCTCTCGGGATGCTCATTCGCAGGTTACACAGCCGTAACCTCGACCTGGACGGCAAAATTCTCGACCTATAACGCCCCCTCGGACTGGGTGAGGGCCCCCTTCAACGACGTAATAACCGGGGTTTACCCCTATTACCGCGAGTTGCAGGGCGCGACGAGCGATCCGGTGATACTGGCCATCGGCGACCTGCTCAGGGTGGCGGCCATGCACCGCATCACAGACGCCTACGGACCTATACCTTACTCGCAGATGCTGGTGCAGAAAGGCACTAACAGCGCTTATGATCCTCAGAACGAGGTCTATGCGACTATGGTCGCCGAACTGAACCAGGTTATCGAAACACTCACTGACCACCGCCATGCCGATCCGGCAGCCTATAAGAATTTCGATAACGTCTATGCGGGCGACGTGGTCAAATGGGTCAAGTTCGCCAATTCGCTCAAGCTGCGCATGGCCATGCGTATGAGCTACGCCAACCCCACGCTGGCCAGGACGAGTGCAGAACAGGCCGTGGCGCACGAGATAGGCGTGATAACATCCAATGCCGACAACGCCGCGATGAAGGTCGCGAAGAACCCATTTGAGCTGCAGATCGCGCAGTGGGGCGACGACCGCGCAGGAGCCGACATACTCTCATTCATGAACGGTTATAAGGACCCGCGCCGTGAAAAATATTTCAACCTCTCGACCTTCACCGCCGCACCCGCGACGCCGGGCGGCCCTCTGGTCGAGAGCTTCTACGGTCTGCGCTCCGGGGTCGATATCGCCAACAGGGACGTCGCCGTGCGCTACTCCATGCCCAAAGTGTCGGTCAGCGATCCCATCATTTGGATGAATGCCGCCGAGGTGAGCTTCCTAAAGGCGGAAGGCGCCCTGAACGGTTGGTCGATGGGCGACACGCCTGGGAACCTCTATAACAGTGGTATCGCCCTGTCGTTCGAACAGTGGGGGGCAGCCGGAGCTGCCGACTACCAACAGAACTCCTCATTCACCCCACAGGCCTATATCGACCCGATGGGCAAGTTCAGCTATAACGGGACGACCAGCAGCATAACCATCAAATGGGAGGACGGCGCGACGATAGAAGAGAAGCAGGAACGCATCATTACACAGAAATGGATCGCCAACTTCCCGCTCGGCAACGAATCGTGGGCTGAATTCCGCCGCACGGGTTATCCGAGGCTCATGCCGGTGGTTTCCAACAAGAGCGGAGGCACAGTGCCCGCAGGACAATTCGTGAGCCGGCTTCCGTTCCCCGATACCGAATACACCGAGAACGGTCCCAACGTAAGGGCTGCGGTGGTAATGCTCGGCGGGCCCGACACGCAGGGAACTAAATTATGGTGGGACAAAAAAGTTAGATAAAGATGAAGAACAGAGTCAATATGCGCTTTGCGCTACCGGTTATTTTCCTCGCCGCCGCCATGCTTGCCGCGTGCGACGACTGGACAAGGCCCGAAGGGCTTAAACTCCAGGATCCCGACATATCCAAACAGGATCCCGAGCTGTACGGTAAATACCTCAATTCGGTCAGGGAGTATAAAAAAACCATGCACTACGTAACTATGGGTTGGTTCGACAACTCGGTAAAGACACCTTTTAGCCCCTCGCAATTCATTGATGCCGTGCCTGATAGCGTCGATATCGTTTCGTTGCTTAGTCCTGACGACCTGACCGCAAGCGAGATAGAGCAAATGCGTGCGGTACAGTCGCTCAAAGCCACCCGCGTGGTCTATACGATCGACTGCGTGGCGTTCCAGGCCGCTTTCGACGCGAGGAAAGCCCAGGCCGCCGAAGACGGGGTGCCCTTCGAGGAGGTCTACACCGAACAGTTGCAGGACTTCATCGCCTCGCAGGTCGCCCTGCTCGGCAAGTATCCCTACAGCGGACTTAGCGTGCACTACAACGGCTATTCGGCAGAGGCGCTCTCCACTGAGCAACTCGAGGAACTGACCGCGCAGCAGGATATAATCTTCGGCGCCATCGGATCGGCCAAAGAGGAGAATCCCGACAAGACCTTCATCATGGAGGGCATGCCCCAGTTCGTGGTAGACAAGCAGGCACTTGAGATGTTCGACTACCTGGTTATACGCACCCACACACTGAGCAGCATCGGAGACGTGGAGCACGCCCTGCAAAGGGCCTGGGTCGAGGGAGTGCCCGACGACCGCTTTATTGTTACCGTGGTGCCCCTGACGCTCGATCCCAACTACCCCAGGGGACTGATGCTCGATGCGCAGGGTGAAAAAACCATCAATGCGATCATGCATATCGCCGAGTGGACGATCATACCGGCCGCCTACCGTAAAGCGGGCATCGGCATTTACCTGATTAATGAGGATTACTACAATGCCGAGTACGATTACAAGCATGTGCGTGCGGCGATCAGCATCATGAACCCTTCACCTAAATTCTGACACAAGCCATGAAAGTCTATAAATATATCTTAGCGGTGACCGCCGGATTGTACATATTCGCCCTGGCCGGTTGCAACCGCGTGGACGAATCGGTGTCTGATTTCGATAATGTGGTGTATATACAACAGGCCGAATCGACCGATACCGAAACCGTCAAATTCAAAACCAACGACAGGACCGGTCGCAGGACACTGCAAGCCGCTCTGGCCCTGCCAGCCAACCGTGACGTGACGGTAAACTACAGCATCGACCTCTCGCAGGTCGACCATTACAACCAGGCGCACTACACCTCCTACCTGCCCCTGCCCGAGCAGTATTTCGAACTGGCGACCGAGCAGGCCGTGATCCAGGCCGGCAACGTGCGTTCCCCTGAGGTGGAGATCCGCCTCAGCGGTATCGAAGATATGCCCCGCGACGTGTATTACCTGTTGCCGGTTACCATCAGCAACTGGACCGGCGGCGTGGATGTGCTCGAAGGCGCGCGTACGCTCTACTATGTGGTAAGCAAAGGCGCGACGATAAACACGGCGGCCTACATGGGCGAAAACTACCTGACCGTGCCTGGATTCGACAACCCCACCGGCAGCGGCAGGGCGGTGCAGGACATGCAAGCGGTGACCTACGAGGCCATGCTGCACCCCAGGGCCCTTACCAAGAGCATCAGCACGATCATGGGCGTCGAGGATTACTTCCTGGTCCGCATGGGCGACCTGCTCGCAAAAGACCAGTTGCACCTGGCCATCGCCATCGGCGCCAACGTAAGCTCGTCGGCCCTAAAGCTCGAAACGGGCAAATGGACGCATTTCGCGATGACCTACGACTGCACCTCCAGGGAGCTGATCTTCTATCTGAACGGAGAGGAGAAATACAGGTTGCCCGCACTGACAAGTTATTTCTATAACTACGTGAGCCTGGGCGTTAACCCCAAGAACACCAATAAATTCCACATCGGCTACTCCTACGCTGCCGACCGTTACTTCGACGGCGATATGTGCGAGGTGCGCATCTGGAACACCGTGCGCAGCGCGAGCGATATACGCGACAACATGTATGAGGTCGATCCCGCGACGCCGGGGCTGGTGGCCTACTGGAAGATGGACGAGGGCTCGGGTTCGCAGGTTAAGGATTACAGCAGCTACGGCAACCACGCCACGGCCAATTCGCCCCTGACCTGGATACCCGCATCGCTTCCCGAAGAATAAAAATAAATACACGATGAAAATGAATAAATATATGAACAGGGCCGCGACATGGATCGTGATGCTGGCGGCTGCCGGAGCGTTTCTGACCGCATGCGGCGAAGATATCGTGGTGGGAGAGGCCGACAAGAGCAGCTACCGGGAGTCCACCGAGCTGTACGGCTACCTGAAAAACACAATGGTCAACCGTGCGACCATCGGACTGGAAGTGCGCAACCAGACCACCGGGCACCAGATCTATCTGGGCCTGTCGAAAGCGGTGGGTTCGGCACAGGGCGTCTCGGTAAGGGTCGCGCCGGAACTGGTGGGCGACTACAATGAGGCCAATTTCACATCCTACCAGGCGTTCCCCGAGGAGAACGTGACGCTGGAGGACGATGGCGCAATAGTGGTCGAAAAATGGCATACCGAGTCGCTGCCTCTGGGTATAACCCTGAGCAAGGACGGGCTTGAGAATGGCAAATACCTGTTGGCTATTTCATTAGGTTCGCTTGACGGCGTCATGAAAGTGGCCCCGGGCGACAGGGCGCTCTACTACATCGTCACGGTAGGGGACCCCGTGCCCGACAACACGAAACCCTTCAAAACGCTCTGCTACGTGGAGGTTAACAGCGGCAACATACTCAACGTTGGCTCGTACACGCTCAAGGACAGCGGCAAGCAGCTCTTCGACGTGGCCATAATCTTCGCGGCCAACGTAAACTATAACGCCGCCGAGCAGCGCGCCTGCCTCACGTTCAACAGCAACGTGCAGCACATACTCACCAACCGCGACAAGTATATCAAACCGTTGCAGGACAAGGGCATCAAGGTGATACTCGACGTATTGGGCAACCACGACTTTACCGGCGTGGCGAATCTCGGCGGAGCGTACGCCACCAGCTTCGCAGCCCAGTGCAAGGCCGCCGTCGAGGCCTACGGATTGGACGGCATTGACCTTGACGACGAATGGTCCGATTACAAGAGCAACAATAAGTACGGCCTTAGCAGCGGCGTGAAGATGGCAGAGTTGGTGCTCGCGCTGCGAAAAGCCATGCCTGACAAGATCATAGCGGTCTATAATATAGGCGCTGCCGGCAGTATACCCGCCACCCACAACGGTCAGTCGCTGGTAGACGCGATAGATTTCGGGATGTATGCCTTCTACGGCCAGTATTCGACCAGCGCGCCCAGCTATACGACCAAAAGCAAGTACTCGCCCACGGCCACCGACATAAACGGCGGCAGCCCCACGGCGGCAAACCTGCTTACCTTTACCCAGGACTATGTGGTTAACAACGGTTTCGGGGTGTGGTTCGCCTACGACCTGCGTGACAGGGACGTATCGGCCTATCTGAGCAACGCCTCGATACCCATGTTCGGAGACGACGTGGTCCTCAGCGGACCGTTGTACAAGAAGGACTATTGATCGTTCAGACTAAAAAAAACAGAATAACATGAAACAGATCAGTAAATATATCGTTTGTTTCGTCATGGCCTGTGCCAGCCTGGCATGGGGATGCGATGGCGATGAAAAGGGCACGACGCCCGACGTGACGAACCCGGTGACGGGCGTCGAATTGGATAACCTCACAGACGGGCAGATAGAGCTCGCCGGAGAGAACCCCATGACCATGCAGGTCGTGGCAACGCCCACCCCGACCGACGCCGACGACTATGAGAGGTATAATTTTGACTTCTTTTCGGACGACCCTGCCGTCTTCACGGTCGACAAGCGGGGCTTAGTGACCGCCCAGGGTGCGGGAGAGGCGACGCTGACCATCACCGCCAAAAATAACAGCAGGATCAAGGCCTCCTGCAGGGTAGTGGTGGCCAATATACCTATGGAGTCGTTCACCATCGACCCCGATTACGCCACTGTCAGCCTGTCGACCAAGTCCAACTTCTACCTGTGCGACCACATCGCCTACGTCCCGGCCAACTGCACCGCTAAGAGACTGAACTATTCATCGAGCAACAGCAGCGTGGTTTCGGTCGACCGCAGCGGTATAGTACACGCGGCGGGGGTCGGTACGGCCACTGTCACCGTGACCTCGCCCGACGATCCCGAAATGAATCAGACGTGCTCATTCACCGTAGCCACCGTAATGGTGAGTCGCATCGATCTGCGTGAGGACATTCAGGATTACTACATGATGACCGGCGCTTCCTTCACCGTGACCAACGGCGTAGCCGAAACGAGCATGGCTAAGGTCTTCCCGCGCAACGCTGCCAACAAAGCCGTCGATTACACTTCGTCGAATACGGCGGTGGCCACGGTGACCTCCGCCGGAGCGATCACCGCAAAGGCCAAAGGCACGACCACCGTCAGGATCTCCGCCAAGGACGGCAGCGGCGTCTACACCGACATGAGTGTGACGGTCGTCGACTTCTCCTTCGAACCCATGTCGCGCGCTAACTGGGAGATAATGAGCTCTACCGCTACCCTGGTGCGCACGACGGCCAACGGTTTTGCCGCTTGCGGAGGACCTGAACTCGCCCTGGACGACGCTGCTAACACCTGTGCCGGATTCTTAAAGATAAACGCATCGTACGACGGTGTGCCCGGGCCGACGAACGCGGTTGGCATACACTTTATCATAGACCGCAAAGAAACCACCGAGTTCAACTATTTTAACTTCGAGCACCAGATGAGTCCTGGCAACAGCGTGCCGGTGGCTAATTACAGCGCGAGCGGCATCAGTATACTTGGCAGCGATGACGGAGTAACCTTTAAACTGATCCAGTACGTGACCCTGCCGTTTACTGGCGACGGCGTGTGCAACATCAAACTCAACACGTCGAACTACCAGAGGTATATTCGCTTTACACTTCTGGCAAAAGTGGCGAACTCCCCCGCTAACACAACCTCAAACTATGTGTTGGTTAAGAACATCGGATTGGGTATGGCTACCCCGATCCCCAACGAATAGCCGGTTGCGATGTTGAAAGCGTTTGCAACGCCTTGAAATCCACCCCGGAAGCATCAAGCTTTCGGGGTGTTTTTTACGTATGGTTGATCCGCACCATCAATTCCCCGCATTTTCAAGGCGGGGGCAGGGGGTGGATGTAAATACGTCGGTCAACAAAGGGCCTTAGGAAAGCCACCGCTCCCTGCAAAGTTCCGGGTTATGTAAAGCAAAAAGGCCCCGGTATCATACCGGAGCCCTTTGTTGACCCACCAGGACTCGAACCTAGAATAACAGAACCAAAATCTGCTGTGTTGCCATTACACCATGGGTCAATCGCGGTGCAAATATAGTGAAAAATGTTAAACTAAAAAATCCCGATCGGATTTATATCCCGACTAATACTCGTCTTCGTTGAAGAAAAAGTCGTCTTTGCTCGGGTAGTCGGGCCAGATATCCTCTATGCTTTCGTAGATCTCGCCTTCATCCTCGATCTCGTTCAGGTTCTCGATCACTTCGAGCGGGGCGCCCGAGCGTACGGCGTAGTCTATCAGTTCGTCTTTTGTGGCTGGCCAGGGTGCATCTTCGAGTTTCGACGCAAGCTCTAAAGTCCAATACATACCTTCGAAATTTTTATGTAAGGTTTACGTAAGCCGCAAAAGTATAAAATTTTTCTTATGCAACGGCATTTGACAATGTTAAAAAATCATTAAGCGCCGGGTATCCAATGCCGCTCCTGCACTCCAAGATGCATAGTGATCTGTCTGCCAGCTACATACAGGTAGTCGGAGAGCCTGTTCAGGAAAATACCGACCTCGGGGGCGATTTCCCCGCCCGCCGAGGCGGTTACGTAAGCCCTCTCGGCGCGGCGGCACACCGTGCGGCAGATGTGGCTCTGCGAAACCGCCGGGTGTCCGCACGGCAGACTGAAAAACCGGATCGCGGGCAGCGTGGCGCTCATGGCGTCGATCCTGCTTTCGAGCCATGCGGTATATTCCGGGCGCATGGGGGGGATTTTATCCTTTATGGCCTGTGGGGCTGCCGGGTCGGTCGAGAGGATGGCGGCGGCTACCATAAGGTACCGCTGCACCGCAAGCAGGTCTTCGCGCAGGTCTTCCATCTCTATGCTGTCGTAGAGGTGTCCGACGTGGGCGCAAAGCTCGTCGAGCGTGCCGTAGGCCTCTACGCGTGGGTCGTCTTTCGCCACCCTTTCGCCGCCGGCGAGCGAGGTCTGCCCCCCGTCCCCGTGTTTGGTGTATATCTTCATAATATAAAGTGTTGGACGGGTAGTCCGCCGTCGCAGATGATAAGCGTGTAGCGTTTGCGGTCGATGGTCAGTGCCCCGGCGACCGCTCCCGTGCGGCGCATTATGCACAGCGCACCACGTAGGGGCATCGTTTCGGGCAGATCGTAGGCCAATCCCATATCCAGGCCGCGGCGTGCGAGGAACCCTTTCACTGCCTCCAGCTCCGCGGCGTCCCGGCTGTGGCGCGCGAAGACCTCACGCGAGAGTGCGTACACCAGCGGCGAGTGGATGCCGTATCCGTTGCGGTGGCGCAGCCGCGTAAAAATATCCGCGATCATTTCCCTGCTGCGTTAGTCCCGGCCAGATGCCCGGTCGAGAATGCTATCTGGAGGTTATATCCGCCCGTATCCGCGTCTATATCGAGCACTTCGCCCGCGAAGTAAAGCCCACGCACACGGCGCGAAAGCAGAGTGGTGGGGTTTACGCCCTCGGCGGCGATGCCCCCGGCGGTAACTATCGCCTCTTCGAAAGGGGCGTGGCCGCTGAGTGGAAGGCGGAAATCCTTGACCGCGCGGGCGATATCTTCGCTTGAGGGTGCGCGGTGCATAGGCGTGGCGGTGGCGTGCCCCATTTCGCGGGCTATGGCTGCCACCAGCGATTCGGGCATCAGCTTGCGTAGCACGTCGCCCAGGCGGACGCGCTGGCCCAATGAGGCGACCTCGCGCGTGATGCGTGCCGAGAGGGTGGGGATATCGAGCGCGGGTTTGAGGTCTATGGATATTTCCGTGCGCTGGCCGTCCAGCAGCGTGCCCACGGCACGGCGGCTCAGGCGCAGGACCACGGCCCCGGCCAACTCCACGCCGCGGCGGGTGGTGCGGCTGCGGGCGAATTCCATTTCGCCGAACTCCGAGGCTTCGCACTTACCGTTTATATACAGGCTTACCGAAACGTTGCGCAACGCCAGCCCGGCGAGTGAAGCCATGGCCTGGTGGTCGCTGTAAAGCGATACCAAAGATGGTTGAAGGGGCTCTATCGCGTGCCCGAGCTCGTGTGCCATTTTGTAGCCGTCGCCCGTGGAGCCGGTGGCGGGGTAGGAGACCCCGCCAGTGCACAGTATCACGCTGCGCGCGCTGAATTCCCCGGCGGAAGTAGCTACACCGGCCACAGAACCGTTGCCGGCCAATATCTTCGTCACGCGCGTGCGGAAGAGTTTTTCCACCCCTGCGCCGTCGCACCACGCCTCCAGCGCCCGTGCCACGTCTTCTGCGCGACCGCTTTCCGGGAAGAGCCTTTCGCCCCTCTCGCGGACCATCTTCACGCCGATCTCTTCGAAAAAGCGCGCCGTGGCCTCGTTGTCGAAGGCCGCGAACGCCGTGGCGAACAACTCCCGCCCCGCCCGGATATGCTCCATGAACTCGCCGGCGGGGCGCAGGTTGGTTACGTTGCAACGCCCTTTGCCCGTGATACGCACTTTGCGCCCGGGCCGCTCCATTTTCTCGATGAGCAATACGCGCGCACCCTGCCTGGCCGCCGTCCCGGCAGCCATGAGTCCCGACGCTCCCGCGCCTATAACTATCACATCGTATTGCATCGGCGCAAAGATAGTTGCTTTTCATCTATTTTTTACGTAGGTTTGCAGCCTAATTTTCGCAATTAAACGTCATGCTCAGCCGCCGACTCCTGAGGATCAAAGCCGTTAAGGCCCTCTACGCTCATTTTAAATCTGAAACCGAAACGCTCAAGGGTT
>JAVBOL010000019.1:0-40464 GCA_031550615.1 Rikenellaceae bacterium | reverse complement strand
AACTGCTTTTGCGACTTCGAGAGCTGCCACAGCTCGTCTTCGAGTATGTTGCCTATCTTGTATGACGGGTATACGAAGTGGTCGCACGAGTAGACGTCGCCGTTGTGCTCGACGATCATCGCGTCGCCGCACGTGTCGGCGAAAGAGCACAGCCCCGGGGGCACGCCCACCCACTGCGCCAGCGCCACGTCGAACATCTGCACGTAATATATGCCCACGTCCTGCAGCACCCACTCGTCGAAAATATCGTTCAAAAAGCGCCCGAAACCCTTCGAGCTGACGCTCCACGGCGCAAGGTGCGCCCCCGGCGTACCCGGGCCTACGATGGCCGGACGCGACGTCCCAGGTACGTCGACCGTATATTCCACCGCCGGCAGGAATTGCATGAAACGGCTGCCTATGGATTTCATAAAACGGTAGATCTCCGCCCCGCGACCCTCGCAAAGGTCGTTGACCACGCTCAGGGTGTTATATTCCACGCCCACTTCGGCGCAAAGTTTCACCGCTGCCATCGCCTTGTCCCACGTGGGCTGCCCGCCCTTGTTGGTGCGGTAGGCGTCGTGGATATCTTTGGGGCCGTCTATCGAAATGCCTATCAGGAAATTGTGCTGCTTCCAGAATTCGCACCATTCGCGGGTGACCAGCACTCCGTTGGTCTGCAGGGTGTTTACTATTTCTTTATCGCCGCGGTATTTTTCCTGCAATTCCATCGCGCGGCGGTAGTAGTCCAGCCCGGCCATGAGCGGTTCGCCACCGTGCCAGCAGAATGTGACCTGGGGCACGTCGTTGGCCTCGATGTACTGCCGCACGTACTCCTCCAACAGCGCGAAATCCATCGTGGGCTGCGAATTTTCGTAAAGCTCCGCTTTATCGAGGTAATAGCAGTACGCGCAGTCGAGGTTGCACCGTGAGCCGATGGGCTTGACCATCGTGGAGAACGCCGTGGGACGCTTTAATTTATAGGCGTCGGCGAAAGTGAGAGAGTTCTTTATCTTTCTGTTCATTCTTACGCTTGAATGATACAAAGATAGTAAAACTTATTTACGCTCCATCAGCCACATCAACTCATCCAGGGGCGGACGCATCACCGGCGCAAGCAGGTCGGGATGCGCCGGCGTGCCGTCCTGGTCCAGCTCGGTGGCCAGGTTTATGAATGTGCCCAGCGCGGGAGCGACCAGCGCGCCCAACTTGAGTAAAATGGACTGCAACTGCTGCACGGCGGCGATGCCCGGGGTGGGGGTGTATGTGCCGGAATATATCGTTACGGGCTTGTGGTACCACTCGCGGTAGAATACGTCGATCACGTTTTTTGCCGCCGCGGCGAAACTGCCGTTGTAGACCGGTGTGACTATCACCACGCCGTCCGCCGAGGTTATCGCAGCGGCGAACTCGTCCAGTCCCGCGGGCGGGGTGGCCATGCGTCCCCAGCGTTCGTGGAACAGGGGGAAGTTGTACTCCTTCAGGTCGAGGATACGGCATTCGGCCATGCCGGTCTCACGTACCAGCCTGTCGAGGTACAGCGCCCCGCGGTGGCTCAGCCTGCCGTCGCGCACGCTCGACGATATTATCACGATCTTTTTCATTTTATTCCGAACCGGTAGTTGGCCGAGAGCAATCCGCTGCGCCGTCCGCCCAGCAGGTTTACCTCGGTGCGCAGTTGCCAGCGGCGGTTGGGCTGGTACTGTGCGCCGATTATCATAGTCCAGTTGTTCTTGGGCCGCTTAGAGAGCGAATAATCTATTATGTCGCCCTTGTTCTTGTCCACGAAGTTGGCCACCACGCGGTCGGTGAGCTCCTGTTGCGCGGGGGTCATATTCTGGTACCACGTAGAGGAGGTGTAGTTGGCGCCCATATCGGGGGCTACCTCTGAAAGCGGGATCGAGCCCTTGGTGAGGCTATTGAGGAAAACGCGCCCCGCCCCGCCCCATACGGCCAGGTTGGTCTCGGGCTTAATATGGAACACGTAACCGGTGCGCAGCGAGAAATTGCTCGCCCGGTTGTCGTTGGCCATCTGGTCGAAGTGCGTCCAGACCATGTTGAAGTCTGCCGACACGAAGATCGAACGTATCCCCCCGGTGAGCATCGCCCCGCCGCCATACACGAATCCGTCGAATTTTGCCGTTGTGCTGAAATCCACCGGCTGGTCGAGTATCGCGGCTATCTCCACGTCGGTCTGAACCCACGCCTTGCCGAATATGCCGTAAACGTCCAGGAACGGCAATATCCACACGTCCGTGCGCATATTCAGGTTGTTGACCGTAGCCCGCACGTCGCCGAAATCCACCACCTCGTCGAGCGATATCGGCTGTATGGCGGCTGATCCGTCCCCGCGGTGAATGCCCACCGAAAGGTCTGATATGGTTACGTCCTGGCTGCCGCGGTAAGCGTTGATCATCACTCCGATAGGGTAGGGTAACAGGAATCCCTTCGCCGCAGCCTTTTTCCCCAGCAGAGGTAATGTGTACGGGTAAGGCGTCTGGCGGATGCTGTCGAGCAGCTGTCCGTCCTGCTGTCCTTCGGTTACTTTCACACCCGAATCGACCTGCGCCACGCACACGGCGGCAAACAAAACCAAAGGTAAAAATATGAGTTTTTTCATAGCTAAGGGTTAAATAGTTATACGCTAATAAAAGTTTACGCATATCCCTGCAAAACTTTTGCCAAACCCTGCCACAAGAAAAAAACTGCAAAATATTTGAGCGTAAAAAATATTCCATTACCTTTGCACCCGCAAATGGTCCTTTAGCTCAGCTGGTAGAGCACGACACTCTTAATGTTGGGGTCCAGGGTTCGAGCCCCTGAGGGACCACCCCGCCGCAAGGCAAAATGATGAAAGGCTCTGTATTCTAAGCGAATACAGAGCCTTTCTGTTGTTTAGAAAGGTACTTACCCGCCGTTCGGTATATAATGTTATTTGCCGTCGGGTAATTTATCGACCAGCTTCTCGATAGTGCGTTGTTGTGAGAGCATTATCTCCCCCTGGCGGTCCTGTTTGTCAAGGATGCGCTCTACGATCTGCGTGGGCACCCCTGTTGCCGGCGCCTGGTGTCCCGTATCGCCTTCGGTGTTGTGATCCGGCGAAGCGTCGTGGCATGCCGGGTGGTCGTGTGCCGCCCCGTGCCCGTTATTGTTGGCGTCGGACACCAGTATTCTGCCTTCGCCTGTAAATAACCAATTCGCGTTTACCTCGGGGTGTTTAACTAATAAATTGGTTACCGCTGTGGAGTTAAGGGGGGTTTTCCGTGCTTTGCCGGTGAAACTCGAGTAGGCCATGCCTATTTCTTCTGCGAATTTTTTCCTTCCTATTCCCAGAGTATCAGCTAATTGCAATATACGATCCTTTATTGTGGTCATTTTATTGGCTGCCATGTTTGTTTTTAGGTAGTATATTGACTATATTTACGTTCGTCAAGGTTCGTTACAGACAAATATAACAAAAAATCCGTATTTGCAAGCGTATGGTTAGCTACCTGTGGCCTGCTGCATTATATGGCATAAATAGATCAGGGTCGTATCAGTCACAACGATTGTTTGTTGAACAATATAGTGTTTATGGTAAAGCTCAGTTCCTCCCTTTCAAAGTGTGTGCCGCTTTCGCATGCGGAGTTGGCGTCGTTTAGCGTCGCGTCGCTCGTGTTGATCCGCTTCACGGGTCACGAGCACCTGCTGTTGTCCGTGCTGCTGCAGGGTGCTGTGGCCGGTTTTATCCTTCTCTATCAAGTCAGTTCGCGCAAATGCCTTGACGGCCGGCTCAGCGACGAGCACCTGGCCCGCCACCGCCTGTTGCTGATCCGCCGCATGATCGATCTGGCGTTTACCTACAGCCATGATGAGAAAATATTTTACCGTAAGTTCTGCGATGAAGTGACGATAAAGGCACTGAAGTCCCATAAGGTGGTCAATGTGAGCGAACATGCTATCGCAGAAGGGAGTCCTGCCGAAGCGGCTAAAGGGAACCTGAGCAGCGGCGACGTCGAAATGTGCTGCATGATCCAGGAGGGCTTTTCGCCGCAGGAACTCAGCGTGGTTTACGGGCTTAAGAACACTAATTCGATCTACGTGAAACGCCACCGCCTGAAATGCAAACTCGACCCACCGGCAACCAATTGACAATACCTGCATATGAATAAAACGCTACTCGCAATCCGCAAAAAACGATTACGCGCCTTTTCCCTGCCCG
Organism: Rikenellaceae bacterium; assembly: GCA_031550615.1. Classification (GTDB taxonomy): domain Bacteria; phylum Bacteroidota; class Bacteroidia; order Bacteroidales; family Rikenellaceae; genus JAVBOW01. Next base: position 36,284 of record JAVBOL010000019.1, on the reverse strand, counting down.
AACTGCTGGTCGTGCTGGTCATCATAGGGATACTGGTGCTAATCGCCCTGCCAAACCTAATGCCCCTGATCGCTAAAGCCAAAAGCACCGAGGCGCAGCAGCAGTTGGCGTTCCTGCACGCGTTGCAGAAGAATAATTTCTATACCTACTCACGTTACAGCGAGTCGCTTGCCGATCTGGGTTTCGAACAGTCCAAACTCGCCTCGGAAGGCGGACAGGCGAATTACGTAATTGAAATAATCGAAGCCTCTGAGCAGGGTTTTCGCGCCAGGGCTACGGCCATCGTCGATTTCAACGGGAATGGGATTTTCAATGTCTGGGAGATCGATCAGGACAAAGAGTTGCGCGAAACGGTAAAGGACTGACATGGCGTGGATAATCGCATATATGCGGGTCGTGTTCTGCCTGTTGCTGCTCATACCGCTCGTGGTTATGGCCGTGAGCGATATGCGGCGGCGTGAGGTAGGCTTGCTTTGGATGGTCGCCTTCATCCTCGGCAGCCTCGCGTTTTCGGCATGGACCAATGGCTGGCGGACCATGGCGGTAAATGTGCTGTGGAACGCTTTGCTGGTGTGCTACCTGTCGCTCGGGATCATCGTTTACCTTCTGTTGAGGTGCGGACGCTGGATAAATCCTTTTAAGGGACATGCTGGCGAGGGCGACCTGCTGTTGGCGCTGGGGATGGCGCCCCTGTTCGCTCCGGCAGAGTACCTGCATGTCATATTGGCCGGCCTGGCCGTCTCGCTTCTGTGGTGGGTCGCAATGGCGGTCGGACGCAGGAAAAAAGCCAGTGTGCCTTTGGTGGCGACCATGGGCGTAACGACCGGCGTTTACCTTATATATTGCTCGATATGAAAACGCGGATCGCCACCGAAGTACTCCAGCGCTTTACCCCGGCGCAAGCCTGGGAATACCGCCTGGTGCCGTACTCTGCCGATGCCGATGACGGCGCCCTGGCATGTTATGGCGAGGCGGGACGCGACTATGACGCTGCGTTGCAGGAATTGGACGTTCTGTACGGCATCCGGGCCACGGTCGAGCCTGTCGGGAGCGCCGAATTGGAGAAACTGCTCAAACAACACTATCGCAGCGATCAGGGCGGCCACCAGACGGCGATCCCGATCACCGATATAAGCGCCGGGCAGGGCTTCCTTGTCGGACTGATCGAGGAGGCGTTCGATTGTTACGCCAGCGATATACATATCGAAACATACGAGCAGCGGTGCCGCGTGAGGTTCCGCATAGACGGCGTGCTGATTGAACGCTATGTTGTCGAGCGGGGAAATTACGCCTCGCTGATAAACCAGATCAAGATACTCGCCAATCTCGATATTTCAGAGCGCCGGTTGCCGCAGGACGGGCGTATACTGTTTAACAGGGCGGCTAAGAAGTTCGACGTGCGCGTGTCGTGCCTTCCCACGATATATGGAGAGAAGGTCGTCCTGCGCCTTTTGACGCGGCATGCCGAATTAATGGAACTGGCCAACCTGGGTTTCAGCCAACGCCAGATAGACGACTACTGCCGCCAGATCTCCCGACCGCACGGCATGGTGCTGATCTGCGGGCCGACGGGCTCGGGCAAAAGCACCACGCTCTACGCCACCCTGCGCCGCCTTAATAATGAGGTGGATAATATACTCACCATCGAGGACCCTGTAGAGTATACCCTCGAGGGGGTGAACCAGGTACAACTCAAAGAAGACATAGGACTGACCTTCACCAGCGCCCTGCGCACATTCCTGCGGCAGGACCCCGATATTATCATGCTCGGTGAGATACGCGACGCCGACACGGCGCAGATGGCCATACGCAGTTCGCTCACCGGCCACCTGATATTCTCTACCATCCATACCAACAGCGCCTGGGGTGCTGTGGCGCGCCTGGCGGATATGGGGGTGCATCCATACCTTATCGCCGATACGCTCGTGATGTGCGTCGCCCAGCGTCTGGTGCGCCTGTTATGCCCGCATTGCAGGAGGGTGGAGCCGGCCACCGACCGGATACGCGCCGTAGCCCCCGTCGACAGCCATTATACTGCCACCGGTTGCCCCCGGTGTTACTATACCGGCTACAGCGGTCGCAAGGCCATATATGAGGTTATCCCTGTCGACGCCGAACTCGCCCAGGCCGCCCGCGCCAACCGGACGGACATCGAAGAGCTGCTCTCCTCGCGCGGCATAATTACGCTGCGAGAGGCGGCGATAGCACTTTTCGCCGCAGGGGAAACCTCGTTGGGCGAAATCATACCCATGCTTAATGATCGACTATGAGAGTGAAGAGTATCGTCTTGCTGTTTTTATTATTGCCGGCGCTGGTCCTCGCGCAGAGGATCGCCGTGCCCGACGCCGACAGTCTGCGCCTGGCGCGGGTGCGCTCGGGGCTCGATGCCGTAGTGGCTGCCTATCCGGCCTATGGTGAAACCGTCGATATCTCGGTAGGCAAGATGGCCCTTTCGGATATGCTGCGCAACCTCGCCAAGGTCGGCGGGGTCAACCTGAGCGTCAAAGGCGCAGAGAGCACGCAGGTGACGGTCAATTTTTCCCAGGCCAGGATCACCGACCTTATTTATTTCCTGTGCAGGGAGTATAACCTGGACATCGACGTGGTAGGCAATATAATCGCCATCCGGCCTGTACCGGCGCCGCCCGCCGCACCGCGCGTCCCTAACGTCGAATTCTCGATCGGTCGCGGCCTCAGCTACGATCTGGCCGGGGACAGGTTGATAGATGTCGTAAAACGCATCGCCACCCTGACCGGTGAGAATATTATAACGCCCCAAAATATCTATGCGAAGCAGGTTTCGGGATATGTGAGCTATATGCCGCTCAACGAGGCCATAACCACGCTCGCCTCGGTGAACGGACTCGACGTGCGCAGGGTCAGGGGAGGGGTATGGGAACTCTCAGAGCCGCCCGCTACCTCTTCCGGTCAGCCGGGAGCGCCCCGTCCGGCTCCCGCCTACTCGCGCACGAACTCCTTCGCCGCCAACCAACTCAGCGTCGACAGCCTCGGTATGATAACGGCGCAGATCTCCCGCGGCAGCATACAGGACATCGTGGCGGACCTGTGCGAGAAACAGGGGCTCAACTATTTCTTCATCGCGCCCGTAAGCGGCCAGACGAGCGTTTGGGTGCACCGGGTGCCGTTCGAAACCCTCCTGGGAGTGCTGTTCGCCGGGACGCAGTTCTCCTATTATCAGGAAAACGGTATATGGATGTTCGGAGCGCAACCGGGGCAGAGCAGCAGCGGAATGAACGCCGTAAAGGTTATCCAGTTGGTCAACCGCTCGGCGGCCAGGATCGACGAGGTGATCCCCGACGCCATCGGGCAGGGCTTGCAGGTCAAGGTCTTCCCCGACCTTAACGGAGTGATCGTGGCCGGTGACGGACGTCAGGCGCTCAGGGTGGAGTCCTTCCTGCGCTCGATCGACAAACGCGTGCCGCTTATCACCATCGAGGTGATAATCGCCGACGTCACCAGGTCGAATATCAAGGAGGCCGGCATAGGCATGGGGCTGGGCGAAACCCCGGTAGGCAGGACCACGGGCACGCTCTCGCCCGGGGCGAATATGACGCTCAATGCGGCTTCGGTCAACAACCTGATAAACAGTTTCAACGGTTTCGGGTCGGTAAACCTCGGCAAGGTGACCCCCAACTTCTATATGACCCTCAAGCTGCTTGAGGAGAACGGCACGATCACCGTCCACTCGACCCCGAAACTTTCGACGCTCAACGGCCATGAGGCCACGCTGAAAAGCGGCGAAAAGAAGTACTACAAAGAGATCATAAACTCCTATTTCGGATCGCAGACCCCGATCCAGAACGAGTCTTACACGTGGAAGGATATAGAGGCCAACCTCAATATAAAGATCGTCCCTTTCGTGAGCACCGATAAGCACATAACGCTCGATATAGAGATCGAACAGAGCGAATTCACCGAACGGGTCGAGCAGGAGGGGCCTCCGGGCACGGCCACGCGCAGTTTCAAATCGCAGATACGCGTGCAGAACGAGGAGATGGTGCTGCTGGGCGGCATAGACCGCAATTCGCTGACCAAAACTGCATCGGGACTGCCCTACATCGCCCGGGTGCCTGTACTCAAATGGTTTTTCGGCAGCGCGAAAGACAATAAGGTGGACCACAAACTCAGTGTGTTCATCAAACCGACCGTGATAGACTGAAATGGGGTTGACCGCTAAAATATTGGGCCGGTGCCGTGTGCTGGTGGTGTCGTTCACCGGAGCGTCCGTGTATGGGTTGCGCCTTGTCGCGGCGGGTCAGGACCATACGGTGACCCTGCCGGACATAGGCGCGGTCAGATCACATGTCGGAAAGTCGCCGTTGATATTGGTGGCATGCGGATACGGGGTCATAAGTAAAGCCGTGACTGCAGACCTCGAAGCGAAAATCACCGCGCAGGGCGGGGAATTCCTGTGGCGCCGCGACCGGAATGCGCTCTGCTTCGTGCGTCGGGCTCAACTCGAACCTTTCGCCGATCTGCAGCCGCTTGCGGTGACATGCGCCGTTTCGCCCGACGATGCGCATAAGGTGGCAGCCGAATGTTACGCGCAGCATGTTAATTTGCGCAATCTGCTCAAACCCTCGCCCTTGGCCTCGTTGCTGGCCTCGCGCGTGCAGTTGCCGATATTGGCGGCGTTGCTTTTGGCCCTTGCGGTCAACGCCGCCGTTCTCCCCGGCGTGAACGGTCGCTGGCAGACTGCGCAGACAGAAAAAGAGGCGTTGGAAAAACAGATAGGCAAAGCCGACGACGCTTCAAAGTCCCGCGCAAAGGCCCTGGCCGAGTGGGGGCGCGCATTGCCGCGCAGTTATGCGTGGCTGTGCGACCGCGCGGCATCGACGCTGCCCGAAGGGGTTACCCTCTCCTCGCTTTCCGTGCAACCGTTGCTTAAAGCGATCGAGGATGGGCGCACCCCGATGTTCTCAGAGCGTGAAATGGTCATATCGGGCCACACGCCGCGCTCGGAAAGCGTGTCGGAATATACCGCCGCACTGAGCGGACTGAAGATATCCCGGCAGGTGAAACTCTCCGCGGTGGAATACGACAGGGAAAAAGGACGTTATAATTTCCGCATAAACATCGAGCTATGAGGCCGCTGGCAGAATATAAAGGGTTGGCGCACCTCGCCGCGGTGATAATATTGCTGCCGCTGTTGGCATGGCGGCTGGCTTTAGCCGATACGGCGGGTAAATGGTTGGCGATCCGCAGTATTGAAAATGAGGTCGCCGCATTGCGGTCACAGGCCGACTACCCGGCTCCGCACGCCGCAGCCGCGACCGGAACGGAGCACGTGAGCGACGGCGGGTTATTAGGTGAGATACTTTGCGGCCCAGGCTGCTGCGAGGTGGTGCGTTATACCCCCTATTTCGCCCCCGGGGCAGATGGTCTGATGCTGCATACGGCTGAAATAGTGCTCAATACCGACTTTTTGAGTTGTGTGCGCATAATGGATAATATCGAGCGCACGATGCCCGATTCGCGCCTTCGCAGCATCATGCTGCGCAGTGTGACGCCGCGCGGCAGCGCCGGACCACTCCTGCATGCGACACTCGTGATCCAACAGATTACCGAAACAAATAATACTGCGCAATGAAAAGGACGATGATAATATTGGCGTTGGCTTTTGCCGCCATGGCGTGTGACGATCTCTTCGAAAAGGATATTTCGGATAGCAGCGTAACCGTTATCGCACCCGTAGACGGGGTTACAGCCCCCGAGGGAACGGTGACTTTCCTGTGGCGTGCAACTTCCGGGGCGCGTTCATATAAGCTGACGGTGGTAAGCCCATCGTTCGCCGCGGCGTCGGTAGTTGCAGCCGACACACTTATGCATAACGATTCGCTCTCTGTGAAACTTTCGTTGCACATGCCTCTCGCGGCGGGCAGTTACCAGTGGAGTATCCGCGCACTGAACAGCGCCTATGCATCCCCGGAACAGGTTTATACCCTGTTTGTCGCCGCGGAACAAACCCCCGATACGGAAAGTGAGATCTAAAGCCACGACATATCTTCTGCTGCTCACCGTAGCTACAGTTTGGGGCCTGATAGCGTGGAAACTCTTTTCGCCTTCCGCATCCGGGGTGGCCGGACCGGCGGCGGTACCCTCTGTCGCGACGAAGGACGTGGCGGAAGACACCCTGTCGCTTAACTACCGCGATCCGTTCCTGTCCGGCGGCAGGGCGCTAAAACCCGTGCCGCCGTCAGGCCCGGTGATGCACCCCCTGCCGCCGCCACCTGCCGCCAAAAAGAGCGTGAAACACAATATACGCTACATAGGACGTATCCGCAGGCAGGGTGTGGAATATTCGCTGGCCGAGATAAACGGCGATCTCCACACCGTAAGGCCGGGCGAGCAGATAGACAACTACCGGCTGGATAATATATTTGCCGACTCACTGCATTTTTCTTTCGACGGCGAGCGCATAATCGTCAAACTGGCAAAATGAGCAAGACGTTGCGCGCAGGAGTGCTGGCGACCGTCATAGTGGTGTCGGTGCTGCTGCTGTCGCTGCTTGCAGGGCTGATGTGGCTGTGGGAAGCCGATTTTCTGCTTTTCTCGCGCACCGATTACCTGCTCAGGCAGCGTGCCAATATAGAATCGGCCTACACCCTTTACCGGATCGACCCCGGGATAATGGAGCGCCTCACCGCCGATAGCACTTTGCAACTTTATGATTCGCTGCCCTCATCGCGCATGAAACTCTCCCGTATGCCCTGGGGTCTTTATGAGACCGTAAGCGTAGCCTCTGCCGACGGACGCATCCATTCCGTGCGCCTGATGGCCGCCACGGAGACAGGCGGCACGACATTCTGGTATAAAGACAATAACGGCGCCCTCACCCTTTCGGGCAGGACTAATATTAAGGGTAGGGCGTCCCTGCCCCGTAACGGAGTGATATACGGCCAGATGCAGTCCGTTTTCTTCAGCGGTGAAAAACTCCTGCCGGCGGATATCAGCCGCAGCGAAACGGCTATGCCCGGACCTTCGAAAACCGCACGGGACGTTATCGGTGCAATATTCGGATTGCGCGGCGAAGAACTGCTCACCGACAGTCTGCATGTGAATTTTTACTGCACTCCTACCACCGTCGCCTATCTTGGCAGCGTGTCGCTGGAAGGGTGCCGTTTGTCGGGCAATATCATAGTGGTCGCTGAAAAACTGCATATAGGCGCATCCTGCACAATGACGGATATTATTGTGGCGGCACGTTCGGTTGTCATCGCCGACGGCTTTCGCGGACGTTTGCAGGTCTTTGCAGCGGATAGTGTGTCGGTGGGCGAAAATGTTACGCTGCAATCACCCTCAGGCCTCTTCTCAGGCCTTTATGCCCAGGTGGGGGAGGGCAGCGAGGTGAACGGATATGTGATCATCGACCCGTCGGGCGTGCCCCGTGCACCGGTAAACCCGGACAGGCCAGACGTAAAGAGGCCCAATATGCGCACCACCAGGACCTCGCGTCTGCGGGGTCTGTTGTATGTGGACGGGATAGCGGCGCTGCAAGGCATTGTCACCGGGTCGGCCATCATCGGCGAGGCGGTCTATTACTCGCCCCAGGGGTACTACCGCCATATGCTTTATGACGCCTCGGTGCTGCAGAGCGACGCCGTGCACTATCCTTTATGGCTCGATGCCGCCAAGGGCAGGAAGGAGACGGTATGGGTGGATTGAAAGCCGGTACCCTCGTGGAGGTCATTGTCGCGTCTGTCGTGTTCCTTACCGTTTTCGCCATATCGCTGCACACGACCACCCGTCTGGCCGTCGGGGGGCATGAGGGCGGGAATTTCGCGTTGGCCGATTGTTTGGTGAGAAGCTGCGTTCGCGAATTCTCGGATGGCCGCCATGAAGACGGCACTTACGAACGCACCTATGACCGCGTCATTGTCGCAATCGCGGTAGGGCCATACCGCGACTATGAACAGTTGCAACAGTTGACCGTGTCGACCGTCGTGAATCGTAAACGGCTCGAATATATGTACATCATACGGCGGGCCGATGAATAAACTGCGCATATACAGGGAATTGCGTGCCTCGACACTCGCCGAGTTGCTTGTGGTAATGCTCACCGCCGGCATCGTTATGGCAGCTGTCATGGAAGGGATTGGGCTTTTCTCGCGCTATACGTCGGGTCTGGTTTCGCAGATCGTCGAGGGTGGCCGCATGCGCGAAAGTTATTACGTGCTGGACCACCTGGTCACTTCCGCCGACAGCGTGACCGTGAACGAGGGGCGCGTAACGACGTGGCGCTCGGGAGTCCGGTCCGCGGTGCTCTATCAACGCGATTCGATGCTGCTGATCGCTATGGAGCGACAACCTGACACCCTCTTTACCGGCGTCGCGTCATTCGGTGTGATCCCCGAAGGTGTCGATGCCCAGCCGGACAGCATATCACTTACCATGCTGCACCGTGGTCGGACCATTGACATTTCCTTTCCGGTACTGCGGCCAGATCATATTATTGCCCGGGAGGATATAATGCAAACAGAACGAGGATATGAATACCACTAACCCATTCATGCGGCCACGGCTGCTCAAAGAGGCGAAGAAAGAGCTGCTTTTCTCGGAACTGCTCTCGCTGTTGTCGTCCGGCCTCGATTTCTCGCACGCGTTTCACCTGCTTATCGGCCAGGAGGGCGACAGGCAGGTAAAACTGCTCCTGGAGAGGCTTTACTCGCAGGTGGTTTCCGGAGTGGCCCTGTGGCAAGCCCTGCAACAGAGCGGTAGATTCCCCGCATTGGACTGCGGGGTAGTGCGTATCGGCGAGGAAACGGGACGCCTTACCGACGCGCTCGAATTTTTATCGGATTATTACCATAAACGCATCGCCCGCAAAAGAATGGTCTCTTCGGCGATAAGCTATCCGATAATCATACTTTGCACGGCGGTCGTTGTCGTGGCTTTCATGCTTGCTTTCATAGTGCCTATGTTCGAGCAGGTCTATTCGCGTATGGGCGGAGAGCTGCCGGCCATGACGCGCTGCATAATCGCCATCTCCCGCAATTTCCCCGCGGTTGCAATAACCGGGCTTATGGCAATTTTCACTATTGCAATGCTGCTGTATGCCTTGCGGGAAAATGAAACGGTCAGGCGGAATTTAACCGGATCGATACTGCGCATGCCTGTCGTCGGGACGGTATTGCGCAAAAACCACCAGGCAAATTTCTGTAAATTGCTGTACCTGCTCACTTCATCGGGCGTCCCCTTGCTGCAGGGTTTGGCCATGCTTCGCGATATAATAACCTTTTACCCATACCGGCAATCTCTGGGCAGCGTCACCGAAGGCCTTGCCCGCGGTGAATTGCTGTCTGCGGGCCTTGAGCGTTATCCGCTTCTTTACCAGAAGCGTATGACAACCCTGCTGAGGGTGGGCGAGGAAACCAACCGACTGCCGCAAATGCTCAATAAACAGGGCGACGACCTGGCCGGCGAACTCGAATACATGCTAAAGCGCCTCGGCTCGATGCTCGAACCTCTGTTGATACTCTTTGTGGGCGCACTGGTGGCCGTGATACTGATTTCGATGTATTTGCCTATGTTTCGCCTGGGAGGGGTTATGGATTAAGTCCCACCATTATTCCGGCGCCGGGAGGCCGAAGCGGAACGTGTCGAGCATGAAGTTTTCGGTGAGTTCCGCTTCCGAGAGCACACGGTTGTAGAAGCGGAAAGCGTATATGCGGCCAAAATACTGCACGCCGTCGCAGCGGTAGAATTTACCTAACGTAAGCTGAGTGCAGGTGTTGGAGTAATCCGAACACCTGGAACCGACCGGCGCCGTCGGCCATTCCAGCGGGCCGGCTTTGCGTTTGATTTCCCTGTAGACCATCTTATTGCCGTAGTAGGCATACATATACATCCCGTCGTACTGCAAAACGATGCTGCGTTTAAACCCCGAGCCCGCGTCTGAGATGTAGTTGGTGCCAGTCCACTTCGTATTGGCGATGAAGCCGAAACCCTTGTCGTAGGATTCCACGCCGGCGGCCACATAAGGCTGTGCGCCGCGGTCATACAAAAATCCGTAAAGGTCATTGCCGCCGGAGTTTGTATTCTTGCCCGGATCGGACCGGAAGATCACCTCGATGGTAAACTGCTGCGGACGGAGCCTGTCGTCGTCGTACTCGACCGAAGCCGCATGTCCGTCTGATAAAACGAGGCAATCGGGTCCCCAGCCGTTAGCCGGGTCCTCTACCTGTGGATAGGAGAACCGGCTGAGCACCAGGTTGAAGTGCCCTTTGGTCATAGGGGCGATATTCTTCCATCGGTTACGGGTAGGCTGAGGGGTGTCGTCCGTAACGGGAGGAGTGTATCCTGCCGGAAACCCGCCGCTGTATGTGATGTACCCCACCGCATCTGTAACGGTTACAGGTGTGCGGTTGGTCACGCGCTGGTTCTCGCGCCCGTTGTTGTCTATGCCGTCGTAGTGCAGCAGCAATCCGTCCGTGTTATACCACCAGGAGTCTTCGTCCATCACCGTTACGCGCCTGACGTCGGTCTCCATGTTGTTTATCCCGTTTATATTCACTGTTACCGAATAACGGCAGTTGCGCATCAGGTCGTAGTTGGTGTATTTGTTGGTGCCCAGATAGACTTTGCAGTAAAACTGTTTACCGTGCAGGTCGATCAGTATCTCCATGTAGGTGGCGTTGGCCGGAGAGGGGGGCCCCGTAGGCTCGTTCTTGTCGGGCCCCTCGCCTTTGCGGTTTTCGTAAATATAGACCGACCCCGAGGCAGAAGCGTTGCCGGCGTCCGGCTCGAGCCAGTCGCTGGTTATGTACTCGTCATCTCCCAGGGGAATATCCGTGGCGTGCCCGAATAAATATGTGCTGGGCGTCATATCGCAGAATCGCACCCCCATGATGTGCATCCCGGCGTCGGTCGCGGCGCTTGAAAGCTGTACGTTATAGCTCACCTTGGTGTTGATCCGTGAAAGAGGTATTTCGATGGATGAGGATTCGTTGTCGGCTGCCGTGGTGGTATGCTTGCCAGTCATGACCATGGCGTACAGCGAATTGTTGATAAGGGTGCTGGTGTTGTAGATCGAAGGCATCGTGACGTACCAGTAATTCGCGTCGCTCTCCGTGCCCACTATGTTGAAATAGTTTCTGTAGTAATTGGGGTTGGGCTTAGTGGGGTTGCCGGGGTCGATGGGGTTGTTGTGGCCTATGTTGGCAGCCACGTATATGGTGTATCCGTCCTCCAGGTTGAGCCCGGCGATAACGGTGGTTATATCCATTTCGAGCACTCCGTTGGCGGCTGAGGGGGTGTCGCCCACCGAAAGGTAGTTGATCGAGAAGAGTTCGTCCGAGGGGGCGAACACGATGACGGTCAGGTTGTATATCAGGTTTTCCTGCGGCACGACGGCGCGGCTAACGACATATTCGGGCGTGCTCGAAGTGGCGCGCAGGGTTATCGCCGGCTTCTTCGGGGCGACGGGCTCGGCGTCTTCGGCAATGCAGGAGAAACCTGTGCACATCGCCGCCGTTATGGTCAGTATCTGAAAAAGTCTCTTCATATTATTCGAATGTTGTGCTCCAGTCGAAATTATCCGTCCAGTTGTTCGATGAAACGGCGTTTACGGTTATGATCTGCTGGGGTACGTCATCTTTACGCAGGGTTATGTTAAAAACGTACCTTTTGCCGCTTTCTATGGTGACACCTTTTATTATATAGCGGCGGTTGGTGTTGCGGTAAAACGTTTCGCCGGCCTTTTTCCATTGCAGCGCCAGCAGTATCTCCATGTCTGCCATTTGGCCGACCTCTACGTTGTCGTTGGAAGTCCCCTCGGGTATAGGCGGTATGATAACGCTGCGCACCAGGTGGTCGCGATGGGTGGCGCCGGTGGTGGCGCCGGTATAGGCGTCCGGGACGAGCGTCCCTACCTCGGGGTCGGCCATATAGACCGATGTCAGGGCGGATGTGGAGTTGGACGATATGCGTACATTGGGGTCTTCGCCCGTGATGTCGAAAGACCCCTCGGTGGATATTTTTTTGCCGAGCACGACTATCTTGTGCAGTTTCATCGTGTCGAATTGGTTCCAGGTGGGATCGTCATGGTCCACTTTTATGCGCGTCTCCACGAGGGAAAGGATATGCTCGAACTGAAATTTTATTTTGTACTTTTCCGCCGTCCCGTCGAAAACCCTGCCGGTTATCGGTATGGCGCGCATGATGTTGCACAGGTTCTTCTTCGCTCCGGTCTGCTCCTGGGAGATCTTGAATTTAATGGCCTGGGAATTATACATATTCGTAATGACCTGCTGCTCGGTGTAACTGGCCCAGGGGTAGTACGCATATATATTCAACGGACTGCTATCCGTCTGCGGGGCGTACAGGACGGGCTGGTTGCCTGGGGAGGTTACGCTGGTCCAGAAATCGGTCTCAAGCGCATTTTTCTTATAGTACCCGACATTGAAATAGTTCTTGTATATGTCCAGCACCGTGATCGGATTCTGGGCGATGTCGGGGCGGTCTTTGACCACGAATATGCCGATCTCGTCATTCAGGGCGAACTGCGTGTCGGAATAGCCGGTGCTGCCGTTGGCGCGCGAACCGTCTGTGAGCATTGAGGCCGAAATAAGTAACTCGCGACCGTGGGCCCCGTCGGGCGTATCCTGCGGCATATCATTCGTGCATGCGCCCAACAGGAGCGCCGCGGCCAAAATGAATATGTTTATGATCCGTTCCATTGTCGTTTGATTGCGTTTATTATAAGTTGTACACCTCTCCGGCTCCCCAGTCAGTTATTTCGCTTGTATTCAATATGTTCAACGCACTTTCGGTCTGGTCGGAGGATACCTTGATGGAGTAAAGCGTCCTCACTCCGGGAGCGAACGTCTGCACGACCTCTGTGGTGGTCAGGGGACGGGGCTCACCGTTTGTTATCGTTTGCGTGCCGAAGCGTATATCGAGGTGGAATAGTATTTTATTATTGGCCGTCGCGTTGTTGGCGGCATGGGGAAGGAAATAAAACTCCTTGTTGTATACGATATTCGAAGGGTTTCCTAAGTTGGTCCCCGTGGAAAGGCGGTTGATCTGCGACACGCCGTTAACGTTAGGATGTATCAATGTGGTCGTTGTGCCTGCACCTTCGGCGTCGTTGGGATTCGTATTCATGTACTGGCGGCCTATTGTGGTGGTGGGCTGATAGTAGAGTTTGTCATACTTCAGACTGTACCCCATATTTTTATTAAGGCCATCGATAAAGAAACCGCAGTTGCGCGACGTTTCGTTCCATGTTTTCGGAAACGTCGCCGACGTATACTGATCTATGCGCACGGCCGGACTCTCGTGATATATATCGGCGAATGCTATGGCAGAGCAGTGGCGTTTCATGACCGGCAGGTCGATGAATATTTTTCCGCCCTGCGCTATGGGGCCAATCGCGACCCCTAACACACGCGAAGTCATAAAATCGTAATTGTTTCTCACCGTTACCGATGTGTCTGCCGCATTTTCGGTAGGCGCCGCCGGGGAATAGGCGTATATGTCGTAGTACCCCGGCTCAAGCGTGGTGAGAGTCCCATTGCCGGTCCGGAGGAACGTGGTGGGGTTTATAGTGCACTCTGTGAACACGCCGGACGTGCCGCTGGCCAGGTAGTAAGTGTTGTTGGACACCACAGGACGGGTCATGTCGGGGACTGCCGGTGCGCCGAAGCTGCTTCGGCGGATTATTACCCTTACGGTCCTGTTCACCGGGATGTAGGATGCCAGTGCCCTCGAGTTGGCCGAAGGCGCATCGCTCCCGGACACCATGGCGGAGAATGAGATCGCCACCTTGCCGCCGTCGGGCTTCGCAGCCTCTTCTTTTATGCATGCCCCCGTCAGGGTAAGAAGTGCGAAAATGACAAATATGTAACGTAATTTTCCCATAAATCTTTAGTAGAACGGTTCTTCGCCCCCGATTATTTCATCTTCGGACACTTCATTGATCCAATCTTCGACCATTGCCGTGTAACCTATAATGGTGGGTGAGGAGAGGGTGAATTTATAGAGGTAGGAGTAGTTGTAAGCCCATGTGATCGTCCCCGCGGGTTTGCAGTTGAACGTATTGACGATGGGTTCGTGCAATTGCGACGAGAAGACCGTCGTGGTCAGGTCGAAAGAAATAATGTTGGCGCCGGTGTTGGAGACCTGCGGGAGCATATACGCCGCGAAGCCGTCGAAGACGACCCCCTCGGGGTCGTCAGTGTAGCGCGCTATCCATTTGTCGCCGGCTCCGGCGGGAATATTCACCGACATGCTGCCCACGATGCCTGTCCACTGCGAGGTGGCCAGGTTGGCTGCCGTCTTGTAGATAGTGGCTATGTTGGCCGTGTTCTTGACATTGTTTATCACCACTTTGTCGATCCTGACCGAATCGACCTGGCAATCGAAGATAATGGCGAAGCGTATGCGGCAGAGCATGTGACGGAAATCGAACCGTATGGGATTGGCTGCCCTGGTTACGTCTAAGACCACCGGCGCAAGCATAAAATCCGACATCGCCGAGGCCTTGTCGGTTATTGCGATATCGAGCCTTCCGCCGCCGCGGGTTGATGCTTGCGGCAATGTCACTCCGGGCGAATTGTGGGGCGAGTAGGCGATGAAAGAGTATTTATCCGTGGCTACCACCGACCAGTATTTCACGGGAGTGTAATCACACACTCCGGATGAGTATTCCACCATCTGGTTGTACATAAGGTTGGGCAGCGAGCCTGTAGACGAACTGGTGCTGAAGGTTGCGGAGGCGGTGTGATAACCCAACACCCCGAACCGTCCGCCGTTGGGGTAGGGCGACGTGGCCCTCGACGAGGCCGCCCCCGACCGGACGGAAGCCTTCGCCCAATCGTCGACGGCTCCGGACCCCGCGCTGAAAGTCATCGTTTCGGTGCCGGTCACGGGCTCTGCCGGACTCTCTTCGGAGCACGACGCGGCCATGAAAACCGCGGCCACGACGGCAATCACCGCCACATAGCGGCGGGTGCATGCTTCGATCGGTTTTGTCATTCTTCGCTTCATCGTTTCCTTGTTTTTTCTGTGACCGGGAGGGGAGATCCAACCCCTCCCGGCCTGTGGTTGCCCGTCACCGGGCGGTAAAGCGCGTTGCGTTTACAGGACTATGTTAGCGTTGACCCACTCTTCGACAACGGGGATGAAGTCGATCCTGTTGGGGTCGAGTGTGATCTGGAACATATAGGATTTGCCGGTCTCGAACGTAACCTTGTCTTTCAGGGTCAGCTCCTTCTTCTGCCAGGGTGCATCGGTGGGTAGGCCGTTGACGGTGTACTCGACAACGATCTGAGCCTCCGTGAGGGTGGTGAAACCGCCCTGCGGCATGATGTAGAACATCTGGTAGCCGGCAGTGCTTTCCCATTTATCGAAAGAGGTTTGGTTGAGAGATGTGGTTTTCAGGTTATCGAGCGAGTATGATCCGGCAACCGGCGACGCGTCGGGCGTCCAGGGATTCCAGCCGCTGGCATTATATGCGGCGGTCAGGTCGAGGCTGCCGCTGCTTTTGGGCACGTTAAGGGTGACGCTCTTTATCACGATCTGGGCCTGAGGGTCGTACGAGGTGGTCTTGAACTGGAAACGTACCCTGCTCAGGGTGTGGTAGAAAACGATATCCAACTCATCCGACTGCGATGTGCCGTCTACGCTTTCTATCATCGCCTTTACCAGGTCGAGGGTCGCGCCCGTAGGAACGGCGAACGTGATGGAGGGGTGGTCGTCGTCGTTAACGAGGGGATAAGTGGTCGTGTTGATGTCGCCAAGCAGAACGTACGAGGCGTCTTCGCCTACCGCGTTACCCCAGCAGAGGAAGTTGTATGTGCTCTGACCGTCATAGTAGCGGTAGCCCGGAGTGCCGCCTTTAGCGAACTTGCATGCGTCACGGTCGCCGCGTACGTAGGTGTAAACGTCCGACCACAGTTTATTGGAGTAATCCGAGGTCGCGCCGTTGACACCGTTGTCGTTGTAAGCTGCAACGTTCCAGGTGGAATTCGTAACTGCCTTGGTGCCCCTTGTGATAATGCTGTTGGAGAAACCGATGGCCTTGGTAGACTTGTTAAGGTCGAGAGTTTCGCTCTTCGTGCATCCCGCCATCGCTACAGCTGCGAGTGCGGCTACTAAGATAATTTTTTTCATTTTGTTTTGTTTTTGAATGTGATTGTTTTGTGTTGTTTGTTGTTGTGTTTTAATCATTTTATACGAAGTTTCAGGTCCTTGTGCCGCCGTCGGATTAAGCGGGCGGCGTAAGCTGTGGTCGTTATCTCTCCATAGGTTTTTAATTTTTTAAGGTTATCGAATATGTTAATTATTAAAGTTTTATCACGTTTTCTTCGCCCCAGTCCTCCACTTTGGGGTCGAAACCGCCGTTTATGTCGACGTCCTCGATGGTTATGTGGATGTCCGACAGGTCTATAACGCCCCCCGCAACGCACATCAGTTGCGTGAGCCGGTCGGTTATGTCGAAGGTTTCGGTATGGACCGTGCCGTTCTTGAGCAGGAATTCGAATGCGAGGCGGTTGCAGTTGGCCGCCCCCGGCGCGTCGCCCAGGATGAGCCCGAAAGCGGTTATGTTGGTGTAGATGCAGTCGTCATCGCAAACGCAGTCGAACAGCACGCCCACGTTTTCGGCGAATTCGCGCTGGCAGCTGTAAAGGTATTTGGCCGGGGCGGCGGTGGTCATCACCCCGCGCGAGTAGAGCACGTTGTGCATGCCCGTGACGCTGACGCGCACGTTGTAGACCACCACGATATTGCGCGGGGTAAAGCGCAACACCTGCTGCGTGGCCTCGTTGCCGGTGACCTTAAAGCCCATATCCGTGTCGGTATAGACCGGATCGGGCTGTCCTATGGTCGACACAGACCCGCCGTTACGCGTGCCGGTGGGCATGGCGGGCGAAAAATCCGGAGGGACCACCGCGGGCATCGACGAGTAGGCCACCTGCCGCCCTCCGTAAAGCATGTTGTACTGTCCGCGGCTCAAATAGGGCATGAGAGCCTTGTAGGTGTCGAGCGACTCCGATCCCGAGTAAGACACCACATCTGAGTTGTCGTTGAAAATAACCGAGTTGTAGGTGCCGATAGGCAATTTCACGATGTCGCGCTCGGGCGTTATCAGGCGGGTGTACCTCTCTCCCGTTGTTTTGGAGTAGAAGTCCACGCGCATCAGGGTCTGCGGTATATCCATTTCGGAGCAGTCGACCTCCACTATCACGTCGAAAGTCGTGGGGTGGTAGTCATAGCACAGATCCTTGCGGCAACCGGCAAGCGCGGCGGCGGCAATAAGCAAAGATGCGTATGTCAATATCCTGATACTCACTCTGCTTTCGTTTTTTTACCGATCCTCCAAACGAGCCCGGCCTTGAGTTTGGTCACCCCTAAATATGATGTCTGGCGCGTGCGGATGTAGTCGTAATGGTGGCCCAGTCGGTAGTTGCGGAAATATTCGTCGTAACGGGTGTGGACATATCCCGCCCCGATCCCGAATTCGAGGAAGAAGTTGCGCTTTACCGGCATGACGTAATTCCAGCTTACCCCAGCCGACCAGAAACCGTCGCTCTGGTATCCCGTATCCCCCTTTTTGAGGTCATAGACGCCTACTGATGCGTACACGCCGAAATTGTGTCCGGTGTATTTACCTCCCGGGGTGAGCCACCAGCGCAACTCGGGACCGCCCATCTGTATCTGGTAGAAGGAGTCGCTTGAAGGGAAGCGCCACCATGCGACCTGGTACTCGCCGTTTACCGACCAGCGGTCGGCGAAGTAATATTCCAATTCGAGGTTAGGCATCATGGCCAGGTCGTAAAGCGCGTTGGTCTTGATGCCCAGCAGCGGATATTTTATGCGCAGTTTGGCGTTTTCAAGCGGCAGACTGTCCGGTGCGGAGATTGCCGTGTCGTCGGAGATCGCGACGGCCAGCGTGTCCGGGCTGGGCGTTTCAGGGATAACTGCCACGCAGTCAGCGATGGCCACATCCGCGACTGCCGTCGAGTCGGCTTGTTGTCCGGGTACGTCGGGTTGCGTCGTCAGCTCCTGCGCGGCCTCCTGCTGTACGGCGGGCTCTGTGCGCATCCATACCGTGCACACCGACGCGCTGCGCAGGTGCTTCGACATTTTGGTTATGACGTACCGGAACACGAAACCGTTATCGATGGCCTTGAGCCTGGCCTCGAGCATATCCCCGCGCACGCCGTTGTCGATCATCTTCAGCACGGCGGCCTGTTGGGGCATGTGTGCGTCGGCAGCCACCAGTATGCGCAGCCCTTCGATGTTTTCGCCCATGGAGCGTGTTTTGATGCGCTCGGGCGAGATTGGGTAAGAGGCTGTAATGTATGCTTTGACGGATTGGGCCCTGGCGGCGGCGACCCTCTCGTTGGCTGATGCGGGTCCGTCGGGAGATGCGTAACCGAGCACGGTTATGCTGTCTATCAGTGAGATATCGCGGCTTTGCAGGATAGAATCCAGACAGGCGAACGCGGCGGTATTGTTCATGTAGGAGGCCTCTAACTTCGAACTGTTGAATGGAAAGTTGAGGGATACGCGGCAGGGAGTGCCGCTTTGGTCGTAAGTCGCCGGATCTACTGTCCGGGCGTTACCCCGGACGGTCGCGGAAACAGTCAATGCAACCGCAAAAGAAATTATTATGAACAGCGACTTCGTAATAACGAAAATTTAAAATTACACAGGTAATTTAACGGCACGTAATACCCGCTTATTGCCCTGTGGGTTGTAGTTATTTGTAAATCAATGTGTTGTAATCGTAAACTTCAACTTTGCGAAAGAACTAAAATCCTCATTCTTAGGGGCCATGGCCAATGAATGGGCTAACAGGGCGCAAATATACACAAAATAAGGGAATTAGCGCTATTTTTGTTTGAAAATCGCCGGCAGGGATGGCAGTTCATTGAATTTTAGGTTATTCTGTGAAAGTTTTCATTGTGCGACAGCATTGGTGCGCCGTCTTTAATGTGCTGATAATGAACTGTTATTTATTTCACACACAAGGCGTAATTCATCGTTTTAACGACACGGAAAATTTAGCGTTTTTTGTGCAAAGTTTTCAAAAATCGCCCGTTCGGCGGGGACTTAGGATCCCGGCGTTTTAAATGGGTGCGGCGAATGCCCGATCGATGATTCTCTGGCTGTATCCGGCCATATTGTAGCTTATGGTAAGATCGCTCTGAGGACGGTAGATCCCGAACTTGAAATAGTAGCCGAATTCATCGTTTCGTCCGATGCAGATCTGCCTGTTGTCGACGATATGCTCAGAGGTGGCTATCCTCTCCCCGTCGTGCACGTAGATCATTTTTACGTCGAGCGATCCGGGTGTGGGCTGCGTTTGGGCCTGTCCGCCGTAAACGCTCCATTTTACCTTCACCACGAAGGTCACCCAGCGGTCTTTCGGGAAATCGGCATAGGGGCTGCGGTATGCTATGGTCGATATTTTATAATCGGAACTGATGGATTGCCCCGTGCCCAGGCGCCTCACGCTGGCGTTGGTGCGGTCGTCGATGTCGGTCAGCCATTTGCGGTCCGAGTTGGCGCGGATGCAGAAGTAACCATTGTTAAAGCAGAAATCGAGCGGCGGGAAGCCGCCGTGGTCGAGGCTGTAGCCGTTTTTTACGCCGGTTGTGTAGCGTATGTTGCCGTTGGCGTCGAGTTTGGGGTTGCCGGCATTGTCCGTTACCGTCACCTTTTCATATCCGACGTTGCTTTTGAATATCATCGTTTCTAGTAGCCCCGCGAACTCCCCGTCGGTGAGTCTTTGCACCGATCCGTCGGGGTACATCACAAGCGTGCGGTCCTGCATGCCGTGTATCTGCGCGAAAATGGTGTTGATGCCGGGGCTCTGGTCCGAGGATATTTTTATCGAGAAGGTGTGCTCGCTGGTGCACCCCTGCGGAATGATCCCTTTGCCGTGGTGATATACCGATATGGTTTTCAGGGCGTTGGAGAGTGCGTAAGGGGGTTGGCCGTTGAAATCTTCCGCCGTCGCGTAGCAGTATGACAACTCCGCGCGGCCTTTCGTTTCGTCAGAGTAGCCGGGTATGGTGTTGTCCTGCGCCCTGAGCTCGAAGCGGTATGACGGCTTGCCGTCGAAAAGTTCCCCGTGGTCGTGCTGTATGGCGTATTCCGAGGTGGTCCCCGTCGCGATCCATTGCCCGTCGACGATCTTCTCCTGTGCCGCGATCTCGAACTGGATATTGACCCGCGCAGTTATGGGAACGAGCCCGTGGGGCCCATCCCCGCCGCCGTTATGCGGTTGCTCGGAAGATTTCCCGCACGCGGCGCTTGTAAAGACCGCGAGGAAAAACAGCAGATAGTTCTTCATAAGGCACTAACGTACGGTCGGAGGGCTGTGTTGCCCGGCGTCCGCACAAAAGTACCTGCTTATCCTCTGTGATTTTTTAGAAATCCGGCACAAAAATGTAAATTTTGTGCACGGGCGTACCGATTACATGTATTTTTTGGTGAAAGCGAGCATCCTGGCCATCAGATCCTCATATCCGCAGAACCGGGGATTGACCGTCGCATGGGGCGCGCAGGGCACCGTAACCAGCTCTACGGATTGCGCCCCTTCGGCCCTGAGCGCCGCGGCGAAGCCGATGCTTTGCTGCGGATCGACCTGCATATCCATAAGTCCCTGGATTATCATTGCCGCGGGGATCCTGTCGGCGGGCCGGGGGATCAGAAACAGGGGAGAGGCGCGGCGCAACGGCTCTGCGTCGCCCGGCGTGTAGCCGAAGTAACGTACGAGCTCCGGCCTGGCCGCCGCCCATTCCTCGCCGTGCAGGGTCATGTCTGCCGGGCCCGCCGTGCTTATGAACATCTTGGTGCCGGGCGTGGTCATGGCCATATATCCGGCCAGGTGGCCGCCCGCAGAGAAACCGTAGAACCCGAAACGCGTAACGTCCAGGCGCCACCCCGCGGCGTTGGCGCGTATATAGGCCAGCGCATCGTTGAGGTCTGCGCGGGTGTCCTCGAATGTGCCCTGCCCGGAAAGGGTGTAGCTCACGCTCATTGCGGCGATGCCGTGCGAGGCGAACCATGCCGCCGGCAGGGTCATGTTGGGTGTCTTTTTGTGCCCGGTGGTCCAGCCGCCGCCGTGTATGAACATCACGAAGGGGAACGGACCTGCGCCCTGTCCCGCGGGAAGGTAGACGTCCATGTGGCAGGCGTAATCGCCATATTTCTTGTAGTCGAGGCTCTCGACGGTGCATTTTTCAAGGTCGGCGGGCTGTATTTTGTCTGCGAGGTAAACCCACGGCTCGGTCCAGCCGGGAATCGTGTCGGGGTTGAAATTAAACCTCGCGGCCATTTTGTCCTCTCCCTGCACCCTCACTGTTCCGCCGCTTTCGGTGAGCGGAAATCCGTACCGGTTAAAACTGCCGGTATTTTGTGCGTACGCGCCGTGGCATAAAGGCATTAATGCTATTGTTAAGAGCAATTTATGCATGGTTATATGATCTTTTTATTTATTGTGAGTCAATGTAATTTCCCCACTATTCCGAGGAACTTTCGCTGCGATGGCGTGCCCTCTTTTTTCTCCTTTTCCGGGAAGCCTTTTTCGAATTCCTCCAACTCGGCGGGGTCCATCCTGTATATCGCTTCCTCCACGTATGCGCCCTCTATGCCGCACATCGCGCCTGAACGGAGCTCAAGTATCTGCATCGCCACGGGGAATCTACCCTCGCCGTCGGTGACGTTGAAATCTTTGGCCGGACGGAATCCGAAGCGTTCGTAGTAATCCGGGTCGCCGTAGATAACGATCCCCGGATAGCCCATTTCCCGGGCCAGCGCGGCGGTATGGCCTATCAGCTGCGAGCCGATGCCGCGCCCCTGGTATCCGGGCAGCACGCTCACGGGGCCGAACGCCGCCAGTTTGTGATCGCCTCCGGTGCCCGATATGGTAGCCTGTGCGTAGATTATGTTGCCGACGATCCGCTCGCCGTCGAGGGCCACGAAATCCAGCGCGCGGATAAATTGCGCTGCGTCGCGCAGTTTGTGCACGAGCAGGTGCTCGTCGCATCCGGGCGCGTAGACGTTCCAGAATGCTTCGCGGGTCAGCTCTTCGACCTTCCGGTAGTCTTTCTCCTCCTCCGGCCTCAATGTTATTTCCATAATGGCAAAGATAGAAAAACGATGGAAATTTATACTGAAAAAAGAGTACCTTTGCGCTAAAGTACACATCCAGACTGATATGAAAAAAGGAACAAAACGATTTATTGTGATCCTCGGCGTGATCGTGGCCTTGCTGGCCGCCCTGCAGATCGCCACGCCACCCATCGCACGCAACTACATCAACTCGCACGGAGAGGAGCTCCTGGGCCGCCGCGTCCAGATCGGCAGCCTGTGGATCAATATCTTCAACGCCAGCCTCAAAGCGGGCGACATCAAAATATACGAGCGGGACGGTGTGGGCGAATTCGTCAGTTGCGGTGAATTCTCGACCCGTATGCGCATCTTTCCACTTATCTCGGAGAGGCTTATAATCAGTCGTATATCGTTCTCGGACGCAAAAGTGAACGTCACGCAGGACGGCGATAAATTCAATTTCGACGACCTTATGGAGCGATTCGCCGACGATTCGACCGCCGCCCCGGATCCCACGCCGAGCAACTGGGAGATAGGTATCTATAATATAGCGCTGCGCAATTCGGGGCTGTGCTACCGCGACCTGCAGGTGGGCAGCGACTGGGATTTGCAGGATATCACCCTTGAGATCCCCGGCTTCTATTTCAGCAGCAAGCAGACCGACGCAGGTCTGCAACTCGACTTTCCCGACGGCGGTTCGCTCAAAAGCGACATAGCCTACGACTACCTCGACGGCACGTACGACCTGACCCTTGCGCTGCGCAACTTCTCCATCGGCGGGTTGCTGCCCTATATGCGCCAGTACATGAACCTCTCGCAGGTCGACGGCCACATGGGCTGCGACGTGCGAGTCAAGGGTAAGACCAGCAGCGTGTTCGACTTCGACGTGAGCGGCAACGCGTGGCTTCATGGCTTCGATCTGATCGACGAGAAGGGCCGCGAGGTGGTGGCCGCCGACAGCGCCGCGATCGATATAGCCGACATCAACCTGCAACAGCAGCTCTACCTGCTGCGCTCGATGAAGGTCTGCGGCATGCGCACCCACTTCGAAATGTATGACCAGGACACCCACTCCTTCACCGGCCTGATGCGCGAAGATGTGGCCGAAGAGCCCGACTCCTGCGCAGGGCAGGAGCCGATGCGCATACTGGTCGACCGCATGGATTTCGTGGGCGGGACGATCAGGGTCACCGACCACACCCCGCGCGAGGCGTTCCATTTCACGATAGGCGACCTGAGCGCCCACGCCGACGCCTTCAGCCCCTCGGGATACTGCTCCCTGACCGCTTCCGCTACGCTCAACGAAACCGGCAAGGCTACCCTGCACTGGTCGGGCAACCCCTCCGACGCCTCGAACCACGATATAACGGTGGCGATACACAACGTCGACATGACCCATTTCTCGCCCTACACGCTCACGATGTTCGGCTATCCCTTCTCGCACGGGGTGATGTCCTTCACCGGCCAGAACATCATACGCAACAACCAACTCAAGGGCACCAACCATATCGACATCTACCGCCCGACGCTCGACAAGAAGCGCAAGGACTTCAAACCAGAATACAGCGTGCCCCTTAAGATGGGACTTTATATCCTCACCGACCGCAACGGGCGCATGAAGATAGATCTGCCCGTGTCGGGCGATATGAATTCGCCGCAATTCTCATACGGTAAGATCATTACGGGCGCTATCGTCAATACGCTGGTCAAGGTGGTCACTTCGCCCGCCAAGTACCTGGCCGAGGCTATGGGCATTTCCGCGGATAAACTCGACCAGATCGACGTCGACGCCGCTCAGGTGGAATTCACCTCGGAGCAGTACGACCGCATCGCCGATCTGAGCCGCATAATTAAAGAGCGTCCCGAGTTGAAACTCGCCCTCACGCAGCGCGTCAACTACTCCCAGGCGCTGGGCAACGAAGCCCTCGCGCAGCTTAAACTGGCATATTTCCTGCGTAATAATCCCTCGAAAAAGGATATGGCGCTCAGTATGCTCGAATACGAATCCGCACTTACGGTCGATCTTAAATCGAAGCAACTGGCCGCCTTCGCCGACTCGATGATCGTCGCCTCGGGCAAGAAACCCTCGGGCGACCTGACCGCGCGCGCCCGCATGCTCTACACCCCACAGGCCGAGGCCAAGCTCGTCGAGCGCGCCAATCTGCGCAACTCGACCCTGTGCAACCACTTCTCATCGAAGCTCGGCCATGCGGACACATGCTATAAGGTCGCAGCCGTGGTCCTCGATTCGCTCAAAAACTATAAAGGCCGCAGTTGTTACGCCGTCTCCTTCTCGATGGGTGGCGAAACGGCGGCAGCCGCAGCGGCACCCGCAGAATAATAATGCAAACGAAACTGACCGAAATAATAGCAGGGCAACTCTCCCTGCCTGTGCGTGGCGTGGGCAGCGTCATAGGGCTGCTCGACGGCGGGGCCACCGTGCCCTTTATCAGCCGTTACCGTAAAGAGGCGACCGGTGCGCTGGACGAGATGCAGGTCGCCGAGATCAAACTGCGTTACGACCGCCTTGTGGAACTCGTCAAACGCCGCGAAACCATACTCTCGACTATCGAAGAACAGGGTAGGCTGACCCCCGAGCTGCGCGCCCGCATCGAGGGTTGCTACGATCCGGTCGAATTGGAGGATATCTACCTGCCATACAAGCCCAAACGCCGCACCCGCGCTACGGTGGCGCGTGAAAAGGGACTCGAACCCCTCGCATTGCTGATGCTGCGCCAGGACGGACGCGACCCCGAGATCGAGGCCTCGCGCTACATAGGCGACAAGGTCGCCAATGAGGACGAGGCCCTGGAGGGCGCATGCGACATAATCGCCGAAATGGTCAGCGAGAGTGAGCGCAGCCGCGCGGCCATGCGCCGGCTGTACACCCACGAGGCGGTCGTCACCTCGCGCGTGGTCAAAGGCAAAGAGGCAGCTGGCGCAAAATATTCCGACTATTTCGACAGCGCGGAATTGCTCAAAAAGACCCCATCGCACCGCCTTATGGCAATGTTGCGTGGCGAAAAGGAGGGCGTCCTGCGCCTTTCGGCGGAGCCCGACCGCGACCGTGCCGTATCGCTGCTCGACCCCCTTTTCGTCAAAGGCAACAGCCCCTCGCGCAAGTGGGTCGAAAAGGCGGTGGAAGATGGTTACAAACGCCTGTTGGGCCCTTCGATGGAGAGTGAGGCCATTGCGGCGGCCCGCGAAAAGGCCGACGCGGCGGCAATAGCGGTCTTCGCGGAGAACCTGCGCCAACTGCTGCTTTCGGCCCCCCTGGGACAGAAACGCGTAATGGCCATCGACCCCGGCTACCGCACGGGTTGCAAAGTGGTCTGCCTCGACGAGCGCGGCGGGCTGCTGGGCGGCGCAACGATCTATCCCCATACGGCATCGGACGGTTTCGCCGCCTCATCGCACACTTTACTTAACCTGGCACAAAAATATGGCGTAGAGGCAATTGCGGTCGGCGACGGCACAGCCGGGAGGGAGACACTGCAACTGATCAAGACCGTCTTCCCCTCGGGTGTCGAGATATTCTCGGTGAGCGAAGACGGCGCAAGCGTATATTCTGCCTCGCCCCTTGCACGCGAGGAATTCCCCGACCAGGACGTCACCGTGCGCGGAGCGATCTCGATCGGCCGTCGCCTTGTCGACCCGCTGGCCGAGCTGGTCAAGATAGACCCCAAGTCGATAGGGGTGGGGCAGTACCAGCACGACGTAGACCAGGGTGAACTCAAACGCAGCCTCGATGGGGTGGTCGAAAGTTGCGTCAACCGCGTGGGTGTGGGACTGAACACGGCGTCCGGGGCGCTGCTATCCTACGTTTCGGGGCTTGGCCCCTCGCTGGCCGCCAACATAGTCGAATACAGGGCAGCCAACGGGGGATTCACCTCGCGCCGCGAACTGCTCAAAGTGCCCCGCCTGGGCGCTAAGGCTTTCGAGCAGTGCGCCGGTTTCCTGCGTATTGAAAACGCTAAGAACCCGCTGGATAACAGCGCCGTGCATCCCGAATCCTACCCGGTGGTGGAGCGCATGGCCGCCGATCTGGGCGTGAAAGTCGCCGACCTGCTCAAAGATGCTGCGCTTCGCAAAAATATAGACCTGAAAAAATATGTCACCGACCAGGTCGGGCTGCCCACGTTGAACGACATAGCCGCCGAATTGGAGAAACCGGGCCGCGACCCGCGCGGGGTGATCGAGCATTTCGAATTCTCGGAAGGCGTGCACAAGATCGACGACCTGCGCGAGGGGATGGTCCTGCCGGGCATAGTGACAAATATCACGGCATTCGGCGCATTCGTCGATATAGGGGTCAAGCAGGACGGGCTGGTGCACATTTCGCAGATGGCCGACCGCTACGTTTCAGACCCTTCACAGGTGGTTAAACTGCACCAGAAGGTGCAGGTGAAAGTCACCCAGGTGGACCTCACGCGTGGGCGCATCGGCCTTTCGATGCGCGGCAAACTTTGAGGGCTTTCTTCCGGGCTTTTTTAATGAGCTTCCCCGTGGCTTTGCATGACCGATACACCCAATAGGGGGAGTGGAAGAACACGAAGTTTAAAAACCTCTCGCCCCGGGGCCTCGGATCGGGCCTCAGCGGGGTGTGCGCATAGGCGGTCATGGCTTTGTAGCGCAGGAAGATATCCTGCCGTGGGTGGGTGCAATTCTCATTCCACGGTCTGCCGTACATTCCCGCCGTATAGTGTATCACAACCGGCGAATCCACCGCCAGGGAAAAATCGTCGCTTTGGACGAACGGGATGGAGTAACGCCGCAGCAGGGTGTACGGATGACTGAAAAAATAGGCCGACACGTTATACCGGGCGGGTAAAAAGGTGATGCGCCCTGCGCATACCGCGTTTATGATCCCCTGGTCGTGAAGGTAGACACGGCCTTTGCGGGATAAAAGGAATTCGATGAAGCGCCGTTCGATATTCTCCTCACGCCATGTTTTCAGCGGTATAAGCATCACCCCCGTATTTATATAGGGATCGTCCGGCTTTAATCCGATCTTGGTTTTCATCTCCTCTTCCATGCACGTGTCAAGCACGCACCCGGCCAGGTTGCCGCCCAGGTCGGTATTGTAGAGCTCGTACACCGACCCGTCGAAAACAAGGTCGGAATCCACGTATAGCACTTTTTCGATATCCGCCGGAAGCAGCGTGCCGATAAACAGCCTGGCATAGACCGTGATCGCCATGGTGTCCGACACTGAGGTCTGCAGCCTCTCGCCGAGGTTTCCTGTCGGATACAGGTGCACCTGCCCGCGCTCCTGTGGCACAGCGGCGCGGAACGCAGCGACTGATTTAGGGCTCAATCCGTTATCCAGCAGGTGAATGTGGATGTATGAAAAATCCTTATTGGTGTGCAATAAAGAGGTGACGGCGACGGTAGTGAATTCTATGTAATTGTCGTCCGCGGCTAAAACGATGTGCAGTATGTCGCTCATGGGTGTCGGAAATATGTGCAATGCGCAAATATACGATAATTTGCGGCAAGCCTTTTGTTGCTCGTCGCATTAAAACCATAATTATGCATCCTGTATTCGAATACCTGATGAAGAATTACCACATCCTGGGGATCCTTCTGATCGTGACGGTGATCGCCGTCAAACTCTTTATGTCCACGAGCAGGGCCAAAAAGATGCTCGCCTCGTCCCTGCGCAACGACCGCCTCGATGAGATCATAAAACGCCTCGATGCAATCGATAAAAAGCTCTCGGAAAAACCGTAGCGTTTAGTTATCTTTGTGCCTTTCAAGGGAAAGACGATGAAAGGCATAAAGAATATAATGTTCGACTTCGGCGGGGTGTTGGTGGACCTCGACCGCGAGGCCGCCGTGAGCCGTTTCGCGGAGATAGGCTTTCCACAGGCCGCCGAACTTTTAGACCCCTACCTGCAATCGGGCATCTTCCTGGAATTGGAGCAGGGCACGGTTTCGATCGGGGAGTTTTATGACTATGTCAGCCGCCACGCAGCCCAACCCTTAACGCCCGAAGCGATCCGCGAAGCGCTGAATCGTTTTTTAGTGGATGTACCTCAGTATAAATTGGATATGCTGCTCGACCTGCGCAAACGCTTTAAGGTCTATATGCTCAGCAACACCAACGAAGCGATGTTCCCCTACGCCGTGGAAAAGTGGTTTTCACGCGGCGGGCGCACCCTGAAGGATTACTTCGATAGCTGCTTCCTTTCATACGAGATGAAGGAGGTGAAACCCGGTCGCGCCATATTCGAACAGGTGATCGCCGCGGGACTGGACCCCGCCGAAACGCTCTTTCTGGACGACGGCCCGGCGAACGTCGAAACTGCGGCGGCGATGGGGTTTCGCACCTACCTGGTAAAGCCGCGGGAAGACTACCGCGCTCTTTTTGAGGGCTTGTAACCGCCTAAATCATCTCTTCATGTGCATACCGCACCGCACGGTTTATCAGCGAGTTAAACTCTACTGTGCTGCGGAATTGCTCCACCGTCCGCTCCACCAGCCCGGGCGCCGAGAGGAAATCCTGCCCGATGGGTTTATACAGTGAAAAATCTTTGTGTTTGAGGTATTCCGCCCACGGCGAGTCGGCGGGATACCCCTTGGGCACGCGCGTGAGTGTATTCTCGTCATCGAGCGCGAATCCTTCTGCCTTTTTGATCGCCGCATCGACCTGCGCCCCGTTGTCCATGATCTCGTCGCGCCAGCTGCGCAGCACCTTAGGCTCGGGGCAGTATAACCCCACGGCCAACAACGAATTACCTAAAAATCCGCCTCCGGCGGGCTCGACGTGGAAATAGTATCCCGAATATCCGGATTTTTTGCCGCCAGGGCAGAAATATGCGCCCATGTGCGTTTTATACGGGGTTTTGTCGTGCGAAAACCGCGTGTCGCGGTAGATGCGGTAGGTGCAGTCGCGCAGCGTCAGCCCTTTTAGCGACGGATCGATCGAGGGCATCGCCTCGATGAGCTGCTGGGTAAGGTCGTTGAATTCCTCCAGCGCGGCGGTGTATTCCGTGCGGTGGGCCTCGAACCAATCGCGGTTATTGTTGCTGCGCAGGGCGCTGAGGAACGCTATCGTATTTTTCATGGCTGCAAAAGCGGTTTATAGATGCAAATGTATTAATTTTGTGCAACTAATTATTGCCCCGATATGAAATTCGACCCCACACGCTACCGGCTGCAAAACGTCTCCACTTCACGCACCTTCGACGACGCAGGTTGGACACTCGACGATCCACAAGCGGAAAAGCCCTCTCTGATCCGCACCATATATGAAAAGCGGCAACTCACCGACCGCGGAGAGCAGCACGGCATATACCGCTTCGCCGACTGGCTGCCCGTGAGTCGCACGCTCAAGGGCTCGGCAGCACCGGTGACCTATAAGAGCATCGGCCTGGCCGCGAAACTCGGATTGGAAAACCTCTATATCACCTTCAGCGGATACTTTCCCGAAAAGGGCGCGCATATGACCACCTGCTCATTCAAGGAGACCGAAGCGTACAGCGTGGGCGGACGCATGTCCTCCGGCGAGAAGCGCGTGCTGGTCGTGGCCTCGGCGGGAAACACCGCCCGCGCGTTCGCCAAAGTGTGCTCACAGAACGACATCCCGCTGCTGCTGTGCGTGCCCGAGGACAACCTCGACGCGCTGTGGTTCGAAGAGCCGCTTAACGATTGTGTGAAGCTGATCGCGGCGGAAAAGGGCGGCGATTATTTCGATGCCATACACCTGAGCAACCTCGTGCTTGCCTCGCCGCTGTTCTACGCCGAGGGGGGCGCGAAGAACGTCGCACGCCGCGACGGCATGGCCACCACGGTACTCTCGGCGGCGCTGCACATAGGGCGAATTCCCGACTACTATTTCCAGGCCGTGGGCAGCGGCACGGGCGCTATCGCCGCCTGGGAAGCCGCCATGCGACTGGAGCAGGACGGACGTTTCGGCAGCAACAATATGAAACTCATGGTGTCGCAAAACCACCCCTTCATACCGATGTACGAGGCGTGGCGCGCCGATTCGCGCGATATGCTGCCCTATGAGGACGGCCTTGCCCGCAGCCACGTGGAGGAGATCGACGCCAAGGTGCTCTCGAACCGCAAACCGCCTTACGGCATCCTGGGAGGGCTTTACGATGCGCTCAAGGCGACCGGCGGCGACATACTGACCGCCACCAACGACCAGGCGCGCGAGGCCGCCGCCCTTTTCCTGCAAACCGAGGGCGTGGATATACACCCCGCAGCCGCGATAGCCACGGCCAGCCTGATCGCCGAAGCTGCAGCCGGTCGCATCGACCCGCAAGCCACCGTTATGCTAAATATCACGGGCGGCGGCGACGAACGCTTCAAGCGCGGACGCACGCTCCACTACCTGCGTCCTTCGATCATATTCCCGCTCGGAGCCACGCAGGAGCAGGTCGCCAAGCAAACGGAAAAACTCTTCGAATAATCCAGCCATGAGCCAGATCAAACAGTCGGCCATCGACACGATAAACATAGAGGCGGCTGCCATACAGCACCTCGCAGGGCAACTGAACGACGACTTCGAGGGTGCGGTAGAGGCCATCCTCGCCTGTAAGGGCAAGGTGATCGTCACCGGCATGGGCAACTCGGGGCTGATCGGCAAGAAGATCGCCGCCACGTTCGCAAGCACGGGCACGCCGTCGTTCTTCCTGCACCCCGGAGAGGCCTACCATGGCGACCTGGGCATGATCTCGCCCGGCGATGTGGTGCTGGCGATAACCTACTCGGGACAGACCGACGAGGTGCTCAAGTTGGTGCCTTTTATCGAGCACCAGGGTAACGTACTGATATCCATGACGGGTAATCCGACCTCGCCCCTGGCGCGCCACTCGCACTACCACCTGAATGTGAATGTGGCGTGCGAGGCGTGCCCCCTGAACCTCGCGCCCACCTCATCGACCACCGCCACGCTGGTGATGGGCGACGCGCTGGCCGTGGCGCTGATAAACGCGCGCGGTTTCAAGGCCGAGGATTTCGCGGTCTTCCACCCCGGCGGCAGCCTGGGACGCCGTCTGCTGACCCGTGTGCAGGACGTTATGCGCAGCGACAATCTGCCGCTGGTGCCCGCCACGATGACCCTCGGGCAGGTGATCCTCAGGATTAGCGACGCGCGCATGGGTATAGCCATAGTGGTCGATCAGCAGGGCGTGATCGAGGGAGTGATAACCGACGGCGACGTGCGCCGCGCGATGAGCAAATACAAAGAGGACTTTTTCAACATACAGGCCGGTCAGATCATGTCGCGCAACCCCAAGACCATATCGCCCTCTGAGCGCATAACGGTCGCCGAAGATATGATGCGCCGCCACAAGATACACTCGGTGGTGGCCGCCGAAGGCGGCAAACCTGTCGGGGTGGTCGAATACTTCAATGTTTCGATGCCGGGTGAGCATTCATTCTAAATGAGATGGATACAAGGCTGTTGTTCGTCTGTTTGGGTAATATCTGCCGCTCACCGGCAGCCGAGGGGATAATGCGGTATATCGTCGCCCGTGAGGGAATGGCCGAAAAATTCCATATCGACTCCGCGGGCACCTACGGCGGACACGCGGGGGAGATGGCCGATCCGCGCATGCGCCAGGCCGCCTCGAGGCGCGGCTATGATCTGCTGAGCCGCTCACGCCCGATCCGCACCGCCGACTTCGATGAATTCGACCGCATCGTCGTGATGGACGACTCGAATTACGAGCGCGTCCACCGCCTCGCCCCGACGCTGCAGGCTGCGCAAAAGATCTGGCGCATGACCGATTTCTGTCGCCGCCACCCGGACGCCGACCATATCCCCGACCCGTATTATGAAGGTGCGCGGGGATTCGACATAGTGCTCGACCTGCTGGAGGACGCCTGTGAGGGGCTTTTTGAGGATATAAAAAAAGATGCCGCCCGGTAAAAGGGCGGCATCTTCTTGTCTAATGGCATTGCCCGTTATGGCAATCGCACTTGTGGTCAGACGGTTGGTCTTGCCGGCAGCCCGGGCAACCCGAACAGCCGCTGCAACCGCTTTTGGCGCGTCCTGTGGCGATGCGCCACACCCGCCATCCGATCCAGAGCAGCAGCGCCGCCCCGATAATGTAAACTAAAACAGTCTGTGTCATAGGAACAATCCGGCTATGTTATACACTACCCATGCCACGATCCATGCCAAAGCCGTGTCGTAGATCACCGTGAACGCTGCCCATTTCCAGTGCCCCGACTCGCGGGCGATAGCTGCGATGGCCGCCACGCACGGGAAATATAACAGTATAAAGGCCAGGAACGCCAGAGTGTTCTGCGCCGTGAAGTCCGCCCGTCCGGTCTGCGGATTGACCTGCGTGATGCGCGCCGGCAGGGTGCTGTTCTCGGCCTCGACGTCGCTTTCCGAATAAAGTACGCCCAGCGTGCTGATAACTATCTCTTTGGCCGCCGCACCCGAGAAGAGCGACACGCACACTTTCCAGTTGAAATCCATCGGGCGGAAGGCGGGTTCGCAGAATTGGCCGATACGTCCCAGGTAGGAGTCTTTCTGCTGCTCCATCTGCGCTATGGCCTCGGGATCTGCGTCGGGGTAGAGCGCCGCGGTTTCGGTAAGCGCCTTTTCATACTGCTCTTCGGTGTGCTGCGGGAAATAGCTCAAAAACCAGATGAGCATCGAAGCGAGGAGAATTATGCCCCCCATTTTTTTGAGGTACTCCTTCGCCTTGTCCCACATGTGTATGACGATCGATTTTCCGGTCGGCATACGGTAGGGCGGCAATTCCATTACGAACGGCGTTTCGTCTTTCTTGAATACGAAGCGGCGCAGCAGTTTGGCGGTTATGATCGCCATCACGATCCCCAGCACGTAGATGCCCAGCAGTACGCTGCCCGCATGAGAGGGGAAGAATATGCCCACGAAAAGCAGGTAGACCGGCAATCGTGCACTGCATGAGATAAACGGCGTTATCAGCATGGTTATCAGGCGTGAAGACCTGCTTTCTATGGTGCGCGTGGCCATTACGGCGGGCACGCCGCAGCCGAAACCCATGATAAGTGGAATGAACGATTTGCCGTGAAGGCCCATGCGGTGCATCAGTTTATCCATGATGAACGCCGCGCGCGCCATATATCCCGAGTCCTCCATGAACGATATGAACAGGTACAGGATCATGATATTCGGCAGGAAGACGATCACGCCGCCCACGCCGCCTATGATGCCGTCCACGATCAGATCGCGCAGCATCCCCTCGGCCATTACGTTGCCCACCAGGTCGGCCAGGCCGCCCACGGCAGCCTCGATCCACTCCATCGGGTATGCGCCCAGAGTGAATGTGGCTTCGAACATCAGCCACAGCAGGGCCAAAAATATCGGGAAACCGAACAGTTTGCTCGTCACCACCGAGTCTATCATGCGCGTGGTCTGCACCTCATCTTTCGTGCCGGGGACCAGCGTTTCTTTGAGGGCGCCGGCGATAAATCCGTAACGCTCGTTGGTAATGGCTGTTTCGATATCCTCGCCGAGCTCTTTTTTGATGCGCGCGTCTTCGCGGTCGCGTATCGCTTCCCACTCGGGGTACTCGCCGCATTGCGCGAGGGCCTTTTCGGTGTATTTGTCGCGTGAGAGCATCTTGAGCGCCAGGTAGCGCGGCGAGAATTGCTTGCCAGCCACGCCCGAATCGCGGATAGCGTTCTTGAGAGGGGCGACACCGGCCTCGATAACCGGGCTGTAATTGATGTGGACGTGACGCACGGTGGGATCTTCACCCTCGTAGACCTTGATGATAGTGTCCAGCAGGGGCTTTATCATCCTGCCGCCGCGCGATATGGTCGGCACGACAGGCACGCCGATCATCCGCCCGAAAGCCTCATGGTCGAAACTGTCGCCGCTTATCTCCAGTTCGTCGAACATGTTGAGCGCTATGACCATGCTGCAATCCATGTCGATCAACTCGGTGGTAAGGTAGAGGTTGCGTTCGAGGTTAGAGGCCGCGACCACGTTTACCACCACATCGGGCGTGCGCTCCGCCAGGTGTTCGCGCACATAGACCTCCTCGGGCGAGTAGGCCGAGAGCGAATATGTGCCCGGCAGGTCGTACACGTTGAAACGGTAGCCCCGGTAGTTGAACCGCCCGCGTTTGGCGTCGACGGTCACCCCGCTGTAGTTGCCAACGTGCTCGTGTCCGCCTGATGCGGAGTTGAAGAGCGAGGTTTTGCCGCTGTTGGGATTTCCCACGAGGGCTATGTTTATCACCTTCTTCAGGTCGCCCGCCGCTTCTTCCGTCCCCGGCTCGGCATTTACAACCGATCCGGCGGTCAGCGTCAACTCTGCGCCGTCGTTGATCAGGGCGGCTATCTCTTCTGCTGTCGCCACCTCGACCATCGCGGCTTCGCTACGGCGCAGGGAGACCTCGTAGCCCATCACCTTATAGACGATAGGGTCTTTCAGTGGGGCGTTCATCACCACCTCGACCTGCTGGCCGCGCACGAAGCCCATTTCGGTCAGGCGTTTGCGGAACGAGCCGTAACCCAGGACCTTGATTATCGTGGCGCTTTGGCCGTTTTGTAATTCGCTGAGTTTCATCGGTAGGGGTTAGAAAGAGAGTCCTACGCGCACGTTCGCCGAAAAACTGTTATTCAGGTCGGGGGCGCCGGCTGGATTGATGATATATTGCAGGTCGGGCTGGACGAAGAAATTATCCGACAGGGTGTATTTCCATGTCATTTCTATGGCCGTTTCGTCCTTTATGTCATGGCGGTAGTGCTCGTGCGCGAAGGCCAGCCCGAACTCGTCGCGCCCTTTTTTGCTGAACAGGCCGGTGTAGTTGACCCCGCCGCCCAGGTAGTATTTGCACACGCTGGCGTCCGAGGGGCTGTAACCCAGTTGCAGGAAAGCCCCGAAGCTGCTTTCGCCCGATTCCCACAGCGTCTGGTTGGCGTTGGCATAGAGGCTGCCGATGTGGCTCAGGTCGTTATCCTCTTTCATGCGGTGGTAGAGCCCGCCCAATTTGTAGGTGCCGGCCTTACCGCCTATCGCGGTGCGGTATTGCAACTCGGTTATGGCGAGGTAGCCATCGCCGCCCTTGAATTCCCACTCGACGTTGTACGGGTTGCTGTCGAAATCGGTGGGGTTGCCGTCGTATGCCGCGGCCAGCCACGAGAATTTCTCGCAAACGTCCCATTTGAGGGTCAGCCCGAGGTTGGTCAGGGGGAAGATCGGCGCCGGCACGTTGTGCGAAATGCTCGACTTGACGCCGAATGCCGAATTGAGGTACAGCCCGCCGTAATCGACGTTGCCGAACTCGATGGCAAGGTCCTGCAGTCCGGCGGTTATCTCGAAACGTCCTATTTTATGCTTATACCACACCTCTTGCAGGTAAGTGTGGTTACCCGCCTCGATGTTGGACGCGGTTTGCAGGTCGCCTATCAATGTGGCGGATGGGGTGTCGCCGTGGGTGTTGGCGCCGAATACGAAAAATTCGCCGCCTTTCCACAGCCCTGCCTTGTGCGTGTCCAGCCCGAGAGCCATGGTTGCCATGCCGAGGTATGCCGAGCCGGTTTTGATCCCGCCGCTCAGGTTGTTTATAACGTCGCCCGTATAGCTCGCCCCGAAGGTAAAGGGATTTTCTTTTGCGGTTTCCTGCGCAGTGGTGGCGTTTGCCGCCGCAAGCGCGATAACAAGAAATGGTAAAAATGCTTTCGTCTTCATCTTAGTTTTTAAATTCGTGCTGCAAAGATATGGGCGTAAATCGGGACCGAAAATACCTATTTTGAGTGAAAAAAGCGGCGGATCGATACCTGATCCGCCGCTTTTTACCTGTTTTTCACTAAAATTCCTTGCGTAACCGCGCCACCGGGATGCCCAGCATCTCGCGGTATTTGGCTACGGTGCGCCGTGCTATGTGGTAGCCTTTTCCGTTGAGTATCTCCATTAGCGTCTCGTCCGTAAGGGGCTTTCTTTTATCCTCGTCCCTGATGCTCTCCATCAGGATATTTTTGATCTCGTAGGATGAAACCTCCTCCCCGCTGTCGGTCTGCATGGCCTCGGAAAAGAGCGATTTTAGGGGAAGGATGCCGAAGTGGGTCTGGATGTATTTGCTGTTCACGACCCTCGAAATGGTCGATACGTCCAGGCCGGTGCGATCGGCTATATCTTTGAGTATCATCGGTCGCAGACGGCTTTGGTCGCCCGTTTCGAAATATTCCTTCTGGTATTCGAGTATCTGGGTCATGGTCAGCATCAGCGT
>JAVBOL010000011.1:0-17966 GCA_031550615.1 Rikenellaceae bacterium | reverse complement strand
GGCCAACCGGCTATCGCTGCTGGGCAATATCATAATCCTGTGCGGCCACTACAAGGGCGTGGACTACCGTATCCGCGAGCACCTTATCACGCGCGAGATCTCGGTGGGCGATTACGTGCTCACGGGCGGCGAGTTGGCGGCGGCCATCATAACCGACAGCGTGGTGCGCCTGTTGCCCGGGGCGATAGGCGACGAGGCGTCGGCGCTGACCGACTGCTTCCAGGATAACCTGCTTGCCCCCCCGGTCTACACCCGCCCTGCGGAGTTCAACGGCTGGAAAGTGCCCGACGTGCTGCTCTCGGGCAATGCCGCGGAGATCTCGAAATGGCAGATGCAACAGTCCGAGGAGCGCACCGAAAGGCTGCGTCCCGATCTATTCGATAAATAAAGTTAGTTTTGCAAATGCAAAACTAAAAACCTCTTTCCGCAAGCGATCTGCAAGGTCGCTTGCAAAGCCCTCCCCGAAGAGGGGGGAGGGTTTGGGTGGGGGTGTCAATACGAAACGGCTTAAAAAATGCCGTTAAGGCGAATCCAGGATAAGGATTTACGCTTCAGCGGCGACATTGGCAACGACATAAGTAAATCTTTATCCTGGATTCACCTTAATATGAAGATAATATGCATAGGGCGCAACTACGAAGCCCACATCAAAGAGCTCAATGACGGGGGAAAGGTCGAAACCTCCCCTATCTTCTTCATTAAACCCGATACGGCGCTGCTGCGCAACAACCGCCCGTTCTACCTCCCTTCCTTCAGCCACGAGCTGCACTACGAAACGGAGCTGGTGGTGCGCATCTGCCGCACGGCGAAGGCCATCGAGGAGAGATTCGCCCGCCGCTGCTACGACGAGGTGGGCCTGGGCATAGACTTCACCGCACGCGACCTGCAGCGCCGCTGCATCGCCGAGGGACTGCCTTGGGAGATATGCAAGGGGTTCGATAATTCAGCCGCCGTTTCAAGCGAGTTCATAAAACTGGACGAGTTGGGCGGCCAGGCGGACAAACTGCATTTCGAGATGGAGCTCAACGGCCAGATGCGCCAGAGGGGCGACACCTCGAAGATGATATTCTCCATCGACCGCATCATCGCGCACGTGTCGCAGTTCGTGACCCTGCGCATAGGCGACCTGATCTTCACCGGCACGCCCGTTGGCGTGGGCCCGCTGGCCAAAGGCGACCGCATCACAGCACGCCTCGAAGGCCGTGAGCTGATAAATATGGATATAAAGTAGTGCTATATGCTTTTAAATGAGAAATTAAATGGCCGGCGCCTGATCCTTGCCAGCGGTTCGCCGCGCCGCAGCGAACTGATGCGCGGATGCGGGCTCACATTCACCGTGGCGGATAAATTCGGCGTGGACGAGGTATATCCCGCCTCGATGCCCGCGACGGAAGTGCCCGCCTACCTGGCCGGGCTCAAATCGGACGGATACCCCCTGCCCCTGGAGCCACAGGACATACTTATCACCGCCGACACGGTGGTCATACTCGACGGACAGATACTCGGCAAGCCCGACGACGGACAGGACGCCGCGCGCATGCTGCGCCGTCTGCAAGGCAAAAAGCACACCGTGGTCACGGGCGTGGTGCTGCGCGATACAGCGCACCGCCGCACATTTTCGTGCAGCGCCGTGGTGAAATTCGGGACGCTCACCAAAGAGCAGATCGAATATTACGTCGCAAACTTCTCCCCGATGGACAAGGCCGGGTCATACGCCATCCAGGAGTGGATCGGATATGTCGGTATCGAGGCCATCGAGGGGTCGTTCTACAACGTCATGGGGCTGCCAACACAGCAACTGTGCGAAGAGTTGGAGGACTTTATTAAATAGTGGGGGCAGCGATCCTCCCGGACCGCATCATACGATAATATCCGAGTGTTAGTAAAAAATTTTAATAATACTATTGACTTTGATATTTATTATATATACTTTTGTAGCGGTAAAAAAGGATAAGACTTATAAACCTTAAATAATTTCAATCATGGCAATCAAAATTGGTATCAACGGCTTCGGCCGCATCGGCCGCCTGGTTTTCCGCGCCGCAGTCAACAACCCCGCAGTGGAAGTGGTGGGCATCAACGACCTGATCACCGTAGACTACATGGCTTACATGCTGCGCTACGACACGATCCACGGCCAGTTCAAAGGCACCATCGACGTCAAGGACGGCAACCTGGTGGTAAACGGCAAATCGATCCGCGTAACGGCTGAGAAAGATCCCGCAATGCTCAAATGGAACGAAGTGGGCGCCGAGTACGTAGTCGAGTCGACCGGCCTGTTCCTCACCAAGGAAACCGCTGCCAAGCACATCGAAGCAGGTGCCAAGCGCGTGGTTATGTCGGCTCCCTCTAAGGACGACACCCCGATGTTCGTAATGGGCGTTAACACCAACACCTACAAAGGCGAGGCTATCGTTTCGAACGCATCGTGCACCACCAACTGCCTGGCCCCCATCGCCAAAGTGCTCAATGACAAATTCGGCATGGTAGAAGGCCTGATGACCACCGTACACGCCACCACCGCAACCCAGAAGACCGTTGACGGTCCCTCGGCCAAGGACTGGAGGGGCGGTCGCGCCGCTGCCGGCAACATCATCCCCTCTTCGACCGGCGCAGCCAAAGCCGTAGGCGTGGTGATCCCCGCCCTGAAAGGCAAACTGACCGGCATGGCATTCCGCGTTCCCACCCTCGACGTTTCGGTGGTAGACCTGACCTGCCGCCTCGAAAAGGCCGCTTCGTACGAAGAGATCTGCGCAGCCATGAAGGCCGCTTCGCAAGGTGAGCTCAAAGGCATCCTCGGCTACACCGAAGACGAAGTCGTTTCGAGCGACTTCATCGGCGACGCACGCACCTCGATATTCGACGCCAAAGCAGGTATCTCCCTGAACGGCAACTTCGTGAAGGTCGTTTCGTGGTATGACAACGAATGGGGCTACTCGAACAAGGTTGTCGAGCTGATCCAGCACATGGCTACCGTTAAGTAGTCGTTGACCATACAGACAAGTAAGGCGGCCCGCAAAGGCCGCCTTCTTTTTATTCCTTATTGATCCGCGCCCATTCGAGCGGGGGCAGACCGTATAACGCCTTGAAGCTGCTCGTGAAATAGGCGTGGCTGTTGAAGCCGACCAGGACGGCGATCTCCGAAATGGGCACCTCGCCCCCGCGCAGCATCGCTGCGGCGGCTTTCAGGCGCATCGTGCGCGTGAATTCGCCGGCTGAGAGGTTCGTGAGCGCCTTTATCTTCAGGTTGAGGTTGGTTTTGCTCATGCCTATCTCGCGGCAGAAACGGGCGATGTTGAACTCGGGGTCAGAGAGGTTTTGCTCCATTACCGCGTATAGTTTTTGCAGGAAACGGTCGTCGGCAGAGGTGAGCCCTTCCTCGGGCACAGCCACCAGGCTCTTGCCGTAGAGTGAGCGCAGACGGGCGCGCGAAGCGATCAGGTTGGCCACACGCACCTGCAACAGCCCTATATTGAACGGCTTGGTGATGTAGTCGTCCGCCCCGATGCGCAACCCCTCCTCGATCTGCATTATGGTCACGCGGGCGGTGAGCAGCACCACCGGGATATGCCCCGTGCGCAGGTCGGCTTTCAGGCGGCGGCACAACTCGATGCCGTCTACAACCGGCATCATCACGTCGCTGACCACAAGGTCTGGCATCGCCTCGACGCAGCGCATGAAGGCGCGTTCGCCGTCCGCAGCCTCGATCACGTTGTAGGTCGCGGCCAGGCATGCGGCGATGTATCCCCTCACCTCGGGGTTGTCCTCGGCCACCAATACGGTATACTGTTTTTTTGCAGGCTGCACGATCTGCGCATCTGCATCCGCCGGGAGGTCGACGTAGGAGATATAGCGTGATATATCCTCGCTGCTGCGGTAATCGCCGATGATCTCCTCGCGGCTGAAATGGCCGTTGCCGAGCGGCAGCTCGAAGATAAAACGCGCGCCCTGGCCCTCGGTGCTCTCGGCCCAGATGCGCCCGTGGTGCAGCTCTATGATACCCTGGGTCAGGTTAAGGCCGATACCGGTACCTCCCGCCCCTTCTCCGCGGCCATCCTTTATCTGGTAGAAAGGATTGAATATCTCGGAGAGTTTATCCTGCGGTATGCCGCGACCGGTGTCGCTCACCTCCA
Organism: Rikenellaceae bacterium; assembly: GCA_031550615.1. GTDB lineage: Bacteria > Bacteroidota > Bacteroidia > Bacteroidales > Rikenellaceae > JAVBOW01. Next base: position 13,833 of record JAVBOL010000011.1, on the reverse strand, counting down.
CCCTTATCCAATTGCCGTCGTGTTCGATAGTTTCGGCTGCCAGGGTGATGCGTCCGCCGTCCGGCGTATTCTTAAACGCGTTCGAGAGCAGGTTGAACATCACCTTTTCCATAAGGTCGCGGTCGTACCACACCTCTATGCCCGAATCCTTGTCGCTGTACGAGAGTTCGATGCGGCGCGTGCGGGCGAGTTGCGAGAAAGCCAGCAGTATCTCGTGGATGAACAGGGGGAAATCGCCTCCCGCCACGGCCACCTTCATGCTCCCGGCCTCGCGCTTGCGGAAATCCATAAGCTGGTTGACGAGCAGCAGCAAGCGGCGGGCGTTGCGCTGTATCATATCGAGCGAGGAGTGCACCCCCGCGGGCAGGTCGGTACGCTTTTCGAGCTCTTCCAGCGGGGCGAGGATCAGCGTGAGTGGCGTGCGAAGCTCGTGCGAGAAGTTGGTGAAGAGGTTTATGCGGTCTTCGTGCAGTTTTTCGGCGTTCTGCTTTTCGATCTGCTTCAACTCGATATCCGACGTCAGGCGCATGCGGATCCTCAGATAGCGCATGTAAGCCCCCACCGCCGCGGCGAAGGCCAGCATATAGAGCGAGTAAGCCCACCAGCTCTTCCAGGGCGGGGGCAGCACCTTGAGCGAGAGCGTCGCCTCGCCGGGATTCCACACCCCGTCGGCATTGGCCGCCCTTACGCGGAAAGTGTACTCCCCGGCGGGCAGGTTGGTGTAGTGGGCGCTCAGGCGGTCGGAAAAATGGTTCCATTCCTGGTCGAAGCCGTCGAGTTTATAGGCGTATGCGACCTGCTCGGGGTGTATGTAATCCAGGGCGCGGTAGTCGATCGTTATTCCGGTCTGGTCATAGCGCAGACGGGTGGTCCGGTGCAGGTAATCGTGTTCGCGCAGCCTGACAGGGACGTTGTTTATCGAAAAACCCTTGATAACCACCGGGGGAGGGTCACTGTCCGGGGTCACTCTGCCCGGTTCGAAAGCCACGAAACCCATGTTGCCGCCGAAAAAGAGCCTCTCGCCGGTCGAGTAGCACGAGCGCAGCCCGAATTCGCTCAGTCGGAAACCACGGAAACATTTCAGCGTGCCGTCCTCGCGGCTGATGCGGTAGACGGCAGAGTAGACCGAAAACCAGATATTGCCCGCGGCATCCTCGACTATGCCGCAAACGGTGTTGCTGCTTAGCCCGTCAGCAATGGTATATTGACGCATGGTGCGGTACTGCCCGTCGAGACAGAAAAGCCCCTGCTGCGGCGTGGCGACCCACAGCAGTCCCCGGCTGTCACGGTAGAGCAGGTTGACGCTCACCGGATGAGCGCCGGGCGCGGCATCCACCGTCCCCAATTCATGGAAGGTGTATTCGCCCGTGGATATATCGTAACGGTAGAGCCCCAGCGAGTTGCTTCCCAAAAGGAAGGTGTCGCCGCCCTCGCGGATGATCGAGCATATATTATTGAGTTCCAACTGTCCTCCGTCGCGGTCCATGAATGTGTCGGTGATCTTGCCCGACGGGGTGACCCTGACCAGTCCGCGCTGCGATTGCAGTCCGATCAGCAGGTTGCCATGGCCGTCGCCCGTTATTGTGACGATAGAGGGCGAGTCGGGCAGCGGGATGGACTGCACGATGCGGCGCGTGCGGGTGTCGAAGCGGCAGAGCAGTCCGTTATTCGTGCCCGCCCAGAGGTCATGTCCCTGTTTATAGAGGCTGTTTACGATATTGCTGCGTATGTCGTCGTTAGAGCTGCGCCCCACGGGATAGTGGGTGTAACTCTCGCGCGAGGAGTCATAAAAGAGCAGTCCCCCGCCCTCCATCGCGATCCATATTCCGCCATGTTCGCGGTCCTCGACCATAGCGCCCACGATACCCTGTAACTTTTTGGTGCCGTCCGCGGGGATATGGTACTCCATATAGCTGTTGCGGTAGTAGTTACAGTAGTTGATCCCGCCCGCCCAGCTGCCCGTCCAGACGGTGCCAGCGCGGTCACAGTAGATCGAGTGGAATGAAAAGTGTGTGATACCGTTGTTCTGGCCGGGTTCCTGGCGGAAGGATTCGGTGCGCCCCGTAGTGCGGTCGAGGATATTTATACCGTTGAAAGTGGCCGCGAGCATGTGCCCGTCGGGATCTTCGGCCAGCGCCCTGACCGAATTGTTGCTCAGCGCGGCGGGATCGCCCTCGCGGTGCGTCCAGCGTCGGCGCACGCCGGTCAGCCCGTCGAGTTCGAAGAGCCCGTCCTCGAAAGTTCCCGCCCAGACCGATCCCGACGAGTGGCAGAAAAGGCACTTGACCGACATTTCGCGCTCAGCAGTCAGGAGATGGCGCACAGCGCGTCCCGTACGGGGATCGAATACGTACAGATTATGGTCGGTGCCCACCAGCAGCCGTCCCCCGGTCTCCACGAGTGCGTTGATGCGTTTGTCGGGGATATCCCCGCCGCACATATAGCGCGTAAAGGTCCCGGTCGAGGGGTCGAGCAGGTTCAGCCCTCCCGCCGTACCTATCCATATCTGCCCCGAGGCTGCCACGCATATCCTGCGTATATGGTTATTGCTAAGGCTATTTTGGTCGAGCGGATCGTGGTAGTAGCGACGGAAGGTCTGCGTGGCGGGGTCGTAGCGGTTAAGCCCCGATAGCGTGCCGACCCACAGGTAGCCCCCGGCGTCCTCGGCCATGCAGAGCACATAGTTGTGCGTGAGCGAAAGGCTGTCCTGCTGATCGTGGCGCAGCACGTCGAAGCCGTGGCCGTCGTAGCGGTTAAGGCCGTCGCGTGTGGCGAACCACATGTAACCCTGCCTGTCCTGCGTTATATCGAGGATACTCATCTGCGAGAGGCCGTCCTTCGAGGTCAGCGACTCAAAATAGGTGACCCTGCCCGCCCCGGCGCACGGGCCGACGGCGAGCAAGGCCAACAAGGTGTATGCTATGTTCTTAAGCAATCGGTCCATCACCGGCCAGGGCGTTTTCAAGGCCGGCCCACGAAATTAACGATTTTTTCTTTCATACTGACATGCACGCACTCCCATTCTTTCGAAACGGTCGAATTCGGTTTCCAGGCGACGGTGGAAGGAGTCCCTGTCCTTGCGGTCGGCGGGGGTCCACGCCACTTCGGCCAATGCGCCCAGGCGCGGGAAGACCATATATTCCACGTGCGAGGGTGTGGGCAAGTACTCGACCCAGCAGTTGGCCTGTACGCCCATTATATATTTCGCCTGATCGGCGGTCAGCATGGGCGGTACCGGTTCGAGCATATAGACGCTGTCCAGGGGCAGGTTGCCGCCCTGGGCGAGTGGCGCAGTGGCGCGGGGCTCCTGGTAGTAGTCCAGGTAGCATTGCTTATGCGGTGCCATGATAACGCTGTGGTTCAGGCGGGCAGCTTCGATGCCGCCCTCGTAGCCTCTCCACGACATGACCACCGCATTGGGCGATATGCCGCCTTCGAGGATTTCATCCCACCCTATCGCCGTGCGTCCCAGCGAGTTGACGAAATTATCCATATGGTGCATGAAATAGCTTTGCAGACCGGCTTCGCCATTCAGCCCTTTTTCCCTTATCAGGGACTGGCAATGGGGGCACTGTTTCCACGCCACTTTGGGACACTCGTCGCCGCCGATGTGGATATAGGGCGCGGGGAACATTTCGGCCACCTCGCGCAGCACATCCTCAAGAAACGTGAAGGTCGTCTGCTTCGGGCAGAAACCGTCTTCGAACACGCCCCAAGAGCATGCAACCTCGTATTTTTCCTTCAGTCCGCACGCCAGGAAAGGGTATGCGGCGACGGCTGCCGTGGCGTGCCCGGGCATCTCGATCTCGGGGATGACCATCACACCCCGCGCGGCGGCGTAATCGACCACCCGGCGCACGTCCTCGCGCGTGTAATATCCGCCGTGGGGCACGCCGTCGAAAGTGTGGGGAAGGTTGCGTTTGTGGCCTATAAGCGTCTGCGGACGCACCGATCCCACGGAGGTCAGCAGCGGGTATTTTTTGATCTCGATGCGCCAGCCCTGGTCGTCGGTCAGGTGCCAGTGGAAGCGGTTGAGCTTATAGCGCGACATCAGATCTATGTAGCGGCAAACGAAATCAACCGACATGAAATGGCGGCAACAGTCCAGGTGCGCGCCGCGGTATCCGAAACGCGGCGCGTCGGTGATCTCAACGCACGGAATGCTCCAGGGCCCGGAGCCGGACCCTCCGTAGACTTGCGCGGGCAATAGCTGGCGCAGCGTGGCAAGGGCGTAGAACATGCCCTGCGGGGTGCTGCACGTGATGCTCACGCCCCGGCGATCGACCTTAAGCGAGTAGCCCTCCGGGGCGATGGCGGCATCCGCAAAGACGGTGATCGCGGCGTTGCGCCCTTTCGTCGTCACTTTTATCGCAGGGCCCCCGGCGGTCTTTATCTCCTCTAACAGGATTTCGGCGCCGCGGACATAGCCATCGCCCGCGGGTAGGCTCATCGCCATGCCTTCGCGCAGGGTGAAACTGCCCTCGCGGGCGGTCAGCGAGGCGGGCATCGGGATCAGGTTATAGCGCTCTGCGCCGCCAGCGTGCGCGCCCAGGAGCGTCAGCGCCGCAAGTATGTAAAACAGTTTTTTCATCTAATTACCTTTATCGGTTGTCCATTCCCACATCTGCTCCAATCCCTCGAACTCAAAGAAACACACCCCTTTATAGGGTGTCGAATTTACGCCTTTGGTTGCGAAATACTCGAGCGACGAGAGAAGGTAGGCCCATCCCTCGGGTTGCAGCGAGGTGGCCAGCTGCCCCTCGTCGCCGTAGGTGTTGACGCTCGTCTTGACGCACAGCGCCACGCTATGCGCCTTGGAGGTTGCCGCCACCACAGGGCTGACGCGGCTCCAGATATTATCTTTTTTGTTGTTGTAGCACATCACCAGTATGTGGTCGCACGGGATGAGGAATTGCGCGGCACTCCCCCATTGCAGCCTACCTTCGTTGACCTTAGGCTGGTAGGCATGCGAAATGGCCTCGCTCAAGGGCAGCGGATCGAGCTCGGACTGCGCCAGGGAGAGTATCTCCATCGTCTTTTTGAGCAGTTTGTCATTCGCACCGCCGACGGTGTAGCCCGTGTCGCTGTTCCAGTGATCGGTCAGACCGGCGGGGGTGTCGGCGCCGCCCTGCTTGAGCACGTGGGGCTCGTAGTCCGCCGATGCGCCGTAGAATCTCTGCGCCGGGACGATGGCCGAGGCGTTGTAAGCCTTGATCGCATCCGCGTCATTATAGACCGACGTGGCGGCAACATACGCCGAGGTGTTGCTCAACCGCAGGGCGTGCACGCGTATGCCGTAGTCGTTCATTTTCTGGTTGAATTGGCGCAGCCATGCGAGGGCGGTGGCGTCCGTGCCGTTAAGGGCGTTGTTGGTCGTGCTCAGGTAAACGTCAGTGAACCCCAGCAAGGCAAGCCTCGCGGCGAGTTTCAGGGGCTCGGATTTATATTTTTTGACTGACTTGCTGTCATAGATATAGACCCCTGCGTACTTGCCGCCTGTTACGGCGGCTTTGATGTCGTTACCCACACCGGTGCGGGTGCGGAAGGCGACGGCTTTCTGCACCATGTTATCGGTCGTGCCGCCAGCCGTTTTCAGTAACGCGTCGGCGTCGGTTATGCGGCCCGGTATATCGATCTCGGTGGGATCGGGGGTTTCCCCTCCCCCGCCGCAGCCGGCAAGCAGCACGAAGGCCAACAGGCAGATTATCCCTGGTTTTGCCATGGTTATTTGGGTTCTGCCGCGGGCACCTTGTCCTCCCACATCATCTCCATTCCCTGGAATTCGAAAATATCCACGCCGCGGAAGCTCTTGTATTCAGAACCCTTGGCGGTCAGGAATTTCATCGCCTCGATAAAATTATCCCACCCGTGGGGTTGCAGCGAGGTCACCGGACCTTCGTCGCCCACCGTGCCCTGGCTGGTCTTGACGCAGACGCTCACCGAGGCCGGTTTCCCGCCGGCATCTTCGATCAGCGGACGCGCCATCTCCCAGACGCGCTCGGCACGCCAGTTATAGGCCATGACCACCAGGAAATCACAGTATTTCAGGAACTCGCCCGCCCCGCCGTGGATGAGCAAACCGCTGTTGACGCGTGGCTGTACGAAGAATCCCATGGCCTGGCTGAGCTGCAGGGGCGCGATCTCTTTCTTGGCGAGTTTCATCACCTCGACCGAGCGCTCCAGCATCTGGTCGTTGTCCCCTCCGGGGCCGTAGTTATCGTTGCCCCAGGCCCATTTGAGCTCTTTGGGACGGTCGACAAACCCGGCCTTGAATATGTGCGGTTCGAGGTCGGCGGATATGCCGTCGAAGCGCTGCGATTTCTTGACCGAGTAGTTGTAGTCGACCACAGACCGGCAGTCCTCATAGAGCTTTTCGTTGCCGACCAGCAGTTTACCGCTGCTAAGGCGCAGGGCGTGCACCTTAATGCCGTTCTGGTGGGCGGCCTCCATGAATGCCTTCTGCCATCGGATCTGGCGGTCATCCTCGCCGCCCAGGGCGGTTTCGCAACCCAGGTAGACGTCCGAAAAACCGAGTACGGCCAACCTCGCGGCCAACTTGAGCGGGTCTTTGGCATAGTCGGCTATCGAGCGTTTGGTGTAGACGTAGGCGGCGCTGCGGTAGGTGCCCGACTGCACGGCCTCGCGGAATGCGGCGGCACGCTCGGCCATAACGGGGGTCATCCCGGCGAGTTTCTCGGTCTCGGGCGTGAAACCCTGCGCCGAGGCACACATCGCTGCAAAAAAGGCTGCTGCAAAAAACTTTTTCATGGCTACATTATCTCTATTTCGTCCATAAACACCATTCCGTTGCGGTCCTGCCGCTCGGCGGGGATCGGGTAGTTGCCCAGTCCGCCGGGCATGTGCCCATTGGTCAGGCTCAGGCGCACGTAACGCGCCCGGACCGGCGTAAACTCGAACTCGTGGTTAAAAATCTGCCACTTATTCTCGATCACGTATTTGAAATCGCGGGCGGCGACGCGGGTAAAGTTAAGGGTATCCGCCGATATTTCAATGGCTGCGCCGACTGGGGCCACCGCCTCCTGTCCGTAGCCGTTCAGCACGCCGAAACGCACATGGCTAACCTCCTGTGACTTACCCAGATCGACCGTGATAAGGGTCTGCTCTGCGGGCTGAAATGCCACCCATGGATGCACGTGTTTGACATAGCCGCGTATGCCGTTGGTCAGCCCGCAGAAGTTGTAGCGCGTCAGGTCGCCCGCGCCCGGATTGTCGGGCCTGAAACGGTATCCAACGTTGGCCCACGTCTTGCAGCCGGTCGCCTTATTGACCCAGAAATTCTTTTGGGTCACCTTCCCGGCCATTTTACCGCCGTCGAAAACAGCGGCTTTTATATGCGCATCGCCGCCCAGGGGCACGGGACCGGTGTAGAGTGCGGATCTTTTCGATGGGTCGCTCCCGTCGAGCGTGTAGCGTATCTCGCCGCGCGGCAGCATCCCCACCAGAGAAACTTCGAAGCGGGCGGAATCGGCGTTCCAGCGCCCTTCGATATAGGCGTCGAAGTAGTTGCGGCACGCCTCGGTGACGCCGCGGGCGGCAAGGCGGTCGTATTGGCTTTCGAGGCGCTTGAGGAAGCCCTGGTAGTCGCGTTCGGCGCCGCTCCACGCCACCTCGGCGATAGCCCAGAACCGGGGGTACATATAGTAATCGACCGCCTCGGGGGTTTTCATATAAGGCGTCCAGAGCGTGGCTTCGGTGCCGAGCACATACTTATGCTGGTCGGCGGGCAGTTTGGCCGGGATCGGTTCGTAGCGATAGACGCGCTCGAGGTTAAGGAAGCTGCCAGAGCCCATGCGGGCGTACTCGGGGTCCTCCTGGTAATAGTTGAGGTAGGTGTCGGCGTTGGGCACCATGATAACGCTATGGCCCGATGCGGCGGCCTCGATGCCGCCTTTCTCGCCGCGCCACGACATAACCACGGCGTTGTCTGCCAAATCGCCGCCCTCCAGTATCTCGTCCCAGCCGATGAGCTGCTTGCCGTGCGCCTGTACGATCTTACCCACGCGGCGTATGAACCAGCTTTGCAGGCCCGATTCGTCCTTCAGGCCGTGCTCGCGGATCAGCGATTGGCAGTGTGCGCACTTTTTCCACGCCACCTTGGGGCACTCGTCGCCCCCGACGTGGATGTACGGCGAGGGGAAAAGGCCCGCGACCTGCGCAATGACGTCCTCAAGGAAGCGGAAGGTCCGTTCGTTGGGGCAATATACATTTTCGAACACGCCGAATTCACGCACCACCTCGTAGCTGTCCGCCACACCGCACGAAAGTTCGGGATAGGCGGCCACGGCAGCCGAGCTGTGGCCGGGGATCTCGATCTCGGGGATGACCATCACATAGCGGTCTGCGGCATAGGCCACGATCTCGCGTATGTCGTCCTGGGTGAAATATCCGCTGTGTGGCACCGAATCGTAGAGCACCGGGGAGTGGTAGTGCTTATAGCCCACCATGGTCGATGGACGCACGGCGCCGAATTCGGTCAGGCGCGGCCAGCCCTTGATCTCGATGCGCCAGCCCTGGTCCTCGGTCAGGTGGAAGTGGAAGCGGTTGATCTTCTGCGAGGCTATGCGGTCGATAAACTCCTTCACATACTCCTTGGGCATGAAATACCGCCCCACGTCGAGCATCATGCCGCGGTAGTCGAAACGCGGCGAGTCCTCGATATGCACGCACGGCACCCTCCAGCGCACGCAGCACGTCCTGGACCGCGATTCGATCTCGGGCGGCAGCAACTGCATGAGCGTCTTGATGCCATAGAACAGCCCCGCCGGTTCGGTCGCCCTGACGGCGATCCCCGTGGGTGTGACGTCGAGCGTGTAACCCTCCGCACCCATGCCAGCGGCGCGTTCGAAGGTGATGTCCGGTACGGCGGCGGACTCGGCGACTATCAACTTGCGTCCCGAAACGCGGTGCACGTCGGCTGCGAAATTCCCGGCGATCTTCATGGCCTGGGCGTCGCCCGCCGGCACCGAGATAACCTGGCCGCCGCGCAGGGTGAAACAGCCTTCGGCGGGGACCATGTGCGCGGGCAGCGGCACTATGTCGTAAGAGTTGGCCTTAGGGGGGCGACACCCCCACACCCCGGTCGCCAGGGCGGCAAGCAGGGTGCAACCTATGATATTTTTGATAATGTTCATGGCTAAAGGAGTGGATTACAGGGTAAGCAGCGCCGAGCTGTCGGCATCCAGGTAAAGTGTGGCGGAGCGGTGGCGGCGTAGCACGGAGGCGGGACACGCCTCTGCGACTGGACCTTCGATGGTATTGCGTACGGCCTCGGCCTTGGTCGGCGCGGGAACGATGCAGAAGATGCGCGGGGCGGCCATAAGCGCGGGAATAGTGAGCGTCACGGCATGCGTGGGCACATCGTCCAGAGCGGCGAAACACCCGTCGTTGACCTGCTGGCGACGACACTTCTCATCCAACTCGACGGGCTTGACGCGTGCCGGGTCGTCGAAAAACGCCACATGGGGGTCGTTGAATGCTATATGCCCGTTCTCGCCTATACCCATGAAAACGATGTCGGTCGGGTAATTTTCGAGCAACCGGGCATACTCGCCACAATCTTTCCCCGCCAGGTAGAACACCTCTTTAAATGGCACGCGGTCGAATATCGCCAGGCGCAGGAAATTACCGAAGCCCTGCGGGGCGTCGGGGCCAAGGCCTATATATTCGTCCATATGGAAGGCGTTGATGCGCCCCCAGTCGATGTCGGCGGCGGCCATGGCGGCGAGGAATTCGTTCTGCGAGGGGGCGGCGGCGAAGACTATGTTAAGCGTTGGTTTGACCGTCAGCTGCTGGCGGATATACTCCACGGCCTGGGCCGCAGCCGCGGTGCCCATCTCGGGCCGCGAGGGGTAGATCTGTATCTCGAGCAGGTCTTTGTTGAGTCGTTTCATCGTCAGAAAATTTACAGGCTGCCCCGCCGCCATTTTCGTTATGGCGGCGGGAAATGCCTTAAAGGGGAATGTGTTAAATTTCGACTTTCACTTTGATCCAGAATGTCGAGGCCGAGGCATTGGCTTTCTGTTCGCCGAATTTATCGTAACAGAGCACCACGCGCTTGTCGACGCCCTCTATCTTGGTCACGTAAATGATCGCTATGTCGAGCGGATCGCTCAGCGCTGTGCCGGTGATCGGCGTACGGCTGCCGACGCCGGTCGGGGCAGTTTCGGCCTTGATCGTGGTGATCGTAGCCTGGTCGAAAGTGCTGCGCTTGATGGCCGCGCTCGCGGTCTTCAGGAAGACAGGCACCGCGACCGGATCGCTCCACGTGCCGCGCCCGTAGGTCGGGTGGTTCATCTTCGTCCCCAGGTCGGAGCATGTGATCGAGGCGATGTTCATCTGGGTGTTGCTCGACCATGTGGCGAATGCCACGTTCATCTTATCGGCGTTGGCTTTGGTTTCGGCCGTGTAGCCGTAAACATTACCCAGTTGCGCCGAGAAGAAGCACGTACAGGGCGTGTTGTAGCTGTTGTCCGCACCGTTGCCCGAAGCCAGCAGGTTATAGAACTTGAAGCCCACGTAGACGTTGATCGTGTCGGCTGTTACCTTGCCGTTGACGTCCGTCGCCTTGACCACGATCCTGGCGAGGTTCTCAGCCGCCGGTATGGTCTTATTGAGCGTAAAGGAGGTGTTGTTCGAAGCGTCCACCGTCAGGCTCTCGGGCGTGGCTGTTCCCGCCATGTTGACGGTCGTAACGGTAACTGAGGTCAGCGTGGCTTCGGTGGTTATCGTGCCTGTGAGCGGTATGGAAGAATCCTTCGCCACACCGTTGAAGCTCAGGTAAGGCACGCCGTTGGTGTTGCACGGATAGAACTTGTTGGCGGCAGCTGTCATGGTGTATGAGGTCGCGGGAGGCGGTGCGAGCTCCACCACGGTGATATCCTTCACGTGGGTGGTGGTTTTGCCCAGCGCGTCAGTGGCCTTTATTACGATGGCGTCCACGTTGACAGCGGCGTTGGTATAGGTTACCGAGAAAGTGTGGCTGGCCTTAGAGGGCGAGAACGTTTCTGCCGTACCCGCCATTTCGGTGTCGTTGCCGCCGGTGTCGCGGGTGTAGTATTTCACGCCGGTAAGGCCGCCCTGGGATGTTATCGTGCCGCTCAGGTTGAGGGTCGCGAATTCGTTGACCGAAACCGGATCCGCCTGGTCGTAGACGACCACAGGGGCGGGAATATAGGTGAAGTCGACGTAAAGCGTGGCGACCTTGACCTTGACGTTGCTCGCCGGGCCAGCGCCTACCGCCGCCTTCAGGGCGGTGGTCTTAAGCTTGAATTGGAAAGCGTCGTCAGCGAAATCGAAGGTGTGACTGCGCGTGCCCGGGGCAAAGAACAGCGTATCGGCGCCGCTGATCTTGATTATGCCTTCGGCGCGGTTCACCACCTCGCGCAGGGTTAGATAGTTAAGGTCTTCTTCACTGGTGATGGTTATCACCAGTGAAGGCATGGCCATGCCTTCGGTGTAGGGGATCGTTTCGATCCCTCCGTTGAACTGCACCACGGGCGGGTTGCGCAGCGCGGTGATGGCAAACGGAAGCACGGATGACACCTTCTGTCCCGCGCGGTCGATGGCGACCACCTTAAATCCCTGCATATCCTCGGTGTAGACCGGGCTGTAGGAGATCGAATGGCTGGAGGGATTGAAGAAATTAGTCACGGGTTCCTCGAATGGCTCCTCGACGCCGCCGCTCTTGATGATATAGGTTTCAACGCGGCTCAGGCCGGTTTCGGAGTTGACCACCGAGATCACGGCGGGGTTGGACGAGAGGTTGAGGTCGATAGCCAGGGGCGAGTGTACGAAGAGTATCTCGGGGGTGTCGACCGCCTTGACCTTTTCGTCTTCGCCGCACGAGGCCACACACAGCGCCGCTACCAGCGGCAGGGCGGCCATTATCGTTTTACGGAATATTTGTCGCATGGTCGTTAGGGTTTATAGATTGCTTCTTTGTCCAGGACGTGTATCGCCCCATTCGTGGCCAGGATATTGCTCACCGTGGCGGTCACCGGGGCGCTCGTACCGGCCATATCGTTGACCACAAGGCGCGAATACTGCTCGATGGACACACGGTTATTGAGCTTGAGCGTCATGATCGCCTGGGGCGAATCCCAAAGCGTTATCACGTTCACCGCGTCGAAACTCAGCGTGCCCAGGCCGTGGTAGTATCCCTGTACGGTGTGGTAGAGCAGGATATTGCGCAGCGTGGCCTTATCCATCGCCTCGACGTTTGCCGCGCCGTGGCTCGACAGGATGCCCGAAGCGCCGGCGAAGGCCGAGTTGGTCAGCAGCAGGTAGGTGTAGTTGCGCGCGGTCTGCGTGTAGATCGCCTGGTCTATCTCCGAGTGGACGATAGCGCGCTTGAGCTGCGAGAAGATATCCTGGCGCGACTCGATGAACTCCATCGCGCTCATGTAGATATGGTTGTCGATGTTGGCCGGCTTATAGTCGTAGCTGTCCTGCAGGTCCATACAACCCGCAAGCCCCATACTAAGGGCCACGGCGGCCAGTATATATTTTAACTTTTTCATTGTCGTTTCTTGTTTGCGGGTTAGTTGGCGTAGTAGCCGTAGTTCTGCACCAGGTTGCGGTTCTGCACCAGGTGGTCACGGTGGATCGGGAACCACACCTGCCAATCCTGGTCCATGCCGTTGATGGGCTGCATCACCTCTTTCCACTTATTGGTGCGCACCAGGTCGAACCAGCGCTTTCCTTCGCCGAGGAATTCCCTCTGGCGTTCGTTGAGGATAGCGTCGAGGAGCTCTTTCTTGTCGGTAAAGTCCGTGCCACGGTAGGCGGCGTTGCCGGCGCGCACGCGGGTGCGGTTAAGCTCGGTTATCGCGTCCGCCGTGCGGTCGATCTCGTTGAGCGCCTCGGCGTAAAGCAGCGTCAGGTCGGCATAGCGGTACAGCACTATCGAGTTGTCGGAATAGATCTTGCCCGTTCCGGTAAAGACCGTGTTGTTAGCCCAGAATTTGCGTTTGAGCTGCGAGAGCCCGCCGCCTATGTCCTCCCATTGCGCGGCGCCGAAACGCTTGTCCGCGGCCAGTTCCTTATAAACCGCTTGGCTTTTGACCTTATCCGAAACGAACACGCGGGGTTGTGAGCTGGCGAAGTAGTTGATCTGCTGGCTTTCGCCGTTACCCAACTGGTCGTAGGAGATCTTGAAGAACACCTCGATGGGGGTGTTGGCCTGGGTCTGCTTGAAGAAGATGGCGCGCCAGTCGTCGGCGAAGGTCGCCGCGGTGAGCGCCGAGAGCCCCCACTGGGTTTTGCTCATGCCGCTGACCTTCTCCTCCATGATCTTCACCACGGCCTGGTAGTTGTGCATCCATGCGTTGACGTCCATCATCAGTGCGAGTACCGTGGCCACGTTGACGCGCGAGTAGACGATCAGGCTCTTGCTGTCGTACTTCTTCTGGATCAGGTAGTAGGCGCGCTCGAGGTCGGGAAGGATCACCGTATTGAGGATCACATCCTTATCCGTGCGTTCACGGTAGATGCCCTGCGAGATGCTCTTCACGGGCTCGGTGTACAGGGGCACGTCACCCCACACCCTCACGCAGTAGAAATATGCCCAGGCGCGCAACGCGTGCGCTTCGGCCAGCAACTGGTTCTTGGTCGCGGGGGCCATGGCGATCTTGGGGATATACTTGATCGCGTCGTTTGCGCGGGCGATAGTCTGGTAGAGGTTGGTCCACGAAGCGGCCTGGTTGTCGGTCTGGATCGTGTTGTTGATAAGCTCGGTCTGATCGAGCGCATCCTTCTGGTGGGGGATGAAGTTGTCGGCCCTCAGTTCGCCCCAGTCCCATACGCCGGGCGAAA
>JAVBOL010000030.1:0-30835 GCA_031550615.1 Rikenellaceae bacterium | reverse complement strand
CACCGCCTGCAGGTGACCTTCCGCCACTCCCCGGCCATAGCGATAGCAGTCGCCCAGATAATCCTGTGAATCGGCGAGTCCCTGGGCGGCGGCTTTCCGGAACCATTTGACCGCCTCGGAATAATTCTGCGCCACGCCTTTGCCCTCATAATAACAACGGGCCAGATTGTGTTGTCCCCATGAATGACCCTTATCTGCCGCTTTGCGGTACCAGTTTGCCGCACAGCCGTAATCCTGCGTTATTCCATGGCCATTATAATAACAATTACCGAGGTTATTTTGCGCCTCGGCATTTCCCTGTTCTGCGGCTTTGCGGTACCATTTGACCGCCTCGAAATAGTCCATAAGTACGCCATGTCCACAATAAGAGCAATTACCGAGAGTATTTTGCGCCCAAACATATCCCTGCTCCGCCGCTTTACGATACCATTCTACGGCTTGGGCGTAATCCTGCTCCACGCCGTCGCCGTAATAATAGCAGTTACCCAGAATGTCCTGCGCATCGGCATATCCCTGCTCCGCCGACTTGCGGTACCACTCAACCGCATTGGCATAATCATCATGTCGGTAATAGAAATCACCGGCCGCTTTCTGGGCCTCTTTACATCCCTGCAGCGCCGCCATCGTGTGCCATTTAAACGCCTCGGATTCACTTTTCGGCACTCCGTCGCCGGAGCTGTAGCACTCGCCAAGGATGTACTGCGCGTCAACATCCCCTTGCTCCGCCGCCAAACGGTACCATTTCGCGGCCTCGGTCCTATCCTCCTCCACGCTGTCCCCAAAATAATAATACCTGCCGACAGCAGTCTGGGCAGAGACATTCCCCTGCTCCGCCGCGGCGAGGTACCACTTGAATGCATCGTCGTCGCTCTTGGGCACGCCGCAGCCCTCCTCGTAACACTCACCCAGTTTGTACTGCGCCACGGGGTAGCCCTCACCGGCCCTGCTGAGGTAGTAGGCCACAGCCTCGGCCAACTCCCTGGGGTTCAGCTCCGACTGCACAGCCGTGTCGTAACGTTGCAGCGACCGTTGCCGGCGCACGCCGCTCAGGGACACCTTCATCAGCTCCTCCGGCTTGCTGACCATGCGTTCGCACGAGAATACGTCTTGCGGATCGTCCATTCCGACAAAGCGCATCAGGTATTCGCCGTGACGCAACGATAGCCTGGTCACCATACCCTCCGGCGCGTCGAGGACGAATTCGCCGTCGACGTATATCCTGCACGAGAGGTCGGGCACAACCTTAAGCACGCAGTCGCTCGGGGATGAGGATTTATTGTCGTGGTAATATACGTTCTGCGTATAGCTCTGCGCGGTCACGACCTCTTTGCGGCCTATCACGTCACCGGCGACAAGCGCGTCGCTCCCTATCGTGATACCGTGGTCGCCGGCGGGCGCGGCGGGTTTATCGGGCAGCGGCGTGCCGCACTCCATGCAGAAGCGGGCGGCGGCGGCGTGTTTGGCGTTACATGTGGGGCATTGTTTCATGTTGTTGCAGTGATCTTTATTTATTGTTTTTCCTAAGGTCTTCCAACTTTCCTTTCACATACCAGCTCGGGGATTTCACCCTCTCGAACCACCGTTGGGCCTCTTTGTTATTTCCCGTATATATATAGCTAAGGCCCAGGTCGGTGTATGTGAAGTCCGAAACCGGCTCATGCTCAATGGCTTTCAGGAACCACCCGATCGCCTCTTTGTAATTCTTCTCGCTAAAATAGATGCTTCCCAGGTGGGCCTGTGATTTTCCATATCCCTGCGCGGCGGCCTTACTGTGCCATTCGATGGCCTTATCCCTGTCTTTCGGGAAATACGTCGAACCTATATAATAACTCCACCCGACCTCGCACTGCGCTTCCATGTTTCCGTTTTCAGCCGCCTGGAGGTACCATTTCGCGCTCTCTTTCGAATCCGCCGCCACTCCCCGGCCATACGCATAGCATACGCCGAGGGCGTACTGGGCACAGGCGTATCCCTGCTGTGCGGCCATACTGTAATATCTTACAGCCTCCGTTTCATTTTTCTGCACGCCGCAGTAGCCATGTCCATGGCACAGGCCCAGCTTATACCGGGCGACGGGGTCGCCTTTCTGCGCCCTGCTGCGGAAGAATGACAGCGCCTCGGACCACTCGTCTTCGGTCAATTTGGCCGGTTCGGTCGTATAATACCGCTCCTGCATCAACCTTTCTTTTTCCCATATACCCTTCAGGGGGAGTACCAACGATTCTTCGGGATCACTGATCCTGTATTCGCAGGTGTGCCTGTCCTCGGGCGTTTGGGTGCTTATGAATTCCAGCATGTATGTGCCTTTCCGCAGGATCAACCGCACCGTTTTCCCCTCCCCGGCATTGCAATTATACTCGCCGTCTATATGGATACGGCAGGGGGCGTCCGTGCGGACCTTGAGCACATACTCAACGGGGGCGTCCTGTTGACGGTAATTATGGACGATATTGATATTCTGCGCCGTAATGACCTCCTGGCGGCCAATGACGTCGCCGGCGACCATGGCGTCATTGCCTACCATCGGTTCGAAACCACCGGCTGCCGGACCTGGATTGTCCGGCAGCGGCGTTCCGCATTCCATGCAGAAGCGGGCGGAAAGTGTGTGTTGTGCATTACAGGATGGGCACTGCTTCATTGCTCGGCGATGCTGTTTCCGGGATCGTCATCCCCTGTTCGACAATCGTTTAACGGCGTGATATTATCCACCTCGATCCAGCCTCCCTCCTGCACCGTGCCTTCGACAGCCACCTCGCAGCCGTCGAATTGCATCAGGTAAGGGTCGTCGACCGGATATGTCTCACGGCGGTAGAGGTGGTACTCCGCCACGGGGTCGCCGCACGTCAGGTAGGCGTAGTTCCCGTCAGATTTCGACCCCGCGGCCAGCGTCCTTATACGTATCGTTCCCTCTTTGCGGTCCATAGTTCACCCGGAGTTTATTGGCATGGCTCCCCGCAGGAGGAGCAGAATTTTTCGTCCACGGCTATCACGGCGCTGCATGCCGCGCACTTTTTGGTCGCGCCTTTGGGTGCGGGCTGGCGAGTGATGTAGTCCATGGCGCGATCCTGGCCCTGGTCCATGCGGCGCTCCTGGGTTTCGAGGCGTTCGCGGTATTCGCCCTGCTGCTGGTCCTTGTGCTGCACCAGGTGGCCGGTCATGGCGCTGTTGTTCTGCATCACGCCCTGCAGGATGCGCTCCATGCGGTCGGCCTCCTCGCGCTTCATGCGCTCCATGCGCTCGACCTCGCGGTCTTTGTCGTCGTTGCGGGCCTGGAAGAGGGTTTTAAACTCCTCCATGAATTTGGTCTGCATCTCCACGCTCATGCTTGCCGAGAAGGACTCGGCGAATTTGGCCGCTGCAACCGGGTCGAGGTTCTCGTTGGCGGCGATGGCCATCAACTGCTGGGGGGTCATATCCTTGGCCTTGCTGTATTTCAGGTCGAGCTCCTCGAGGCGCAGTTTCTCCTTCTGCAGGTCGTGCTGCCTGGTCTTATCGAGGCTCTCCTCCGAGCGGCGGTGCTCGGCGTCCTCACGCTCCTGGCGCATGCGGTTAAGCTCGCCCATGGTTTCGAGTTTGCTGCGCCTTTCCGCTGCTTTGATCTCCAGGTCGGTCTGGGCGCTCTGGCGGCGGGCCTGGTCGCTGTACTGGTCGCGCAGCCGTTGCTCGTCGACGTCTATACCCGCCTTGCCCAGGCGCGCCTGGCGGACGCGGTCCAGCTCCAGCGATTCGACTTCTGCCTGGCCGCGCTGCTGCATCAGGGCAAGGGCCAATCCGCGCTGGTAGCCGTTCTGCTCCACATTGCTCTTTATCACGTCTATATCCTCCTTGCGCAGGATACCCCTTTTCTCTATCTCGGCGTAGAGGTCTTCCAGGTGCTCGTTGTTGTGCGCCTGGCGTATCTGCTGGTCGAGTTTGAGCAGTTCGACGAATTTGAGCATCTCCTCCTCGTGCAGCAGGTTGTCTTTGTTTATAGCGTCCAGGCGTATGCGCAGGTCGTGTTCGCTCTGGGCTTCGTAGACGGCCTGGTCGCCGGTCTGGGCGGAGAGGCGGTTCTTGAATTCGTTGCTGCGGATATAATAATCGAGCTCCTTCTCCGAGAGGTACAGCTCACGGCTCAGCGTGCGGAGGCGTTCGAGGTCTTCGTTGGCCAGGGTGATCTCGGCGATATTTTCGAGCGTGACCCCGTGCATGGTGTCCCTGGCGGCGGCCACGATGCGCGATTTGATCTTTTCGACCATTTCAGCGGACAGGACGGTCCCGTCGGGCTCGTAGTCCTGCATAACCTCCTGGATGGCGGCCCTGACCAGCGGGGTGAGCAGCCCGGCCAGGTAGAGCGACGAAACGCTGTTGCGGTCGCTCAGGTAGTGCGTCGAGAAGACCTGGAAGTCTGATATGCTGAAGAATGCGCGCAGCCCCACCTGCACGTCGAGGTGTTTGGTGCGGATCGTCATCGGCTCGATGCCCGAATCCTCGTAGGGGGCTCCGAATACCATCTCGAAGTCCTTATCCAGCTTCAGCGAGAGCGCCATCAGCGATCCCCGCTGCATGCTCGACACCAGGGCCTCGAAGGAGGGTTGCCGCTCGGGAGCAAGCGCCGGGTTTTCGATCCGGTCCTTCACCCTGCGGCCAAGGACCAGGTTCGAAAGAAAGCGGAAACCGCCGCGCAGCTCCCCGGCCACCCCGCCGACGCGGGTTTCGAGTATCTCTTTGAGTTTAGCCGGGTCGATGAAGTCGTACGATCCACCGTGTATCTCGGCTATCTGCTTGCCGTCGCAACGCACATAGGCCGTTGTGCCGTCATTAATGATGATGCCCAGGGCGGAATCGTAGTTTATGAACTCCGATTCGTTGATCTTGCGGGCGATCTCCCCCTGCTGTATATTCCAGAATATGCGTTGTTTGACGACTTCGAACTCTTTGGCCGAATCGTTTGCTGGAGCCATCGGTTTTCCGCAGGTGGTGCAGAATTTGGCGTCCAACCTGACCTCGGCGCTGCACGAGGGGCACACCGCCGCGTTTTTGCGCGTTTCGACGGCGGCTCCGCAACTGGTGCAGAATTTAGCGCCGTCCTTGATCTCCGAATTACATTTGCTACATTTCATGATATCGTTATTTTGAAATTAATACAGAGGTTATATTGCCTTGCAGGTCGGTTTCGATCCGGTAGAATTTGTGGATCTCCCCTTGCCGGGTGTTATACATAAATGCATACTGCTGCTGGCCGGAA
This sequence comes from Rikenellaceae bacterium, assembly GCA_031550615.1. Taxonomy (GTDB): domain Bacteria; phylum Bacteroidota; class Bacteroidia; order Bacteroidales; family Rikenellaceae; genus JAVBOW01. The sequence goes on along the minus strand of JAVBOL010000030.1, from coordinate 25,608 downwards.
TCGTATTTTATCCGCGAGACGTTGTGCAGCGAGTCGGACCCGAGTCCGAAGTTTTCGGCGGTGTAGACGGCAAGCGCGCTGCGGATATGCGCGATATTGGCGTCGACCAGTCCACGCACCCCGGAAAGCATCGATCCGTCGCCGACCTTCTCGACCGAGTAACCCAGCTTCGCATCCTGCGGCGCGAGGGAGGTCGTTACGACCTGTTCGCCGGACCCGGATTTACGTCCGCCTTTCCACGCGGCGAAGAGCGCAGGGTCGCCGAACAGGTTGAACTCGACGATGGATGACGCCTGTACGGGGCTCAGCGATGAATTTACCGAGAAACAGGCCTTGCGTGAGAGGTAGAGCGCCTCGCCCGCGGTAACCCCGTCTTTCAGCGCGTCGATAAAGGCGTGGCATATAACGTCGGCGTTATTGAGGCGCGCCGCGGAGAATTGGCTGAGCGACGCATCGATCATGCCCCAGGCTATCCTGGACGATCCGAGGTAAGATAGCGTACGGTTGCCGAGCGCAGAGAGCAGCATCGACGAACCTGCCGCCAGTCCGTTGAATTTGGCGCCGTAGCAAGCCTCGGTCACGAATATATTGTCCTGCGAGGCGGAGGCTATCTGTGAAGGGGACACTCCGCCCACATACGGCCCGCCGTCCTCGTACTGGCCCAGGAAGTAATTGGTGGAGCGTGCGTTAGAACCGTGCATATTAAAAAAATAGAGGTCGGCGTCGCGTTCGAATACCCTGCCGACGTTGGACAGCTCGACCGACGGGGTGGTAAACAGCCCCTTGTGGCAATAATCGGAACCGGATTCCATCGCCCTTTTCGGGAACAGGCCGGACAGCGGGGAGGACACCCTGGATGAAACCTCTTTCCAGTTGATGTCGGTCTGGCCGTAGGCGCGCCTTACCTCAACCCCTTTTCGTGCCGCCTTAGCTGCGCGCGACAGGTAGCCTTCGAGGCCCTTCAGGGAGGAGTCCGCCCCCAAGGGCAATCGCCCCACATGGAAAACGATATCTTTTTTGAACAGCTCGGTAGACGAGAGCAACTGCTCCGTCCGCGCTCCCTCGAGGTACGAATAGGGCATGTCCGTCTCTATATCCTTATCGGGCAGGTCGTCGTCGTCCACAAAATGGCTCACCCCGGGCATGGGAATGACATCGCCGCCGCCGATTATGAACAGGTAGCCGGGACGTTGCTTTTTAGTGCAGCCGAAACGGTAATGGTCGGAAAGTATATCGGCGTGCGAAAGCCACCGGTCGCTGGGCGAAAGCGAAACTCGCTTATCCACATCGGGGTTGCGGTAAAGGTAATCGGACGCATCGATGAGCGTATAACAGATCGAGGAGCGCTCCAATTTGCCGATATAGTCCCCGAGCAGACGTGCGATCTCGCGTCCCGGCACGGAATATTTTTCGGCCAGGGCGGCGAGGTTGGTCAGCAGCACTCCGTATTTTGACGGCTTTTTGTCATCAAACGACTCCTCCGGCGCGGTTTGGACCAGTAGGGCACCGCAATCGGGGCAGAAATTCATGCCCTCGCCCAATTCAGATCCGCAATTAAAACAATAATTCATATATTTGGCATTGTCTACCGTTTAAGCTACGCTTTCAGGTCCTTACAAAAATACAATTATTTTTCTGAAGTCAGCGATCCGCCGCTTACATAATACAAAGATAATCCGCATCTGTGCAGCCAATATGCACAGGTGATTTACCCGCCGCCGATGCCAGCCAATAAAAACGCCATACTCAGGTACCAGATACTCGACAAGTGTTTCCGCAACACGGGGCGGCGCTACTTTATCGAGGACCTTATCGCCGAATGCGACAGGGTGTTGTGCGAGATAAACCCCGAGAATGGAGGCATAAGCCGGCGCCAGATATTCGAGGATATAAGGTTCATGGAGAGCGGCGAGGGGTGGAGGGTCGAGCTGCGGCGCGAGAAGGCCGGTCGGCGGGTATATTACAGGTACGAAGACAGCTCGTTCTCAATAAATAACTCGCCGCTCAACGAAACGGAATTCGCACGACTGGAGATGGTCATGGGGCACCTTTCGCGTTTGCGCGGGATACTGCACCTCGACCTGCTGGACGATATAATCGGCAAACTCAAATTCCGCAGCGCATCGCCCACGCCGGTCATCAGCTTCGACAGCAACCCCTACCTGACCGGCATAGAACACATCCCGCCAATTTATAACGCCATAGTCTACAAACAGGTGCTGGCGGTCGAATACCTGCCCTTCGCCTGTGGCGAGGTGCTTTCATACACCATACACCCCTACTTCCTCAAGCAGTACAACAACCGCTGGTTCCTGTTCGGCCACAACCCCGCGACAGGGCGTTACAACTGGAACCTGGCCCTGGACAGGATAAGGAGTGTCTCGGCGACCGGGGGCGAATACGTCGAAAACGACAGGTACGACTGGGACGAATATTTCGACAACATCATCGGTGTCACCAAAAACGAGCAGGGCGGCCCCTCGACTGTGGTACTTCATTTCCACAACGAGTTCGCCAGATACATCGAGACCAAACCCATCCACGAATCGCAGCGCTCACGCTGGCTTGAGGGCGGCATTTTCGAAGTGAAGTTGGATGTGATGCACAACCCTGAATTGGAGAGCGTGATCCTCTCCTTCGGCGACAACGTACGGGTCATCGCCCCCGAATCGCTGCGCGGCAGGATCGCCGACAGGCTCAGGGGCGCCTCTCGCCTGTATGAAACAGACTGACCTTTAACCCGACTTTATTTAACGGACTCGCGCTCCAGCGACGCCCAGATGAAGGGGCCGACGCCTTTGGGGTCGTTGTCGCGTATGGGCTCGGACATGTAGTATTCGAAGGTCCCGCTGCGGTTGTCCTTGCCGCCCAGCCCGGCCACCTCGCAGCAGCGGATAAGCGATATCGTGCCGTCCTTCTCCTTCTTTATGAAGGTTTTAACCAGCTGCTTGTAGGTCTTTTTGGCCGCCGGAAGCAGCGAGGCGTCGAGGTATCCCTTATCCACCCCACGGAGCATCCCGTAGGTAAACATTGCCGAGCAGGTGGCCTCGGTGTAGTTACCCTCGCGAGAACCCTGATCGATCACCTGGAACCACATCCCTGTCCTGGGGTCTTTATAACGGGTCAGGTTATCGTATATTCCGCGCAGTATTTCGACCATACGGTCACGGCCTTTGGTTTGGGCGGGCATCATATCGAGCACGTCGACCAGGGCCATTACATACCAGCCCAGGGCGCGTCCCCAGACACATTGCGACTGGCCGGTGGTCTTATCCGCCCAAGGCTGTTCGCGGCGCTCGTCCCACGCGTGGCGGTAGAGTCCTGTCGCGGGGTCGAAAGTGTGCTTCGCGGCTATGTCGAACTGGTGGGCGATGTGCTCCCATGCGGCGGTGTTGTCCGCATCGTAACGCGTCAGGTATTCGGCCATGAAGGGCTCGGCCATGTACAACCCGTCGAGCCATATCTGCCAGGGGTAGATCTTCTTATGCCAGTACCCACCCTCGCTTGTGGTGGGCTGCTCGTCGAGCTGGCTACGCAGCAGGTCCGCGGCTTTTTTGAATTTATCCTTTTGCGACTGGTCCGCGGTGTGGTCGATAGCCCAGAGCAGCATGCGCCCCGAGCAGACCATATCGACGTTGTAGTCGCTCTTTTTGTAGGTCTTAATAGAGCCGTCCTGATCGACCATATGATCGGCGTAGGCGATGATATAGTCTTTGAGGCGCTCGTCGCCGTGGCGGTCATAGGTATTGCCGATAGCGCGCAGTTCGAGCCCCACGGTGTAGGTCCATTTGGGCGAAGGCAGGAAGTCGAGCCCCAGCGGATCGGGATGGCGCTGCATTTCGCTGCGCACCATGCGCACACTCCACGGTTCGGCGGCAGTTGTCTGGATGCCCGTCAGGACAATGGCGGCGGCTAAGAATAATTTTGTAACTGGTTTCATAGGTTTTATTATTTTAAGTATTATCTATATTCAAAACCGGCTGTTGGACGGGAAGGTTCTCGGCTTCATCCCAGACGCCGAAGAGGATTGGGAATTCTCGGGGACACGTAATGTTACAGGCACAGTAAAAACGCAATCCACAGGCCTTCCACCGAACAGCGCAGGTTCCCAAAGCGGCGAGTTGCCGAGCACATCTACGACCAATTCGGAGAACCGTTGATTATCCGACTCAAGCACGGCAATATTGGCGACCTTACCCGAAGTGTCGACAGTAAATTTCACGACAACGCGACTGCCATCCATTTTCATCCTTGGGGCAACCGTTTTTATCTCATTTATAACCCATTCGCTGAAACTGCCAACTTTAGGCACATTGAACTCCGCTATTTTGAATCCGGCGACCTCGACCTTTCCCCCGCCGAATACATAGCCTACCTTAAAGGTTTTTATAACCTGCCCCCTGGACGACACCTCCAGGTCGAGTGGTTTCATCTCCCTGAGCAGGGGTTCTACCTGGTCAAGGATCAAATTATCGGGATCGGTCGAATATTTAATCGCCAACCGGTTGCCCTGATCGTCGAATTTCATATTGATTACGAACAACGTAGAATCGCCGGCTGAATATCTCTCAGGACACACCAAACGATCCAAAAGCCATATTTCGAGATCTTCCTTGGTGCCTCCGGGAAAAATGTCGGATTGTGCATGCGCTGCGGGGAAAGAGATCAGCAGAATTGCGAATGCAAGGGCAGAGATGATTTTTTTCATAGGTCTAACTGTTCTGCTGGTTTTTCAAAAAGTCGACAGGCGAGAGCCCGTACTGCTCCTTAAAGCATTTGCTGAAGTAGCTCGGATCGGAGAAACCGACCTTGTAGGCGACCTCGGACACGGTAAACTGCCCCGAGCAGAGCAGCATGCGCGCCTTCTCGATGCGGTAGTCCTTGATAAGCTCCACAGGCGATTTTCCAGTGAGACTCTTGAGCTTTTTGTACATAGTGGTGCGCCCCATACCCATGTGCGAGGCCAATTGGTCTATGGTCAGCTCGGGGTTTTCGATGTTGCCCTCGATCCAGGCCATGACGGTGCGGATGAATTCCTCGTCGCGGTCGGTGACCACGATCTCGGTCGGCGAGAGGTCGAGCACCTTTGCGCCGGACTGCGCCCCGGCGGAATATTTCTCCACTATGCGGCGGCGGCGCTTTACCAGGTTGTCGATGCTCGCCATAAGGTGCTCGGCCTCGAATGGCTTGGTTATGTAGTCGTCCGCACCGTAGCGTGTGGCGCTGATGCGGCTTTCGACTGCCGAGCGCGCGGTTAGGATTATCACCGGCAGGTGGCTCAGGCTGAAGTCCTCGCGGATAGCGCCCGTGAGCTCTATGCCGTCCATGTTGGGCATCATCAGGTCGGTCACCACGACGTCGGGCTGCACCCCTGCGCGCAGCATCGAAAGTGCTATCGCGCCATCTTCGGCCTCGATTATATTGAAGTCGTCCGAAAGCAGGTTGCGCAAAAAAGCCCTCACGTCGCCATTGTCCTCGACCACCATTACGGTCAGCAGGTCGGGGTTGCGACCGGCGTCCTGAGGCTCGAAAACAGGTTGCGGGGCGGGGGCGGCGGACACCGCATCCCCCGTGGCCGGCGTTTCGGGATCGGGCGCTGCGGGATCGGCTTTTTCGCCCGGCGGGATGACAGGCAGCGAGGCGTAGCCTCCTTTGGACATCGTGGCGTTGCCCACCGGCAGCTCGACAAAGAAGGTCGTGCCCTCGCCCTGGCGGCTGTCCACGTCGATGCGCCCCTTGTGCAGCGCCACTATTTCACGGCACAGCGACAGCCCTATGCCGCTGCCCTTGATATTGCCCCACACGGCGGGGGCGCTCTGCCCGAAGTGGTCGAAGAGTTTTACAAGGTTTTCGCGTGATATGCCCACTCCGGTGTCCTGCACCTTGATCGTGAAGCGCCCCTCGGCGGGCCCCTTTATCACGGCCAGCAGTATCACCCCACCCTTATCTGTGAATTTAAAGGAGTTGGAGAGCAGGTTGTCGATCAGGCTCTCGACCCGCGCGGGGTCGATCCACACCATAAGCGGCGAGGAGGGCACCTGCAGACGCAGGTCTATGGAGTGCTCGGCGGCCATGTCGCGGTAGACGTCGACCGCCTCGCGCGCCAGGACGCAGATGTCTGTCTGGGCTATTTTGAGCTCCATCTTGCCGCCCACTATCTTGCGGAAGTCGAGCAGCTGGTTTATCATCGTGAGCATGCGCTGGGCGTTCTTATGCGCCAGGCGTATGTTGGTCTTACCACGCTCGGAAAGCGTTTCGCGGCGACCCACCTCGTCTATACCGCCAAGGATCAGCGTCAGTGGCGAGCGCAACTCGTGCGATATGTTGGTGAAGAAGCCCAGTTTGAGCTCGGCCATCTGTTTTTCGAGCTGCACTTTCTGGCGCAGCGAGAACATGGTGACCAGCGTCTTGGCCACACCCCACATGATCAGGATGCCCAGCACGGCGTATATCAGATAGGCCCAAACGGTGCGCCAGGGCGGCGGCAGGATGGTGATCTGCATGATTATCTCCTGGCTGAGCATGGGGTTCTCCTCGGCGAAGCACCTCACCCGGAAGTCGTATTTTCCGGGAGGGATATTCGAATAGGAGGCGCTGCGCACCTTGCCCGCCACGTTCCAGTCATTCTCGTAACCTTCGAGCTTGTACATATAGCTGGTGCGCGACTGCATGTGGAAATCCAGCGAGGCGTATTCGATGCGGAAGATCGAGTAGTCGTAAGGCAGGCGTATCGAGCGGCACTCGGAAATGGCAGCCGGCAGCGTTTTGCCGCCCACCTCGGCCTCGCGGTTGCGTATCTGCAACGAGGTGAAGGTCAGCCGGTAATCCTCCGTGTCCATGGACATGCTGTCAGGGTCGATACTGTATATGCCGCGCGCGCCGCCGAAAAGGATGTGCCCCGAGGCGGTCGTTGTCACGGTGGCTTCGTTGAAGGAGCCTACCGGGATGCCGTCATAGCGCGAGTAGTTGCTGAAAGTGCCTGTCGATGGGGAGAGGCACGATATGCCGTTCTCGGTCGAAAGCCAGATATTGCCCTTGCGGTCCTGCGCCGCGGCGAAGACTATGTTGCTCGACAGCCCCTCTTCCGAGGCGTAGATGTCGAACGAAGGCGCGGCGGGGTTGCCGCAGCCCATCATGTTGAGCCCGCCCCCGAATGTGGAGAGCCACACCCTGCCATGCATGTCGCGCATCATGTGCACCACGTCGTTGTTGCCCAGCGAATGGCGGTCGCCGGGGATCTTGCGCAACACCGTGAAATCCATCGAGGCGGGGTCCTGCCCGGGATCGAAGAGCATTACCCCCTCGGTGGTCGACGCAAGCATCGTCTTGCCGTCCCTAAGCAGCAGGTAGCGCGCCTTCGCGCCTACCTGGTGGGGGTATTTCGGGAAACTGTTGGCCGGGTTCAAAAAACGCGGCTTGCCGCCTTGCCACGTGAGCAGGTTGATCCCCCCGCCGTATGTGGCCACCCAGATGCGCCCCGCGGCGTCTTCGGTGATCGAGTATACGTCGTCGTTGCTGAGCGAGAATTGGTCCGCCGGATCGTGGCGCAAGTGCGTTAGCGTGTAATCGCCGCCCGAGGGGTGCAGACGCACTATGCCGTCGCCCTTGGTCCCGGCCCAGATATCGCCGCGCGAATCTTCATAAAGCGTATAGACACGACCGAAAGGCTTCGCCCCGCGTGAGTCCGGGAAACTGCGCACCAGGCGGTAGAGGCTGTCGTAGCAATATATGCCTCCGCCCTTGGTGCCCGCCCAGATATTGCCCTTGCGGTCGGTCATCATGGCGCGCACCTCCCTGCGCGCCTGGTCGCCCGCGCCGTCGGGCCCGAAGACGGTGGCGCGGGGCTCTATGATAGTCACCTTCTCCAACCCGCGGCTCTGGGTCGACATCCACAGCACGTTGCCCGGATCGACCGTAAAGCAGACCACGCCGTTGGTAAAGCGCGACCCGGGTGCGCCCCGTTCGTTATAGAATGGCATCACGCGGTCGCGGGCGCGGTCATAGTAACCGAAACCAACGCGGTTCATCTTGACCCACACCACGTCGTTGCGTTCGACTATCTTCGCCACGCTGTCAGTGAAGTAGGCCACCTCGTTGTGTGGCTGCTCGAAACTCTTGTAATCGCGCTCCCCGGGACGGTAGCGCGTTATGCCGGGGCGGTCGGTGGTTATCCACATCACCCCGTGCGAGTCGAAGACCATTTGCCTTACACGTCCTATATCGCGGCGGTCGAGCAGTACGGCGGCACTCCGCGGGTCGTATACGCCGACACCCGAGCGGTGGGTCCCTATATGGAATTTACCGCCCTGAAGCGCCGCCACGATAGCCGTCACCATCTCGCCGTCGGGCATCGCGACCAGGCGCGCACCCTTCGCATTACAACCCAGGACCGCCAGGCGTCCCTCTGAAACCATACCCACATATCCGTCGGTCTGTGCGATAGCGCTCACACGCTCTTTCCATACATGGTCGACCCTCCAACGGTCGGCGTCGGGCGTAAGGCACGCCACGCCGAGCTCAGAGGCCACCCAGATGCGTCCGTCCCCGCCCTCGGAGATAATGTTGACGTGCTTGCCTATGGCTGGCGAATCGAACCACTCGTGCGTCTGCCACCCGCCTTTTCCGTCACACGCCACGCGCATGAGCCCCGCTCCGGAAAGCGCTACCCAACCCACCCCATCGGAGGCGGTGATGTAGGTTTCGACCTTATATTCCTTGTCCTGGTAGCCGGGCAACGAATGCGGGATGCCGGTGAATTGTTCGCTGCGGCGGTCGAAGCGGTAGAGTTTATTGTCGTAGGTGGTCAGCCACAGGTAGCCGTCCACATCCTCGGTGATACGCAGAAAGCGGTTGTGGAGCAACGGCGACCGGTCGCCGGGCAGGGTGAGGTAGTTTTTGAAGATATAACCGTCGAAGCGGCTCAGGCCATACCACGTGCAGAGCCACACGAAGCCCTTGCTGTCCTGGTGTATGTCGGATATGGCGTTGTTGGGCAGTCCGTCGAGCGAGGTGTAACGCTCGAACACGCAGTCGGGCGCGGCTTGCGTCCCGTTATGGAAAGCGAGCAGCGCGGCAAGGCATAAAGTGAAAATACTTTTCATTGCTAAACGGTTGAAAAGCAAAGATAATAAAATTATCTTCTAATTCCCTGGCGGTTCAGGGCCGCCGCCCAGGCGCGGGCGTTTTGCGCGTGCTCGGCCAGCGTTCGGGCGAAGAGGTGGTGTCCCGAAAAATCGGGAGAGGCGCAGAAATAGAGGTAGTTATGCCGCTCGTAATTCACGACAGCATCGAGCGCGGCTTTCGAGGGCATCGAGATCGGCCCGGGAGGAAGTCCTGCGAATTTATAGGTGTTGTAAGGCGAATCCACCGCCAGGTGCTTATTGAGTATCCTTCGGATCGAAGGGTCGCCGACGGCGAATTTGACCGTCGGGTCGGCCTGGAGCGGCATGCGGATGCGAAGGCGATTGGCGTAGACCCCCGCCACGCGCGCCATCTCGTCGGGGCGCTTGGTCTCCTCGTAGACTATCGAGGCGAGTGTGTAGGCTTGTACCGGAGTGAATCCCGACTTTATGAGCGCCGCCGCGCGTTTTTCATCGCCCCAGAAGCGTTCGCACTCGCGCTGCATCCTGCCGCAGAGCGCCCCGGGGGTTGTGTTCCAGTAGACCTCGTAGGTGTCCGGGATGAAAAGGGTCATTATCGTGGCCGGCGAGAGCCCGTATGCGGCGGTGAAGGCGGGATCGGCGAAGGCGGCCATCCATGCTGCCGAATCCGGCTCCGTCTGGCGTGCGAGTGAGGCGGCCAACAGCTCTATGGTACGTATATTATTGAATTTCAATTTAACCGGCGTTTGCGCCCCGCGTTTTATCATGCGTACCAGAGCCAGCGGGCTCGTGCCCTCGTGCAGCAGGTAGCGCCCCGGCTTGACGGTCTTCGAGTCCAGTCCGACCATGCGCGAGGCGAGGCGGAAGGCGTGCACGTTGCGCAGGTATTTGCCTTTGCCGCCCAGCGAATCGCAGACTGTGCCGAAGTCGGCCCCGGTAGGCACCAGAAGACTCGCCTCGCGGAGCGCGCCGCCCCGGAAGACTGGCAGCACGAAGACCGAGGCCAAAATCAGGCACAACGCGCAAAGCGCTGCGAAAACCATTATAACGCGGCGGAACCCAGGTGTCATAGGATCAAAAAAATACGATTGTTTGCAAAGATAACAAAATTTGTCGTATATTTGTGGCTCGGGTAAGTCTTATACGACCAGCTCCTGCCGAAATTCCCCAGGGTCGGAAGACAGCAAGGATAGGTGGTTGTAGCGGTGCGATATAAGTAGCTTACCCGTTTTTTATTGGTTTCACGTTGGGGGTTGGCTGCGCGTATCGCACGCCATATTTCACACATCCTCCGCGTTTTTTGTCCTCACAGGCAAAAGCCTGCTCCGGGAAAAAACACGAATGATGCGCGAGATCTGACGCACGCTGCGCACAGCTAAGTTGGCGAGACTTTCCCCTGTCGATCATAAAACAAGAGCGGTTATGCTGATAAAGATCTATCCGGTCAATCCGAGCGAGAAGCACCTCGCGCAGGTGGTGCGCTGCCTCGGGGAGGGCGGGGTGGTGATCTACCCCACGGACAGCGTATATGGTTTCGGCTGTTCGCTGGGCAGTCCAAGGGGCATCGAAAGGCTTCTCGCGCTCTCGGGCAAGGAGCTCGGGTCGCTGGCCATAGTCTGCGAGGATTTGAGCCGCATAGCCGAATACGCGCGGGTCGACAATCCCACCTTCAAGCTGCTCAAGCGCAACCTGCCGGGGCCTTTCACATTTCTTTTGAAACCGAGTTCACGCATGCCGGACAAGGCCATGGGCAAACGCAAGACCATCGGCGTGCGCATTCCCGCGAATCCCGTCGCTCTGGCTATCGTCGCCGGTCTGGGCTGCCCGATGCTCACCACGTCGGTCAAGGACCCCGACCAGGTGATAGAATACACCACCGACCCCGAATTGATCGAAGAACGCTACCGCACGCAGGTCGATATGGTCATCGACGGCGGCTACGGCGATAACATACCCACCACGCTGGTCGACCTGTCGGACGGCGAGGCCGAAATAATCCGCCAGGGCAAGGGCGAACTGCTATGACGAATAAACTATCCATGAAAGGCGATGCCATGATCGCCGGCGCCGTGATGGGCATGGCGATCTTCATCCTCGACGCGGTGGCGATGCTGGCCGGCTGGGAGGGCACGCAGCGCATCGCGACCAAGAACACGCTCCTGCTGGGGGTTATCACCCTGTCGCTGCTCTATTTCACACGCCGTTTCGCCGCGACGACGGGCGAGGAGGGGCTGAGCTATGGCCGCGCCTTGGCCTTCATGGCCCTCAGCTCGGCTTTCGCCGGGGTGCTGGTCGGGCTCGGCGACGTGGTGCTCTACCGCTGGATCGCCCCCGAGGCCTATGCCGGGGTGGTCGAGCAGAGCCTCAGGGCGTCGAAACGCATGCTGCGCGATAACCCGATCTTCGCGGGCAACCCCGACCTGCTGAAGGAGAGCGTCGCCCAGGCGCGCGTGCAGATGCTCAGCCCGCTGGTCATAATCCTCAAGAATATAGTCAACCTAACCATGCTCGGTACGCTGGCCGGCCTTTTCCTGGCCGTTTTCTGCAAGCGCGAGGCAAACACATACCAACCATGAGCACTCCACGTCCCGACATATCGGTCATAGTGCCACTTTACAACGAGAGCGAGTCGCTCTGCGAACTGGTCGACTGGGTGCGCCGCGTGCTCGACGCCGAGGGTTTCCAATGGGAGATCGTGATGGTCGATGACGGCAGCACAGACTCCTCATGGGATGAAGTGGCCACCCTGGCCGGGCAGGAACCCCGCGTGAGGGGTCTGCGTTTTCGGCGCAACTACGGCAAGTCGGCAGCCCTTTTCTGCGGCTTCGAGGCTGCGCGGGGCGCGGTGGTCGTTACGCTCGACGCCGACCTGCAGGACTCGCCGGACGAGATCCCTGCCCTCTATCGCATGATCGTCGAAGATGGCTACGACATGGTCTCGGGCTGGAAGAAGCTGCGCCACGATCCGCTTGGCAAACGTCTGCCGAGCAAGCTGTTCAATGCCACCGCGAGAGCGGCCTCGGGCATAAAGCTGCACGATTTCAACAGCGGCATCAAAGCCTACCGCAGCGCGGTGGTCAAAAGCATAGAGGTCTACGGCGAGATGCACCGCTGGGTGCCGATGCTGGCCAAGAACGCCGGGTTCAAACGCATCGGCGAAAAGGTGGTCGAGCACTACCCACGCAAATACGGCCACTCGAAATTCGGCTGGGAAAGGATGCTCAAGGGATTTTTAGACCTGATAAGCGTGTCGTTCATGTCGCGTTTCGGACGCCGCCCCTTCTACCTTTTCGGGGGGCTGGGTTCGGTGATGTTCGTCGCGGGCGGGGTTATGACAGTTTGGATCATAGCCGAAAAGCTCGTCAGGCTGGCGGACGGACAGGTGGTACGCGAAGTTACCGACCAACCGCTCTTCTACCTCGCGCTGCTGGCCATCGTACTGGGCGTGCAGCTGTTCCTGGCCGGGTTCATCGGCGAATTGGTCAACCGCAATGCCTCAGACCGCAATAAATACCTGATAGACGAACAGATATGATACAACGCAAACAATCCCTATACCTGCTTTTCGCCACCGCGCTGATGGCCGCCACTCTTTTAACGCCTTTCGCGACGATGGCCGACGGCGGTGCGGTGGTATTCGACGCTTTCGGATTCCAGGCGGTCGGCGACCAGGGGAATTTAGGCGCACTCGCCCCGACCCCGATTTTAGGGGCGCTGCTGTGCGCGGCGTGCGCGCTGCCCTTCATCGCGATATTCTGCTACCGTAAGCGCATGGTGCAGATATGGATGTGCCGCACGGAGGTGCTGCTACTGGCCGTGTGCCAGGCGATGCTGGTTTTCTATATGTGGCTCAGCGAGGGTTTCGGCACCGCGGCACTGTCGGTTACGGGCGTTTTCCCGCTCGTGGCCATGGTGCTGGTGTGGCTGGCGATGCGGGGGATATGGCGTGACGAGAAACTCGTGCGTTCGCTTAACCGCATCCGCTGACCCTATCCGACCCTTACCCCGAAACGGTTTATCAGAAACTCCTGTCCGTCCTGCGTCACCGGGCTCACGCAGCCCGCGAATGACGACGCGCTGTCATAGGCGAACTCCACAGCCTCGCGCCCCTCGCGGTCGAGGAATCCCATTTTACCATCCCTTTGCGCGAGTATCCTCTCTTCGCACATTATCCCGATCCATTCGTAGGTGTGGCCGGTGAGCTTTTCGCCGTTGCCGTCGAAAAGCGCCCACATGCCGTCGAGGCACGCGGCGGCCAATCCCGCATCGGGGTCCCACACTATTTCATCGTAGACCGGGGGCATGACCTGCCCTCCCGACATATCGGTAAGCATATCGCCCCCGGAGCCGGCGACCACCACACGGTGCACCGGCTTATCCAACGGCGCAGCCGCGAACGGCATGCGCCGCAGCGACACGTCGTGCAGCGCCGATCCCCCGGCGCTGTCAACCGTCGCCAATTCTTCGCAGAAGAACGCGAATTCTGGATCGCGCCCGACCAGCGGCATCTTCCCGGCGGTCTGCCGCGCCCTTTCGCGCAGGTTGTCTCCTCCGGGCAGAAAACACCTTAAAGAGTATTCCGCGCCGCGCCAGATGACGCAGAAATCGACCGCCAGGCGGCGCACGAACATCACCGGCATACCCTGCGAATTGCGCACCGGGTATATGTCCCGCAGGGTCGTGAAGTGCCCCGTGGGATTCGACACGCTGTCTATCAAACTGTTAAGTGTCATAATCATCCTATAAGGTTTACACTCACCGAGCCTATACCGAGCATCGCCACCAACTCGGTAAGCGGCGTATTGTAACTCACCCCGCGCAGCGGTTTTCCGGGCACCGCCCCGCCGCCGCGCAGGGCGAGGACCGCTCCGAGGTAAGCGTCGGGCATATCGCTCGACAGTTCGTAAAGCAAACGCGCCCCCGCGGCTGCGGGCAACTCCCCGGCATCCTGCGGAAATGCCACACACCCAGCGCCGGTCGAGGTTATGTGTATGTTTATCAGCAGGGTCGCCCCGTCAGATGTCGCCGCGCCCCGTATGCTTTCCGCAGCGCTGCACAACTCCACGGGTGAGGCGTCAGACGCTTCGCCGTCGGTGATATTTATCACCACGGGAGGGTAGCCAGCCGCATGCGCAGGGTCGGCGCACCACCGCGCCACGATGCCGGCGGCCTTCCCGAGCGCCTGTCCCATCGGGGTATCTCCCCCTGCGGCGGGTTCTATCCACACCGTCTCGGCGAAGCGGCCCACCGAGGTGTTGCCGTTGGCCAGCCGGCGCTCGACCAGGCGGTGGCGCACCTCGCGCGCAGAGGCCGCCAGGGAGGATACGGAGACCGGTTTGAGGGCGGACGAGAGCAGAGGGCGCACCCCGTCGCCGCCGTAGCCTATCGCCTGAAGGAAGATATAGTCGCGCACACCCTCCTCGCGCTGGCAGCGGTAGACCAGTTCGCTGATAAATGGATTTACCACGCGCGTCACGGCCTCGGCCCTGGTGATCTGCTCACCGCCGAAAACGACCGGTTCCCGCATGGAGCCTGAGCGGTCGATAAGCAGCACGAAAAGCGCAGGTGAAGAGCGTGTTATCTGTTTAGCATACATCTTTTATCATCGTTTCCAACCCCTCTAACCTGTACGAGGGGTTTTTGATTAGAGCCATCAATTTTCTGAGCGGGGCCATACGTGCGAGGACCTCCCACACCTCGCCCTGTCCGTTGACCGCATCGCACGGATCGAGCAACATCCCGTCGCCGCCCGAGCAGAAACGCCACAGCGAAGGATCGAGGGCCAGGGCGCGCAATCCCAAGGCGATCAGCGCGATGGGGAAATCGTCGATATGGCGGTCGAAGGCCTCTGCGCGCGCGGGGTGCTGGAACGCGGGCGTTCCGGCCTCCACCGCCTTGCGCCCCTCAAGCGGCGGAATGAACATAGCCTCGCAATCCACAAGCCGCATCCCTCCGCCGGGTGACACCATGACATTCTCCGGTTTCAGGTCGCCGTGCGCCCACCCGGCGCTGAGCATTCCCGAGGCCAGGCGGCAAAACTGCGCCGCAAGCGTTTCGAGCGCCTCGCAGTCGCCGCGTTGCGAGGCCATCCTTACATGCCCGGCCAGCGTCAACCCTTCGGCCCACTCGCCACGCACCACGTCGTACCATCTCCCCTCGCCCTGCAGGTCGTAGACAAAAATTTCACTACACAACAATTGCGCCGGAACGATCAACCGCGACGGATGGGCCGACAGGTAGTCGTATATCTCGCCGGCATGGGGCGCGGGACGGGTATAACACTTGAGCATTTCGCGTTTTCCGTCACGTTCCACGCAGAAAACCACGGCGTTACGCCCCACCCGCATCAGCGGGCAGCCATAAGCGTCGCGCACCACCTCGAACGGCTGCATGGTACGCAACCGTCCGTGCGGGTCGCCGACGCTCTCGATAAAACGCTCTATCGCCGGATAATTCATATAGTGTGCGGAAAGCGGGTTAGCAACTTTCGGGACTTTAAAATCAAAGGCCCCCGGCCTGACAGAAAAAAAGATCTCACCCCTTTTAACTGCGTGAACGTAACGGACACAAGACCGGAGGCTTTCCGATTTTGTCAGTTACGTTCGGCACAAATGCTAAAAAAGGGTGAGATTCGGCAAAGATAAATAAAAAAAAGTCCGGCGCAAACAAGGCCGGACAAAACTATCGGAGGGTTTTTCTAAAGTCCCAGCAACAGGCGCGCCTGGGCGGTCGCGGCCTCGGTGACGGCGCTGCCCGATAGCATTTTCGCAATTTCAGAGATCCTTTCGTCGGCGCTCAGGCGGCGTATGCGGCTGACCGTGCCCTCATTTAAATGCTCTTTATAGACCACGAAATGGGTTTCGCCCTTCGAGGCCACCTGGGGCAGGTGGGTGATGTTGACCACCTGCATCCCCGAGCCTATGCGGCAGATTATTTCACCCATGCGGTCGGCGATCTGGCCGCTTACCCCGGCGTCTATCTCGTCGAAAATGATCGTGGGCAGCATCTTGCGCTCGGCGACCAACGATTTGAGCGCCAGCATTAAACGCGAGGTCTCCCCTCCCGATGCTACCTTTTCGACAGGCTGCGGGGCGACGTTGCGGTTGGCGGTGAACATAAATCGCGTGGAGTCGGCGCCCAGCGTGGCCGGTTCGGCACCGCCTTCGACCTGCACGACAAGCCGCGCCCCGGGCATGCCGAGCTCGGCGAGCAATCCGGCGACGTGCCTCTCCACCTCGGCGGCGGCTTTCGTCCGTTTTTCGGTTAGGCGTGCGGCAACGGCAGCGGCTTTCGCGCGGGCTTCGGCGGCCACCTTTTCGAGGGTTTCGAGGCTCTCGCCCGCAGAGGTGATGCCCTCAAGGCGGCGCGAATAGTCTTCGTAGAGCGCGATAAGGGCGGCCTCGTCCTCCACGGCATGTTTCTTTTGCAGCGAGTAGAGTAGCGAGAGGCGATCGTCCGTGCGTTGCAATTTGGCGGGGTCGGAGTCGATGCGTTGCGCCTCGGACGACACTTCGCGGGCGAGGTCTTTGAGCTCCAGGTATGCCGAATTGAGGCGCTCGTGCAACTCCCCGGCGCGGGGGTAATATGCGGCGGTGTGCGCTACGGCCTGTGATGCGGCCTTGAGGGAAGGCAGTATCCCGCCCTGTTCGCCGTCCAGGCTCTCCTCGCACAGCGAGAGCGCCTGTTGTATCTGCCCGGCATGCGAAAGTTCGCCCTGCAACTGCTCCAACTCCTGCTGCTCGCCCTGCTTCAGCGCGGCTTCGCGCAGCTGGTCGCATTGGAATTGCAGCCAATCCTGTTCGCGCGCCTCGCTTGCCACACGCTCCTTCAATGCCTCATATTCGCGGCGGGCGGTCTGCATCGCACGGTACGCGGTGGCATATTCCGCTAAAAGTCCACGGTTATCAGCCACGCTGTCCAGCAGCCCGAGGCGGAAACCCTCCGAGGAGAGCATCAGGCTCTGGTGCTGCGAATGTATATCTATGAGCCTTACGCCCAACTCTTTGAGTACGGTGAGTTGCACCGGCAGGTCGTTGACGTAAGAACGGGATTTGCCCCCGGCCCCGATCACGCGGCGGACGGTCAGCTCATCGCCGTAATCCAATTCATTCTCCTCGAAAAAACCTTCCAAGCCATATCCCTGCACCCGGAAAACACCCTCCACCACGCAGTTGCGCGTGGGATCCTTGATCGCCACGCTCTCTGCGCGGGCGCCCAGCAGCAGCCCCAGCGCACCTAAAAGTATGGATTTCCCGGCCCCGGTCTCTCCGGTTATGATATTCAGTCCCTCGGCCAACTCGATGTCGAGGCGGTCGATCAGCACGAAATTCTCTACCGTAAGGCGTTTGAGCATATCTAAAGGAGTGTTTCCAACAGGTCGGCGATATGTGCGGCGGCGGCGGCTTTCGATTCCAACGGATAGTCGGTGCGCCGGCCAGACCTCTCCAGTATCGTGATGCGGTTGGTGTCGTGGCCGAACCCGGCGCCCTGTTCGCGCAGCGAGTTCAGAACGATGAAATCGAGGTTCTTGCGCTGCATCTTACCCTGTGCGTGCTCAAGCTCATTATCTGTTTCGAGGGCGAAACCGGCCAATATGCGCCGACCTTTAGTGCGGCCCAATTCGGCGGCTATATCGTGCGTGGGGCGCAACTCGACGGACATCTGCCCGCCGTCTTTTTTGATCTTCGTGTCGCTAACCACAGCAGGGGTGTAATCTGCCACAGCGGCGCACATCACCGCCCCTTCGGCGTTATCAAACGCTTCAACCGCAGCGTTGTACATCTCTTCTGCCGAGCGCACGTCCACACGCCGCACGCCATGCGGCGTGGCCAATACGGTGGGTCCGCTCACGAGGGTCACCACGGCGCCCCGCGCAGCCAACTCCGCGGCGATGGCATATCCCATCTTGCCGGTCGAGTGGTTGGAGATATAACGCACCGGGTCGATAGCCTCGACGGTAGGCCCTGCGGTCACCAGAAGGCGTTTACCCTCTAAACTCTTTTTTTTTTGGAAGTAGGCGCTCAGCGCGGCGGCGATCTGCTCGGGCTCGGCCATGCGTCCCTTGCCGATAAGTCCGCTGGCGAGTTCGCCCTCGCCCGGCTCGACCATCACAACGCCGCATGCGGCGAGGGTGGCGACGTTGGCCTGTGTGGCTGGGTGCCTGTACATATCCAGGTCCATGGCCGGGGCGGCGAAGACCGGGCAACGCGCCGAAAGATAGGTGGTAAGCAGCAGGTTATCGGCCGTTCCGTTGGCCATTTTGGCCAGCGTGTTCGCCGTAGCCGGAGCTATGACATAGGCGTCGGCCCACTCGCCGAGCGACACATGGCTGTTCCAGCGCCCGTCCTCGGGGTCGAAAAAATCGACCAGGATCGGGTTTTTACTCAGGGTGGCAAGGGTCAGCGGCGTAATAAACTCCTTGGCCAGCGGGGTCATAACGACCCTGACCGAGGCGCCACCGCGCACCAGTTCACGTACGAGAATAGCAGCCTTATAAGCTGCTATACTGCCTGTTACACCCAGCAAAATATTTTTCCCTTGTAACATATTATGTTTTTCAAACTCCACCCGCACTGAGTTAACTGTGCGGCCCGCTATACGTGCAGCTACTCCACCGCAGGCTCGGGTTCGCGGAAGTAAACCTTACCTTCGAGGAACTCCTCGGTCGCCACGATGGCGGGTTTGGGCATACGCTCGTAGTAACGCGAGATCTCGATCTGTTCGCGGTTTTCGAAGGTCTCCTCCAGCGAGTCGTTGGTCGACGAGAAATCGGCGAGTTTGCGCTGCAGTTCCTGCTTCACCTCGGTCGATATCTGGTTGGCGCGTTTGGATATGATGGCCACCGATTCGTAAATGTTGCCGGTAGGGGCGTCCAGATCGGTGAGTTTGCGCGTTTGGGTGTTGCCGGGGATGCTACTCTTTTTTTGTTCCATTTTCAACTGGTGTATTTTCGGTGTTGTCCTTGTTTTGCTCTTTGTGCGCGGCCATGTACGCTTTGGCGTCGTCCATCATTTTGTCGAGTTCGCGCATATATTTGCTCTCGGGGTATTCAGAGGCGAAGTTAAGGTAATAATCCATCATTTTCAGGTAGCGGTCCATCTGCAACGAGGGAATGCTGTTGGAGGCCAGCTGGTAGCCCGACTTGACGATCAGATACATCATCTCCTCGCGCCAGGGCGATTCTGGCGACTTGCCGACGGCGTTTTGCAGCGCCACGACGGCGGACTTGTACTTGTAGGTGTTATAATATACCTTGGCGTTAAGGTAGTCCTTTTCGTAAAGTTTGGCCTGTAACTCGGCAAGGTAACCCTTCAGGTCGTCTTTCTTGGCGCTGGCGGGATAGCGGTCGAGGTAGTCGTAGATCGAGGACATGGCCTTGGCGGTGTTGCTCTGGTCACGCTCGGCCTGGGGCGACGAATAGTAGAAGCCCATGCAGTAGATATACTCGGCCTGTTCGAGGAAGGGGCTCGTGCGGTGCTGGCGGCGGAATTGGTCGAGCAGCGTCGAGCTGGTTTCGAAATCGCCCTGGTTGTAGTAGGACGAGGCCATGTAGAACTTGATCGTGTCCTCGCGCTGCGTGCCCTGGAAGTAGGGATCGACCTCCTCGAAGAGTTGCAGGGCGCGCTGGTATTTCTTGGCCTGGTAATATTTCAGGGCTGCGCCGTACATCTTTTCGTGGTCCTGGCTCTTGAGCAGCCTGGTGTAAGAGCTGCACCCGGCCATAAGCCCGAGGGCGAAAGCCACCACCGCAAATCTAATTAATCCTTTATGCATCCTTCTAATAAATCGTTTAGGGCACGCGCAATAAAAAGCACAGGCGCAAAGTTATGTATTTTTAACGAGCCTGAGAAAATATTATTGCATTTTATACTGTATAAAATTTCGCCGGGGTCATTATGGCGTGCGGCGATTTTTTACTTTGAGCGTTTTTTGCTTACTTTGCAGGTTATTAATACATGGTATGCAATTTGCCGAATGAAGAAGGCAAATACAAATCATAAAGCTATGACCAAGAAAGAAAACTACTGCGAATACTCTGAGGACCAATTCGATAACATCCCGGAAACGGGAGCATGCCACACGCCGGGCGCCGAGGGCGCATCCGCCGTGACTGACATGGTGTCAGACGAAAGTTTCGAGGCGGATGACAAAACGGCTGCTGCGGCAGAGGATTGGAAAGATAAATACATGCGCCTTTCGGCGGAATTCGACAATTTCCGCAAGCGCACCCTGCGCGAAAAGATGGACCTGGTCGCAGCCGGGGGCGAAGACGTGATAAAACCGCTGCTGGGCGTGATGGACGATTTCGACCGCGCGCTGGCGGCGACCGAGAAGGCCTGTGATGTGTCAGCGGTGCGCGAAGGGGTGGTGCTGATCCGTCAGAAGCTCATCGACACGCTCAAAGGGCGCGGGGTGAGCGAGATAGACGCGCACGGTCAGCCCCTGGACACCGACCTGCACGACGCTGTGGCGCAACTGCCGGTCGAGGACCCTGCAAAGAAAGGCTGCGTGATAGACGTGGTGCAAAAAGGCTACAAACTCAAAGACAAAGTGATACGCCACTGCAAAGTAGTGGTCGGAGAATAAACGATGGCAAGCAAGAGAGATTATTACGAGGTTTTGGGCGTCGACAAGAACGCCGACGCCGACCAGATCAAAAAGGCCTACCGCCAGGCGGCCATAAAATTCCACCCCGACAAAAATCCGGGCGACAAACAGGCAGAGGAGAACTTCAAGGAGGCTGCCGAGGCATACGACGTGCTCTCTAACCCCGATAAAAAGGCGCGTTACGACCAATTCGGCCACGCCGGCATGGGCGGCGCGGCAGGTGGCGGCGGTGGCGGCTTCGAAGGTGGTGGTTTCTCGATGGAGGATATCTTCCGCAACTTCGGCGACATCTTCGGCGGCGGCGGTTTCGGCGGCTTCGGCGGCGGTTACGGCTATGGCAGCGGCGGACAGAGGGTCAACCGCGGCTCTGACCTGCGCATAAAGGTCAAGCTGACGCTCAAAGAGATAGCCGAGGGCACGACCAAAAAGCTCAAGATCAACAAAATGGTCGCCTGTACCGAATGCGGCGGCAGCGGGGCGAAAGACAGTTCGTCATACGCCACCTGCGCACAGTGCAACGGCCAGGGCTACGTCACCCAGATAGTCAACACGTTCTTCGGGCGCACGCAGAGCACGGGGGTATGCCCCACCTGCGGCGGCGAGGGCAAGACCATAACCAAGCCCTGCCCCAAGTGCAAGGGCGAGGGCACGGCCTCCGGCGAGGAGGTAGTCGAAATACGCATTCCCGCCGGCGTGGGCGAAGGCATGCAGCTCTCGGTGAGCGGCAAGGGCAACGCGGCGCGCCACGGCGGGGTGAATGGAGATCTGCTGGTTGTGATCCAGGAGGAGGCCGACCCGTCGTTCGTGCGCGACGGCAACGACCTGATACACAACCTGCCCATCACCGTGCCGACGGCCCTGCTGGGTGGCAGCGTCGAGGTCCCGACCATCGACTCGCGCGCCAAGATCAAGATCGAACCCGGCACCCAGGCGGGCAAAGTGCTGCGTCTGAAAGGCAAAGGGCTGCCCGACGTGAACGGCTACGGGCGCGGCGACATACTGGTGGTGATCGACATAAGCATCCCATCCAAACTTTCGTCCGAGGAGAAAAAACTCGTCGAGCAACTCTCCGAAAAACCCGCGTTCAAAAAGGCCGAGCCCGGTTCGCGCACCCAGAATATTTTCGAGCGGATGCATAGTTTCTTCCGCTAATCCGACCTGAAACCCAAACCGAAAAATGTCCTCAGACCGCATCAGACTCCTGCCAGACGTCGTGGCCAACCAGATCGCTGCCGGCGAGGTGGTGGTCTACCCTTCGAATGTGGTCAAGGAGATGATGGAGAATGCGGTCGACGCGGGCGCGGGATCGGTGACGGTCAACTTCCGCGAGGGCGGACTGAGCCTGGTGCAGGTGGTCGACGACGGGGCCGGGATGTCGCCCGCCGATGCGCGCATGGCCTTCGAGCGCCACGCGACGAGCAAAATATCCCGCGCCGAGGACATCTACGCCATATCGACTTTCGGTTTCCGCGGCGAGGCGCTGGCCTCCATCGCCGCCGTGGCCGAGGTAGAGGTGCGCACACGCCAGCGTGGCGAGGCCGTCGGTACGTCGGTCGAGGTGTCGGGCGGGGCCTTCCGCGCCCAGAATACCGTGCACTGCCCCGAGGGGACGCAATTCGCCGTGCGCAACCTTTTCTACAACACTCCGGCGCGCAAGCGTTTTTTGGACGATCCCGCCAAGGAGGCGAAACGTGTACGCGAGGAATTCCGACGCGTGGCGCTCTGCTACCCCGGCATCGCGTTCTCGCTACTGGAAAACGACGCCCCGGTCTATAACCTGCCCCCGGCGGGTTTGCGGCAGCGCATCGTGGGGGCGATGGGACGCAACATATCCAACAACCTGCTGGAGGTCAAGGCCGAGACCACGATAGTATCGATAGAGGGTTTCGTGGGCCGCCCTGCGGCAAGCAAAAAGAATAACAAGGAGCAATACTTCTTTATCAATGGCCGCTATTTCAAGAGCGGCTATTTCCATAAGGCGGTGATGGAGGCCTACGACAAACTGATCCCGCAGGGGACGCAGCCATCATATTTTATCTACCTGACCATCGATCCCGAAAAGGTCGACGTTAACGTCCATCCGCAGAAGACCGAGGTGCGCTTCGGCGAGGGCCCCGCGCTGCGCCAGATCATATCGGCAGCCGTGCGCGAGAGCCTCGCCAAACTCGGTGCAGCGCCCCTGATGGACTTCGAGATGGATTCGTCGGTCGAGATACCGGTTTTCCGGCAGGATCGCCCCTATAAAAGCCCCGAATTGCGCCCCAACCCCGATTTCAACCCCTTTAACGAGCATGCGCGCGACATAAGCGAGGGTTATAACGGTGAGGAGCACGGCCCCCGGCGTTATGCCGACTACGGCTCGGCGCTTGGTGGGGGCGTGGATTTGGGCGGAGGCGTGGACATGGGCGGCGCACCGGGCTTCACGGCCCCTGCCGACGAGGAGATGCTCGAATTCATCGAGGGGCACGACGCATGGCAAAGTTCGCTTGAACTGGACACCGGGGCGGGTTTTTCACCGGCCCTGCCACTCGGCACGCGTTATTGCGCAGCCGTGCTCGGGGGCGAGTTGCTGGTGATCGACACCCGGCGCGCGTGGGAAGCGGTGCTCTACGACCGTTACCTTAAAATGAGCCAGTCTGGCGGCGTGCCGCAGCAGGGACTCCTGTTCCCGCACGAGGTCTGCCTGTCGATGGAGGATTGCTGCCTGGTGCGCACATGCGCCGGGGAACTCTCCGGGATCGGCTTCGGACTTGACATGATCGACGAACACACGGTAAACATCACGGCCATGCCCGCCGATTTCACGGGAAGCGACCCCGGTGAGCTTCTGCGCGAGGTGATCCCCGCGCTGGACGACCAGGGAGGGGCTGAGCGCATTCTGACCGAAAAACTCGCCGCATCGCTGGCTCGCGCCGGTGCGACGCCGCGCAGCGGCGAAGGGCTCGACGCGCTTCTGGACGCGCTCTCGGAGTGTCCCGGGGCGTCATACACACCATCGGGACTGCCGGTGATGCTACGCATAACACAAGACGAAATAAAACGCAGACTATGAATTACTACCAACCCCAGTCACGGTTCGCGACCCCGCAGGTCGTGCTCAACCTGCTGATAATAAACGCACTGTGCTACATGGCACAGGCCATCGTACCCAAGGCCGACGACTGGCTGGTGGGCAATTTCGGGCTCTTTTTCTGGGAAAGCGCGCATTTCCGCCCCTGGCAGATCGTGACCTATATGTTCCTGCACGGCAACTTCGAACACCTGTTCTTCAACATGTTCGCGCTGTGGATGTTCGGTCGCCAGGCGGAGTACGACATGGGGCCCAAGCGCTTTTTGACCTACTATTTCATTACGGGCATCGGCGCGGGCGTGCTTCAACAGCTGGTAAGCTGGATCACAGTGGCCCATTTCGGCGGATCTGTCGACCAGCTGACCATAGGCGCTTCGGGCGCGATATTCGGGCTGCTGCTCTCCTTCGGGGTGATGCACCCCAACAGCGTGATAATGCTGCTGATCCCGCCCATTCCAATGAAAGCCAAATGGTTCGTGGTCGGGTACGGCGTTTTCGAACTTTTCTTCGGGGTGGCCGGCATACAGAGCAACGTTGCGCACTTCGCTCACTTGGGCGGCATGCTCTTCGGGTGGCTGCTGCTGCGCTACTGGAAACGCAAAAGGTTGATATACTATTAAAATGGGCAACCGTGACTACCGCTACGAGCAGAGCATGCGCGGAGGGGAAAAACCCCGCCGCCGTTTCCATGTGCTCGACCTTGCGGTGCTCACCCTGACGCTGGGAAGCTGCATCCTGCTGCTGCTTTCCTATGCCGCGCCCTGGGTCGACCCCAACGACGCGTGGCCGTTCGCCATTCTCGGGTTGATCGCCCCGGCGTTATATATCCTGTGCCTTGCCAGCGCGTTCTATTGGGTGATGAGGTGGATGAAATACGCCTTCTTCCCGATCCTCGTGCTGCTGCTTGGCATCGGCAACGTGTCACTCTTCTTCCGTCCCGCGCTGGGCAAGCACTACCACAACGGGCAGAAAGCCCCCTTCACCGTAATGACCTACAACGTCGAGGGATTCATCACGCACGACGATAGCGGACGCGCCACGCCCTGCATGGACAGCGTGTGCGGGCTCGTCAACCCGCAACGTCCCGACCTGCTCTGCATACAGGAGTTCCAGACCACGCCCGCAATGCCAGCCGCCAAGGTCGACAGCCTGTTGGGCTTTAAACATAAGGATATATTCTATGCCCTGCCCTCGCGCAGCGGCGCAGGTGGCTGGGGGATGGCCATTTACAGCCGCTACCCGCTACGCAGCGTCGAGGCGTATAAATTCGAGGGGTCGATGAACAGCGTCCAGGTCGCCGACATGATAATGGGCCCGGACACGGTGCGCGTCCTGAATTGCCACCTGCAGACGACCTCCGTCACGGCGGACGACCAGCGCTTCATAACCACCGACGAGTTCATACAGGCCGACAACGACCTGAAAAAGAAGCGCATCAGGAATATCGTCGGCAAACTGCGCCACAACTACTGTCTGCGTGCCGCACAGGCCGACACAGTAGCCCAGATGATATCCGCCTCGCCCCACCCCGTGATAGTGTGCGGCGACTTCAACGACACGCCGATCTCATACGCCTACCGCCGTGTGCGGGGCGAATTGTCCGACGCCTATGCCGAAAAGGGGCGCGGCAGGAGCAACACCTACCACGGGTTCTTCAACTTCGTGCGCATCGACTACGTGCTGTTCGATGCGGGGCTGTTCAGGGCCGTAAGCTATTTCTCGCCCGAGTCGTACATTTCCGACCACACCGCGGTGGTGGCGGGGTTCTCTGTGATGACCAAGTAAAAAAGGTGGCCGGGGCCACCTTTTTTACTTGTACATCACCTCATT
>JAVBOL010000023.1:0-74725 GCA_031550615.1 Rikenellaceae bacterium | reverse complement strand
CACCGGCGAGATGAAAGAGCGCCTCGTGCAGCAGGTGCACGCCCTCGCCTCGGGCGGTCAAAGCCCCTATCTGGAACCGTTGGCCGACCTGCACTCCCTGGCTGCGGACAGCGTGCGTGCGAGGGCCGCCATAGCGGAGAGATACATCCTGCACGACTACAGCCATTTCGCGGTGATGACCATCGACCGCTTTTTCCAGAATATCATACGCTCGTTCCTGCGCGAGCTGGGCATAAGCCCCGATTTCAACATAGAGCTGCGCACAGACTCCCTTTTGGAAACGGCCGCCGACGCGCTGATCGAGCTATCGGCCTCGGACGAGGGGTTGCGGGAGTGGCTGGCCGCCTTCACCGGCGAACGCATGGACGAAAGCGGCAGTTGGGACATACGCGGACAGATAGCCCAGGCCGGGGCGGAGGTCTTCGGCGAAGAGTGGGCGCGCGGCGGCAACGCCACACGCGAAGAGCTGGGCCTTGCGATGGAAAAGGCGCGGGAAGAGGCGCGCCAGGCCCTTTCACGCATGCGGTCCGCCGCAGAAACGGCCATGCGGGCGATCCACGCTGCTGGGCTCTCGGTCGCCGACTTCTATTATAAGGATAAGGGCGTGGCCGGATTCCTGCAACGCATAGCGCGCGGCGAAACCGTCGATTACACCGAAAAGGGCTACGTGACGCGCGCGCTGGCCGGGGAGGGCGTCTGGACGAGCGACAAATCGTCCGTAAAACGGGCCATCGACGCCATAACGCCCACCCTGCTGCACCACCTTACAGAAGTGTGCACCGAGTGGGACCGCAGCCGCGACCTGGTAGGCACGGTGGCCATCCTGGGGCGGCGCTTCCGCTCGTTCGGGCTGCTGGGCGACATCTCCCGTCAAGCCGACATACTGGCCGCCGGGCAGAATATAGTGCCAATCGCGCGCACCAACGCCATACTGGGCGCGCTGATCGAGGGCAACGACGCGCCTTTCATCTTCGAGAAGGCGGGCACGCGCTTCACGCGCTTTCTGATCGACGAATTCCAGGACACCTCGCGCGGGCAATGGGAAAATTTCGTACCCCTGCTCTCGGGTGCGCTTTCCCAGAGCGATGAGCGGCCCGTGCTGCTGGTGGGCGACGTCAAGCAGTCGATCTACCGCTGGCGCGGGGGCGACTGGCAGATCCTCGCGCGCGACGCGCAGGATGCGCTCGGCCACCACGAAACCGAAACGCTCGACCATAACCGCCGCAGCCTGGGGCGCGTGGTCGAATTCAACAACAACGTGATGCAGCGCGTGGTGGAAACCGACGCCGCAGCCCTCGAAGGTTCGCTCACGGAGGCTGTCGGGGCGGGTTACCTCACACACACCAAAGGGCGCGAACTCGCGGCGCTGCTCACCAGCGCCTACACCGGGCACAGCCAACTGACCGAAGACCAGGCCATGGCCGGCTACGTCACCCTGACTATGCGTTCGCCGGGCGATGAGGGCACGGACCCGGTTATCACGCGCATCGAGGAGCTGCAACAGCGCGGCTACGAGCCGTGCGACATAGCGATCCTGGTGCGCCGGCGCAAAGAGGCACGCGAAATGGCGCGCATGCTGCTGGACCACAAGGCCGCGCACCCCGGATCGCCGTATAAATACGACGTGGTGACCGCCGAGGCGCTCAGCATCGGATCTTCGCCCGCCGTGGCGTTCGCCGTGGCGTGCCTTTCGATAGCCGCCGACCCCGGCGATGGGATAAGCGCCGCCGTGTGGAACCGCTACCGTGGCCGTCCCCTGCACGAGGCGCTGCCTCTTGAAGATAGTGAATTTCTGTATTCGCTGCGCCTTGTCGCGCCCCACGAAGCGCTGCAAAAAGTGCTCGTACGGTATGGTGTGGGCGACGACCCGGGACAGGCGGCGTACGTACAGGCGTTCGACGAGCAGGTGCTGCGCTGGTGCTCCTCGAAGGTCGCCGACCTGGACCTGTTGCTCAAATGGTGGAAGAAAGAGGGTGCGAAAGAGCCCGTATACATGCCCGAGAGCCGTTCGGCGATCAGTATAATAACCGTCCACGCGGCGAAGGGGCTCGAGCGCAAAGCCGTGATCGTGCCGTGGTGCTCGTGGCCCCTCGCCCCGAAGAACGGCACCACGCTATGGGTCGATTGCGCCGCCACCCCGCTTGGCATCGACGGGCGCATGGCCATAGGGTATGACAAAAGTGCGGCGCACTCGTTCTTCCCGGTCGAATACCACACCGAGACCGTGCTCTCGCACATCGACAGCATAAACCTGCTCTACGTAGCGCTCACCCGCGCACGCGAGGAGCTGCACATATACCTGCCGCGCCGCAAGACCAAAATGCCGGCAGTGCCCGCCACGATTGGCGACCTGATAACGCTTTCTCTATCCGTCGACGGGCAGACGGCCCGCATAGGCGCTGCCGAGGGACGCCTGACGCGCGACGACGAGTCGATGCGGGTGGCGGAATTCGGGCAGCCCGTAGTGCGGAAGCCCGGCGAAAAAGGAGCTGAAGAGCGCTTAGCGGTCGGCTATCCCGTGCGCGACCCGGGGCTTCGTGTGCGCATGAAGATGCCCGCACGCCGCTACACAGAGGAGGGCGAAACCCCGCCAGAGCTCTCGCCGCGCAGCTACGGGGTGCTGATGCACCGCGTCTTCGAACAGGCTGCCTCGCGCGAGGGGCTGTGGGCGGCGCTCGACGGCATGCGGCTGGACGGTTCGCTTTCGACTGACGAGGCCGCGCACCTGCGTTCGCTCATCGAACGCGCGCTGGCCGACCCCCTGATCGCTTCGTGGTTCGATACCGCGTGGGACGAGGTGCGCAACGAAAACGACATACTCGTACCCGACAGGAACGTGCGCCGCCCCGACCGCGTGATGCTCGGCGGCGGGCGCGCCGTAGTGGTCGACTACAAATCCGGGCGGCGGCGCGACCCCGCACACGCCCTTCAGGTGGGCGCATACTGCGAGTTGCTGCGCGGGATGGGTTACCCCGCCGTGGAGGGCTACGTGTGGTACGTTTCGCTGGGCGAAGTGGAGCGGATCGGTTAAAAATGATTAGCTTTGCCCCTGAAATGACCCGATACCAGAACATATCCCTTAAAAACCTCAACAGCTTCGGCGTCGAGGCCACGGCAAGCGAACTTTTCGAATATAAGTCTATTGCCGACCTTACGGAGATCTTCCGCAACCACATAGCCGGGCGCCCCTGGATGGTGCTCAGCGGCGGCAACAACATACTCTTCACCCGCGATTACGACGGCGTGCTGCTGCACCCGACGGCCAAAGGCGTAGAGATCGCAGGCGAAAAGGACGGTCGCACGCTGGTGCGCGTCCAGGCCGGCACCGAATGGGACGACGTGGTGGAGTGGTGCGTCGGGCAGGGACTGTGGGGTATCGAAAACCTCTCGCTGATACCCGGTTACGCCGGTGCGGCGCCAGTGCAGAACATAGGCGCATACGGCGTGGAGGCGTGCGAGGTAATCGACCATGTGGAAGTTTTTTACACGGGCGACCTCTCGACGGGAACGATCGACGGCAAGGATTGCGCCTTCGGCTACCGCGACAGCGCCTTCAAACGCGAACTGCGCGGTAGGGCGATAATCACCGCCGTGGTGCTCTCGCTCTCGCTTAACCCGGCGCCCAATATCCGCTACGGGCAACTCTGCCAGAGCATCCCCGCAGACAAGCAAAACGACCTGGCAGCGATACGCCGCGCGGTGATCGAGGTGCGCCGCGGCAAACTGCCCGACCCCGCCGTGACGGGCAATGCCGGCAGTTTCTTTAAAAATCCCGAAATTCCCGAGGCGAGGGCGGCGCAGCTTGCCGCTTCATATCCCGGTATGCCCCTATACCCCGCCCACGAACCGGGCCTGAAAAAGCTCGCCGCAGGGTGGCTCATCGACCAGGCCGGGTGGAAAGGCCGCACGCTCGGCAACGCCGGGGTGCATCCTCAACAGGCGCTTGTGCTGGTCAACGCAACGGGCCGGGCGACCGGAGCCGAGGTCATGGCGCTCGCCGTGGCGATAATCGCCGACGTCGAGGCCAAATTCGGAATAACCCTCGAAATGGAGGTAAATGTGATATAGCCATGCCGCTACAAGACCGCTTTATAAATTACATCCGCGAAAATTCGCTCGTCGCCCCGGGGCAGCGCGTGCTGCTGGCCGTGAGCGGCGGGGTGGACTCGATGGTCATGCTCTCGCTGTTCCACCAGGCGGATTTCCAGATCGGCGTGGCGCACTGCAATTTCCAACTCCGCGCACAGGAGTCGGATGAGGACGAGGCGCTGATCGAGGCCAAATGCCGCGAGTTGGGCACACCCCACTACAACACGCGCTTCGACACCGCAGGGGAGATGGAGCGCAGCGGCGAATCGGTGCAGATGACCGCCCGCAGGTTGCGCTACGCGTGGTTCGACGCCCTGTGCGCCGAGCACGGCTACAACGTGATAGCCATAGCCCACCACGCCGACGACTCGATCGAAACATTTTTCATAAACTTGCTTCGCGGCACCGGGTTACGCGGCCTTACCGGTATCAACGTCGTCCACGGCAAGGTGATCCGTCCGTTGCTTTTCGCCTCGCGCAAAGAGATCTCGGACTACGCCCACGCCAACCGCATCGCCTTCCGCGAGGACTCCTCCAACAGTTCGACAAAATACCTGCGCAACAAGATACGCCTCGGGCTGGTGCCTCGCATACGCGAGATAAACCCCCGTTTCACCGACCTTATGTCGGCCAACGTACAGCGTCTCTCGGACGCGCAATTGTTCATCAGCCGCAGCATCGAGGCCATAGCCGCCCAGGCGCTCTCCTTCCATGAGGGCCAGCAGATCATCGACCCCGCGAAGATCGATCCGGGGTTGCCGTCTAATTTCGTGATATACGAACTTCTCAGCAGCCGCTACGGCTTCAAGGGCGACGTGGTCGACGCGCTGTGCCGCGCCCTGCAACAGGGCTCGGGCTCGGGCAAACGCTTCTACGCCCGCGACCGCGTGGCATGGATCGACCGCGGACGTATCGTGGTAACGCCTATCACCGAAGACGACGCATGCCAGGTCGAGATCGGCGAGCGCACGCACAAAGTCTACTGCGGCAACTCTGCGATACTGGCCGAGCACCTCGACATAGACGACGTGGACACGCCGGTGCAGCCCGGCCACATCGCGCTACTGGACGCCGACAAGCTGGTTTTCCCGCTTCAGGTGCGCCGCTGGGCCGAGGGCGACACATTCATCCCCTTCGGAATGAGCGGGCACAAAAAGGTCAGCGACCTGCTGATCGACGAAAAGGTGTCGATCCCCGACAAGGCGCGCCAGTTCGTGGTCTGCTCGGCAGGGGAGATCGTCTGGGTCGTGGGACGGCGCATAGACGAGCGCTACCGAATCGGCAACGATACGGAGAATGTGCTGAAACTTGTAAAGGAGGTATACTAAATAGAAAGCCGGACTTAGCGTCCGGCTTTTTTATACCTATTCGGTCGGAATATCCTTGAACAACTTTTCAAGAGTAGTGCCGTAGTATTTGCAGAGAGTTGACAATGTGGTCAACGTAATGCTTGTCTTGCCGCTTTCAACCCGGGATATATTTAAGTCCGTGTCTATGTAAACATCTGCCTGTGACAACCCTTTTGCCTCACGCAACCGCTTAAGCCTTTTGGCAAGCTCTTTTAGCAGAACATTATCCCGTTTGTACTCTTTCATAATAACAAAGAACCGGAAGATGTGAAAAAAATTCACAGACGATATCGTCTGCGAATGCAGAATATGATTATATTTGTACCGGATAAAAGACGTAACGAAGATGCCAAACGCCAGGGGTGTTACACACCAGGACAAAACAGCAATGGTAATAAGCGGGGGGAAATGTCCCGGCAGATTTTCAATACACCTGTACTATGCAGTTTTTGCCTTGGTGGAGATGGGCTATACGACCTTTATCTACGGCGAACTGGGCGCTACGGAACAAACTTTCCTTTCAATGTTGACGCAAATAAGGAACACCTATCCAGACAAAGCAATAACCGTCACCCAGATAGAGCCACAGTGCGACTTATATGAAACGAAATATGCCGGCAGGGAATATTATCCCGATTCCATACGGTTCATCGAGGATACGGGCACCGAAGACAGCGTAGAGCATTTTCTGGTCTGCAACAGCAGCGCGATAATATTATGCGGCAGCGTGGGTCGCGAAAAATCACGGGCGCTCAGGACAACCTTCCCTGTCAGGACGGAATATAAATCACGCTATATCCACGACATAAAGCATGCGCTCGATGACCATAAGCGCATGCAGGTGCATTTATACGAAAAATGACCGTTATTTATTCGCCTCCACCCAGTTGGTCAACTCGACGAATTCGGCTACCGAGAGCGTTTCGGCGCGGCGCGGGAAGAATTCGTGCTCGGCGCCGTTGAAGGCCCCGAATACCGCCCGCAGGGCGTTGCGCAGCATCTTGCGCCGCTGGCCGAAGGCGGCTTTCACCACCTTTACGAAGAGCGCTTCGTCGCAGCCCAGCGAGGTCACGGCGTTGCGCCGCAGCCTTATCACGGCGCTTTTGACCTTGGGCGGCGGGTTGAAAACGTTCTCGTGGACGGTGAAAAGGTACTCTATGTCGTACCAGGCCTGTAACAGCACGCTCAGGATACCGTATTCGCGGCTGCCGGGCGGCTCGGCGATGCGCACGGCGACCTCCCTCTGGATCATACCGACCACTTCGGGCACCATGTCGCGGTTTTCGAGCACCTTGAAGAATATCTGCGAGGAGATGTTATACGGGAAATTGCCTATGATGCGCAGCCCGGCGGGGTTTTCCGCAGCAGGGAACATCGCGCGCAGGTCCATGCGCAGGAAATCGCCCTCTATGAGCCGGGGGGTGAACGCAGGGTAATGCTCGTGCAGGTAGGCGATGCTCTCCGAGTCGACCTCGGCGCCCCACAGGGTCAACTCGCCCTTCGACTCACGCTCCAAAAGGTAGCGCGTTAGCACACCCGTGCCGCAGCCCACCTCAAGCACGGCGGGGGCGACAGATGAGGCGGGCATTGCCGTCCCGCCACCCACTTCGAGCGAATGGGCAATTTTCGAGGCTATATTCTGGTCGGTCAGAAAGTGCTGGCCGAGGTGTTTTTTTGCTTTTACTTCCATCTATCGGCGTTTAGGCGCCATGCGTGCGGCGGCGGTCATCTCGGCGGCGTAGCCCTCCGCACCTATCTCGCGGATGCGGTCGATGGCCTTGAAGCGGTCGGTGTTAAACAGGAAACCTATGACCTTGCCGGGCAGGTTATTGAACTTTTTACACTTATGGGGATCCGTATGGTCTGGGCACTCGGCGCATGTGGCGAAGTCGCGCCCAATGCAGCATTTGCGGATATCGCACCATGAGGCTTTGGCGTTGTCTCGGCAGCCGGGGCATTTGCCGCTTTTAAACGATTTGCAGCAGGTGCAATTCAAGCCGCAAGCGGCCACGGAATAGTTTGTCATAACAAAAATAAAAACACGCCCCAACTTTGCTGTGCTCAGAGTGCGTCAGATTTTGTGCGCAGCCGACCCCGGCGCACTAACTTATTGACCCTGTTCGCACATGAATTTTATGCGAACTAACCTTATCTCCTCTTCCGTGAAGTCGCGGCCGAGTTCTTCCACGGCCTCTTCGAGCGAGTCGCTCTCGGCGTCCTCCTTGAAGTAGAGGTAGATCTCTTCGGCCTTGTCCTCGTCCATCACCTCAGAGATGTAGTAGTTGATATTCAGGCGCGTGCCGCTGTTCACGATAGCTTCGATCTCGGAGAGCAACTCGTCCAGTTCGAGGTCCTTGGCGCGGGCGATGTCCTCGAAATCCATCTTACGGTCGATACTCTGGATGATGAAGACCTTGTTTCCCGACTTGCTGGCCACGCCCTTGACGACCATGTCCTGCGGACGGATGATGTCTTTGTCCTCTACGTAGGCTTTTATCAGTTTGATGAAAGGTTCGCCGAATTTTTTGGCTTTGCCTTGCCCTACCCCGCTGATATTGGCCATTTCATCTATGGTGATAGGGTAATGGATCGACATATCTTCCAGCGACGGGTCCTGGAATATCACCCAAGTATGCAGGTCGTGCTGCTTGGCGACCTTCTTGCGCAGGTCCTTGAGCATCTGGAACAGCTCCTCGTCGGCGGCGCCACCCTTACCCGTAGGCATTGCTGCGGCGTCTTCCTCGGCCTGTTCGTCGTAGTCGTGGTCGAGGGTTATCTGTACCGGAAGGGGCTTTTCGATATATGCCTCACCGCGCGAATTGATGCCCAACAGGCCGTAGTTCTCTATATTCTTGTCGACCAGGCCCATGATGAGCGACTGGCGGATCACCGCACCCCAGAAACGGTCGTCGTGCTCTTCTCCCGCGCCGAACCACTCGCTTTTGTGGTGGCTGTACGACTTCACAAGGGCGGTGTTGCGGCCTACCAGCACGCTGACCAGGTAGTCGGCCTTGAATTTGTCGCCAATCTCGCGCAGCACTTTGAGCATCATCTGCATCGCCGCCGTGGCGTCGACCCTCGGGCGCGGGTTGGTGCAGTTGTCGCACGTGGAACAGTTGTCCGGCTGGTAATGTTCGCCGAAATAGTGCAGCAGGGTCTTGCGGCGGCAGAGCGACGACTCGGCGTAGGAAACCGTTTCGAGCAGCAGCAACTTGCCGATCTCCTGTTCGGCGATGGGCTTGCCCTGCATGAATTTTTCGAGCTTCTGGATATCCTTGTAGCTGTAAAAGGTCAGGCAATGGCCCTCGCCGCCGTCGCGACCCGCACGGCCAGTCTCCTGATAGTAGCCCTCCAGGCTCTTGGGTATGTCGTAGTGGATCACATAGCGCACGTCGGGCTTGTCGATGCCCATCCCGAAAGCGATGGTGGCCACTATCACGTCGACCTGCTCCTTGAGGAAAGCGTCCTGGTTGTCGGCGCGCGTCGAGGCGTCCATGCCGGCGTGGTAGGCCAGCGCCTTTATATCGTTGGCTATGAGCAGTTCGGTAAGTTCCTCGACCTTTTTGCGCGAGAGGCAGTAGATGATGCCCGACTTGCCGTCGTTCTGCTTTATGTATTTGATTATGTCGCGGTTGGGATCGCGCTTGGGGCGAATCTCATAGTAAAGGTTGGGGCGGTTGAAGGACGAGCGGAACACAGCGGCGTCCTGCATCCCGAGGTTCTTCTGGATGTCCATCTGCACCTTGGGCGTGGCCGTGGCGGTGAGGGCGATCAGCGGCGCGCTGCCTATGTCGTTTATTATAGGCCGAATGCGGCGGTACTCAGGGCGGAAATCGTGACCCCATTCCGAGATGCAGTGCGCCTCGTCGATGGCGTAGAAAGAGACTTTGATCTTGCGCAGGAAAGAGACGTTGTCCTCCTTGGTGAGCGACTCGGGAGCGAAATAGAGCAGCTTGGTCTTTCCGGCCAGCACGTCTTCGCGCACTTTGGTCACGGCGGCCTTGTTGAGCGACGAGTTCAGGAAGTGCGCCACGCCCTCGATCTCCGAGAAGGTGCGCATCGCGTCCACCTGGTTCTTCATCAGGGCGATAAGTGGCGATATGATGATCGCCACCCCGTCCATCATCAGGGCGGGGAGCTGGTAGCACAGCGATTTGCCGCCCCCGGTGGGCATCAACACGAAAGTGTCGTTGCCGTCGAGCACGTTGCGTATCACGGCCTCCTGGTTACCTTTGAATGAGGAGAAACCGAAGTGTTCCTTTAGTTTTGCGAATAGCTGGTCGTCTGCCTTGTTGGCCATATATTTTGTGAGTGGATATCGTGTTTTATTTATCGAAGATATTCATTTTTTCACAAACTCCAAACCCCGGGCCGGATTTTTTATTCGCGGGGGCGAAAAAAAGCCCGGGCAAGGGCCTGGGCTTGGGATCGGAGGGCAACCGGGGTAATTGACGGCGCTTGCCCGGTGCGGATGTCGTTTGTGAGGCGCACCGACGCCGCAGCTACGACCTCAGCCGAGCGTTTTAAGCATCCAGGTCAGTTTGTCGCGGCGGATGAGCGGAGTGAGCACGCTGCGGCCGGCATGCCCTATGGCGCGGTAAGTATGCCGGAATTCGGCCACCAGGGCGCGTGAATCGTCGTCGGGCGCGGCTAATCCCGCCTCGGCAAGCATCATATTGCGCTTGGCGCAGACCGAAAGTTCGAGATAGGTGCGCAGACAGCAGTATATATCCATAAACGTTTCGGGCTCGAAGCGCTCCCTGGCCGAGAGCAGGTATTCACCCGTGCGGCTGGCGGCGAATTCACCACGGCGCATGGCCGATAGCATAGACACCTCCCAGGCCAGTTCGCGTTCCATCCAATTCCCGATGCTCTTTTCGTTAGAGAGGAACAACAGGCCCAGCAGTACGGTCACCCCGAGGCATACCAGCGGCAGGGCCAGCATGGGCGGCAGGATAAGCGAATTATAGAAAACGTGCAGCCCTATGGCCGGAAGCAGCGCCAACGGATACCAGCGCACGGCATGCCCCCTGCGCTGCATAACATGGCAAAGCAACACCGCCGTCGAGGCCACCGCTCCGCAGTGCATTATAGCCGTGCCCATGCCCCTCAGCAAGGCCGTACCGAGCAGCATATCGGGATAGGCGGCCAGATAGCCGATATTCTCAAGGAAAGCGAATCCCGCGCCGACAGTCACCCCGTAGAGGGCCGAGTCGATAAAGAACGCCGAGCGGCGCATGCGTACCAGCCACAGCACCCCGAGGCCCTTGATGGTCTCCTCTATTATCGGCGGGGCGACGAGTTGCGCGCCAGTAAAAAGCCCATTCAGCGACCCTGCTATGAGCGCCGAGAGAATACCCCACACAAAACAGAGCAGCAGGGTCGATTTACCCACAAGCGAGAAACTGTCGAGCCAGAACAGCAGCGCGATCAGAAGCAACGGGGGAAGCAGGGAGACCAGGTAGAGCATCTAAGGATAAATAAGTCGAGGAAAGCCGGTGATCCCCGGCGGAGCCTGGATGCAAACCACGACTACTCAGCCACCGCCGGCGGAGAATTCCTGTTTTTTATTCAATCTCTCCCTAATAGAATTTTCTATAAATATACTGCAAAGTAAAGATATTCCCTTAAAATAAAAAGTAAACAAAATACTTGTAGAAGCCAAGGAAATTGAGCCCCTGGCCCTGCGAAGGGATCACACCCGCGGCATAGAGCACGCCGACCGCGATCAGACAGACAACCGCCACCGAACCGATAACGACAAATAATTTTTGTTTTTTATTCAACTTTTTCATATGTGTAATAATTTAGGTGCAAGTATAATACATTCTGTTATCACAAACAACACCCGGGGCGGTATTATTGTATTTACGGGACATAAAAACGCCGGCAACGTGTAAATTCGGCACTCGTCCCACCAGCCGGAACCCGCGGCGGAATACCCTGGCAGGGCTTCGCGGGGGGCGCTTTCAGGAACGCTATTGGTTATGTTTGCGGTTTTTCCTATTTTTGTGGAAATTTCATTGGATAATGAGGCTATACACAGACGAACTGGTCAAACGATATGGGTCGCGCACCGTGGTTAACCACGTGTCGATAGACGTACAGCAGGGGGAGATAGTGGGATTGTTAGGGCCCAACGGCGCCGGCAAGACCACTTCCTTTTATATGATAGTGGGCCTTATCAAGCCCAACGAGGGGCGCATCTACCTCGAAGAGGACGGCCAGGTGACCGACATCACCGCCATGCCGGTCTACAAGCGTGCGCAGATGGGCCTGGGCTACCTGGCGCAGGAGGCCTCGGTTTTCCGCCAGATGTCTGTCGAGGACAATATACGCTCGGTGCTCGAACTGACCGACTACACCAAGGAGTACCAGCGCGACCGCATGGAGTCGCTGATCGAGGAATTCCGCCTACAAAAGGTGCGCAAGAGCATGGGCATCCAGCTCTCGGGAGGCGAACGCCGCCGCACCGAAATAGCCCGTGCGGTGGCCATCAACCCCAAGTTCATCCTTCTGGACGAGCCTTTCGCAGGGGTCGACCCCATCGCCGTAGAGGACATCCAGAGCATCGTGGCCACGCTCAAGGCCAAGAATATCGGCGTTATCATCACCGACCACAACGTGCACGAAACCCTCAACATCACCGACCGCACGTACCTGCTCTTCGAGGGCAAGATACTCAAAGCCGGATCGGCTGAAGACCTGGCCAACGACGAAACGGTGCGCAAGGTTTACCTCGGAAAAGACTTTAAATTAAGGTAAAACTCCCGATGAAAACCTCGACAGCACATTTGCCGCACCGGAAACGCCGTGACCTCGACCAGATCGTGGCGATAGCCCACGAGGTGGTCGGGGATCTCGAAATGGTGATCCTTTACGGCAGCTATGCGAGGGGAAATTTCGTCGGATATGACTTCCGGGAAGAGTACGGCAGGATGACCGAGTACCGCAGCGACTATGATATAGTGCTCGTTACGCGCAAACCAGTCAAAGCCGGCGGCGAGTATAACATAGAAAGCCGGATAAGGAAAATTTTCTACCTCGACAAACAGGAGGAGCATTACACACCCCTGCAAATTATCGTAATGGGCATAGATCACCTGAACAGGGAGATCATCAAACGGCGTCCGTTCTTCACAGACATCAAGCGCGAGGGAATAATGCTCTATGATTCCGGGAAATTCAAACTCGCACGACGGCGCGCACTCAGGTACTCGGAGATAAAGGACCTGGCACAAGAGTATTACAATGAGCACCTAACCGGATATGGCAATGGATTCATTGAAGGTGTAAGTTTCTATGCTGAGAAACATGAATATAAAATAGCTTCATTCCTTTTACATCAAGCCGCCGAAAACATGCTTACGGCAGTCGCTCTCGTCGGCTCTCTATATGTCCCCAAATCACATGACCTCGAAAAATTAATGGCGCGTGGCAGGCAGTTCACAGGGGAGGTCGACAGACCGCTGCCAAACGACACAACTGAAGAAAAACGCCTTTTCACACTACTGAGAGACGCATATGTAAGATCGCGCTATGACACCAGTTTCGTTGTGACGCCTGAAGACCTTAGCATCCTCACCGAAAGGGTCAAACAATTGCGCGAGATCACTAATAACTATTGCCTTGCACAACTTACCGCCTATGATATAGCGGCTGCGGAGCAGACGGCGGCAAAACCCGCCAAACCAAAGAATACGCAAACCAATGGATAAAACCATAGCGCCCCACCCCATAGAGGGCACGCTGACCCCGCCCTCGTCGAAAAGCTACGCCCAGCGGGCAATCGCCGCGGCGCTGCTTTCGCCCTCGCGCACTGTTCTTCGCGGCATGGAGATGTGCGACGACACGCGCTCGGCGCTCAGGGTGGCCGAGGCGCTGGGGGCGACTGTGGAGCCGATGGACAAAGAGGGCGATTACGCCGTAACCGGCGGGCTCGACCCCAGGGCCGCGACCCTGGACATAGGCGAATCGGGGCTCTCCACGCGCCTTTTCACTCCTATCGCGGCGCTGTGCTCCACACCCATCACCATCACCGGGCGCGGCACGATACTCTCGCGCCCTATGGACATGATGCTCTCTCCCCTGCGCGCATTGGGCGTTGCGGTAAGCGACAACGACGGTTATCTTCCCGTGACGGTGTGCGGCCCCGTAAAAGGCGGCGAAGTGAGGGTTGACGGGTCGGTAAGTTCGCAATTCATCACCGGGCTGTTGATGGCCCTGCCGCTGGCCGGAGGCGAAACCATCCTGAGGGTGGACAACCCGAAAAGCATTCCATATATAGATATGACCCTCGACGTGGCGCGCGCCTTCGGGGTCGGCATAGAGCATAACGGCCACCGCGAATTTTTCATTCCCGGCGGGCAATCTTACCAGTGCGCACAGTACGCCGTGGAGGGCGACTGGAGCGGGGCGTCATGCCTGTTGGTGGCGGGAGCGATCGCGGGCGGGGTGACGCTCGACAACCTGAATCCGCTCTCACTACAGGCCGACGTGGCCATTATCGAGGCGCTGGAAGACGCCGGGGCACGCATTATAACCACCCCGACCTCGGTGAGGGTAGAAAAGGCCGCACTGAGAGCTTTCGACTTCGACGCCACGCATTGCCCCGACCTGTTCCCTGCATTGGCAGCGCTGGCAGCCTGTTGCGAAGGAGTTTCGGTGATCCGCGGCACCTCGCGCCTGGAGCACAAAGAGAGCAACCGCGCCCTGACGCTGCAAAGCGAGTTGGGCAAAATGGGTATTAGTGTCGATATTTCGCAATATGACATAATGCGCATAACGGGCGGGCAGATCCGCGGCGCACAGATCGACGCGCATGGCGACCACCGCATAGCGATGGCCGCATGGACGCTGGCGCTCAACGCATCGGGCCCTGTGACGGTGCACGGCGCGGAGTGCGTGGCAAAATCATATCCCGACTTTTGGGAGCAGGTTAAACTTTTGGAAGCATGAACAGTTTCGGACGCAATTTCAGGGTTACTATATTCGGGGAGTCGCACGGTCCGGCCATAGGCGTGACTTTGGACGGCGTGCCTGCGGGCCTGCCACTGTCCGCCGAAGATTTCACCGTCGATATGGAACGCCGCCGCGGAGGGCGCGCCAAAGGCACCACTCCGCGCAGCGAGGACGACGCGCCCGAGATATTATCGGGGGTCAAAGACGGCTACACGACCGGCTCGCCCCTGGCGATGATAATACGCAACGGCAACACCCTGAGCAAGGATTACATCGACCTGCAGACGCACCCGCGCCCTTCGCACGCCGACTGGGTGGCGCAATGGCGTTACGGCGGGTTCGCCGATTTCCGCGGCTCGGGGCACTTCTCGGGGCGGCTGACGGCCCCCCTGGTCGCCGCCGGGGTGGTCGCGAAAAAAATTATCGGGGTGGATATTTCATCGTCCATCACCGAAATAGGCGGACAAAATGACCCCGCGCAGTTCGAAAATGTGATCTCTACGGCAATGGCCGACGGCGACTCGGTGGGCGGGGTGATCGAGTGTGTGATAAAAGGTGTGCCGGTTGGCGTGGGAGAGCCCTTCTTCGACTCGGTCGAGAGCGTGGTGAGCCACATAATGTTCGCCATACCGGGCATTAAGGGCATCGAGTTCGGGGCGGGCTTCGGGGCTGCGCGTATGCGCGGGTCTGCGCACAACGACCCCATAATCTCGCCCGACGGGGTGACCCTCACGAATAACGCCGGGGGCATCGTGGGCGGCCTTACCAACGGCAATCCGATAGTTTTCCGCGTAGCCGTTAAACCCACCGCCAGCATCTCGCGGGTGCAAAAGACCCTCAACACCGGCACCGGGCAAATCGAGGAATTATCCGTCCACGGACGCCACGACGTCTGCATCGCCCTGCGCGCGGCGGTTGTGGTCGAGGCTGCGGCGGCGATTGCTTTAGCTGACCTAAAAACATTCGTATAATGGCTGTCGGACCATGCCTGAAAAAGATGTTCTTTGCTCCGTTCACCAGGTTGGTGATCGGGATTGTCGTTGTTTTTGGTCTATATATTTTAGTCGACAATATCGGCTGGCAACTCTTTGATGAAGACTTAGCGAATAATTGGGCCAAAATATCTACACTCTGTCTGGCAAGTGCGGCAGGTGTGGCAGGATACATTTTCTTATACCGTTTTTACGAGAAACGCCGCATCACTGAACTCGGTTTCAAAGGGTTCGGCAAACAGGCTGTCATAGGAACTGCCCTTGGGGTGGGAGTGGTGGCCGTGGTTGTTATGGTTTTGGCACTGACGGGTTCTTACACCATCACCGCATTGAACCGTTCGGAAAACCTTCTTATAGCCCTTATATTATCTCTTTGCGTAGGTCTTTTCGAAGAAGTATTGTCCCGAGGGGTGCTTTTCCGCCTGTGCGAGAAGATGACCGGCACAATCGGGGCGATATGCATATCTTCGGTGGTGTTCGGAGCAGTACACATTACTAACGAGGGCATGAACCTGACCGGATGCATTAACATCGCCGTCACGGCAGGTGTGATGTTTTCGGCGGCTTATGTTATCACCAGGAGCCTGTGGTTGCCGATATTCATACACGCCGCATGGAATTTCACTATGGGCGGCATTTTCGGTGCAACCGTTTCGGGCACCGACTATCCGGGCTGGCTTATCAGCGAGATCGAAGGCCCGCAATGGCTCACCGGAGGCACGGTCGGGCCCGAGGGTTCGGTGGTGCTCACGGTGCTCGGCATCGCCGTCTCGATTGTTATGCTTCGGATAGCCGCGCGCCGGGGACAGATCATATCCTTCAAAAACCGCAAACTACTTAACCCGTAATATATGGAACAGCACGACAAAACGTCACTACCCGAGAACGCCTACCGCGAATTAGCGCCGGGCGAGGAGTATAAACCGTTGATGCCCGCCGGGAGCAAGCCTAAAGAGGCCACCGTATACTCGGTGTCCATGGGCATCCTTATGGCCATAATATTCTCGGCTGCAGCCGCTTACCTCGGCCTGAAGGTGGGCCAGGTGTTCGAAGCAGCCA
Source organism: Rikenellaceae bacterium (assembly GCA_031550615.1). GTDB lineage: Bacteria > Bacteroidota > Bacteroidia > Bacteroidales > Rikenellaceae > JAVBOW01. The sequence continues at coordinate 58,275 of JAVBOL010000023.1, read as the reverse complement.
TTCCCATCGCCATCATCGCCGTGGGTGTGGGCGGGATGCTCGGCAAAAAGAACATGCTGGGACAGAACGTCATCATCCAGTCCATCGGCGCGTCGTCGGGGGTGATCGTCGCCGGGGCTATCTTCACCCTGCCGGCGCTCTACATCCTGGGCCTGGACGCCAAATTTTACCAGATACTGCTCTCCTCGCTGCTGGGTGGACTGCTGGGCATTCTGCTGTTAATCCCCTTCCGCAAATATTTCGTCAAACAGATGCACGGCAAATACCCCTTCCCGGAAGCCACGGCGACCACCGAGGTCTTAGTGTCGGGCGAGAAGAAGGGCAACCAGGCTAAACTGCTGGCCGTAGCCGGTCTTGTCGGTGGTCTGTACGACTTCATAATCAGTACTTTCGGATGGTGGACAGAGGAGGTCTCGACGCGCATCTTCACCTTCGGTGAAACGCTGGCGGACAAGGCAAAAGTGGTCTTTAAGGTCAATACGGGCGCAGCCGTGCTCGGCCTGGGTTACATCGTGGGGCTGAAATACGCCGCCATCATCTGCGCGGGCTCGTTCACCGTGTGGTTCGTGCTGATCCCCATGCTCAGCCACTTCGCCGACGGGCAGACCATAGCCATCGGCGCGGGAGTGACCAAACTCTTAGGCGAAATGTCGCCCGAGGAGATTTTCCGCAATTATGCGCGCCACATCGGCATCGGAGGCATAGCCATGGCCGGGGTGATCGGCATCATCCGTTCCTCGTCGATCATCAAACAGGCCCTCGGGCTGGCCGTCAAGGAACTCGGCGGCAAAAAGGGCGGGAACGAAACCACAGAGCGCACGCAGAAAGACATTTCGATGCGCTTTATCCTCTCGGCGCTGATCGCCGTGCTGGTGGCCGTGTTCTTCTTCTTCCAATTCGGCGTGCTGGGCAACCTGACCCACACCTTGATCGCGCTGCTGATCGTACTGGTGATCGCGTTCCTGTTCACCACCGTGGCGGCCAACGCCATAGCCATCGTGGGCACCAACCCTGTGTCGGGAATGACCCTGATGACGCTCATCCTCAGTTCGCTGGTGCTCGTGAGCGCCGGCCTGAGCGGTACGAGCGGCATGACCGCCGCGATGATAATCGGCGGAGTGGTCTGCACGGCGCTTTCGATGGCCGGGGGCTTTATCACCGACCTTAAGATAGGTTACTGGCTCGGCACCACGCCAGCCAAACAGGAAGGCTGGAAATTCCTCGGCACGGCAGTGTCGGCGGCAACCGTGGCCGGTGTGATGATAATCCTCAACAAGACCTACGGATTCGTGGGCGAGGGCGCGCTCGTAGCTCCCCAGGCAAACGCGATGGCCGCCGTCATAAAACCCCTTATGGAGGGCGGCGCGACCCCGTGGATGCTCTATTTCGCCGGGGCGGTATTCGCACTTATACTCACCATGCTGGGCATTCCCGCGCTGGCTTTCGCGCTGGGTATGTTCATCCCCCTGGAGCTCAACACTCCCCTGCTGGTCGGCGGTATCATCAGCTGGTATGTAAGCACGCGCAGCAAAGACGAAAACGTCAACACCATGCGCCGTGAGCGCGGCACGCTGATCGCCTCGGGCTTCATCGCCGGCGGCGCACTGATGGGCGTGATAAGCGCCGTGCTGAAATACGCAGGGGTGGATTGGTTCTGCGCAGAATGGAACAGCGGTTTCGGCGCCGAGCTGCTCACCGTGGGCATGTACATCGCGATCATCGCATACTTTATCATCGACTCGATGAAAAAAACCAAAGAGGCATGACACTAAAAGAGAGATTCTTACAGTACACCGCTATAAACACACAGAGCGACCCCGAGAGCGAGACATACCCTTCGTCGGCGCGCCAGTTCGCGCTTTTGAACCTGCTGGTCGAGCAGATGGCCGGGTTGGGGCTCAGCGACGTCGAGATAGACCCCAACGGCTACGTGACGGGCACGATCCCCGCCACGCCGGGCTGCGAGGACAAACCCGTGATCGGGTTCATCGCCCACGTGGACACAGCCCCCGACATGTCGGGCGAAGGTGTGAATCCGCAGACGATAGAAAACTACCAGGGCGGCGACATAGCCCTGGGCACGTCGGGTTACGTGCTGCGCAGCAGTGAGTTCCCCGAAATGGAGTTCTTCAAAGGCCACACGCTTATCACCACCGACGGAACGACCCTGCTGGGCGCGGACGATAAGGCGGGCGTGGCCGAGATCATGACCGCGGCGGAATACCTGCTCTCGCACCCCGAGGTGAAACACGGCAAGATACGTATCGGCTTCACCCCCGACGAGGAGATCGGACGCGGGGTGGACCACTTCGACGTGGCGGCCTTCGGCGCGAAGTTCGCCTACACTATGGACGGCGGCATGGAGGGCGAGTTGGAATACGAGAACTTCAATGCCGCGGGCGCGAAGCTCACCATAGCCGGGCGCAACATCCACCCCGGATACGCCAAGGGCAAGATGGTCAACGCCCTGCATGTGATCGCCGAATTCAACGCCATGCTCCCTGCCTGGGAGCGCCCCGAGCACACGGAAGGCTACGAGGGTTTTTACCACCTGACCGGAATGAAAGGCTCGGTAGAGTCCGCCGTGGCCGAATATATCATCCGCGACCACTCGCGCCCCGAGTTCGAAATCCGCAAGGAGTTCATGGCCTCGTGCGCCGACCACCTGGCCGCCCGCTACGGCGCCGACGTTGTGAAACTTGAGATCAAGGACCAATATTACAACATGCGCGAAATGGTCGAGCCTCACCCCGAGGTGATCGAAAAAGCCCGCCGGGCGATGCTCGACGCGGGCGTTACGCCCATCGTGCGCCCTATACGCGGCGGCACGGACGGTTCGCGCCTTTCCTACATGGGACTGCCCTGCCCCAACCTCTTCACGGGCGGGATGAACTTCCACGGACGATATGAATATTGTTCGCTGACCACCATGGAGCGCGCCGTGAAGACCATCGTAAACCTCGCATCCATTTGGGCCGAATAGTTATGATAAGAAGAACACTTACCGCCGTTTCGGTATGCCTGCTGGCCGCGCTGGCCTCGTGCACCGCACTCACGCAGATGGCCTCGATGCTCACCTGCCAATATTCGCTGCAAAACGTCGTGCAGCCCAGGCTGGCCGGGATAAGCCTGAGCAGCGTTTCGGACGTGACCAAAATGGACGCGCTCTCAATTGCCAAAGTGACCACCAGCCTTTTGACGGGCAGCCTTCCGCTCTCGGCGACGGTCAATGTCGGGGTGACCAACCCCAACCAGACCCAGGCCGCGCTGGCCGGGCTCGACTGGATGCTGATGTTCAACGGCGCAAGCATGCTCACCGGCTCGACCACCCAGCAGATCGCCGTGGCCCCGGGCGGAGGCAAGGCCACCGTACCCCTCACCGTGCAGGTCGACCTGGCGCAGCTCTTTAAAAAGGAGAACCGCGACCAGATGCTCTCCTTCGCCGACGGGCTGCTGCACCTTGGCGAACAAAACTCGAAGGTGACCCTGAAGATCAACCCTGCGGTTTCATTCGGCGGACAGGTCTATAAGACGGGGTTCATTCCGATAAGCAAGAGTTTCTAAACTAAGCGCGGCATCCTTTCCAGGATGCCGCGTTCGTTTTCACCTTCTCTTGCGGAATTTCGATTTCTCCCACGCGGCGGGGGCGGCGGGCGGCAGCACGGCGAAGGCCTCGCCCGAGTCGAAATCGTATGACGCCGTTATGCGGAAGTCCAACTGCTTGCGGGCGAGGTCGGCGCGCAGCACTTCGATGCGCACGCGATCGCCTAGGGTGAACATACGGCCCGTGGCGCGCCCAACGATGGCGTAGTCCTCCTCGCTGAAGGAGTAGAAATCGTCGATCATGTCGCGCACCGTGGCCATGCCCTCGATGTGGGTGTCGGTCAGCTCGACGTAGACGCCCCACTCGGTCACCCCGGAAATAGTGCCGTCGAATTGTTCGCCGATGCGGTCGAGCATGAATTCGACCATCTTGTAACGTATCGATGCGCGTTCGGCTTCGGCAGCGCGCACCTCCATTTCGGAACAATGTTCGCACAGGGTCTCGAAATGCGCCTTGTCGGGCGACTGCCCCCCTTCGAGGTAGTGCGCCAGCAGACGGTGCACCATCATGTCTGGGTAGCGGCGGATGGGCGAGGTAAAGTGCGTGTAGAACGGGAAAGAGAGGCCGTAATGGCCGATGTTGTCGGTCGAATAGTAAGCCTTGGCCATCGTGCGGATCGCAAGGGTCGAAATGACGTTCTCCTCGGCCTTGCCACGGATCTCGCTCATGAGTTTATTCATCTGGGGCGCCACTTTGGGCGCTCCCTGCCCAAGGCGGAAGGTATATCCGAAGCGCAGGATGAATGAGGCGAAACGCCCCAGTTTCTCCTCGTTGGGCTTGTCGTGCACGCGGTAGACCATCGTACGTTGGGCGTTGGCCCCCTCGCCGCGCTTCCTGCCGATGAACTCGGCGACCGTGCGGTTGGCCAGCAGCATGAACTCTTCGATCAGCTGGTTCGACTCCTTCTGCTCCTTGAAATATACGCCGAGGGGCTTGCCGTTCTCGTCGAGTTTGAATTTGGCCTCCTCGCGCTCGAAGGTGATCGAACCGTTCTTGAAACGCCCCGCGCGCATCCTCTGCGCCAGCGCGTTGAGCGTCAGGATTTCATCCTTATAGTCGCCCTGGCCGGTTTCGATGACCTGCTGCGCCTGTTCATAGGCGAAGCGGCGCACCGAGCGGATCACTGTGCGGCCGAGCCATTGATTTAGGATATTGCACTCGGCGTCGATCTCGAAAACGGCAGAGAAACAGAGTTTATCCTCGTCGGGACGCAGCGAACAGAGCTCGTTTGAGAGCCTCTCGGGCAGCATCGGCACCGTGCGGTCGACCAGGTAGACGCTCGTGGCGCGGTCGTACCCTTCTGTGTCGACCACCGAGCCTTCGCGCACGTAGTGGGTCACGTCGGCGATGTGCACGCCCACCTCCCACACCCCCTCGCGCAGCGGGCGGATCGAGAGAGCGTCGTCGAAGTCCTTGGCGTCAGCCGGGTCAATGGTGAAGGTCGGAACTCCGCGCATATCGCGCCTTAGAGCGACTTCGCCGGGGTTTATATCGTCAGGTATGGAATCAGCGGCGGCGATTACCTCGGCCTCGAAGCGGTAGGGCAGGTCGTATTCGGTCAGTATGGCGTGCATCTCGGCGTCGTTCTCGCCAACCATGCCAAGCACGTCGACGATCTCGCCAAGCGGGTTTTTCATGGTGTCCGGCCAGTCGACCACACGCACGGCGACCTTCTGGTTATTCTCGACCTTCGGCGCGCCTTCGAGCGGAATGAACACGTCGACGGGCATCTTGCGCGAATCGACGCGGATAAAGGCGTAGCGTCCGGTGACCTCGGCGCGCCCGGCGTAGACCTTGCGGCTGCGCTCGACCACGCGCACCACCTCGCCCTCCAGTGCGCCACCGCGCGCACGGCGCAGCAGCGACACCTCGACCTTATCGCCGTGCAGGGCATGACGCGTAAGGCGCTGGTTTATAAATATGTCGTTTTCGAGCCCTTCGACCCTGACGTACATAGAGCCAGAGGTGAGCATGTCTGCCACTCCGGTGTACAGGTTTTGGCGGACCTGGGTGCGGCGCAAACGGAACTTGCCGTCCACGACCTCCTCCACGACGCCCTGGGCCATGAGCGAATTTACGATCTCGCGCGCCTCGTTGCGTGCTTCGGCGGCGCCCCCGAGGGCCGAGGCGAGCGATTTTATGGTGTATTTCTTCTCTGGGAACGAGCGGAAAAGGTCGGCCACCAGCGCCGAGAGCTCGGCGGGCTTGGCCAGTTTAGCCCTGCGTGGGCTCTGTTTGTTGATTTTCTTCTTCTTTGGCATCTTGTCATCTTCTATTATCGTGGGCAAAGGTAGCTAATTAAGATTGCATATAGTTAAATTATTTATAATTTTGAGTTCCAAACATAACGCACATGGCATCGAAAGTATACTTCACCGACCTCAAGGTCACGACCCTCAACCTGCCGGGTAAAATGGAGCGTATGGTCCGCGCGGCGGGCATCGAGAGGCTCGACTGCAACGATAGGTTCACCGCCGTGAAGATCCACTTCGGCGAACCGGGCAACCTGGCCTACATACGCCACAACTACGCCCTGCGCATGACCGGAATACTGCGCTCACTCGGCGCGAGGGTCTTTTACACCGATGCCAACACGCTCTATTCAGGCCGGCGCTGCAATGCCGTCGACCACCTGCAAAGCGCCTTCGAAAACGGCTTCAATCCGCTCTCTATCGGCGCACAGGTCGTCATCGCCGACGGCCTGAAAGGCACCGAGCAGCGCGAGCTGCCTGGCGCTACATCCCTCTGCCCCACCACCAAGATAGGCTCCGCGATAGCCGACGCCGACGTGATAGTGTCGATGACCCACTTCAAGGGCCATGAGCAGACGGGATTCGGCGGGACGATCAAGAACATAGGCATGGGCGCCGCGTCGCGTGCCGGCAAACTCGACCTGCACAGCAACTCCAAACCTCGCATCGCCCAGAAGAACTGCATCGGGTGCCGCCAATGCGTAAAAGACTGCAACTACGGTGCCGTAACGCTGGACGCCGACCGCAAAGCGGTGATCGACTACGACAAATGCGTGGGGTGCGGCCAATGCATCGCCGTGTGCCGCTACAAAGCCGCGCTGGCCGTACACGACGCCACCAGCGAGATGATGGGGCGCAAAATGGCCGAATACACCTGGGCCATCCTGCGCGACAAGCCCCATTTCCACGTAAGTTTCATCATGAACATATCGCCCGAGTGCGACTGCTGGGGCCACAACGACATGCCCATCGTGGCCGACGTAGGCATGGCCGCCTCGTGGGATCCCGTAGCCCTCGACCAGGCGTGCGTGGATCTGGTCAACGCCGCGCCCGTGATCCCGGGCGACCGTACCGAAGGCCACATCAAAGGCCACGACATAATGACCCACGTGCACCCCAACACCAACTGGCGCGCATGCCTCGAGCACGCCGAGCAGATCGGCCTGGGCTCACGCGAATACGAACTGATAAAAATATAAAAGTCGGCGCACCGTGAGCGGAAGTTGCGAAAAAAGTATTACTTTTGCCTCCGCATCAAAATTCGGGGTGTAGCGCAGTCCGGTTAGCGCACCTGCTTTGGGAGCAGGGGGTCGTGGGTTCGAATCCCGCTACCCCGACAAGGAAAAACAGATGCAGCCCGCACCGCGGGCGTAACGTAAACAAAAGAGGAAGGCGTCAAATTTATTTGAACGCCTTCCTCTTTTGTTTACGTGGCACAACGTGCCGCATCTGTTTTTCCATGGATCACCCACCCCGGCGATCACGAGGCGCGAAGCGCCGAGTAATCCCGTGTCAGTCGGCGTTGCAAACCATCACTTACCCCAACTCATTGACCCGGGCCCGCCATGCAGTGCGTTGGGCGGCCAGTTCGGGGTATTGCTCGGCCATCGACAGGCCGAGTTCGGCGCACTTGACCACGGCCCAATCCGTGGCGGCGAGCTGGTCTTTGAGCGAGGCTATCTCGGCGCTGACCAACTCGGCTGCCGTAGGTGCGGGCGGCGGAGCCAGCACCGGGCGGCCATCGTCGCCGGTGACGATCATCCCGCCCGCCGACTGCCCGTCCAACAGCGCGCGCCACTCTTCGGCGGCTATTTCGATGCCGCCCTCCACGGGCGCGTCGTAAAATCCGTTCTTCCAATATATCTTTCCCATAGTCTTCAAATTATTTCCATGTACCGATTGCAATCCAATGGACAGTCGCGCCGGCCCCGCCGTTGCTGTTATTGGACAGCCATCTCGTACGGGTTTTCATGTATGTGGCGGTCAGGCCGCCGGACTGTATGTAGCTGGTTTTAGAAACAGTGAGGTTCGTCTCGTCGTCGCGCAGCATGTGCGAAACCCCGAAGACGGTCTTGAAGGCGAGGGGAAAGTAGGTGGTGAGGTTATCCCCCGCATACGACCCCCATTGGATCAGCACGCCGCTGGGAAGTTTGGTGTAGCCGTTGGCCGTTTCGTAGAGGTCGTCCGAAAGCATCTGCCACGCGTAGGCGGTCGAGCCTGAGTAGAGGCGCGTGGCGCTCTGCGGGGTCGCTCCGTCCGTGGCGTTAGACAGCGCCTGGATGCGGTACTGGTTCGAGTAGACGCGCGTGATAAACCCGCTCCACGCATAGACGGTCGACCGAGTGGGTGGGCGGCCTGTGGCGTTGTAGGAGCAAAAATAACACGACTCGCCGACAGCCAACGCCGAGGCGGCGGGGTCGGCATAGGGATTGAAAGTGTCGAAATTTGCGATCGTTACGGTAGGGGTCGACTTGCCGTCTACTCCATCTACACCGTCTGTGCCATCTACGCCGTCTGTGCCGGCATCCCCTTTCTCGCCCTGCGGGCCCTGGTCGCCTTTTTCACCTTTTTCGCCCTTCTCTCCCCTCTCGCCGCGATCACCTTTCGGGCCCTGGGCCCCGGCGGTACCCGTTTCACCCTGTTCCCCTTGGGGCCCGCGATCTCCCCGGTCGCCTTTCTCGCCCTTATCTCCGCGGTCGCCCTTATCGCCTTTCTCGCCGCGGCGGCCTACGCCTATGTAGCTGCTTACGCCGACGACCTCGACCTCGACGCGCGGGTCCTCGGGGCAGCCGTCCTCGCCCTGCAACCGGGAACGTTCGACGATCTCGAACAGCGCGGCGTCGGCCTCCGCCGGAATGCCCTCCGGGGAGATGTAGGCGACAACCGCGCGGTAGATCCCCTCGGCGTACTGGCTGGCTGCGGGGACTGTGAAATGCAGCGTGTCGCCCTCAACGCCCAACCCTGAATAGTCGATCGGATTGTCTACACGGTCGTTACCCAGCACGCTCAGATGAACGTCGGGCGGCAGGAGCACGGTCCCCTCTTCGGAAGTGACCGTGAAACTTACGATCACATCGTTACCTTTTCTTATTCTTTTCATGATAATGTTTTTGTGACGGCGTAAATATACACGCCCCTGTCACGGGCGGTTTATACGGATGTGCACAAAAAAAGCTGCCGCAGCGGTTTGCTGCGGCAGCCTAAAATTACCGGGGCGTTTAGCGGTTGGTCGCCTTTTTGGGCGAAGTGGCCTCCAGTTGTTTGAAGTAACGGTAGGTGGCCACGCGCAACTCCTCTACGGCCTGTTCGTCGCATACCATCAGGGCGTGGGGGTGCATCTGCAGGGCGCTTGCGGTCCACATGTGGTTCACGCCCTCCTCAACGACGTGGCGCAGGGCGCGCGCCTTGGAGTGCCCCGTAACCAGCAGCACGACCTCTTTGGCGGCCATCACCGTGCCTACGCCCACCGTGAGCGACTGGCGCGGCACTTTGTTCACGTCGTTATCGAAGAAACGCGAGTTGGCAATCACCGTGTCTTCGGTGAGCGACTTCACGCGCGTCTGCGACGAGAGCGAACTGAACGGCTCGTTGAAAGCGATATGCCCGTCCGCGCCTATGCCGCCCAGGAAAAGGTCGATGCCCCCGGCCTCGGCGATGCGCTCCTCGTAGTCCGAGCATTCGTACATGGCATCCGGGGTCATGCCGTCCAGGATATTGACGTTCTTTTCGGGAATATCGATGTGGCTGAAGAAGTTATCCCACATAAAACGGTGGTAGCTCTGGGGATGGTCGGCGGGCAGGCCCACATATTCGTCCATATTGAAAGTCACCACGTTGGTGAACGAAACCTCGCCGGCCTTGTGCAGGGCGATCAACTCTTTGTAGGTCTGCAGGGGCGAAGAACCCGTGGGCAGTCCCAGCACGAAGGGCGCGGTGTGCACCTTGTTGTGCAGGTTGATCTTCGAGGCGATGTAACGGGCTGTCCAGCGTGCAGCGTCAGCCGATGTGTCATAAATCAGAAGTCGCATTTCTTATACGGGATAAATTAAAACAATCTTACAAAAACTTCGATGGCCTGGTATTCCGCCATGCCGAGGTTGTCGTACATGCGCGCGGTGTTCTGCGTGCGCTCCTCGGCCCTTTGCCAGAATTCGCGTTTGTCCTCGCCGGGGAAGGGCACGATGTCCTTCTGCGAGAGGTGGCGGTAGATGGCGTGGCGCTTTTTGACCACCTCCTCGGGGCTGAGGGGCACGGCCATGTCGACCATATCCAGGTCCCACTCCTGCCACGCCCCGCGGTAGAGCCACATGCGGCACTCGCGCATCCACTCCTCGTCTTTGACCACCTCGACGGCGTCCAGCACGGCCTCGATGCTCACGCGGTGCGTGCCGTGGGGGTCCGAGAGGTCGCCCGCGGCATAGATCCGGTGGGGCTTGAGCGTGCGCAGCAATTCGACGATAATGTCGGTGTCGGCTTGCGAGAGCTCTCCTTTTTTGATGCCGCCGGTTTCATAGAATGGCAGGTTCAGAAAGTGGCAGTTGGTGTCGGGATCGAGCCCGAAAGCGCGGCACGCGGCACGCGCCTCGCCGCGGCGGATAGCGCCCTTGAAACGGCGCAGCCCTTCGGGTTCGGGGTCGCCTTTCTTCTTGGATGCGATCAGATCGAGCACCATGGCCATTTCGCTGTCGGCGAAACCGCATTCGCGCGCCGTGTCCACGGTCTGCACCACCACGTCGTCCGTAACGGCTATGTTGCCCGAGGTCTGGTAAGCCACGTGCACGTCGTGCCCCTGGTCTGCCAGGCGCAGGAATGTGCCTCCCATAGAGATAACGTCGTCATCGGGGTGCGGACTGAAGATCAGCACTCTCTTGGGGAAAGGCGACGAGGTTTCGGGGCGCGTCGAGTCGTCGGCGTTGGGTTTGCCGCCCGGCCAGCCGGTGATGGTATGTTGCAGGTCGTTGAATACCTTTATGTTGATGCTGTAATAGTCGCCCATGTGGTCGAGCAGCTGCGAGAGCCCGTTATCCGCATAGTCCTGGTAGGTGAGCTTCAGCACGGGCTTTTCCAGCTTGCGGCAGAGCCAGATAACGGCCTTGCGGATGAACTTGGGCTGCCAGTCGCACGTCCCCACGAGCCACGGGGTGCTCACGCGGGTCAGGGCCGCGCTTGCGCCCTTGTCGATCACCACTTCGATCCCGGGGTGGCGCTGGAGGTAAGAGGCTGGTATCGAGGACGACACCTCACCCTCGACCACTTCGCGTATGATGCCGGCCTTGTCCTCTCCCCAGGCGATAAGGATCACCTCGCGGGCATCGAGTATCGTACCCAGGCCCATCGTAATGGCCTGTGAGGGTGTGTTCCCGATGCCGAAGAAGAGCGACGACTGGGTTTTGCGCGTGGCGTTGTTGAGCGCCACCAGCCGCGTACGCGAATTATCGAAAGACCCGGGTTCGTTGAAGCCCAGCTGTCCCTGCTCACCCGTGCCGAGCAGCATCAGGTCGATGCCGCCGTAAGAGGCGATCTTCTTTTCGTACTCACGGCAGAAGGAGGTGATGTCGGCATGCACCAGGCGACCGTCCAGCGCATGTACATTTGCGGGCAGGATGTCGATGTGGCCGATCAGCTCCTCGTGGATGCGGTAGTTGCGGCTCTGATGGTGGTCGCCGTCTATCGGGTAGAACTCGTCGAGGCTGAACACGGCCACATTCTTAAAGCTGACCCTCCCGGCACGGTAGGCGGCCAGTAACCGGCGGTAGATCCCCACGGGTGAACGTCCGGTGGTAAGTCCCAGCACATAGGTGCGTCCGGCGCCCGATGCCGCGGCAATGCCATCGATAATGCGTTCGACCACATGGTCGGCCCCCTCGCTTTCGGTCGGGAAGATCGCCGTGGGGGTCTTTTCGTAACGGCGGATGATATCATCCGGCTCAGCACCGGCGATCAATCCGCCCGGTTGCACGATCGTGTACTTGTCTGCGTCCATAACTTTCAATTAAGCTACAAAGATAGCAGTTATTTTCTTCGAACTCCCCGGCAAGTGGGGATTAAACGCAAAATCACTACCCGGGATACGCTATTCGTACCGTAAAGCATTGATCGGGTCCATCGACGCAGCCCTGCGCGCGGGATACCATCCGAAGAAAACCCCCGTCGCGGCGCACACCGCGAACGAGGTGCAGATCGCCGTCACGCTCACGATGAAAGGCCATCCCAAAAGGGTCGACGCCGCATAGGAGAGCGCCAGCCCCAGCACGATGCCCACGACCCCTCCTGCGAGGCTCAGTATGGTGCTCTCGCACAGAAATTGCAGCAATATATCCCGGTAGCGCGCCCCGACGGACATGCGCAGCCCGATCTCCTTGGTGCGCTCGGTGACGGTCACGTACATGATATTCATGATGCCTATGCCGCCCACCAGCAGCGAAATGGAGGCTATCGCCGCCAGCAGGATGGTCAGAAAGCCGGTCACGGTGTTCATCATCTGCAACATCTCCTGCATGGTGAACACCTCGAAATCGTTCTCCTGCCCCTCCTTTATCTTATGCTCCTCGCGCAGCACCCGCTCGATCTCGTCGCATGCGGCGAAAGCCACATCCTCAGACTCGGCCGAGGCCATTATCATGTGCAGGTAGTCGATGGCCAATATGCGTTTCTGGACCGTCGTGTAGGGCGCGAACACCACGTCGTCCTGGTCCTGACCCATCTGGTTCTGCCCCTTGGGCACGAGCACGCCGATCACCTTGAAAGGTATGCGCCCGAAACGGATGGATTTGCCCAGCGGATCTTCGCCGCCCGGGAAGAGGTTGTCCGCGACCGTCTTGCCGATTATGCACACCTTGGCGTATGATTGCATGTCGCGCCTGGTGAAGTTGACCCCCGAGGATATCTCGCGGTTGCGTATCGCGAGCAGTTCGGTGTCGCCGCCCTCTATGGTGCCGGGCCAGTTATTGGCCCCGCTGACGAGCTGCCCGGTGGCGGTGACCATCGGGGAGACCATGGATATATGGCTGGCGCGGTGGCGTATCGCCTCCACGTCGCCCTCCCTGAGCGACCGCACCGACCCCGGGCCCTGGTTGACCGCCCCGCGTTGCTGCCGGGCGCGGCGCACCATGACCAGATTGGTGCCCGACGAGGATATCGACTCGCTGATGCTCTGCGAGGAGCTTTGCCCCAGGCTCACCATGGCGATCACCGACGATATGCCGATCACGATGCCCAGCATCGTGAGCAGCGCGCGGCTCTTATTGCGCAGCAGCGCCTGCCATGCTATTTTTATCAGGTTCGCTATTCTCATCTCTAAGAGTTTGTCTGGATTTTATTCGCATAAAAGATTACGAGTCAGTTTTTTGATGATTTTTTCGCCCGCCGAGGGAGGCGTGGCGGCGTCCCTCGGCGAGTGAGGCGGGTGGAAAAAGCGCAAGAAAGTGCCATAAGATTTTATATGAATAAATTTCAGACAAACTCTAATAGTCTTTCTCTTCAGGCAATGCGGCGAGGGCCTCGGCAGCCGAGCGGGTGGCGATGGGCGCGTCGTGAATTATATGGCCGTCACGCAACTGCACGGTGCGCGAGGTGAATGCGGCGATATCAGGCTCGTGGGTCACGAAGGCTATGGTCTTACCCTGCGAGTTGAGTCGCTGCAACAGGCTCATAATGCCGTATGAGGTGCGCGAGTCGAGGTTTCCGGTCGCCTCGTCCGCCAGCAGTATCACCGGGTCGTTCACCAGCGCGCGGGCGATGGCCACTCTCTGCTGCTGCCCTCCGGAGAGTTGGTTGGACATGTGCCGCATGCGGTCGCTCAGGCCCACCATTTCCAGTGCGTGCTCCGCACGCTGGCGGCGTTCGCGCGATGATACCGTGTGGTTGTACAACAACGGCAATTCGACGTTTTCGACCGCCGGGGTGCGCGGCAGCAGGTTGTAGGACTGGAATACGAAACCTATCTTGCGGTTACGCAGCGCGGCCAGCTCATCGCGCCCCAGGCCGTCCACGCTGACCCCGTCTATCAGGTATTCGCCCGAGGTGGGCGTGTCGAGGCAGCCCAGTATGTTCAAAAGGGTCGACTTGCCGCTCCCGCTGCTGCCCATGATACTCACGAACTCGCCCGGTGCGACGGAAAAACTGATGCCCTTCAGGGCGTGCACCTGTTCGCTGCCCACCTGGAAGGTGCGGCGCAGACAGCGTATGTCTATTATCTGGCTCATTTGCGCCCCTTTCGTTTGGGCACTAATGGATTGGCCACCTCTTTTTTGACCTCGTGCACCTGCCTGACGGAGAGCACTACGGTATCGCCCTGCGCGATATCGCCCGCCACGACCACCTTGACCCCGTCGGAAACGCCCTGTTTGACGTCGCGCTGCTCGATCCCCGAGTCCGTTTTGATCCATACCCCGCCCTTCTTCTGAGAGTCCTCGGGCGAAAAACGCAGGGCCTCGGCGGGCACGGTAAGCCCCACCTCGGCTGAAGTCGTTATGCTCACCGAGGCGGTCATGCCGGGGAAAAGCCTCTGGTCGGGGTTCGGCGCGTCGATGATAACCGTGTATGTCACCACGTTGCTCGTTACGGTGGGCTGGAGGCGTATCTGGCTGACCGTCCCCGTGAAGGTGTCGTCGGGATAGGAATCCACAGTGAAGGTGACCGGTTGGCCGAGCGCCACCTGGCCTATGTCCGCCTCGTCTATGTCGGCCTCGACCTGCATGCGCTTGAGGTCTTTGGCAATGGTGAACAGCGTGGGGGTGTTGAAAGAGGCGGCGACGGTCTGCCCCTGGTCTACGGCACGGTTGAGCACCACCCCGTCGATGGGCGAAAAAATATCCGCGTACGACAGGTTGACCTTTGCCTGGTGCAGGTTGGCCCTGGCGTTGGCCACGGACGTGGTGGCCTGGGAGAGTGCGTTCACGGCCTGTTCCCATGCCACCTGTGTGGCGGCTTTGGCCTCGAAAAGCCGTTTGGTTCGGTCGTATCCCTGCTGCGCGTAGGTCAATTCGCTCAGGGCAGAGGTCAGCGTGGCCTGTGCCTGTACCACCCTCTCGTTAAGGGTCAGTTTATCCAGCTCGGCGAGTCGCTGTCCCTTTTTGACCTCCGAGTTGAAATCGACGAATATCTTCTCTATCACGCCGGACACCTGCGTGCCCACGTCCACCTTGTCGACCGGCTGGAGGTAACCCGTAGCCGTAACGACCCGGTACACGGTATCTGAAACGATCGCCTGGGTATTGTACTGCACCGGTTTTTCGCGGCATCCGGCAAGCATGGCGGCAAGGGCTGCCGCAAAAAGGATCTTTTTCATTTTTTACATGGTAATGGTCTGCCCCATATATACGTCGAGCACCTTGCGCCTGAGCATGAAGCCATATTTGGCCTGGATGTATTCATTGAGCGCACCTATATAGTTGTTTTGCTGCTGCAGCAGGTCGACAGGCGTTATCGTCCCGGCGTTGAATTTCTCGCGGTAGGCCTCGAAGGAGCTCAGGTAGGCGTGGCGGCGGCGGTCGCTGGCGGCGTATTTCCCCTCGCTCGACAAAACGTCGATATATTGCGAGGCCACCTGCTGCATCAGATCGATCTCCGACTGCTTTTCATCCAGGCGCGCCTGGGAGGCCGATACGCGGCTCTGCGCCACCTTGCCCGACGTCCGTCCGTTGGAGAAGATCGGCACGCTGAGCGACAGCCCGGCGCTTTGGTTGAAGGAAGAGGAGAGCTGTGAGGTGTAGCCGCCCATTCCCGATGCCTGGTTCGCGCCAGCTGCTGCGCCGAGCCTGAGCGTGGGGGCGTAACCCGCCCGCGCGAGTTTCACCGACAGGTCGGCCAGTTCTACCTCGTAACGGTTGATCTTTAGGTCGGGCATCGTGGTCAGGGCGCGGTCCAGCACCTGTTCGAGGGCGGGCATCACGGCCATCGCCACGATAGCCGAAGTGTCGGGGTAGACGATCTTCAGGTCAGCCGTAGGCGGCATGGAAAGCAGCCCCTTGAGCGACAACAGGCTGTTATCGCGCGCCAGGCGGCTCTCGGCCACGTTATTCAGGTCGGTCGTGTATTGCGCCGCCAGCAACAGGTAGTCGCTCTCGATGATCGTCCCTTCTCGCAACTGTACATCGCCCTGCTCCATGCCGGCCTTGCTGGCCACCACGATCTGCTCCTGGTAGCGCAGCAACTCCTCGTTGCCCAGCGCGGCCAGGAACGATTCGAGGATGCGCACCGTAAGCGCGTTGTCATACTGCGCGGTTGCGTACCCGGCCATCCCGGCGCGCAGCTTGCGGTCCTTTATTGTGTTGGTCACCGCCCCGCCCCCATAGAGCACCATCGAGGCGTCGAGCGAGTAGTTGCCCCGCCAGTCGCCGCCGCGCTCCTTGGCGTGGGAATAGTTTTCGGACGCCGACGCCCCGAGGTCGGGAAGGCGCTCCAGGCGCGCCTGGTCGAGCGATATATCCGCCGAGCGCTCATTCAGCTTTACCGATTGGCGCGTGTAGTTGTTGCCCAGCGCATAGGCGAGGCAATCTTCGAGCGTGAAACGGTATGTGGGCTGCGCGCCCAGGGAGAGGCTGCCGCACAGCGCGGCGAACAACAGTATCTTTTTCATAAACCGTATCTTTCGTATGCAAAAAAGGTGCTAAACACCCCCGTCAAAGGATGCGTGCGGGATCAACCGCGGGATTCCCAATCCAGTATCCGGCGTTTACAATCCAGCCCCCAGAAATACCCCCCTATGGAGCCGTCGCGGCGCAACACGCGGTGGCACGGCACGAGGTAGGAAATATTGTTGTCGCCCACCGCCGATGCTGCCGCGCGCACGGCGCGTTCGCGTCCGGCAGAGGCGGCAACCGCCGTATATGAGGTCGTCTTTCCGAAAGGCACGTCGAGCAAAGCGCGCCACACGGCGATCTGGAAATCGGTGCCCTTGAGCAGCAGCGTAAGTTCAGGTCGCCCCGCGCACCCGCGGTCGAATATATCCCCGGAGAGCTCCTGCGCCCCCTTATCATCTCGCGTAAGCGGCGACGGCCAACGGCGCGCGAGGTCGGCAACGGCCCCCTCGCGCCCGTCGACGACGAAGCCCAGGTAAGCGATCCCCTTTTCGCACCACCCTATCAGCGTTTCGCCGAAAGGTGAGGCGGCAAATCCATAGCGCAGCGCCAGCGAGCGGGCCTCGCGAGGTGTAACGACGAGTGTTTTCATAACATATATGATTTATACGGCATATTCGCCAACGAAGCTGTGCATAGTGTCCGTCAAAGCAATAAGTTACCAAATTTGCGGCGACAGGTGAAGTATCTAAATAAGATAGACCCGCAGTAAATTCCCTTCGCGCGTGCGACGGCGGATTCCTGGATCCCGGCCCGCAACCGTTGCAACTCGGGGCGGCGGCGGTGGAAATCCATATGCGCCCTGAAAACGGCACTGAAAAAAGAGGGTCGGCCCTGCGCCAGGAATACCAGCGCCGAGAGCCCGTCGAGCACCATGCGCACGAAGAGCACCGATTCGCGGCGGCCCGGCGCAAGGTTTTTATAGAGCATCGAGAGGTTGTTGCGGTAATTGAGGTAGAGCTTGCGGGGATTGTCGTTCGGCAACGTGCCGCCCCCCAGGTGGTAGACCGCCGAAGCCGGCTCGACCGCCACGCGCCAGCCGCGCAACTGCATGCGCCAGCAGAGGTCGATCTCCTCCATGTGCGCGAAAAACGCCTCGTCGAATCCCCCGGCGGTGCGGAAATACTCCGCGCGCACCATCATGCACGCCCCCGACGCCCAGAATACGTCCCGCGGGGTGTCGTATTGCCCCAGGTCGCGCTCCACGGCTTGCAGGATGCGCCCGCGGCAGAAGGGATAGCCCAGAAAATCCATGAATCCGCCGGCCGCGCCGGCATATTCGAAGTGTCCGCGCCTGGCGAATGAGAGCAGTTTGGGCGACACGGCGGCAAGCGACGGATCGGCGTCCATAGCCCTTTCCAACGGTTCGAGCCACCCCGGGGCGGCCTCGACGTCCGAGTTCATCAGCACGTAATAATCCGCCTCCAGAAGCGCCAGCGCACGGTTATATCCGCCCGCATAGCCGTAATTCGCATCCAAGCGCAATATCTCGACGCTCGGGAAACGCTCGCGCAGCATCTCCACCGAATCGTCCGTGGAGCCGTTATCAGCGACCACCACGCCCACATGCGGGGGCGTATGCTCCACCACCGAGGGCAGGAACGCGGAGAGGTGCTCCACTCCGTTCCAGTTGAGTATGACCACTTTCGTCAGAGCCATTCGCTTATCTCGTCTATTTGGTCGCCCGGCCTGGGTTTGCGTTTCCAGCGGCGGTGCGACCAGAGCCAATAGGCAGGTTGTTCGCGGATCTGCCGTTCGAGCATGTCGGCGTAGCGCGCCGTTATGGTATATTCGCCGACCGGCTCGATACCGTCCCAGATCGTTTCCACACGCACCTGGTAATGCGCCTTGCCTGTTTTGTGCATGTGCACGAAGTAGACCGGCATGCCGAAACGCAGCGCCACGCTCTCCATGCCCTCATGGAAAGAGGTGGGCTGGTGCAAAAAGCGCAGCCAGCGCTTCACCTTGAACGGCGTGCCCTGGTCGGCGATCAGTCCGATGGCTATATTACCCTCGGCGGCCTTGCGGTGCGCGACGATATGGCGCACCAACATCCATGTCGACACGGGTTTGGTACCGTTGCGTGAGCGTATCCTGCGGTAGAACTTATCGAAAGCCTCGTTGGCGAGCGGGTGGTAGACCCCGATCACCTGGGCGTCGGTGCGGGTCTGGAAAGCCGTGAAATACTCCCACGACCCGAAATGCGACATGGCGGCGATCCAGTCGCGCCCCTGCACCTGCCTCTGGAACTCTTCGAGGCCGACGATATCCATCCGCTCGTTCATCTCCCCAACGGAGATCGAGGCCATGTCTATGGTGTCGATAAAAAGCTCGGCCAGGTGGCGGTAGAACTCCCTCTCTATCTCAAGGCGCTCGGCGGCGGTCTTCTCGGGGAAGGCCGAAAGCAGGTTGGCGCGCACCACCTCGCGGCGGTAACGGGCCACGTAATAGAGCAGAAAATAGAGGAAACCGCGCAGGGGGCCGTAAAGGAAACAGAAAGGCAGCCGCCCCACCAGGCCGCACCCCCACACCAGCGCCGCGGCGCCTATGTCAGACCAGCGTTTCATCGGCGTGGCAGGGTTTTATTCACTATCTCGCGAAACTCGTCGTAGATCGCGGGTGCGGCGACCAGAACCGAGCCCCCGAAAACGTAATCCCCGCCCCCGTCATGGTCGGTGACCCTGCATCCCGCCCTCTGGGCGATCAGCGCTCCCCCGGCCACATCCCAGGGCGAGAGGCGGACCTGCGTAAAGGCGTCGAAGCGCCCGCATGCCGTCCACACCAGGTCGGCGGCTGCCGAGCCTATGCGGCGGAATCCGTTGGTGTTGCGCTGGAACCACTCGATCTGGGCGTTGAAGTCAGCCACGCGGTCGTTGGTGGAACAGGCGTACCCTATCGCCACGAGGGCGTTTTCGAGGCGGTCGGTACTGGACGCGGTTATCGCACGGCCGTTTAAAAAGGCCTCCGACCCCTGCCACGCGTAATACATCTCGTCGGCGGTGATCTCGTAGACCACGCCGACCACGATCTCCTCGCCGCACATCAGCCCTATGCTCACGCAATAGGGCGCAAGGCCGTGTATGAAGTTGGTCGTCCCGTCCAGCGGATCGATGACCCAACGGTACAGCTCGTCGCTGCATCCCGCCGTGCCCTCCTCGGTGACAAACCCGGCTCCGGGTACAAGGGGTTTAAGCCCCTCGACGATCATCTCCTCCGCCCTCTTGTCGACGTACGACACGAGGTTTTGCGACCCCTTGAACTCGACGCTTTTAAAATCGAAACCCTCGCGCTGGGTGCGTATATACTCCCCCGCGCGGTGTGCGACGGCACACGTCGCTGCGCATATATCCCTATAAATCATCTGTTTGGTCCTGTTGGCGGGATTTGCGCCCCACCCCTTCGAGCACGATCACGAATTCGCCGCGCGGCTCGTTGGATGTAAAATACTCTATCGTTTCGGCAAGCGTGCCGCGCACGGTCTGCTCGAATTTCTTGGTCAACTCGCGGCTCACCGACACGCGGCGATCCGGTCCGCACGCCCCGGCAAGCTGTTGCAACGCCTTGACCACGCGGTATGGCGATTCATAAAATATCACGGTGCGCTCCTCCGCGGCCAGGGCTGCGATGCGGCTCTGGCGCCCCTTTTTTTGCGGCAGGAAACCCTCGAAGCAGAAACGGTCGAGGGGGAATCCGCTCTGCACCAGCGCGGGCACGAATGCCGTAGCCCCGGGCAGGGTTTCGACCTCTATGCCTTCGGCGATGCAGGTGCGCACCAGCAGGAATCCGGGATCGGATATGCCGGGCGTGCCCGCGTCAGAGACCAGCGCCACACTCTGCCCTTCGGCGATGCGCTGCGCGACGATCCGGGCCGTGGCATGCTCGTTGAATTTGTGGTGCGACTGCATCTTCTTGCTAAGCCCCAGGTGCTGCAACAGGAAAGCCGTCGTGCGGGTGTCCTCGGCCAGCACCAGGTCGACCTCCGACAGCACGCGTATGGCCCGCAGGGTGATGTCTTCGAGGTTTCCTACCGGCGTGGGGACTATGTAGAGTTTTGCCATCGTGAGCGTTACGAGAGTTTGCGTGTGAGCACATCCACGATGATGCGCACCCCATCGTTGTCGGGATCCCACGCATAATTCTCGTAGATATGTATCATCGCCTGGTCGAGGTCTTCGAATGCGTCGAGCCGTTCGATCACCTGCTCGTAAGCCTCGGCGTTGCCGCCGAAGACCTCGTTGATTATCTGGTAGCGGTCATTGACCCCTATCGCGCCGGGTAGGCTCACCGTGCGTCCGGCAGCCACTCGCCCGGCCACGTCGTCGGTGCGCTGGGCGGTGCGCGCCAGCTTGTCGCCCAGGCGTTCGCCGGCGCCGATAACCTCGCCCAACACCTTTTTTCCCCAGAGGGAGAAAGGTTTCGCGGGGGCGGGATCGGTGGCGGGGGCAGGGGCGGGATCGGTGGCGGGGCTGGGGACGGAATCATCGGAGGGCTCGTCGCCGAGCTCGAAAAGCGGGGCAGGCGCAGGGGATGGTTCTGCGGTCGGCTCAGTGGCCGGCTCCGGTTCTGCGGTCGGAGCGGCCTCTGTTTCGGGTGCGGGTTCTGTTTCGGGTTCTGTTTCCTGGACCGGGACGGCGCCCTCGGGCGAAAGCCCGAAAGAAAAATCGAGCATCATCCCGACGCCTGACGGCTCGACCTGCAGTGGGGCGGCTTCCGGGGCGGCTTCCGGAGTGGCTTCCGGCGACGGTTCTGTAACCGGTTCGGGCGACGGCCCCGCAACGGGCTCCGGGGCAGGTTCCTGGACGGGAGCGGGTTCTGTGGCGGGAGCGGGAGCGTGTTCTGCGACTGGTGCTGGATTCTCGCCGTAAAGCGAGAGCACGGCACGGCGGTCAAGGCGGGGACGCGGCTGGGACGCGGACTCTTCAAAAAGTGTGGCCGCAGCGACCAACGGCGCGGCGTAATCCGTCGAGGGCGCCTCGGGGGCCGGGACAGCTTCCGCCTCAGGTTCAGGGGCAACTTCAGGCTCAGGGGCAACTTCAGGCTCAAGCCCGGCTTCTTGCTGAGACTCGGGCCCGGCTTCCGTGACAGGGGTGGGCTCTGGCTCTACTTCATGCGCAACCTTCGCTTCAGGCTCCGGCTCCGACTCAGGCTCGAACACCGACTCAGCCGCAGCGACCGCGACAGGCGCCGCCCCAATGCCGAATTTAACCCCGGAATATATCTCGCGCAACCCGCCGAGCACCACGTCGCGCTCCATTTCATCCACCGCACCGGGATCGTCCCATGCGGCGATGGTTGCATGCAGGTTTTCTATCAGTCGTTTTATCTGTTGCAGGTCCATTTTAAAAGGGGATATAATTCGCCCAAAGTTAAACCATCTGCACCTAATATCAAAAAAACCGCCGCACAACTTTCGTCATGCGGCGGCAATATTTAGTCACCAACCTTAGAAGAGCATATTCACGCCCAGCGAAGTGAGGAAAGAGCGGCATTTGTAGTCGCCCCCGAAAGTATCCGCCGTACCATTCGGGCACGACGCTTCGCGGCTGAAACCCTGGATATAGGTAGCGGCAAGATCCACCGAGATCCACTTTGCGGGCATCCAGCTGGCGCCGCCGCTCATTCCCAGTTTATTGAAGCCCGGGCCGTCGGGGTAGAAGTATTTGCTGCGTACGGGGGTTTCGTCGAAATATGCACCCGCGCGTACGGTCCATTTGCTGCCCAGGAGATATTGCGCACCGGCACGCACTATCACCGTGTTGCGGTAGTTCTTATACGTCTGGCTTATAGGTACTGATTCACCGTCCACCGTAGCTGTGAAATCGAGGTCCTTATACGCCTCCCAGCCCACGAACTGCGCGTCGAGCTCAAGGGTCAGGCATTTATTGGGTTGAAATGCAAAACCAACCGTAAGGTTAGCCGGCATGGGCAATTCGGTGCTTATGTCTATTTCGTCATACAAGGCATTGGCGTCGTCGAATAAAGCCTTAGCGGAGGGGGCAATCGTCGCCATGGCATCAATGTATTTAATCTCCATATCGCCATTATCTACCTTCATCTTCATTTCCGAGCGGTAGGATACGCCGAAATTCCACTTCTTTGCGAAATTCCACAACAGACCCACGTTATAGCCGTAGGCAATGTTGGCTTTGCCGTTAATGTTCAACCATGCCGGCGCTTCATCTATACCGGCTCCCGAAAATATTCCCGCTGGCATCGTCGCCCTATTAAGGTCGAAGTTACCCATGGAGACCATCAGTCCGCCGCCCAGGCTCAGGTTGGGCAGCACT
Source organism: Rikenellaceae bacterium (assembly GCA_031550615.1). GTDB lineage: Bacteria > Bacteroidota > Bacteroidia > Bacteroidales > Rikenellaceae > JAVBOW01. The sequence continues at coordinate 35,552 of JAVBOL010000023.1, read as the reverse complement.
TTGAAGGCCACGGTGGGCTGCACGACGAACGAGCGGAGCGAAATATCTTCGATCAGCATCGCACCCGGCCACTTGTTGCCCCAGTCCAGGGCGCTGCCGTAGGGATTGGTCAGCGACACCCCGGCGGTGAGCTTGTCTTTCCACACCCTGAAGGCGGCATAGGCGAAAACGGGGGTTGAAACGGGGTTATCGGTCGAATAATTCTTGCCGTCGATGTTGCAGTCCTCCAACTCTACTTTCGAGAAGATGGCTGTCGCGCCGAGCGACACCTCTACGTCCGACTTGAGAGCCGCCATGCCGGCGGGGTTGAAGTGCATGCTCTCGGCGCCCAGGTTCATGGCTACTCCGGTGTGGCCCATACCGGTCTGGCGGGCACTCTGCGAGTTGGACTGATAGCCCTCGGCAGATGCCGTGGCGACCGCGAGGGTCATGACGATAGTTAAGATTTTTTTCATTTTCACAGGGTATTTAATCGCCGCAAAGGTATGAAATAGATCGCAAAAACAATGTTTTTCGACTAAAAACAGGTTTTTTGATCTTTACCCGACATTTGCAAATTCGAACTATTTTATATAATTTTGCTTTAATTTAATTAATTATTGAAGAAAACTACTTATGAAACCCTCTTGCACTCAGTTCACAAGGATCGGAATTTTCTACGACGGCAACTTCCTGTTGCACGCCTCGAATTACTATAACTACATCCATTCCCAGCACAGCCGCCTGAGCATCGGCGGGCTGCACGAATTCGTACGCTGCCGCGTGAGCGAAGAGCTGGACATCCCCCAGGGCATGTGCTCGATCACCGAGACGCACTATTTCCGGGGACGCATCAACGCCGCCGAGGCGCAGCAGCGCGGCAACCAACTCTACAACGACCGCGTGTTCGAAGACATACTGATGGCCGAAGGCGTACAGACCCACTACCTCCCCCTGCGCAACTTCTCGGGACGCAAAGAGGAGCGCGGCATCGACGTGTGGCTCTCGCTGGAGGTGTTCCAGATGGCCCTCGAACACCGCATCGACGTGGCCGTGCTGGTCATTTCGGACACCGACTACGCGCCCCTGATGCGCAAACTCTCATCGCTGGGCATGCCTACGATGCTGCTCAGTTGGGAATTCGACTACATGAATGACGACGGGGTGCGTATGGTGACCAAAACCTCGCACGAGTTGCTGCAACTGGCCGCCTACCCTATCCTTATGCAGGAGGAGATCGAGGAGGGATTGGCCGACGGCGACGAGGTGGTCACCCAGATATTCGTCAACAACAACGACAACGGCAAGTCTGGCGACTCGCGTTACGGCCAGGACCAGGAAGAGGAGGCCGTCGAGGGCGAAACCGAAATAAGCGAAATACTAAGCATCAAGAACGGCTACGGGTTCGTCAAGTACCCCAACAACAACCTGTTCTTCAATTACCAGGACGTGATCGGCGAATTCAGCGAATTGGCGCCGGGCGACACCGTGCAGTTCACCATCGACAAGAACCACCTGGGACAGAACGTCGCCAAGAACGTCATGAAACTCTCGATGATCGAGTTGAAAGACTAAAGATCCGGCTGACGGGCCCTAAACCCCAGCCAGCAGATCCGCCGGGCGAATGCCCAGCACATCACTGATCTTCAATAATGTACCCACGGTCAGGTTGCTGCGTCCGGCTTCGATGCGGCTCATGTTCGATTTCTCGAAATTGCATCCGGCGGCCAGGTCCTGCTGGCTCATCCCGCCCGCTTCCCTCGCCGCCTTTATATTCCTGCCTATCTTTACCAGCGCGTCCTGCCTCGTTATCATATCTGATAACAAAGTTTCTTTATTCCCTGTTCAGTTCGGTTATCATTCATGACAACCAACGCACGACCTCCCGTGAATAGTATATGAAAACCCCGCCGGATGCGCTCGCGGGGCCATTTTGGCGGCTGGTTTCGTATAGTCCGCGCATTTGCTTATATTTGCATCCTCAAAACACAAAAACAGTCCAATGGCTCTTCAATGCGGCATAGTCGGCCTGCCCAACGTCGGCAAATCGACCCTTTTCAACTGTCTTTCGAGCGCCCGCGCCCAGGCGGCCAACTTCCCGTTCTGCACCATCGAGCCCAACGTAGGCGTGATAACCGTGCCTGACGAGAGGCTCACCAAACTCGTGGAGATAGACAAGCCAAAGCGCGTGGTGCCGACCACTATCGAGATAGTCGACATCGCCGGGCTGGTCAAGGGAGCGTCCAAAGGCGAGGGTCTGGGCAATAAATTCCTGGCCAACATCCGCAACACAGACGCCATCATCCACGTGCTGCGCTGTTTCGAGGACGGCAACATAACCCACGTCGACGGCTCGGTGGATCCCGTGCGCGACAAGGGCATCATCGACACCGAATTGCAGCTCAAAGACCTCGAAACGGTCGAAAACCGCATCGGCAAAGTGCACAAACAGGCGCAAACCGGCGGCGACAAGGCGGCCAAACGCGTCTACGAGATACTAGTGCAGTACAAGGCCGCCCTCGAGCAGGGGCTCTCCGCGCGTACGGTCGAGGTGAGCGCCGAGGACAAAAAACTTATCTCGGACTTAGGATTGTTGACCGACAAGCCCGTACTCTACCTCTGCAACGTCGACGAGGCGTCAGCCGCCACCGGCAACGCCCACACCGAGGCCGTGCGCCGCGCCATTGAGGGCGAGAAGGCCGAGCTGCTGATCGTGGCCGCCTCTGCCGAGGCAGACATCGCCGAGCTGGAAACATTCGACGAGCGCCAGATGTTCTTAGAGGAAATGGGCCTCGGCGAATCGGGCGTAAGCCGCCTTATCAAAGCTGCCTACGCGCTTTTGGACCTGCAGACCTACTTCACCACCGGCGCCGACGAATCGCGCGCATGGACTTTTCTGCGCGGCATGAAAGCCCCCCAGACCGCCGGGATCATACACAGCGATTTCGAGCGCGGCTTCATCCGCGCCGAGGTTATCAAATATGACGACTACGTACGCCTGGGCAGCGAAAAGGCGTGCCGCGAAGCGGGCAAACTCTCCGTCGAAGGCAAAGAATATATAGTGCAGGACGGCGATATCATGCACTTTTTGTTTAATGTCTGACGCAAACTATGCACAGCCGCCCCGGGAACGTCATTACGCTTTACGAGAGCGCAAAAGCACAAATCACCTCACTGTCAGCCGGATAGTTATCGGGTTGTAGCCATGCCTCGACGCCGAGAGTATCATCGTGCGCGGGGTCATGTACATGATGGTGTATTCGCGCCAGTCGAGCGAAACCTCGCGGGGCGGTCGACCAGAAGCCGTCCATGTCCGTCTATTTCGTAGGGCATGGCCTCTGATTCGCCTGAAAAGGTCACCGTGTGCGTGCCGGCCTCGTCGAAACTCCATGCTATCTGCACATCGTGCTCCTCCAGGCAGATCATGCCACCGAGCGCGTCGTAAATTTCGGCTACCGCCCACTCGCCGGGGATCATCGCCCGGTAGTCTTCGGGATCCTGATAATTTAAGCTATCGATAAGCTCGTTAAGGAATTTGCCGGTTTTTCGCATGGCGCTTTTCACGTTTTATGCGCCACAAAAAGGGGCGCAGGTACAGTCGTGCACGTGAGGTCTACGAAACCCGGAAACAACAACTGCCCCACGCCCGAGGCAGTCGCTGTCAGAATGACAACAACATACCCCGAGTGGGCAATTCGTCTGTTTCCAAAACCTGCCTTTGCAGACAGTTCGTAGTTTCACGTACAGAAAAATTGTCAACTCAATTATGTCTGCGATCAACCCAATGGGTAACCGCACGACAAATATAAGAAAAAACGCTGCAACAAAAAAGATGCAGGTAATTTACCTGCACCTTCTATGAACTTATCGGAATAACTTTATTGGCGGATATCCATAACCATCTGCCCAATAACATTTGAAAGCAGGGGCAGATCGTTTTTAATCACTGTAAATATTTCAACGGCATCCACTTCAAAATAATGGTGCGCAATGATATCACGCAATCCCATAACCTCTTTCCATGGAATTGCGGGATAATTTATCAAAAGTTCACCGCCAGAACGACGATCAAGGCCTTTAACCTCTTCGCCGACAGCCAGCAACTTCATGCATACGGCATTCAGCAAGATCACTCCATCCGAAGAGTCGGTAAAATCATCAGCCGAGGTTACATCACAAGTCCACCTGGCGATATCACGCAACGATTGCAATATATTTTCGAGCGTTTCGAGGGCCAAAGATTTATCAAACATAGACTACCTCCCTCATTATCCTATTACGAAAAGAGGGACTGAGCCCCTGATGCCCACGCACCACATCGACAGGAGCTCCCAGATACTCAGAGAGCGCCTGAGGCAAACCCGTAAGAGATTTCAGCCCAAGGGCAGGACCTTCATAATATATATCGACGTCACTGATTGCGGTCTGTTGGCCACGGGCTACCGAACCGAAAATACCTATGCGTGAAATTCCGTATTCCGCGCCATGCTCAGATACGAATTTTCTCAGAAGGGATATGTATTGGTCTTTTGTCGCCATAGTTTTATGCAGCACACCTGACTCTTTAACGCAAATATAAATAAAAATTGTACAAACAAATATGCTTTCATAAAAATGGCAGCATAGTCCTAAAAAATGCGCCCGGATAATCCGGGCGCATTTTACATAATAACTATCGGGACTTCCTTACTGTCGGCTTCTTCGGCTCCGGCGAAGTCGGCGGGGTCAGTCCGGCCAAATGCCTTACCACGGCGTACTTGGCGGCGGCGATGGTTTCGCGGTTGACCTTCTCGATCACGCTGCCGCGCGCGATGTCGTCTGTCGACACGTAGCCCTCCATCAGCAACAACTGCACGATCATGTTGTTGATGTTGGTCTCCTCGCTGTAACCTTCCGCCACGTAGAGCGTTTCGATCCTTGCCGCGAACTCCTCGGCGAAGTCGGGGTAGTTGGGCAGACTCATCAGTTCCTCGTAGGTTTCCGAAAAGCTCGTCAACTCGATATTCAGGTTGGGCGTCACGAGCAGCGGCGAGAATTCCCTCGCGCGGTCGCCCGGGGTGAATCCCGGCAGGTTGCTTATATCCACCTTCTTACTGCGGTTGTCCATGCGGCGCAGGTCGGCGCGGCGCATCTGCTCCAACTGGTAGAGGTAGAAGTTGTAGCGCGACACCTCGCCGCTGGTGATCTGGCCGCCGAAGATGTGCGCGTACTTTTCCAGCAGCAACTTCTTGACTTTCAGCTTGCCCTCGTTGATCTCGGGCTTCGAAACGCGCACCTCCTGTATGAGTTGCTTGAGCGCTGCGGCGGCCTTCTGGGGCCCAGTGATCTCGCGACCTTTCTTGCCGATCTCAGTCGAGAGCACCCCGCACTGCACTGAACGCGCCTTGCCTTTGCCGTCGCGGCCTCCGCGCAGCACGCTGATGAGCGTTTCCACGCACTCCAACTGTCCCTCCTCGGCGATGAAAGGCTGTCCGCCCGGCGTCGAGGCGATGGCGTCGAAGATCGACGAGAAGAGTTTGCGGTCGATGACCTTCTCGGTGGTGAAGGTTTCTTCCCCATCCTTATAGGATACCGTGGCGAAGAAGCGGTTTAGGATCATATCGAAACGCACGTCCTCGATCGTGTAGCGCACCTCGGCGGCGGCGTACTGCTTGCCCAGGAAGATCATCCTGACCACCTCGGTGATGTCGATCTTGTCCAACAGGCGGTACGACGAGCAGAGATAGTAATTCTTCTCGGCGGCCACCCATTCCCAGTCGAGCACCTCGTCCAGGTAGTTGCCGTGGCGGGCGATCACCTCCACGATGCTCTTGTCGGCGGTGTAACGGCGCAGCGTGCGCTGGAAGTTGGGACCGTCCTGCGAGGTGGCCTTCTCCTTGCGTTCGCCGTGCGCGTCGACGTACAGCAGGAAATTCTCCGGATTGTCGATGCGCGTTATGCCGCCCTCCTGCTTCGAATAGTTGCTGGCCGAAAGCATGATGTCGATCTTAAAGGGCATCGTGATGTCGCACATCCCGCTCACCGTCGAGCGCGAGTTGAGGTCGGTCACGTTGCTGTCCGCCGAGCTTTCGAAAAGGTATTTATAGTACTTAATGTAGTCGGGGTCGAAGTCGGTGGTGCGCGAGAAGTCGCCCACCTCGGTCCCGATGCCGTAGAGGTTGCCGTCGGCGTCCTGGAACTCGTGGAACATGTCGCCGGCAATGTTTTTCACCGAGCGGATGCCTTCGAGGTTGTTTTTGAGCCACTTCAAAACGAATGCCGCGATCATCTCGCTCTTGCCTACCCCGCTGTCGCCGTTGATCTCGATCACGAACAGCGAACCGTCGTTTTCCTCGACCATAAAGAGCGATCCGTGGCGCGGGATGCCGCCTATCTCCTTGACCTTCTCGTTGATGACCGTCAGGCGCGGCTTTTTCACGTCTCCGAAGTAGTCGGCCTCCGATTTGAGGGGCGTGACGATCATCTTGATGTTGCCGCTCGGGCCCTTGATGTCGAAGTAGCCTATCTGCGGGAAAGAGATCAGCTTTTCGGGCGCGCCCAGCAGCGAGATCACATCGGGGGTGAAATTGCGGATGTCGTGCAGGGAGATATCCTCGGTGTGGTTGAGGCGGTAGTTGTCCGTCAGGTACTTCATATAGCCCTTCTGGAAGATCACCAACTCCTTGACTATGCCGTGCTTGACCACCTTACAACGGTAGTCGTCCGAGTCCATGTTGCCCACGAAGCGCGCGATGCGGTCGGTGAAGAACTCGGGACGCGGACGCGGGTCGATATAGCGCACATACTCCAGCGGATTGCCGCCATCTGCCCCTGCCGGACGGCGCGCGATCTCCACGCGGTCGATCTTATGGAAGGGGTATTCACGCTTTTTGGCGTCGGTCACGATGCGGGTGTGTTCCTGCACGGGTTGCTCGGAGGAGATAACGCCACACTTGCGCATCAGTTCGTTGATCCATGCGATGCGGCCCCCGTCGAACTGTTCGAGCGTGCGTGACTCCATATCGAAGCCCTTGTAGAGCGATATGCCGTGCTGCACCATCTCGTTGACCGAGGAGTTTTGTTTGCGGAACATCGTCTCGACGATGCGCACTATCGTGTGGGCGTAGCGGTTATAGTAGTCCGTGCCCTTGGTGCGTCGCACAAGGCCGATATAAAAACGCACGACTTTGCGGCTGACGGCATATATCTCGCCCTCGGCGATCTTTATGTCGCGCTTGCGCATGATGTATTTGTTGATGTCGGTCAACTGCGAGGGCAGGATACTGGTGATGAACTCCTCGGTTATCATGCCCAACTCGCCGCCGCCGCACTCCTCGATGCGGGCGTCGAAATAGCGCAACTTCTCGCACACCATGCGGTTGAACGAGTGGTCGTGGCTCAACAGGTAGAGGTATAGCACCTTATCCGACACCTCGGCAGGGCCGTTAACCCCCTCGGAAATGGCGTCGATGATATAGCCCGTGCTCTTATGCGAGAGTTTCAGCGACGCGAATTCGGGGAGCTGGCGCAGGTTGGCGACGAATTCCTCGACCCAGATATTCAGGTTGAGGTCCTGCAGTTTCAGGCCCGTGATCTCCTCGAAGGTCTCCCCGGCCACGCGGATGATCTCGCGGCGGCTCGGCTCCAACGACTCCTTCTCGAAGGGCAGGTTAAAGTGCAGCAGTATCTCGCGGATATACTTCTTAATAATGGAATTCACGCCCTCCATCTTCGCCTTGTCCAGCGCGGGGTCGCCCGTCGCGTTGATCGCCAGGATCTTCATCTTGCTGTCCGAGAAGAGCAGGTTTTCCATCTCGATCAAAACCTCGCGCATGATATTCATCTCCTCGGGGTTGTCGAGCACGTGGTGGTTGGGCTGGAAGGTCTTTTTATTAGTGATATATTTGAGTATCACCGCCTTGCTGTAGCGCGACGACACGGTGTTGAAATCCAGGTCGGCAAGCGCGGGCACTTTTTTATAGACCTGGGCCAGCAGATTTTCGTATATCTTGGTGAAGGCCGCGCTGCGGATGAACTGCGTGACGTCGGCGCACGAGCCCACCAGGTCGCCGTGCAGCTCGATCACCGAGTTGGCCGAGCGGCCTATGGTGGTGATCGTCACGCCGCTCTTCTCGGGCGAGGTGTGGTAGAGGGTGCGCACGTCGCGGATCTGCAGCGAGGGGGCCTTGTCCTTGGGGAGTTTGGCAGAAAGGGGATATTCCGAGATTATCAACTCGGCGAAGCCCTTGCCCTTTTCGGGCGCGAAGACCTCCTTGAGCAGATCGGCGGTTTCGACCTCCTTATTGGCCTTGTCGGCACGCTTCGAGGCGAAAGCCATCCAGTATTTGATGACGATAGCGAAAGCATCTTCGATCTCGGCGGCGAATGTCTTCAGTGCGTCGCCGCCCTCGCGCAGGTAGCCGCCCACGGAAATGCGGATCAGCCCCGTGGGATATGGCACGGTGGCTACGCCCCTCTGCCCGGCCAACTCGCCGCAGAATGCCAGCAGGTCGGCATAGGCCGGTGAGCCCAGCACACGGAAATTGAACAGGTAAGAGCCGTCGCTGTCCACCACTTCGAAAGCCTCCTGCGCCCCCATCTGTCCGATAAGGCGCGCGGCGATCTTCTTGGCCAGCGAAAGGCGCGTGAGCGACTCCTCGCGGAAATTCTTATTGACGCGGTAGCGGTTCAGGTTCTTCACCAGGCGGTTCTGGTAATAGGTGAAGAACGGTTCGCCCTCGTACTTGAAGTCGTCGGGAAGGCCCAGCACGTCGAGTTTGTCCAGCGACACCAACTCGTCCAGCAGGAACAGGTAGAGCGGCGACCCCTCGAAGCCCGCCGACTTGTGCAGCTGGCGGTTCTCGACGCTCAGCAGGTTGCTCTTCTCAGTGCGGGCGATCTGCTCGTTGATAAATCCGGTGATCGCACGTTTGATGTTGCTGCGCGAAGCGTTCTTGGGCAGCTCGGCCTCGATGCGGTCCTTGATCGCCTTGGCGGTCTGGGCGGTTTCGAGGCTGTTGTTGAGCATCAGCAGCGAGTTGTTGTTGCCGTGCTCGGCGCTGTTGCGGCTGCGGGCGTAGGCGGCGAATTCTGCGGCGTTGGGTGTGGTGGCTATCGCACCGAGCCTCTCACCGGTCGCGGCGAGGTTCTTGGTGGTCGAGAGCGACGAGATGGCCTTGATCTTGCTCTGCGCGTCGATATTGTTCATTATATAGCGCGACAGGGTGCGCCATTTGGGCATCTGCGCGTCCTCGATCTTCACGCTCTCGGCGTAGGCTTCGTCCAGGAAAAGGGCGATCTTGCTCGTGTTGAGGAATTTCAAAAAGCTGTTGACCGCCTCGGTGTTGAAGTCGGTGTAACCGGTCGGGTTGTTGGGGTCGTTGACGATGATGGTGGTGTTCTCGCAGAAAAGGTCCCAGAGCGACCCGCTCTCATCGAAGAGCGTGAGGGTCGATTTGATGCGTTTGAGGTGCGCCGTGAGGCGTTCGTATGCCAGGCGTCCGTCGGGCAGGTTCTCGATCTCGATGTCGAAAGGATTGACGTCGAAACAATCGTCCGGCAGCAGGTCCTTATACTCCCACGCCTGAACGGCGTTGAAGATGATATAGGGTTTCGGGCGGCCTGCGGGGTTGAACAGCAGGTCACGGATTATCATCTGTACGTCGTCCGAAACGCTGGTCTGGTTGAGGTTGCCCAGCGCCGAGAGGAAATTCTTCACGATGTCGCGGTCTTCCTCGCCCAGGGCGAAATATTTGTCGCGGATGCCAAGGTCGATCAGGAATTTCTCGTAGCGCCCCTTGTTGTCGGCCTCGCGTCCCGCCTTGGCGATATACTCCTTGTATTTTTCAAGGAAGAGGTTGAGCCCGAAGTTCTTATGGAAGTGGTTGTGCAGCGTGCGCTCATAGCAGCTCGGGATGATGTCCAGGATCAGGCGGCACGCATAGCGCACCTTGCTCGACAAGGCGCCGAATTGCCTTTGGCGCAGGAATTCGCCGTAGGTTTTTATCTGGTTGCGCCCGCCCCCTTCGAGGATCGTCACGATGCCGATGTGGGGATTGCCGCCGTAGAAATATTTATTCATGCGCACCTCGAACTCGTCGATCAGCTCCTGTGTCTGCACCTGCTTGTTCTCGGGCTGGTGGCAGTTTTCGAGGAAGAAGATAAAGTCGCGCAGCTTTTCGAGCGAGTATTTGTCCTGCACCACCTGGCGCGAGAATGCGTCGAGCTTGAAGAGCATGATGCGGCGCGCAGCGTCGTCGCTGCTGCCGGTCTGCTCGGTGAGCATGCCGTCGATCTCGGCGGCGTATGTGGCGATCTGGGCCTCGATCTTCTCACGGAACTCGGTGAGGTAGCGGGCGTTGACGTTTTCCAGGATCAGGCGCAGGTTGAGCTGCGTGTTGGCCGGCGACCCCAGTTTTTTGGTGTGTACTATATTAAGGGTGTTGATGATCCCGTTATGGAAGCAGAACACCAGCGAGGTGTTCGAGGAGCGCGACTCCTTCGAGTCGTCGACGATCACAAGGCGCGTCAAAAGCGGGAACCATTTCTCACCCATATAGTGGTTGATGCGCGCGTGGCGCACCTTGATAACGAAGATGCTGGTCGTGTCGAGAGTCATGCGTTCGTAGAGCGCCTCGGGCAGCGGGGCGTCCATCACCACCACCGACGAGGAGTTGAACACGTCGCCCTTGAGCAGTTCGACAGCCTTGTCTGCGTTGCCGGACACGACGGTGCGGATCATGCCGTTGAGCCCCTTGAAGTTCACGGCCCAGCGGCTGCGGTTCAGAAAGTCGGTCTTCTCGGCGTTGGTCGTATAGTGGGTGCTCTGGCTTATCATCTGTTCGAGCGTGTCCATCAGGTAGTTCCAGTGCGCCTCGTTGATATCTCCCGTCACGCCGATCACGTCGCGGTATTTGCGCAGGTCGCGCACATGGCCGCCAAGCTGCAACTGCGACATGAATTCGATGTGCCAGCTGTTCACGGGCGGCGTGCCCACAGACAGGTCGTGCGAGTCGCGGATGTTGGTGAGCAGTTTTTTCTGCTCGGTGCCTGCGCCGTCGGTCTCGATCAGCGTGTTGATGCGTCCCGTGAAACCGCCGCGCCTGTTGCTCAACTCGAAAGCCTTGGAGTTGGTGTGCGGGATGAGCATCAGCGACACGTCCACATAACCGGGAATGTCCTCACGGAAACGCAGCAGGTATTTCTCGATCTCGGCCTGTTGGCGCGCCGGATCGTCCGGTTCGTCCATGCAGAGCGCCACGAAAGTGGTCAGGTTGTCGAAGATGTGGCGGGGCAGGAAAATCTCAGCCCTCTCGCCCAGCGAGCGGTAGAGGTCGAGCAGCTGCAATGCTTCGTTACTGAGGAACGCCTTGGGTTGACCGTTGATTTTCATAGCGGGTCGGTTTATGGTTTGTTTTTTGCTTACTTATGGTCGTTTAGGGGCCCTGCAGCCCCTTTTACCGCAAACCTTGTAAATTTTGTATCTTTTATTACACAAAATGCTTTCACAGGCTCACGCCGCAAAGATATATTAATTTTTATTACTTCCAAAACACCGTGTTAAATATTTATCTTATTTTTATATTTTAAACGTATTTTCGAATAAATAAACTGACTTTACTCGCTATTTTCGATAAAAATACCTATATTTGCAAACAGGCGTACGGCCCTGAGGTATCCACAGAGGCGATTGGGCGCCAAAAAACCAAAAAACCATGACACACGAAGAATTAATGCGCATGGCGATAGAAATTTCCGAGCGCAGCGTCACCAGCGGCGGAGGCCCGTTCGGGGCGGTGATCGCCCGCGACGGCAAGCCCGTAGCCTCAGCCGGCAACAGCGTGACCCTCTCGTGCGACCCCACCGCCCACGCCGAGGTGAGCGCGATCCGCGCAGCCTGTGCGGAATTGGGCGAGTTCAAGTTAGAGGGTTGCGACATCTACACTTCGTGCGAGCCGTGCCCGATGTGCCTCGCGGCAGCCTACTGGGCGGGCATCGGCCATATATATTACGGCAACACGCGCGCGGACGCCGCCCGCATAGGTTTCGACGACTCATTCATCTACGACCAGATCCCGCTCGACCCCGCCCGCCGCACCGTCCCCTCGAAGAGGATACTCGGCGACCAGGCCGCCGCCGCATTCGAAGCCTGGGAGGCGAAAGAGGATAAGACTCGATATTAAAGAAATGACCGGTACGATAGTGAACGTTTGCGCCGTGGTGGCCGGCGGCACGGTGGGGCTGCTGGCCCATTCGCGACTTTCAGAGCGTTTCACCACGATATTCTTCCAGGGCATCGGCCTTGTGACCCTCGCAATAGGCGTATCGATGAGCCTACGCTCGGACGACCTGATACTGGCCATTATAAGCATAGTGGCCGGCGCCGTGATCGGCGAGGGGCTGCGTCTCGAACAACGCCTCGAAAAGGGCGCCGACAGGCTGAAAACCGCCCTGCGCATAGGCAATGGACGGTTTACGGAAGGGATGGTCACCGCGACGATGCTCTATTGCGTGGGGTCGATGTCCATCCTCGGCTCTATCGAGGACGGCATGGGTTTCGAGCCCAAACTGCTGCTGGCCAAGTCGCTGATGGACGGCATAGCAGCCATAGCCCTCGCCTCGGCAATGGGCGCCGGGGTGATCTTTTCAATCATCCCGATGTTCATTTACCAGGGCGGCATAACGCTGCTGGCCGTGTGGCTCTCGCGCATAATGAGCGAGGGGACGGTCGACGGGATGACCTGCGTGGGCGGGATCTTACTGTTGGGCCTTGCGATTAACATCCTGGGCATAAAAAAGATAAGCGTGGTCAATATGCTGCCCTCGCTTGTGGTCGCAGTGATACTTTACCATTTTTTCGCATAGCAGTTTTTATCAACGAGAGGCACGACGAATTTGTCGAGCCTCTCGTTGATTATTGGCACGGCGCTTGAGTATAAACGTCGAAAATCCAACCAGATGAAAAACAATTTTTTGAACTCCCTTCTTTTCAAAAGCTGCGCCGATACGGGGCTGCTGCTTATCCGCATCGCCTTCGGCGGCATGCTACTCACGCATGGCCTCGCCAAACTGGCCTCTTACAGCACCATGAGCGCAATGTTCCCCGACCCTATCGGGCTGGGCGCGAAACTCTCCTTCACGCTGATAATGTTGGCCGAAACCCTCGGTTCGATACTGGTTATTGTGGGACTGCTGACCCGTCCGGCAGCGCTGGCCGTGGCTTTCGGCATGGGCGTGGCGGCGTTCGTGGCGCATGCCCCGGTGAGCTTTGCGGGCTCTGAGATGCCGCTGCTCTACATGGCCGCATTCACCGCCATAATGATCTCGGGAGCAGGACGCTACTCATTGGACGCACTCGCTTGCGGGTGCTGCGGGAAATAAGGCGGCGATGTGCACTATGCGCAGCTCAGAACATGCGGCGCATGATGTGCGAATAGAGCACCCTCATCCACGTCATGTTGTGGCGGCGCAGGAAAAGCATGAATTTCAGCGCGCGCACCTCGCCTCGGCAACCCCGTTGGCGCGCCGCGGGAATTAGTTGCCCCTCGATCAGGGCGATCCAATCCTGAAGTACGCGCGGCTCCATACCCGTGATGTCCGACGATAGGACCACCCTCGAAAAACGCTTATAAAAATACTTGCGCTGGAAATCGGGCACGGGCGTCGCGCTGGCGAATATCTTCTCTGTCAGCACGCGCCACGCGTCGTACTTGCGGGCGTTGGGGCTGCCGGTCGTTATCGACCCCGGCACGACATGGTACAGGTAGCTCGGTTCGAGCGTAACGGCCATCTTTTCGGCGTGTTCCACCAGGTGGAAGGTCCAGAGTTGGTCGCTGTGTATTATCCCTTCGAGAAAATCGAGGCCGTATTTATCCACGTACCGGCGCGCCACGAGCTTCCCCCAGCAGAACGGGGGGAACTGGCCGTCGGTGCGCGAAAACAGCTTCCGGATATTCTCGTTGCCCTCGACATATTCGGTTATGCCGCCTTTCTTCGCCCAATATTGAGTGTGCCCCGCGGGCAGCACGCGCGCGTTGGACTGCACGAAATCCACGCCGGGGTAGCGGTCGGCCAGCGCGACGAGCGAACGTATGCAGTCGGGGGTGATCTGGTCGTCGCTGTCCATATAGTATATGAACTCGCCGGTGGCGAGTTTCGTACCCGCATTGCGGACGGCGGACACGCCGGTATTGGTGTCGTGCGCGACAAGACGGAAGGCAACCGGGCCTGTGTAATCCGCGATAAAGCGCCTGATCTTTTCGGGGGTGCCGTCACTCGACGCGTCATCGACGATTATGCACTCCAGGCCGGAAAAGGTCTGCGCGGCCACGGAGTCCAGACACCGTACGATATACGCTGAGGTGTTGTAAGATGGTATGATTATCGAAACCCGGACGTCCATAACTGTCGTTTTCTCAATGATGCGTCAAAGATAGTCAATTATTTACAACACCAGCCCGGCAATTTATTAAAATCCCCCGCCGACGGCGCGTATGCAGCATTTCGAGAGATTTTTATTATTACTTTTGCCGTTACTCACCCCTTAAAAAATTACCGACATGAAAATCTCTCTGCTGCAAACCGACATTCGCTGGGAGTCGCCCGCACTAAACCGCGAGATGGCCTCGACGATGATCGACAACGCCGCCCCGGCCGACCTTTACGTCCTGCCGGAAATGTTCACCACGGGATTCGCCACCAACCCCGCCGCTGCCGCCGAGGCAGACCTCTCCACCCCACAGTGGATGAGCGCCGTGGCGAAACGCAAAGGCGCGGCGATAGCGGGCAGCGTGGCCGTGGCACAGCAGGGACGCTTCTATAACCGTTTTTACTTCGCCACCCCCGACGGCCAGGTGGCACAATACGACAAAAAACACCTCTTTACTATGGGTGGCGAACACGAGCGCTACACCGCGGGCACGGAGCGCATAATAATCGAATATATGGGGCTGCGCATCATGCCGCTGGTGTGCTATGACCTGCGTTTTCCCGTCTGGTCGAGGGCGGCGGGAGAGGTCGACCTTATAATATACGTCGCCTCGTGGCCGGCGCCGCGTGTGGCGGCCTGGGACACGCTGCTGCGTGCGCGGGCCATTGAGAACCAGTGCTATGTGGCGGGCGTCAACCGCGTGGGCGACGATACGGGCAACCACTACAACGGCCACTCAGCGCTCATCGATTTCCTGGGCGCCACCCTCGCCGGACAGCCCACCGAAGAGGAAGGGTCGGAAGCCGTGCTGACGGGCGAAATATCGCGTGAGGCGGCAGACGCTTTCCGCACAAAATTCCCGGCATGGGCCGACGCCGATAAATTCGAGTTAATATAATGGAACGCAAACTGTTACTGCTGGGCGACCAGGCCATAGCGCAGGGCGCGCTCGACGCCGGCATCGCGGGGGTATACGCCTACCCCGGCACCCCCTCGACCGAGATAACCGAATACATCCAGCAGCACGCCCCCTCAGGTGTGCACAGCGACTGGTGTGTCAACGAAAAAACGGCCATGGAGGCCGCCCTGGGCGTATCTTACGTAGGCCGTCGCGCCTTGGTGTGCATGAAGCACGTGGGGCTCAACGTGGCCGCCGACGCCTTTATCAACAGCGCGATGACCGGCGCGAACGGCGGCCTTGTGGTCGTTTCCGCCGACGACCCCTCGATGCACTCCTCGCAGAATGAGCAGGACTCGCGGTTCTACGGCAAATTCGCCTTCACACCCATCCTCGAGCCCTCTTCGCAACAGGAGGCTTACGAGATGATGGAGTACGCTTTCGCGCTCTCCGAGCGGGTGCGGCTGCCGGTGCTTATTCGAATCACCACGCGCCTGGCGCACTCTCGGGCTGTGGTCACGCGGCGCGAAGAGCCCTCCGGGCACGACACGGCACTGCGTTTTCCCGCCTCGCCGTCCGACTGGATACTGCTGCCGGTCAACGCCCGCCGCCGCTACCGCGAATTGCTTGCCGCCCACGACGCGCTGCGCGACACCCCCTCGCCGTACAACAGCTTCATCCCCGGCACCGACAACTCCGTGGGCATAATAGCCTGTGGAATAGCATATAATTACCTGATAGAGTGCTTCGAGGGCGACTGTCCCCACCCCATCGTCCGCATCGGGCAATACCCCTTCCAGGAGGACCTGATACGTTACATTTCCGACGCATGCTACCAGGTGCTCGTCCTCGAGGACGGCCAACCGGTGGTCGAGGAGCGCGTACGCGGCATATTCGGCGCCAAATGCCCGGTCGCCGGACGCCTCTCGGGCGAAGTGCCCCGTGTAGGCGAACTCACCCCCGACATAGTACGCGAAGCTCTCGGCCTGGAGGCCCCGACGAGCGCCGCCCCGGCTGCCAACGTGGTCGCACGTCCGCCCGCCCTGTGCGCCGGATGCGGCCACCGCGACGTGTACAACGCACTTAACGAGGTACTTACTGAATTCACCGACGCCAAGGTCTTCAGCGACATAGGATGCTATACGCTCGGAGCGCTGCCGCCATTCCGCGCCATCGACACGTGCGTCGACATGGGTGCATCGATCACCATGGCCAAAGGCGCCGCCGACGCGGGACTGCAAACCGCCGTGGCGGTGATCGGCGATTCGACCTTCACCCACTCGGGCATGACGGGGCTGCTGGACGCGGTGAACTCGCATTCGGCCATCACGGTCATCATCTCGGACAACCTCACCACGGCGATGACCGGCGGGCAGGATTCGCCCGGCACCGGACGCCTCGAAGCGATCTGCGCCGGATTGGGCACAGAGCCCTCACACCTGCACGTTGTCGTGCCACTGCCCGGCAATATGGAGCAGATCAAAGGCGTGATACGCAATGAATTGAATTACAGCGGGGTGTCGGTTATCATACCCCGCCGCGAATGTATCCAGACCGCCAAGAAAAAGAAAAAGCAATGAAAAAAGATATAATACTCGCCGGGGTGGGCGGCCAGGGCATCCTCACTATCGCCGCGGTCATAGGCCACGCTGCCCTCGCACAAGGACTGCACGTTAAACAGGCCGAGGTGCACGGCATGAGCCAGAGGGGCGGCGACGTGCAGTCGCACCTGCGCCTCTCGTCCGATCCGATAGCCTCCGACCTGATCCCGCGGGGGTGCGCCGATCTGATAATCGCCATGGAACCGATGGAGGCGTTGCGCTACCTGCCATGGCTCACGCCGGGCGGTTGGATCGTCGCCAACACGGCAAGCGTGGTCAACATTCCGAACTATCCCGACGCGGGAGCGCTGGCCGCCGAGTTGGAAGCCCTGCCGCGCAGGGTGCTGCTGAACGCAGAGGAGCTCTCGCGCCGCAGCGCCAACATGGCGCTTTTGGGTGCCACCAGTGCGCTGCTCGACCTCGGGGGACTGGAATACGCTGTGCGCAAGATATTTGCGTCTAAAGGCGACGCGATAGTGGCCGCGAACCTCGAAGCACTGGAAAAAGGAGCTAAAATCGCCGCCAAATCATCACACAAGCGCCATTAAAGTAATAAAAGATACAAATGTCAGACAAAAGAATTTTTGACCGCGCACTCGTCGAGCGGGTGGTGTCGGAGCTGAATATAACCGACCTTTCCAAGGCAACCATAGGCCAGGTCGTGCTGGTCGCGCAGAGGCTCGAAGCGCTGACCGGCGTGCCGTTCATCCGCATGGACCAGGGCGTGCCAGGGCTCGACCCCTGCCAAACGGGCATAGAGGCGGAGAAAGAGGCTCTCGACCGCGGTGTGGCAGCGATATACCCCGCAGCCGAGGGCATTCCCGAGCTCAAACAGGCTGCCTCGGACTTCATCAGGGCTTTCATAAACGTCGGGGTCAGCCCCGAGGGGTGCATCCCGGTATGCGGCTCAGTTGCAGGGTCTTTCGCCTCGTTCATACTCTGTTCGCAACTTGAGCAGGGCAAGGACACGATACTGTTCATCGACCCCGGTTTCCCGATCCAGAAGTCGCAGCTCTCCATCATCGGCGCACGCTACGAGCAGTTCGACGTGTTCGCCTACCGCGGTGGGGCTCTGGAAGAGAAGCTCGAAAGCCATATGTCCTCGGGACGCATCGCGGCGATAATCTACTCTAATCCCAACAACCCGGCCTGGATATGCCTCGAAGAGGGCGAATTGGAGATCATCGGACGCGCCGCCACCCGCCACGGGGCCATTGTGCTCGAAGACCTGGCCTATTTCGGCATGGATTTCCGCAAACAGCTCGGCAAGCCCGGGCAGCCGCCCTACCAGGCAAGCGTGGCGCACTACACGGACAACTACATATTGATGCTTTCCGGCTCTAAGATATTCTCCTACGCCGGCCAGCGCGTGGGAGTTACGGCGGTGTCCGACGCGCTTTTTCACCGCCGCTACCCCGCCCTGGCGGCGCGATACGGCGGCGCGGGGGTGCTGGGGCAGACCTTCGTGGGCGCCATACTATATATGATAACGTCCGGCGTGGCGCACAGCGTGCAGTACGGCCTCGCGGCGATGATGCGCGCCTCGGTCGAGGGGAGGCTCGATTTCGTGGCGCTCACCGCCGAGTACGCCCGCCGCACGGCGCGCATGAAGGAACTTTTCCACGCCAACGGCTTCCATATCGTCTACGGGCGCGACGTGGAGCAGGATATATCCGACGGTTTCTTCTTCACGGTCGGCTACCGGGACATGCCCGGCGCGGAATTGATGCGCGAGCTGATCCACTACGGCATCAGTTCGATCACCCTCTCCACCACCGGCAGCGAGCAGGAAGGGGTCCGCGCGTGCTGTTCGCGGATCGGCAGCGAAGAGATCTTCACGCTGCTCTCGGAGCGGCTCGGGGCATTCGACCGCGACCACCGGTGACACATAAAAACTATCCGTATAATGCGGGGGCGATCCGGTCGGATCGCCCCCTTTTTTGAGTGATTTCAGACCCCGCAAATGTACTTTTCTGTTAAATTATTTATATTAATTGAATATTTAGCTGAATTATTATTGACTTTTCAATACATATATATAAATTTGCCGTATAAAAAGCAAAATATTTAAAGTCCCTCGGGACGCATAAAAAAACCATATGAAGAACTTCAACTCAATCAAACGCACACCGGCATTGCTCATCCTGGCCGCAGTGGCCATGACGGGCTGCATCAAGGAGCCCGACTACGGCAACAGGAACGGCGAGGGAAACGGCTCTTTCGCATTCGCCACTTCGGGCACACGCCACCTGACGGTAAACTACCGCTACACATACGCCGGTACGGTCGAGAGGAACGGGATCATCAAAGACACGACCTACTCGATGGGTTATGAAAGGAACACCATCTTCAGCGTATACGCCGACTACCCCCTGTTGGAAGACGGTTCGCTCAACACGGCCCTTGAGCCAGTACTGCGCGCCATGCCGGACCAGAACGGCTACTTCTCCGACGACATCCTGCTCTCCGGCTCGGTGGGCACTATCTGGCTGGTGAGCACGACCCCGGGGACTCCCCACGTGGTCGAATTGGACGCTTCCACCCAGAACATAACATTCGACATGGCTACGGCCCCCATCGAAACCAAAGCCACGACTGCCGCCGGGTATAAATATCCCGACGACATGGTCGCCCTTTACGGATGGGACAAAATGGGTTATCCCACCAATGTGGTAAAGAACAACGGCGTGCCCAAGGACCTGCTCAAGGAGGCCCAGGCCATATTCAAATATGGACAAAACCTTCGCAGCGCACACCCTGCCATGTTCGAAGCCGACAGGCGCATAGCCCAGGTCGTTCCCCACGCCGCCTCGAAGATCGAGTTGGTGTTCCTGAGCGAATCGAGCATCTACCGCAATGTGCTGGGTTACTACACCTACGATGCGGCGAACCCGCCCACGAGCGTCGACCAGATCAAAAAGAAGGTGATCGCCCTGCCCAACGCCTCGATGCTCTACTCTGACGGTTCGATGAAAGCCGGCGACCGCGTGCCCCTCAAGTACTGGAATGAAACCCTCCAGCGCTTCGAAGACAGCTTCCCCAAGAATACAGCGATCGCCTTCATCCTTATGGTCAACAATTTCTACACTACCGCCGACGGCACAGGCAACAAAGCCGGCGACATCGCGTTCAACAGGACCCCGGGCTACGGCACATACTACTCGAATTTCGGTCTGCACGGCGGTGATCAGCAGTTCGCATGCTACCGCGACGATGACAACGACATAATAGTGTGCGGCGCGGAGACTTCGCCCGCTGGCACGCCCAACAGGGACTTCTGCGACATCTTGTTCTATCTTGAGAGCGCCCCAGGCAAATCGCTGACCATGGGTTCGCTCGGTATCGACGACGCCAAAACTCCCGATGTAACCCCCGAGACCCCTGAGAACAAAACGGTTTACAGCGGCACGCTGATCTATGAGGACCTGTGGCCCTACCGCGGTGACTTCGACATGAACGACGTGGTCGTGGAATATACCTGCACCGTATGGCGCAACGAATTCAACAATATCTATAAGACCGTGGACGTATTCCGCCCCGTGCACTGCGGCGCAGCCCTGCAAAACGGTTTCGCATTCCAGTACGGCGTATCGCCCTCTGCGTTCGACTCATTCACCGCCACCGTCCCCGGGGCGCTGCCCAAACATGCCGGCGGCACATTCTTCGGACGCGAAGAGGCCCCGCACCGCGATATCTGGGGTAGCTTCGATCCCAACCAATTCGAACCTGGACAGGATAAGGCCGTGGTAAGGGTGTTCGAGGACATCCGTGTGGACGGTCGCAGCCCGGCTCCCCGCGAATACCGATTCGAGACCAGCTCATACAACCGTCCGGTATCCAACGCCGAATTCGGTTTCCCGCCCTACAACCCCTTTATCATCATCGTACACCCCGAAGGCGACACACGCAACAGGGAGCTTCACCTGCAAGGCCACGCGCCCACGAACAAGGGCACGCACGAGTTCTTCAACTATGGCCGCGATCGCTCCAACGTTGCAACGGGCGATTACTACCGTGGCGAGGGCGACTATCCTTTCGCGATCTCCATTCCGATCACCAACTTCTCGCTCCCCAACGAGAATACGCCCATCGACGAGAAATACACCCACTTCAACGCATGGGCAACCTCGGGCGGCGTCCTGTTCAAGGATTGGTACATTGAGCACAACCCTGGCAACTAATTGTAGTTACGACACTAAACGGGCGGTTCTTACGGGAGCCGCCCGTTTTATTTGGTTGCATGTTGAAAATAAAAGGCTATTTTTGCAAATGACAGTGGCGAAAGCCACATTTCACAACTTCGCTGTGCATAATGTGCGTCAGGTTTCGAGTATCATCCGAGCATCAAACCGGAGCAGCCTTATCGGCTGTGAGGATTTGAGCGGAAGATGATACTCGAAAGATGGCGTACAGTATGCGCAACCACCCCAAGAGAAACAACCTAAAAAAAATGATCTGGAACAAAACAATGGAGTGCATGCCGCGCGAACAATTGCGCGAATTGCAGGGTCAGCGTCTGCGCGAGACGGTCGAGAGGGTCTACCACAACACCCCTTTCTACCGCGAAAAGATGCAACGTATGGGCCTCACTCCCGCCGACATAACCACAATAGAGGATATCGTAAAGCTGCCCTTCACCACCAAGCAGGACCTGAGGGACAACTACCCCTACGGGCTGTTCGCCGTACCGATGTCAGAGATCGTGCGGCTGCACGCATCGTCGGGCACGACCGGGCGCCCCACGGTGGTGGGCTACACGCGCCGCGATTTGGCCACCTGGAGCGAGATGATCTCGCGCTGCCTGTCGGCCTACGGGGCCACGCGCAATGACATTTTCCACGTCGCCTATGGCTACGGGCTGTTCACTGGCGGCCTGGGGCTGCACTACGGGGTCGAAAACCTCGGGGCGACGGTCATCCCCGTGTCGAGCGGCAACACGGCCAAGCAGATACAGCTGATGCACGACTTCGGGCCCACGGCCATCGCATGCACCCCGTCCTACGCGCTGCACCTGGCCGAGGCTATCGCCGCAAGCGGCATCCCGCGCAGCGAATTCGCCCTGCGCATCGGCATATTCGGCGCCGAGCCCTGGACGGAAAACATGCGCACCCAGATCGAGCAGTCGCTGGGCGTAAAAGCCTATAATATATATGGTCTGAGCGAGATCATGGGCCCCGGCGTGTCACACGAGTGCCAGTGCCAATGCGGTTCGCACATCATCGAAGACCATTTCTACCCCGAGATAGTCAATCCCGACACGCTCACGCAGGAAGCCCCCGGCACGCAGGGCGAACTGGTGTTCACCACCCTTACCAAGGAGGGCCTACCGCTGCTGCGCTACCGCACCAAGGACCTCTGTTCGCTCGATGACTCGGTGTGCGGATGCGGGCGCACCCACGCGCGCATGAGCCGCATCGTAGGTCGCTCGGACGACATGCTTATCATCCGCGGGGTCAACATCTTCCCATCGCAGGTCGAGAGCGTGATACTCGAAATGGAGGAATTCGAGCCCCACTACATGCTTGTGGTCGACCGTGAGCACAACCTCGACACGCTGACCGTGATGATCGAGGTGCGCGAGGAGTTCTACTCGGACGAGATCAACCGCATGATCGAACTCAAAAAGAAGATTTCGCACCGGCTGCACAGCGTGCTGGGCCTGGGCGTGACCGTAAAACTGGTCGAGCCGCGCACCCTGGAACGCAGCGAAGGCAAGGCGAAGCGAGTGATAGACAACCGAAAAATCGAATAGGCCATGATCGTAAAACAGTTATCCGTTTTCCTTGAGAACAAGACAGGCCGCATCAACGAAGTGGTGCGCGTGCTGGGCGAGGCAGGTGTCAACATGACCGCATTCAGCATCGCCGAGAACCTCGATTTCGGCATTATGCGCGTGATCGTTTCGGACGTGGACCTGGCGGTCAAAGTGCTGCGCGAGGCGCATTTCGCGGTCAAGCTGACCGACGTGCTGTGCGTGGACGTGCCCAACGTGCCCGGGGCGCTATCGCGCATCCTGGAGCACCTGGCCGAGGGACAGGTATTCATAGAATATATGTACGCCTTCTCGCGTGGGGCCGAGGCCAGCGTGGTGATCCGCCCCACTGACATCGAAAAGTGCTCCGAGATACTCTCGCGGGGCGATGTCTGCTAAAAACGGATCGGGGCTGACCGCAGTGGTCAGCCCCGGTTCGTTTTAGAAGTTGAACAACAGCCCCACCCCCAACAGCTGCTTGAGTTGCAGCAGCGACATCATGCGCTCGTCCTTGAGGAATTTGGTGTCGTCGTCATAGATCATCGTCACCCCGGCGTTAGCCGAGAACCACTTGTTGATCTTCATCACCAGTTGGGTGTCCCAGTTCACGTCCACGTTCTGGCCATTCTCGAGGTAGTTCGAGTAGAGGGTCAGGCGCGAATATACGGTCATATTGGGCAGGAATTCGTATTTGAGCTCACCCACGGCGTTGGCGCCGAATTCGGTCAGCAGGTTTTCACCCTTTTTCACGCCATAGGCGCCGGCATCCGAGAGGGCGTCGTCCAGCACGAACGTGCCGCGCCACGCGGCGGGTGCGAAGGTGGCGGTAAACCATTTTTTGGGCGTCCACGTGAAACCGACGCCGGTCGTGAGGTAACCGGGAGCCATGAATTGCGAGATGAGCGTGGAGGGCGTGGTCGAATAGTTATAGCCGTTGGCGAATTGCGAATTGAAGTTGACCGTGGCGCTGGCGTACCACGACTTGGCGATGCGGTAACCGTAGGTCGAAGCCAGGTATATCTTATCGTTCGTCTTGCGCGTGCCCAGCGAACCGGTGTTGCTCAGGCCGTATGCCAGTTCAAGTCGGTTGTTCCACAGGCTTTTACCTTTTTTGTAGTCGAGGCTGTAAGCCAGGCTCACATCGAAAGCCACCGAAGGCTCGCCCCCGGCGGACCAGTTGGTGAGGCTCACCTGCGAGAGGTTAAGGCCCGTCGCACCCTTGTGCGACCAATAGCGCACCGTGTCCTGCGCCCCGGCGCCGTATGCGACCGTCAACGCGGCCAATAATAAAAGTATCCTTTTCATATTGATAGTGTTTGGGGGCAAAGATACAAACCGTTTGTCAATTTGCAGGAAAAAATATTTATATTTGTAACTTATAAGCCTGTTCAGATAATGACTTCACAACGCAAAGTAAGGGTGCGTTTCGCCCCGAGCCCCACCGGGCCGCTCCATATAGGCGGGGTTAGGACCGCCCTGTATAACTACCTTTTCGCCCGCCGCCACGGCGGGGATATGATCCTGCGTATCGAGGACACCGACTCCCAGCGCTTTGTGCCGGGTGCGGAAAAATATATCAACGAAGCCCTCGCATGGTGCGGCATCGAGATCGACGAAGGCGTCGAACAGGGAGGCCCACACGCCCCCTACCGCCAGAGCGAACGCCGCGAGATATACTTCAAATACGCCATGCAGCTCATCGAGGCGGGCCACGCCTACTACGCTTTCGACACCCCGGAGCAGCTCGAAGCGCTGCGCACCCAGGCCGAGGCGCGCGGCGAGGCGTTCGCATACAACTACGCCGTGCGCGGCGAACTCGCCACCTCACTTGTCCTCTCACCCGAAGAGGTGAAGGCGCGCATCGAGCGCGGCGAGGGTTGGGTGATCCGCTTCAAGATGCCTGAAGGGCGCGATGTGGAGATGCACGACGCCATACGTGGGCAGGTCGTGGTAAACACCTCGACCTTAGACGATAAAGTCCTCTACAAATCGGCGGACAGCCTACCCACATATCACCTTGCCAACATCGTGGACGACCACCTGATGGAGATCTCGCACGTGATCCGCGGCGAGGAGTGGCTGCCCTCGCTGCCGTTGCACTACATGCTCTACGAGGCTTTCGGATGGAGCGCCACGCAACCCGAATTCGCCCACCTGCCCCTGCTGCTCAAACCGGGCGGCGGCGGCAAACTCTCCAAGCGCGACGGCGACAAGATGGGTTTCCCGGTCTTCCCCTTGCGGTGGGAAGCGCCCACGGGCGAGGTTTCGCGCGGCTACCGCGAGGACGGCTACTTCCCCGAGGCGTTCGTCAACATGCTCGCCCTGCTGGGATGGAACCCAGGCACCGAGCAGGAGATATTCTCGATGGAGGAGCTTATCGCGCAATTCACCCTGGAGCGTGTGGGCAAATCGGGCGCGAGGTTCGACCCCGAGAAGGCGCGCTGGTTCAACGCCACGTACCTCAAGACCAAAACCGACGAGCAGTTGGGCGAATTGCTGCTGCCTATCCTGCGATCCCACGGGGTGGACGCCTGTATCTTCCTGGCCACCAAAGTGGCGCGCCTGGTGCGCGAACGCGCTACGTTCGTCGCCGACATGTGGGACCTCAGCTCGTTTATCTTCAACGCCCCAACTGAATACGAGCAAAAGGCCGTGGAAAAATTCTGGAAAGGCGAGAATCCCGCCCGCCTGGCCGCCCTGCGTGGCGTACTGGAGGGCGTGGGCGACTTCACTGCCGCCAATATCGACACGGCCATCCACTCATGGATAGAAAGCAACGCGCTGCCTATGGGGCAGGTTATGAACACTTTCCGCCTTGCGGTGGTCGGCGAGTCGAAAGGCCCCGGCATGGCGGATATATGCGAGATGATCGGCAAAGAGGGCACCCTGGAGCGCCTGTCTGCCGCCCTTAATAAATTAGGACAATAAACCACCGATAACTATGAAGACAAAATTCTTCGCCCTGTTGCTTGCAGGTATCGTGGCCACCTTCGCCACCCAGGCGCAGGAAGTGGTCAAATGGAAATTCCACCTGGCAGACAAGGGCAACGGCACAGCCGAGCTGACCGTCACGGCAGACATCGCCAAAGGCTGGCACCTCTACGACGTGAGCATTCCCGACGGCGGGCCCAACCCCACCGAGCTTACCATAGACGAATTGAAAGGCGCTACGGCGGTCGGCAAGTTCCACGCCGTCAACTCGCAGTTGCACAAGGTATACGACGATATCTTCGCGATGGAGGTCGGTTACTACGAAACGCGCGCCATATTCGTGCAGGAGCTGCGCGTGACCGATAAAGCAGCCTTCGCCATCAAGGGCGAGGTGCGCGGCCAGGCATGCAACGAAGAGAATTGCACCCCGCCGCTGCCCAACGAATTCTCTTTCACGGAAAAAGACCTGCCGGCAGGTTTCAAGGCATACGAAGCGCCCGTAGCGACGTCCAAGGCGACTGAACCGGCGACGACAACCGTCAAGGAGCCCGCCACGACCGCCACGACCGCCGGGCCAGCCACACCCACCGAGCCTACCGAGTCCAACGAGCAGGTTGCGGAAGTGACCGCAGCAGCCGATTCCGCAGCCGTGACTCCCCCCGTAGAGGGACTGTGGCGCCCGGTGATCGACGAGTTGACCGAGCTTGGCGCTACGGGCAGCACGCGAGATATGACCCTGATATGGATATTCATCTTCGGCTTCGCCGGCGGTCTACTGGCGCTGCTCACCCCCTGCGTGTGGCCGATGATCCCGATGACGGTCAGCTTCTTCCTCAAGCGCAGTAGCCAGCGCAGCAAGGCGATCCGCGACTCGCTCACCTACGGCATCGCCATCGTTGTCATATATGTGGCGCTGGGTCTGATAATTACGGGCATCTTCGGCGCGAGTGCGCTTAACGACCTGTCTACCAGCGCGCTGTTCAATCTCATATTCTTCGCGCTGCTGGTGCTGTTCGCCGTGTCGTTCTTCGGGGCTTTCGAGCTGACCCTCCCCGCGTCATGGACCAACAAGATGGACTCCAAGGCCGAGACCACCACCGGTATTTTAAGCATATTCTTCATGGCCTTCACCCTGGCGCTCGTTTCGTTCTCGTGCACCGGCCCTGTTATCGGCTGGCTGTTAGTCGAGGCCGCAAGCTCGGGCGCCCTGGTCGCCCCGGCGGTGGGCATGCTCGGCTTCGCCATAGCGCTGGCCATTCCTTTCGCGATGTTCGCGCTGTTCCCCTCGTGGCTGCAGAATATGCCCAAGTCGGGCGGCTGGCTCAACTCGGTCAAAGTCGTGCTGGGCTTCCTGGAATTGGCTCTCGCGCTCAAGTTCTTTTCGGTGGCCGACCTGGCCTACGGCTGGCGCATCCTCGACCGCGAGGTGTTCCTGGCGCTGTGGATCGTGATCTTCGCCCTTCTGGGGGTATACCTGTTGGGCAAGCTCAAGCTGCCCCACGACAGCGACCTGAAACACGTTTCGGTGACCAGGCTCTTCCTTGCAATGATCTCCTTCGCGTTCGCGCTCTATATGGTCCCCGGACTGTGGGGCGCCCCCCTCAAATCGATCAGCGCCTTCTCTCCCCCGCTCACCACGCAGGATTTCAACCTCTATGACGGCGCGGTGCACGCCCCCTTTGACGACTACGAGGCTGGCATGGAGTACGCCGCGCGCAACGGCAAACCCGTTATCATCGACTTCTCGGGCTTCGGCTGCGTCAACTGCCGCAAGATGGAAGCCTCGGTATGGACCGACCCGCGCGTGAGGGATATCCTTATGAAAGATTACGTGCTGATAACCCTGATGGTCGACGACAAGGCACGTCTGCCCCAACCCATCGAGGTCGAGGATGGCGGACGCACCATGACCCTGCGCACGGTTGGTGACAAATGGAGCTACCTGCAACGACATAAATTCGGCACCAACTCGCAGCCCTACTACGTCACCCTCGACGCACAGGGCAACCCGGTCGGCCCATCATACGCCTTCGACCAGGACGTGAGCAAGTACATAAAATTCCTGCAACGCGGTCTGGAGGGTTTCAAGGAAAGCAAGAATTAGGGCTAACAGGCCCACATAACGAAATTAAGGGACTCCGCGGAGTCCCTTAATTTATTTCAGCCACTTCGCTGTGCATAGTGTGCGTCAACTTTGGTGCATCGTTTTGATTTTTAACCGGAGCATGCTTGACGCCTGTGAGGATTAAAAATTAAGAGGATGTGCCGAAGATGGCGTGCAATATACGCAGCCACCGGGTTATTTCTGCCTCATGTAGATCTGCATCGGCACCCCCTGAAAGTCCCACTGCTCGCGTATCTTATTCTCTAAAAAGCGCATATACGGCTCACGCACGTATTGCGGCAGGTTGGCGAAGAAGGCGAACGTGGGCGCGGGCGATGGCAACTGCTGCGCGTATTTTATGCGGATGTACTTACCCTTGACCGTCGGGGGCGGCGTGGCCTCGATGATGGGCAGTATGAATTCGTTGAGCTGCGAGGTGGGGATGCGGCGGCGGCGCGACTCATTGACCTTGAGCGCCGTTTGCAGCACCTCCATGATGCGCTGCTTCTCGGTTACCGAGGTGAAGATGATGGGCACGTCCCTGAAGGGTGCGATGCGTTTTTCTATCGCCTCGCGCCAATGCTTCATCGTGTTGGTCTCCTTTTCGATCAGGTCCCACTTGTTGACCACTATCACGCAGCCCTTGCGGTTCTTGACCATCAGGTTGAAGATATTCAGGTCCTGCGACTCTATGCCCTGCGTGGCGTCGAGCATCAGTATGCAGACGTCCGAAGACTCGATGGCGCGGATCGAGCGCATCACCGAATAGAATTCGAGGTCTTCGGTCACCTTGCCCTTTTTGCGCAGCCCTGCGGTGTCGACAAGGTAGAAATCCATGCCGTATTTGTTGTAGCGGGTGTGTATCGAGTCGCGCGTGGTGCCGGCCACGGGGGTGACGATGTTGCGCTCGGTGCCCAGAAGGGCGTTGGTGAGCGACGATTTACCGACGTTGGGGCGCCCCACGACCGTCAGGCGCGGCAATTCGTCCTCGGCATCGGGTTCATCCTCGGGCAGCAGCGCGACGATGGCGTCCATCAGGTCGCCCGTGCCGCTGCCGCTCATAGCGCTCACGCAGTAGGGGTCGCCCAGGCCCAGCGAGTAGAATTCGTGCGAGCCGTATATCTGTTCGTTGTTATCGACCTTATTCACGACCAGCAGCATCTTTTTCTTGCTGCGGCGCAATATGTCGGCCATCATCATATCCAGGTCGGTGATCCCGGTCTGCACTTCGACCAGGAAAAGTATCACGTCTGCCTCGTCGATAGCCAGGTGCACCTGCTTGCGGATCTCCTCTTCGAACACGTCGTCGCTACCCGTTACGTAGCCACCGGTGTCGATCACCGAGAATTCCCGCCCCGACCAGTCGCTACGGCCATAGTGGCGGTCGCGCGTGGTGCCCGCCGTGTCGTCGACTATCGCGCTGCGATGGCCCACAAGGCGGTTGAAAAATGTGCTCTTGCCCACGTTGGGGCGGCCTACTATCGCTACAAGTCCCATAAATGCTGTTGGATTTCTGCGCAAAGGTAATAAAAAATGGCTAAATTCGCCCCATGCATTCAGAGCGCGCACATACCGCAGCCTTTTCCGGCCACCGCAGTTTCAAAACCCGCGACGGGCAGGAGTTGATCGCCGCACGGGTGCGCGGGGCTATCCTGCGCCTGATGAGCGAGGGCTACGACACCTTCCTGACCGGTATGGCCGAGGGTTTCGACCTGCTGGCCGCGCGCGAGGTGCTCGTCATGCGGGAAACGCATCCGGAACTGCGGCTGATAGCCGTCGTGCCATTCGCCTCCCAGGCGGCGCGCTTCGCAAAGGCCACACGCGCGGAGTATGATAAGGTGCTGGCCGCCGCCGACCATGTGGTGACCCTCTCGGGGGGCTACGACCCGGGCTGTTTCCACCGGCGCAACGATTTTTTGCTGGATAACGCCTCGGCGCTCATCTGCCACTATAACGGCTCACCGGGCGGCACGCGCTACTGCGTCACCCGGGCGGCAAGGCAAGGCTTGCGCATCCTCCACACGACGGACATGGCCGCCGTGCAGGAACTTTTTTAAAGTTCGGTGCCGGCAAAAGAGTAGTTACAGGATCGTGCAGGAATTTTCTCCTGGCCGGGATATTTATACTCATTGTTATAGAGCACAAAACTGTTTTCATCACGGGCGCGTATAAAGCATGGTCCCCCGATCGGCGCCAGGTCTTTAATCCTGACCGTTCCGTTATCGTCTGTCATCAGTTTCTGCGTGATCAAACCTTGAGTATAATCATAATCGATATTAACCACTATCGCTAACTTGCCGCCGGAGCGTCCCACCCCTGAAGCCACCATCATCTTAAGGGGGAGCGTTTGAGTACCGCTCCCTGGTATATCGGTCGTTACGCTCATCGGTATGGGATCACCACCCGTCCATTCATAAAGTGCGTTAGAAGCATTGTCGCTCATTTTAATGCCGATCCATAATTTACCCTTGCGTAAACCACATAAAAGCATCATATCGTCACCGTCATATTCATATTGATTTTCAGGCCCATATAAGACGACTTCATTCTTATAACGAAATCCGGACAAATTTCTAAAGCCTAAATTATGGGGGATTATAGTGGCAAAGCCGGGATCATCGGACATTTTCTCCAATCGCATCTCCACAACGGCACCCTCCGCCTCATACCGAAACGTCGCTTCTGAATTATTCATCTGCAACACCTCGTAGCGGACAAACTCCTCTTTCCCAAAGTAGCACTTTATATATTTACCCGCCAGACGATAAGAGCACATCTCCTCCTCCGAGGGATAATTACCGAAATAATATTTCCCGTCCTTATGAAACCACATCGTCATCGACCCGCCCTGATATGGCGAACCGTCAATAGCGGTAATTCTCCATTCCCCGACCAATGTTTTCAAAGGATAATCGAAATTGCCAAGGCCGTTGCCGTCTTTCGAGCAACTTGCCAACGTCAATGCTATAACGGCGCATAGTAAAATGTTTTTCATGTCAGTCGGGTTATTACTAACTAGTTACACAGATAGCTGCCGCGCGAGGAACTTCTCCGACACGATCACCCTTACGGCCTTGTCGATAACCTCGAATTCGAAGGGCGAATAGCCCAGCGCTTCGCCGTCGACCTCTACGGCCACTTCGGGGGTCGATTCGATGCGTATGCGGCGACCGCGCACCATCGACACCTGGGGCAGTTGGTAGATCTTGCCGTTATATAGGGACTGGAAGCGGCGTATCACGCTCAACCGGCTCATCTTCTTGATGACGGTCATATCGAGCAACCCGTCGTCGGCCACCGCGTCGGGCATCTGTATCATACCCCCGCCGTTGTAGCGCCCGATGCCGACGGTCGAATAGTAAACCAGGTCGTTGACCACCATTTTATCGTCGACCCACATCCTGATCCCGGTCGAGGAGTAGCGCAGCACGGCCTTGAAAGTGCTCCAGATATATAGCCATTTGCCCTTTTTGCCGGCCTCCTTGAGGCGGTTGTAGCGGCGGTTGACGTAGGCGTCGAAGCCTATCCCGGCCACGTTGGCCATATAGCGGGTCTGCTTGTAGGTCGCCTGGTGGTAGGATATTGTCGCCACGTCCTGCAAAAACGAGTGCCCCGCGACGATAGCGCGTATGCACTCGGTGTACTTGCGCGGGATGCCGAACATGCGTATCCAGTCGTTGCCCGTACCCACGGCGATCACCGAGAGCAGTATATCCTGCGTGGGGACGGCCTTCTGGATGAATATGCCGTTGACCACCTCGTGTATCGTGCCGTCGCCGCCCACCACCATTATTTTGCGGTAGCCCGCGTTCACGGCTTCGACGGCCAGCTCTATGGCGTGGTATTTACGCTCGGTGAATGCAAATTCGGGCACTATATGATTGTCGCGCAGCAGCTTGCTGATCTGCGGCCAGTCGCGCAAACCCCCGCCGCTACCTGCGACGGGGTTTACGATGGCAAACCATTTATCCTGCATCGCTATTTCTTAGGCGCGTTGGCGATGGTGTGGCAGAGGAAATCCCAGAATTTTCCGACCGAGGCGATCTCGACCTTCTCATCCGGGGAGTGCGGGAAACAGATCGTAGGCCCGAAGGAGATCATATCCATCCCGGGATAAGCGCCACCGATGATGCCGCACTCCAGGCCGGCGTGTATGCCCAGCACGGCGGGCTCTTTGCCATAAAGCGCATTATACGACTCGCGCATGGCCTTGAGGATCGGCGAAGACATATTGGGATTCCAGCCGTCGTAAGCACCTGCTAATTCCACCTTTGCCCCGGCCAGTTCGAATGCCGAGCGGACGGCCTCGCCGAGGTTCTGTTTTTCCGAATTCGACGAGCTGCGCAGCAGACATTGCATCTTCACCACTCCGCCTTCACTCACCACGCGGGCGAGGTTGGTCGAGGTCTGCACAAGTCCGGGCATGGACTTCGACATGGAGATAATGCCGTTGGGACAGGCGTAGACCGCCTGTAACAGGCGGCGCTGGCCGTCGGCGTCGAAAACTCCCGCGGGGGCTGGGGCAGCCTCGGCCTTGATGCTCACCGAATCCTCCACGCCTTTGAATTCGGCTACTATGGTCTTTTCGAATTCGGCTACGGCATTATCGAAAGCCGCGGCCTTATCCGCCGGGACGACGACCGTGGCGAAAGCCTCGCGCGGGATGGCGTTGCGCAATCCGCCTCCGTCGATGGAGGCCAGGCGTACGCCGAGATCGTGCGCTGCGGCATATACGAAGCGGCAGAGCACCTTATTGGCATTGGCCCTTTCGAGTATGATCTCAAGACCAGAGTGTCCGCCCTTGAGCCCTTTGACCGTGATGCGGCGGGCCTCGAAACCTGCGGGCGCGGGCTCCTCCTTATAGGGCAGTTGTATGTTGGCGTCCAGGCCACCTGCGCAGCCCACGAACAGTTCGCCCTCCGACTCCGAGTCGAGGTTGAGCAGCACAGAGCCCTTGAGCACGCCGGCTTTCAGGCCGAAAGCGCCCTCCATGCCGGACTCCTCGGTGGCGGTGAAGAGCACCTCCAGCGGCCCGTGTTTGAGCGTGCTGTCGGTCAGCGCGGCCATCGCGGCAGCGGCGCCTATACCGTTGTCCGCGCCCAGGGTCGTGCCGTTGGCCTTGACCCACTCGCCGTCGATGTAGGCCTCGATGGCGTCATTTTCGAAATCGAAAGCCTTATCGCTGTTCTTCTGGGGCACCATATCCAGGTGCGCCTGAAGTATCACGCCCTGGCGATCTTCCATGCCGGGAGTGGCGGGGATGCGCATGATAACGTTGTGCGCCTGGTCCTCGATGCACTCGATACCGTTCTTGGCGGCGAAGTCGATCATGTACTTACGGATCGCCTCCTCGTGGTAAGAGGGGTGCGGAATGGCGCAGATGTCTGCGAAATAGCCCCACAGGGCCGACGGTTGCAATGAGCGGAGGTCTTTATTCATAGCGGTATGATTTTTAACGTAAGCGTGAAAGCATGTTTTTCGTATTGGCCTCGATGCGCCCGAGAACGTCGCCGTCTGCGGCGGGGACGAATTTCTCGCCCGTGATGTGCTCGTAAAGCTCTATATAGCGGTCGGTGATGCTCTGCACTATTTCGTCGGTCATCTCGGGGACCACCTCTCCCTCGCGGCCCTGGAAGCCGTTGGCCATCAGCCATTCGCGCACGAACTCTTTCGAGAGCTGGCGCTGCTGTTCGCCCTTATCGAAGAGCTCCTGGTAGCTGTCGGCGTAGAAGTAGCGCGACGAGTCGGGGGTGTGTATCTCGTCGATCAGGCGGATCTGGCCGTCGAGTTTCCCGAATTCGTATTTCGTGTCCACAAGGATCAGGCCCTGTTTGGCGGCCATTTCCGTGCCGCGCGCGAAGAGCGCGAGGGTATATTTTTCGAGCAGTTCGTAATCGTCTTTGGACACCAGCCCCTGCTTTATGATCTCCTCTTTCGAGATATTCTCGTCGTGCAGCCCTATCTCGGCCTTGGTGCTCGGCGTGATGATCGGCTCGGGGAAACGCTGGTGCTCACGCATACCGTCCGGCAGGGCGATGCCGCAGATCGAGCGCGCACCGGCCTTGTAGTCCCTCCACGAGCTGCCCGTGAGGTAGGCGCGGACCACCATTTCGACCGCGAAAGGCTCGCAACGGTAGCCCACGGTGACCATCGGGTCGGGCGAGGCGATCTTCCAGTTGGGGCAGATGTCTGACGTGGCGTCGAGGAAGCGCGAGGCTATCTGGTTCAAAACCTGTCCCTTGAAAGGTATGCCGCGCGGCAGCACCACGTCGAATGCCGAGATGCGGTCCGAAACGACCATCGCCAGGTACATGCCGTCGATATCGTAGACATCCCTCACCTTACCCACATAACGGCTCACCTGGCCGTCGAAATGAAAATCTGTTGCTGTTACTGCGTTCATTCCCAATTATGAATTATTAATTATGAATTATGAATTTCCTCATCCATCGCCTTGTCAAAGGCGGCCACGATGCGGGTCACCAACGGGTGGCGGATAATGTCTTTCTTGCCGAATTCGACCACCCCGATGCCCTCGATCCCCCTAAGCAGGTTTATCACCGGCACGAGCCCCGAGTCGGCGCGGCGCGGCAGGTCGATCTGCGTCACGTCGCCCGTGACGATAAAGCGCGCCGAGCGCCCCATGCGCGTGAGGAACATCTTGATCTGCGAGAGGGTCGTGTTCTGCGCCTCGTCGAGTATCACGAAGGCGTTGTCGAGCGTGCGGCCTCGCATATAGGCCAGCGGGGCGATCTGCACCACCCCCTCCTCGACCATCTTTTCGAGTTTGAACTCGGGGATCATATCATGCAGCGCGTCGTAGAGGGGTTGCAGGTATGGATCCAACTTGTCTTTCATGTCGCCGGGCAAAAAACCCAGTTTCTCACCCGCCTCGACCGCCGGGCGGGTCAGTATGATGCGCTTGACCTCTTTATTCTTCAGGGCGCGCACGGCCAGGGCGATGGCGGTGTAGGTCTTGCCCGATCCGGCGGGACCGACGGCGAAAAGCAGATCGTGGTCCATCGACAGGTCGACCAGCTTTTGCTGGTTGGGGGTGCGGGCGCGTACGATGTTGCCGCCGTTGCCGAATACTATAACATCCTTATCCACAGGCATATCTCCATGTTTGAACCCGCCCTCGAAGGTCTGGGCGATCACCTCTTTGGATATGTGTCCGTAGCGTGCCACGTATTGCGAGAGCTGCGCCACGCGCCTTTCGAACACCTCGATGCTCTGCTCGTCGCCCGACGCTTTGATCGTCGATCCGCGCGCCACAAGGCGCAGCTTGGGGAAATATGAGTTTATCTGGTTCCAATGGCTGTCCGACGGGCCGTAGAACGCCGCCGGGTCCATGCCCTCCAGTTCAATGGTTTTTTCGGTCATCTCAAAGTTTTATACCCACGCTGAGCGACAGCGAACTCACGCGCGGATGGATATATGCTGTCTGTCCGCCTATCGACACGGCCTGTTTCTGCTTGGCGAAATCGCCGCCGTAACGCCCCGTGAGGCTGAATTTACCGCCGAGCGACACACTCAGCCCGACCATGTAGCCCAACGCCGAGCGTGTGCTCATAACCATCGGCGCCGCAGCCTGGTCGCCGGAAACGACCCCGGTAGTGGTTTCGCTCCAGAGGTTGAACACGGGGCCGAGTTGAATGCGGAATAGCTGCAGGAAGCGCTTTTCGAATAGAATGGGCACCTCGACGCTGTTGACCTTAACGCGCGAGGAGCTCGACAGGCTGCCGTTGTCGGCCCTCAGGTCGTAGCTGTTGAAAGTATAGTTGATCTCGGGCAGGATGCTGAATTTGCGCGCGTCGATACGGGCGTTCAACCCCGCGTAACCGCCCACATTGGACTCAGCCGTGAGACGGTAACCGCCC